>JBDHJS010000079.1:0-9792 GCA_039586795.1 Gemmatimonadota bacterium
GGCGCTCTCTTCCGGCCTGATTCCGGCCAGGAACTTGTAGAACCATTCGCTCACCGACCCGAACATCGGATGATTCTGGGAATAGACGTTGTCGCTCTCCGCCCAGGTCTCCCACAGCGTCGTCGCCCCGCTCTCGAGCATGTATCCCCATCCGGGATACGTCGGCTCATCCACCATGCGATAGGCCACGTCGACATGACCGGTCATAGAGAGGGCGCTCAGTAGATATTTCGTGCCGAATATGCCGGTGGCGATGTGGCCGTCGTGCGTGACGCGCACCTCCTCCACCATGCGCTGGATGGTCCGTTCGACTTCGCCTTCAGGGGTGGCCTGGCTGCTCTGCGTTCCGACTCCGAATCGTCCTGTACCGGGCTCCAGGAAGCGCTCGACGAACGCGTCTTTGATCTCCAGGGCAAGCTGGCGGTAGCGAGCTTCCTCTCGTGGACGTCCGAGAATCTCCGCGAACCCGGCGACCAGAGATGCCGCCAAGAAGAAGTGGGCGGTGGCGATCAGTTCCACGGGATTCGGATCCAGGCTTTCATGATCGCCTATGCAACGATCGATGACGTGGTCATTCGAGTGCCGTTCGAGCAGGTCCACCCAGGTGCGGGCCGCCTCGAAGTTCTCTTCGATGATCCGCCGGTCGCCGAAGTACTGGTAGAGCTGAGCCATGAGCAGCGGATGAGCCAGACCCCAGCTGATGGGACCGGCCTCTTCCACGTAGTTACCCGCCGCGATGCCGACATACGGCGCCGTCTCGGGGAGCCACCCTTCCCCGCGCAGCGCGTCTCGATGATCGGCGACGGTCTTGGCATAGAAGGCGGCCATGTCGTGGCCGAAGATGGCCATCTCGCTCGTCGCCACGATATCCCCGCCGTACTGGAACTTCTCCCGTCCCGGGCAGTCCGACTGCACACTCAACAGGTTGCTCAGCAGCGTCCACCGCACCACCTCGTGCAGCCGGTTGAATCGCTCGTTGGAACAGGAGAACGATCCGGCCGGCTCGACGTCCGTGTTGAGCCGCAAGCCTTCGATCGATTCCAGCGTCGGCGTGCCCGGAAATCCGGTGAGCTCTACGTAGCGAAGTCCGTGAAAGGTGAATCGAGGTGTGTACTCCTCGGGGCCGCCGCCGCGCAGCGTATACGAGTTGGCTTGCCACGCGATCTCCGGGGCTCCCGGTCCGCCGCGAGAGATGCCGTTCTCATTCAGGCCCTTGATCTGCCCGGCGACCGCGGTCATCGGGTTCAATGTGCCGTCGGGATAAAGACGCTCTCCCATTCGCATCCGCACCGTAGTACCCCGAGGTCCCTCCACCCGCAGCCTCACCCAACCCGCGAAGTTTTGACCCAGGTCGAAGATGAACACGCCGGGCTCGACCTCATTCATGCTGACCGGGGCGAGGTGCGCCGTAACCCGGATCGGCGGTATCGGTCGCGCCCGCAGCTCGCCCGTGATGGGATCGGCCGCCGAGGCCGTATCCCAGTCCGAATCGTCGAACCCGGGCCGATCCCAACCCGGCCGCTCCAGGCGCGCGTCGTACTTCTCACCAAGGTACACGCTGTTACGAAGGATCGGGCCAGGCGTTACCCTCCAGCCCTCATCGCTGGCTACCGTCTGCGTCGACCCGTCCTCGTACTCGATGTTCAGCTGGGCCAACAGCTGGGGACGCCCGACCAAGAGATGATCCCGGATGTTGATCCGACCCCACATCCGCATCGGGAGCGGATTGAACCATCCATTCCCGAGCATGGCTCCCAGAACGTTCTCGCCCTCTCTCAGTTTCTCCGTTAGATCCTCGCACGTGTAGAACACCCGGCGATCAAAGCTCGTCCAGGGCGGATCCAGAACGCTGTCGGATACGGCCCGGCCGTTTAGACGGAACGCGCCGTAACCCAGCCCGACGGCGTAGAGCCTCGCCCGCTTCACGGGTTTGCCGACGAAGAAGCTCCTGCGAAAGAGCGGAGCCGGATCATCTTCGTAGAAGTCTTCCTCCGATAGCGGCTCCACGCCCCCGTCGGAGATCCAGAACCCCGCCCAGTCCTCCGGCGCGAGTAGACCCATCTCCCACCAGGAGATCGGGCTCGGGTCTGAGGGCCGGCCCTCCGCATCCCATACCTGTACGCGCCAGAAGCACCTCTGACCGCTCGCCGGCGGTGGCCCTTCGTACCCGATATGAAGCTGTTGGGAGGAGAAAACCTTGCCGCTGTCCCACAGATCTGCCGCCCCTGTCGCCAGGAGATCCTCTCTGCTCGCTACCGTGATCCTGAAGGCTGATTGGCTCTGATTACGAAGGTTTATCGGCGCGTGGAGCTTCCAACTGAGACGTGGTAAGAGCGTGTCGATCCCGAGAGGGTTGCGGGAAGATTCGCACCGAAGATCGGTAGGCGCGATGAGCGCTTTGTCGGCTCCCTGGGCATCATCGGCCTCGCGGGTCGGAAACACTGCCCGCGCAACACGGTTGATCCCGGCAGCGCCTGCGCCGGCTGCGAGTGAGCCCTTGAGAAAATCGCGTCTCTTCACCCGAAGATCCAAACGTCCTGCATTTGGAGTGTGGGCCGCGAGGATCGCCACCGGCAGGAAGGTACACCCCTGAGCGGAAACCGCCAAACGGAATCGGGCCCGGGAACCCACTGCCCCGGATGACGTTTATACTGACGTCACAGACCCGAACGGGCACGCAATCAGACAACATGTCCAATCTCATCAACCAGGCAGGAGAAGCTATGCGACTGCTAGGCACAGCAGCCATCTTGCTCGCGGCCAGCGCCTTGCTGGCCACCCCCGACCGCCCCGCCAACGCCCAGGAGACTGGTCTCGCGTGCATCACGATGAACGTCGAGCGCCTGCCCCTGGACGAGCGGCGCAGCCCCCTCGACTCCGTCACCTTCCAGGTGGCCGGTGGCACGGCCAAGGTCTGCTACAGCCGACCCTCGGTCCGCGGCCGCGTGATCTTCGGCGAGCTGGAAGCTTACGACGAGCTGTGGCGAACCGGCGCCAACGAGCCGACGATGATCCACACCACCGTCCCCCTAAGCATCGCCGGCATCTCCGTCGAACCCGGCACCTACTCCCTCTACACCGTCCCCGGCAAAGAGAGCTGGCAGGTCGTGTTGAACTCGTCGACCACCCAGTGGGGCCACGAGGGCAGCTATGTGGGTGATGTCGCGGCCGCCGAGATAGCGCGCGCAGAAGTGATGTCAGAGGCTACGGATGAGCTCGTCGAGATGCTGACGTTCCGGAGTGAGCCCGGCGAGGACGATGGTGTCGTCCTGCTATTAGAGTGGGAGAATACGCGGGTGAGGATTCCGCTAGACGGTAGGTAGAAAGTAGACGGTAGACGGTAGACAGTAGACGGTCCGGCGACAGCTTACCGTCTACCGTCCACTCAAAACCCAACCCCCTTCGCCGGACCCCGCTCCAGCACGCGCCGCGCGCGCGCTTCCGCCGCCAGCAACGGCGTCTCCTCATTCCGTCCCGCTTCCTGGAAGATCTCGTCCAGGGCCTGACCAATGGATAGAATCTTCTGTTCCACGGCCTTCTCGTTCATCCCCAGCGACTCCATGCCGCACAGGGCGATGGCGCCGCCAGCGTTGTTCACGAAATCAGGTGAGTAGAGGATGCCGCGCTCGTGGAGTCGATCCGCGTCTTCGTGCTCTTCCAACTGGTTGTTCGCGCAGCCGGCGATGCCCGCGCACTTGAGGCTCGGTATCGTCGACTCGTTCAGGATGCCGCCCACCGCGCAGGGCGCGAAGATGTCGCACTCCTCGTTGTAGGCGTCGTCCGCCTTCACCGCCGTCGCCCCCAGCGCATCCGCCACTAGCTTCGCCCGATCCTCATCGACGTCCGTGACTTTCAGTCGCGCGCCGACGCCCACCAACCGTTCGCACAACGGTCGCCCGGCTCCGCCCAGCCCCTGCACCAGCACCGTTCGCCCATTGAGGTCGGTGCTCCCGTAAAGCCGTCGCGCCAACGCCTGGATCGCCACGAACGTGCCCAGCGCCGTCCACGGACCGGGATCCCCCGCCCCATGCATTCCGAACACTCGCTTCGTCGATCGGGCGATGACCTCCACCAGATCCGGCCCGACGCCAAGATCCGCGCCCGTCCCGTAATTGCCGCCCAGCATGTCCACCAGCCGACCGTACCGCTCCAGCAGCGCCTCCCGCTCCGCCCCCTCCAGTGGCCGCGACAGGGCAATCACCCCCTTCCCGCCGCCCTGGGGAAAGTCTGCGCACGCCCACTTGTACGTCATCCCCTCCGCCAACCGCTGCGCATCCCGCAACCCATCCGTCGGACAGTCATACACCTTCATCCGCGTCCCACCCGACGCCGGCCCCAGCCGCCGCGAGTGAATCGCGATGAACATCCAAGCATCCGCCTCCCCGTCATACCTCACCACAACGCACTCCCCATCCCACTGACGAATCAGTTCTTCCATATCTGAGGATCTCCCGGCTATTTACCGTCTACCGTCTACCGTCTACCGCAGCGGCAGCGACACATGCAAATGATCCGCCGTCCCCACATGCCGCACCGTCCTAAACCCCATCAACCTGAAGTACGAGCGGACAAGAAAATTCCGGAACTCCCCGCGCCCGATCGTCCGCAAATCCACCGCATGCGCGTAACCGTCGTCCTGCTCGAAATGCAGCGACCGCTCGTACACCGGCAGCCCCATCCGGGCGTAATCCCCCGCCTGCCGGTCCATATCGGTGATCACCAGATCTCCATCTACGAGTATCAAGGTGCTGGTCGCAAGTCGCAGCATCGGGTGGAGGGAATGGTAGGTATCTTCGACTCCGCTCTTCACGTTCACGCTCGACAGATAAATCAGCGCGTACAAAGCATAGGCACCGACGATCGCCAGCATCGCTTTCGGCACGAAGGACGGCATCCGGAACGTCCCCGACACCTTCTTCGCTACCCAGGCCGCGTAGACCAGGAGGATTAGCGCCGTCAGCAGTACCCCGGCGATCAGCGCCGGCCAGGTCGGCACACCAAACTGGCGGTAGAAGAAGACGGAACCGCCGACCAGGAGGTAGAATGGGAGGATGAGCGCGGCCAGCGTGAGGAGCACGCGGAAGGTCCACTTCGCCGCCACGACCTTCGGGCTGCGTTTCTTCGCCGCCTCGACCTCGCCACCGGGGCGCGCCTTCTCCAGGCCCCGTTCCAGCTCTTTGACGAGCGTGTCGAATTCGGCAAACGGATCGCTCATGCTCTCACATCACTACGCGTCGACCCGGTCCGCCTGTTTCTGTCGAACATGATAGCGACATGATAGCTACATGATCGGTCACATGATAGCGTAGACACAGTGTCTAAGGTGTTGTCCTGTATAGAGATATGGGGACGCGACATCCAGCGATGCGCCTAGAGAACGAGGTTGCCGCCCGGGTCGCGCTTCTGCAGCTCACGCAGCACTTCTTCCGCGTGCTTGATCCGTCGCGCCCGCTCCTCTTCGTCCAGGGAGGCCGACTTCCAGTAGTGGCGGCCCAGCTTGTCGACCCTCACCTTCAACACCGCGCCCTCTTCTATGCCGGGTGGCAGCTTCGAGAGCTCCGCGTACGCGACGTTCCCCTTGTCGTTGATGAGCACGGCCTTCTTCTCTTTCACGCGATCGACGACGTAGAGCACTTCAGTTCCCATGTGCTGTCATCACCTCGTAGCTGCCGTCCGCATACATGCCGACTATGACCTCGCCGTGCCAATCGGTTCGATAGATCGCCGATGTAGCCGTCGCGTAGAGTTGCAGCGCTCGGGGGTGCGGGCTACCGAACGCGTTGTTCGCTCCCACCGAAATGACGACGACTTCCGGTTGCGTTGTCACGAGCCATTCCCGACTCACCGCGTCGTCCGATCCGTGGTGCGCCGCCTTGAGAACCTGGACCGGGGGCATCCCCCGGCGTAGCAGGTAGTCGATCTGCTCCAGCTCTGAATCGGCCGTCAGCAACGCCCGGAAAGCGCCCAGCTCGACGATCAGCCCGATGCAGGTGTTGTTCAGGTCCGACGCGTTCGGGGGCGGCAGCACGACCAGTCTCACACTCCCCAAGCTCAGCTCCCGGGCCACCGGCTCCAGGTACGTCACGTTCGAGCGGAGCAGCGTCTCCATCAAGTCCCGGTACGTCGCCGTGGTGTGCGCCCGCCCGTTATCCATGTAGTAGCGGACCGGGAAGTTGTACAGCACGCTCGTCATACCCCCGATGTGGTCCGCGTGCGGGTGCGTCGCGATGGCGATATCGATGCTCTCCACCCCAAGCGCCCACAGCTGCTCCACGATGTCGACGCCAGGCGGCCCCGCATCCACCAGCGCCACCCTCCCCTCCGGCGACCGGATGAGGATCGCCTCACCCTGCCCCACGTCCAGGAAGATCAGCTCGCCGGCCTGCTCCTGATGCAGCCCGTTCGCGTGCTTCACGAACAGGATGGCCGCCAGGACCATGACGACGAGGGCCACCCGCTTCTTCATCGTATCAACCCGTCCAGGAGTCCCGCTGAAGATAGGCCGGCACCGGTAGGCGCCGCACCCCCCAGCCCGTCAATGGACGGCAGGGCTCCTTGCTGAAACCTGGCTCTTCCGGGGGCCGTAGGGTTGCATATCTATTTCTTCGTCTTCGGAGAAAAAATGGCTTCAAATAAGTCAGATTACGTGTTCTTCGGGGAGCTCGAGCAGGTCGTCCTTCTGGCTCTCGCCCGCCTTCAGGATCGGGCCTACGGGATGGCGATCCATCGCGACATCGAAGAGCGCACGGGTCGAGACGTGGCGATCGGATCCGTCTATCGCGCCCTCGATCGTCTGGAGCGAAAGGGGTACGTGTCGTCGCACCTCGGAGAGCCGACGCCCGAGCGTGGAGGCCGAGCCAAACGCTTCTATGCCATCGAGTCGCCGGGCCTATCGGCGCTTCACAAGTCGCGAGAGATGTTCGCCAGGCTTTGGGAAGGCCTTCGGATCGATCCGGAGGTGGCCGGATGACGCGGCGTGAACCGCCCCGGCTAGCGCAATTACTGGTCGCGGCATCGGCGTCGTCGGAGTACCGCGACGATCTGCTGGGTGATCTCCAAGAAGGCTACCAGAAGCGGAGAGAAAACAACGGCCGGCCTTCCGCCTCCCTGTGGTACTGCTGGCAAGCGATCAGGTCGATTCCAGCCAATCTGGCCGTGCGGTTCAGTCAGCCGCGTTTGCGTAAAGAACGAAGAGGTACTGATATGGATACGCTCATCCAGGATCTACGCTACAGCGTTCGTACTTTGGTCAAGAGCCCGGCGTTTGCCGTAATCGCCACCACGACGCTAGCGCTTGCCATCGCGGTCAACTCTGCCGTGTTCAGCCTCGTCAACGTAGTCGTGTTCTCCGAGCTGCCGATGGACGACCCGGACCAGGTAACCATCTTCCGCGCCCTGAACAGCCGGCTGGGTGAGGAGTACGGAAGCTTCACCTACAACGACTTTCTCGAGTTCAGGGACGGAAGCCAGAGCTTTTCGGAACTGGCCGCCTGGACGGGCGGAGCGTGGATCCTGACGGGTGGTGAGGAGCCGGTTCGCGTGGATGGGTACGAGGTGACGGACAATTTCCTGCGTGCCTGGGGACTCACCACCGTCGCCGGGCGGGGCTTCGTACCCAGCGACAATCAGTTGGGCGCCGAAGGTGTCGTGCTGCTCAGCCATGGGTTCTGGATGCGCCAGTTCGGCGGTCGGGTCGACGTTGTGGGTTCGACGCTCGAGATGGACGGCGCTCCCCACACGGTCATCGGTGTCCTGACCCCCAAGATGGAGTTCGCGAACCTCGCCGAGGCGGAGGTCTGGCTGCCGCTCCGCCGCACGCGAGACGAGACGGCGCTCGAGGAGCGAGACGTCTTCTTGAGCGGTCGGCTTAGGGAGGGGGTCAGCGTCTCGGAGGCACACAACGAGATCGCGACGATCGCCGCGCGCCTCGAGGAGGAGTATCCCACAACGAATCGCGGTTGGGAGTCGCTTGTCCTCAGTGCCCGCGATTCCCTGCTCGGCGACGACGGGAGAAGGATTCTCCTACTACTGGTGATCATGGTCGCGTTCGTCCTTCTCATCGCCTGCGCGAACGTCGCAAACATGCTGCTCGCCCGCGCGACGGCCCGCAGCCGGGAGATCGCCGTGCGCACGGCTCTGGGAGCGCGGCGCGGTCGACTGGTTCGGCAGCTGCTCACGGAGAACTTCATGATCGCCATCGCGGCGGCCGGCATCGGTCTGCTGTTGTCGAGAGGCCTGATGGAACTGCTGATTTGGATCACCCAGGGGCAGCAGCTGTTCTTCGTGTTGGCGGAGCTCGATACCACCGTCCTGGCCTTCACGTTGCTGATCTCGCTGATCGCGCCTCTCGCCTTCGGGCTGGCTCCCGCCATCCGAGCGTCGCGAGCCGATACTAGCGGTGCGTTGAAAGAAGGGAGCGCCCGCGCCGGTAGCGGGCGTGAAAGCAGTCGTTTGCGCGGGGCCCTGGTCGGCGCCCAGATGTCGCTCGCCGTGATGTTGATGATCGTGGCCGGTCTCATCGTGCGCTCCGTGATCAATGAGCAGCAGCGAGCGCTCGGGTTCAATCCGGCCAATCTCCTGACCGTCGAACTCACTCTTCCTGACGCCAAGTATGCCGACGACCAGGCCATCACAACGTTTTATCGTGAGCTGATGGAGGGTGCGTCCGGGCTGCCCGATGTCGCGGGCGTCGCCCTGGTCAGCCATCTCCCCGTGATCTTCGCCGGGCAGAACCAGCCGTTCGAGATCGAATCGCAGCCGGTCGTCGATGAACTGGAGCGTCCCGCGGCACACGTGAACGTGGCTTCTGCGGATTACCCCGCGCTGATGGGGATCCCCCTGGTGCGAGGGCGCGGTTTCACCGCTGCCGATGCCCAGGAATCGGTCCCGGTAGCGCTCATCAGCCTCGAGGCGGCCGAACGCTATTGGCCGGAGAAAGATCCGATCGGCGAGCGTATTCGGATAAGAGAGGATGACCCCTGGATCCGGATCGTCGGAATCGTTGGGAACGTGAGACCCGACGACACCAACGACGAGCGGCCGAGCCCGCACATCTACCTTCCCTTCCAGCAAAACGCCCGCCCCGACATGTACGTGCTCGTGCGCTCGGGTGGTGACCCACTCGCTCTCGCAGGCGCGGTGCGGCAAGAAGTCTGGGCCGTCGATCCGAATCAACCGATCGACGAGACGCGCAGCATGCAGCAAGCGCTATTCGATAGCGACTCGACGACCTATGCGCTCATCACGCTCTTCATCGCCTTCGCCTTGTTCGCGCTTTGCATGGCAGCGGCCGGGATCTACGGCGTCATGTCTTACGCTGTCTCCCGTCGGGCCGGCGAGTTCGGCATACGCATGGCCCTCGGGGCCACCACCTCCGATGTCCGGCGCATGGTGCTGGCCAACGGAAGCAAACTGATCGCCGTGGGTGGCGTGATCGGCCTGGCAGGCGCGGCGCTGATCAGCCGCTTGCTGTCAAATCTCGTCTTTGGAATCAGCACCCTCGACCCGCTGACTTTCGTTGGTGTGACGATCCTGCTTGCCGTCGTCGGGCTGTTCGCTAATTACATCCCCGCACGGCGTGCTACGCGGACCGACCCGGTGACTGCGTTGCGGGCGGAATAGAAAGGCGGCAGCGCATCCACGCACCCCGGGCCCTTGTGCCGACCGCACCGCCAGGCCAACGTTGGCGGTCTCGCACGAGGGCCCATGAAGATCTTCTACTGCGACCATTTCGTCCTACCGCTCCCCGAGGGCCACCGCTTCCCGATGGAGAAGTACGCCCTCCTGCGGGAG
>JBDHJS010000034.1:0-70900 GCA_039586795.1 Gemmatimonadota bacterium
ACCGATACCGGTCGTACCGCCTTGTCGGTGGAGATGAAGACGAAGTGATCGGCGCCGGCAGCCGCCGCGGCCTTTGCCGTGCTCAAGACCCCCAGCACATTGTTGGCTACCCCCTCACACGGGTTCTCCTCGATCAGCGGAACGTGCTTGTATGCAGCCGCGTGAAACAGAATCTCCGGACGCGTGCGGAGTACGACGGGCTCCACCGATGAGCTGTGGCTCGCGTCGCCCAACATCGATTGCCGCTTGAGCCTCGGGTACCGCTCCTCCAGTTCTCGGTCGATAGCGTACAGGTTGTACTCGCTTTGTTCGAAAAGAATCAACTCCGCCGGTTCGCATGCGGCGATTTGCCTGCACAATTCTGAGCCTATCGACCCACCGGCACCGGTTACGAAGACGACCTTTTCACGAACGAATTGGCGGATCCGATCCGGGTCCAGATCCCGGGGCGCCCGCTTCAACAGGTCATCGATGCTGACCTCGTGGAACTGCGTTACGCTGATCCGCCCCTCAATGAGGTCGGCCATTCCGGGGAGAGTCTTGATGCTGATGCCTGGAGCGTCTTGGCCGCAGCGCTCTACAATGCGACGAAGCTCCACGCCACTTGCCGAAGGAATCGCCACAAGGATCTCTTGCACGGCAGCCTCACGGACAACGCGCTGCAAATCGTCCCCCGTGCCCAGCACCGGTCGCCCGTGCAGCGTGCGCCCCTGCTTGCCTGGATCGTCATCGATGAAGCCGACAGGCCAATAGGAGCCGTTTCGGCCAGACATCATCTCCCGCACGACCAGCGCACCCGCGTCGCCTGCACCGTAGACTATCACGGGTATCAGGTCAGCCCGTGCCGCGCGCAGCGGCCCCAGCAGACGGTAGTGCCGGAACCTGGGCAACATCCGAACACCGCTCAGCGCCAGGAACATGAGCATCCAGTGGATGATCGGAACGCTTCGCGGAAAGCTAGTGCCCCGCCAAAGCAGAAAGATGACAAGGGCGGACAGGGCAACGGCGACGGTACACGACCGGGCGATGGAAATGAGCGTGTCGAGGCTCGCGTATTTCGGAAGCGAACGGTAGAGCCCCGTGGCAGCGAAACTGATACCGGCTAACGCCATCACTATGGGCGTCGTTCTAAAGATGATTGGCCAATAGGCCTCATAGAAAACAGGATCGAGGCGGATGAGGTAGGCGCCTACGTATGTCACGCCCGCCAACACCACATCAAGGGCGAGCCCCCACGGATGGACCAATCTTTTTATCGGCATCTAGAGAAGCGCTCGCAACGCATCGCTTACTTCCTCTATTTCACTCTCGCCGAGTCCGGCGAAAAACGGCAGCGCGATCGTCCGTTCTGCCGCACTCTCGGTGACGGGAAACTGACCCGGCTCATAACCCAACGTATCTCTATACTGAGGCTGCAGGTGGATCGGCGGAAAATAGTTCCGACATCCAATGCCGTTGCCCCTCAATCCCGCTACGATCCGGTCGCGATCTTCACGAGATCGATCCTCGGTCAGCCGCACTACATACACAAACCAGCTCAGCGTTACATCGTCACGAACCATCGGCAACTCGACGCCATCGACGTCCGCCAGCCGCTCGCTGTACCAGGTCGCCACACGCGCGCGCCGCACCATCAGGTCGTCCAGTCGCTGGAGCTGGACGGTACCGATGACGGATGCGATCTCGGATAGTCGGTAGTTGTACCCGAGACGCTTGTGCTCCAGCCACTCGTCGCCGTCGCTCTCGCGGCCGTGATTCCGGAGACTCTCGCCGAGCGTCGCCAGGCGGTCGTGGTCTGTCACCAGCGCCCCACCTTCGCCCGTCGTTATCTGCTTGTTGGGATAGAACCCAAAAACGCCAACATCTGCCAAGCCGCCAGCCGGACGCCCACGGTACGTGCTGCCGAGTGCCTCGGCCGAGTCTTCGACCGTGTGTAGCCCATGTTCTACGGCTAGCGCGTTCAGGGCATCCCAATCAGCCGGATGACCGAAAACATCCACTCCGAGAATCGCCCGAGTCCGCTCGCTTACTGCATCGCTTGCCTGTTCCGCGTCGATGTTCAGCGTGTCGGGCTCGACGTCGACGAAGATCGGCCGCACACCCTCGTAGAGGAGGCAGTTGGATGAGGCAATGAAACTGAACGGCGTTGTGATCACCTCATCACCAGGACCGAGCCCAAGCGCGCGCACCGCGATATGCAGGGCGGCGGTCCCGCTGGAGACAGCGACGGCATGTTGGGTCCCACACCGGCGCGCGAGTGCGGCCTCGAATTCCTCGATACGCGGGCCTATGCTCAGCCGGCCGGAGGCGAGCACTCCGTCGACGGCCCGTCGCTCCGCCTCGCTGATATCCGGTCGTGCGAGTGGGATTCTCATCTATTGGCTAGCCTCGACCACCGGACGCCACTGGCTTTGCCGGAACGCCAGCCACGGTCACGCGGTCAGCCACATTGCTCACCACGACGGATCCTGCACCCACGGTCGCGCCGGTACCGATTTCGATACCGGGGATGATGGTGGCCCCCACGCCCACGAGTGACCGGTCGCCGACTCTGACGTTGCCTGTATGGCTATCGCGAGCCCAAACCCGGACTCCATGACCTTCGCCGTCGACACGGCTCGCAACTCGCCGTCACCTATCGCCACCACTATCTCGACAGCGCCACCGAACGCGTTGCTGCCCAGCAAGGCAACGGGATACCCGCAGAACTGGGTGCCGACGCGTGTCGCATCATCATCTGCAAAGCCCACGACCTGTCGACCGCTTCGCTCGAGGGCGTCGAGGACGACCTTGCCGTGGCCGCCTGCACCGTAGATCACGACTGCAGCTTCTTCTCCGCTCATTCGCTATCGGAAATCCGGGTTCACGCCATCCCTGCCATAGAGCCCATCACGCACCACAAAAGCCAGCCAGAACGTCTTCAGCAGAATCCTCAGGTCCAACCAGAGCGTTGCGTTATCGACGTACCAGACATCCAGCTCGATACGTTCCGGCCAGTCTATGGCGTTGCGGCCATTGATCTGCGCCCAGCCCGTTATGCCAGGACGAACTTCGAGGCGACGACGCTGGAAGTCGTCATAGAGCTCGACCTGATAGTCGAAAGTGGGGCGCGGCCCCACCAAACTCATCTGTCCAGCGAGCACGTTCCAAAGTTGAGGAAGTTCATCCAGTGCCCACCGTCGGAGGAATCCGCCAACTCTCGTGACTCGATCGTCCGCTTCACTCACAGTCGTTCCGAGCCCGCGCTCCATTGCCCCCTCGACCATCGTGCGAAACTTGAGCGGCACGAACATTGTCCCGCCACGACCGACCCGCGGATGGCGAAACAGGACCGGCCCACGGGAATCGAGCTTGATCGCGAGCCCAATCAGTCCGAGAGGGACAGCCAGAACGACCAGTCCTACGCCGCTCAGCGCGATGTCCAGACCTCTCTTGATGGCCTTCTGCCACTCGGGCATAGCACTTTAACAGGGGTGAAGCTCAGGGATACCAGGGGCGGACATCTGTAACCTACACTTCTATCCCTTTTTCTGCGAGCACCTCGTCATATAATACAGACGTCCGCCTCACCATCCGGTCCACCGTGTACTCCTGCTCTATCTTCTTCCGCGCGTTTCGGCCCAGCCGAGAAGCGGCATCCACGCTACTCATCAGTTCCCGCATCGATTCTACGAGCGCCGCTACATCACTCGGCGGTACGAGCATCCCGTCGACACCCTCAGTGATCGTATCGCCCACGCCGTCGATATCTGTGGCCACGACAGGCAGGCCCATGGCCATCGCCTCGAGCAACACCATCGGGTGGCCTTCTCGAAGCGATGACAGAACGAACAGGTCGAGGTCACCGAGTAATCCCGGTATATCATCAACAAAACCTGCGAAAATGACGCGCCGCGACACATCCAGCCCAGTGGCGAGCGTCCGCAAATCACCCCACTCCGGTCCATCGCCAGCGATCACCAGGTAGAGATCGGGGTCATCGAGCGCCGCGAGGGCTTTGATGAGATCGGGGAATCCCTTTTGCCAGGTCAGTCGCCCCACACCACCGATGAGCGTCGCTCCCGCCGGTACCCCGAGTCGCTCGCGCCAGGCCCCTCTGTTCGGCCGCTCGGGGTCATACCGATCGATCTCTATACCGTTCGGTATCACCGCCACCCGTGATGCCGGTATACGGTGGCGATCGGTGAGCGCCTCTACAGAGGCTCTGTTCACGACTATGTAGCGGTCGACCAACCGGTTGGTCGTCAGGTCGATGGCCCGGTAGAGCGCCTTGCGCCAAGACTCCTCCACCTCATACCGGCTTGAGATCATCGCAGTCGTCGAAAACACAACCGGTACACGTGCCAAGCGCGCCGCCAGTCGACCGAACGGATCACCGCGTCCCTGCGTGTGCACGATGTGAGGGCGGCGCCGGCGCAATTGGCGCGCCAGGCTGAGTACCGTGTCGAGTCGCCGCCGCCGCCGCATCTCCGCATCGATGACCGGAACGCCCAGATCATGGAGCCGATCCACGAAGACGCCGCCCGGCGAGCACGCGACAGCCGTCTCGTAGCGGCTGCGAGGCAAGCCACTCACCAGCTGCAGGAAGGTTCGCTCGCCGCCACGAAAGCTGAGGTTGTCCACCACGTAGACCACGCGGATCTTCCCTGGCGCTTGCCTCCGCTGACTGCTCATGCCGTCGCGCTCCGTCCCGCCTCAGAGCGAACCGCTTCATACGCAACGAAGTACTCATCCACCACGGCTTCCCTCGTGAAACGTCGCGCTCGGATGCGAGCCGCAGCTCCCATCTTCGCTGCCAACTTCGGGTCATGCAGCAAGCGCAGAGTGTGGTTCGAGACAGCCGCCGGATCACCGTGCGGGACCACGTAACCGGTAACATCCCGTTCGACGATGGTGTTCGCACCGCGCGTGTTCGTCGCCACGACGGGCTTCCCCATCGCTGACGCCTCGGCCAGGCTCATCCCGAAACCTTCCCGGTCGGAAAGCAGAACCACGACGTCGGCAGCCGCCATGTATCGGGCGACCTCGTCCCTGAACCCAAGCCAGGAAACCCGGCTAGCGCCCGGTTCGTCGACCTCCGAGAGGAATCGCTCCCTACCGTAGGCATCCCGATCACCTTCCACGGGTCCACCAATGATGACCAGTTGCGCTGCACGGTCTTGTTCGGCGACCAACCTGAACGCCCGCGCCAGCAGACCCATTCCCTTCGCTGCCGTGGTCCGGCCCACGTAGGCCACGACCGGCTGACCGGCCTCGAGGCCGAGCTCTTCACGCCCGGCGGCCTTGAGCCGACCTTCGTTCTCCTCGGTCAGATAGAACTCTGGCGCTACTCCGGCGCCGCCCGCCGGTAGTACCTGCACTCGAGCTTCGGGGATGCGAGCCAGGCGTACGCAATCCTTCGCATCATCAGGGTTAACGGTGAATATCCGATCTGTACCGCGTGCATATCGCCGCTCGATCAGCGTGAACATCTTGCCGGCCCCAACCCCTGCTCCCCAGGCTGAGCCGTGCATGGTGTAGAAGACGCGGACGCCGGCGCCACGCGCAGCCGCCCGCCCCACAACCGCAGCGACCGGCGTGTGGACGTGCACGAGGTCGAAGCGGCCGTCGCGGAGCAGGCCACGTATTCCTCCCACGGCGTGGAGGTTACGCCAGCCGAACAGGTTGCGTGATATCGGTACGCGGTGAACGGGGAATCCTTCGGCCTCAACAGCCTCGATGCCGCGACCCGGCCCGCAGGCAAGTTCGACTTCAAAGCCCGACCGTCGCAGCGCCTGCATCAACGGCTCCACGAAGCGCAAAGCTGTGATAGGAACCGCTGTGACCTGAAGGACTTTCATCCACCGCCCCTTGTTACCACCGTGCGCGGCTGCTGCCTACGTCCGACCAGAGCCCGCCACCTCATTCAGAAAGCGACGGAGATGTTCGGCCTGGATCTTCCAATCGAACCCGCCCACCGCACGTTGCCGCCCGTTGCGGCCCATGCCTTCTGCGAGCTCCCGATCCTCCAACAGACGAATCGCCGCCTCGGCCACCGCCTCGGGGTCATTCTGATCAACCCTAAGACCGGTTTCCCCATCGAGAATCGACTCATCCGTGCCACCGCCGAGACCGCCGATTACGGGCTTCCCGCAGGCGCTCGCTTCCATATAGACGATCCCGAAGCCTTCAACCGGGAGGTCGTCGCGAAATTCACGACTGGGGACAACCATCAGATCAGCAGCGCAGTAGTAGGACGGCAACTCGCTCTCCGGCACAAATCCGGCGAACGAAACGACTCCCTCGAGGTCGTGCTTATTCACCAGTTGCTTCAGCGCTTCGCGATACGGCCCTTCACCCACAATCAGGAGGGCAGCATCGGGCACAGCTTCGCGAACGCTTCGCATGGCCCGGATTACCACGTCCTGACCCTTCCACTCAACAAGCCGGGCGACAGATAGCAGCAACGGCCTGTCGCCCAGTCCATGACGGCGCCGAACCGCTACTGGGTCACCCACATCCGGTCGGAATCGGTTCGTGTCGACGCCCGGATTGACCTTGCAGAACTGTTGGTCCTCACGCACGCCCCGCTCCAGGTACTGCCGGCGCGTGAAGTCACTGTTAACAACGAGAAAGTCGGCGAGGTTCAGAGCCCGAAGCGCGCGACGCTGCACAGGAGCCAGTCCCATGTAGCGGTGCAGCTCAGAGCCGTGAAGGATGATTCCGTATGGGAGTCCAGTCGAGCCCCGCAAGCGGGGGCCCAACGGCCCGAGATAGAGGTGACCGATGAGCGCGACATCGAGACCGTTCTCATCGATCAACTGGTGACCGTACCGGTAGAAGCGTGCCCACTGAGTAGCCGCGATGTAGGCGCGCCGTGGCCAGCGCAAGAACCCAATCCGACTCCGGCGCATGAAGGAAGTCGGGACGATCGGGATCCTTCTTCGGTGGGTGGTAAACGGCTGTGAGGCATCGAACTCCGCGGTGCCGTCGCCATCCGGCGCCAGTACAGAAACGGAGTCTCCAAGGCAGCGGCTGAGATGATAGTAGTACATAGAGATCCCGCCGGAAAGCACGGGCGGGAAATCTTGGGCGAGCAGTAGCGCCCTCAAGCCGCCACCTCTTCCTCCAAGTCAGCCGCCTCCCGCGCACGCACGACCTTGACGGCCGCGATCACAAGGGCAGCCAGGAACCAGTAGACCTGACGGACACGAACGGCGACGAACGGGCTTCCCGCAAAGCCGGCGATCGCCAACCCGATTGTTGCCGCAAGCCAGGCAAGTGCAAGTCCTTTTGCGTCACCCGTCAGCTCATGATAGGACAGATACGAGGTGCGAACGGCAGCGGCCAACAGCCATAGAAAAGCAGCCAGCCCTAAGAGGCCCGTGTAGTAGAGCGTGAGCAAGTACTGGTTATCCAGGAAACCTGGGGGCAAAGCCGCCGGCCCAAAGCCGAGCAGTGGACGCTGGGCCATAACCTCCGGCGCCCTCCGCTGAATCGCTCTCACTCTCGTACCATACGGACGTCGGCCGGTCGCTGGGTCCGGCGCGTTGGTCACGATCGACGTCGCTCTCTGTTCGACCATGTCGGGTGCGGCGAACGGAAGCGCCAGAACCGCCAGCATAGCGGGTAAGATCAACCAGCGATTGCGCACCCACGAAAGAGTCACGACCGCAGCTGCCGCACCGACGTAGCTTTGGCGCGAGAAAGTGTTCATCAGGGAATAGATGACCGGTAACGCGGCGACGACTATTAGGACGCGCTCAGCTCGAGTTCTCCTGGTTACCAGGAGGCTGGCCAAGACGGCCAGCAAAACGACGAAGGTCAAGCCTAGCAGACTGTATCCGCCATGGCCCGCAGGTCCGGTAATGGCTTCGCCAACACTTCCCGATCCGTACTCGATCACACCCCAGACTCCGAGCGCTGCGGCTGAAGCAACAAAGACATAAGTAAACAACCGCACATCCCGCTCGTCACGAATCGCGTAGACCACCATGAAGTACAGGAGGGCGACCTCGATGGTTTTCAGAAAGAAAAACGAAGAGCTGTAGAGCTCGGTCGAGAGCTCCGCGCTGCCTCTCATCACCCCGAACACGAGCGAAGCGAACTCCACGAGGATCACAGCGAAGATCGGCCAGTTGAGCGGGGTACGTGGCCAAGGATCGCGAGTTACGGCAAGTCGCAACAGCCACGCTGCGGTCAGCGGGGCCATCAACAGGTCTTCCGTGCGCAGGGGAATCGCGAGTGGGAGCTCCGGAAGGAGGATCATCACAGGGATGATCGCCACCAACGTCACACGAAGATCAAGGAAAGCGCCTGCGGCAATAGCGAGCCCGACAAGGCCGATCGCGCCAAATACGCCCCAGCTCGCCACAGTCAGGCCGGCAAAAACAGCAAGCGCCGCAGCCCCGATGGCTACTGATATGGTATGTCGACTAATCGTTGCCACGTTCCCCCAGCATCTGAGCAGGCGCGGCAGGATCGGTGGAACGGAGCGGAGGGCTAAGTCTAAGATCGGTGGGATGGTGGGCCGCGTCAACGGCACCGCGGAGAGGTTGCGGGCAGACGGCCCGAGAGTTCTTTTGTGAGCGATCCCCCTGCCCGGCCGCCCGCACGGGCCTCTATGAAGATAGCCATTCTCACAGAGTACTATCCGGACCACCGGGACCCGGCCAGCGGTGTTTACGTGCACCTACGATCCGTTGGATACCACCAGGCCGGTCACGAAGTCCGGGTGTATCGAGTTCGGCCTATATCGCTGGAATCAATCGCGTACGATGAAGTGCCGCTCGTGACAGGCGAACACGAGTCGCTCTGGGCCGATATCGAGTCTTTCGCCCCTGAAGTCGCTGCCGTACACACGCCGTACCCTGGTACCGGCCACGTCGTCCTCGCAGAGTCGCTGAAGATACCTCGCGTCTACTGGATCCATGGCTACGAGGCGATGTTCACGACGTTTCACGGCTACCACAGAGGACTCAACCGTATTCTTTCTCTGCTTCATGACATCAGAAAGCTCAGGCAACTACGTCGATCGATGCGCGGCGCTGCTGCAGTCGTATACGTCTCGGAGTGGATGCGTCAAACGGCCGAACGGAGTACTGGCTACCGTCACCCGCAGACAGCAGTGATACCAAACCCGGTAGACACCGAACGCTTCCGCCCGGAACCAGAGCGCCGACCTCGGAACAGCCTGCTTCGCGGTCTGGCCCTGAGAGGATTGAGTGCCAAATACGGACTTGACCTGGCAATCACCGCATTCACACAGACCGCGAACACAGAGCTCACGATCGTCGGGACCGGGCCAGACGCTGACCGTATCCGAAGGCAAATCGAGGTGTCCGAAGCCGCCGTGAATCTTGAAGAGCGAATGGTGCCGCACGAAGATGTTCCAGAGCTCATCAGGGCTCATGACTACTTCGTTGCGCCCGCCCGAACGGAGGCGCAGGGCGTCGCAATGTGCGAAGCGATGGCCTGCGGTCTACCCGTCGTCGCTACCCGTGCCGGAGGCATACCTGAGTTCGTCCGCGACGGCACGGACGGCCTTCTCACATCGCCGGGCAACGCAGCGGAACTGAGAGATGCTGTAATTCAGATTGTGGGCGATCCGGAACGAGCGGTGCAGATGGGCCAAAGCGCCCGCGAGAACATCCAAGCCAAATGCTCAGCCAACATCATCATACCTCAAGAGCTGGAGTTAATGTCTAGAGTCACGAGGCGTGTGTCATCGAGCTGACCGAGTGAGAGAGACAAGCGACAGAAGCCACGGCATCGATGAAGAACCGGCGCGTCGAACGGGCACGCTCGCTCGCGGAGCTACGCTAACGCTAGCAGCACGACTCATCGCCCTCTTCGTCGGCATTGGCAGTTCGATCATCGTTGCCCGCGCCCTTGGCCCTGCTGGAAAGGGCCAGTACGCACTTGTGGTCCTAATACTTGCACTGTTCCAATTGACCGGCGGCCTGGGGCTCGACCAAGCTGTAACGTATTTCGTAGCGAGGCGCCGAAGCGAAGCCCGAGCCGTCGGTCTCACTCTAGCACTGCTATCGGCTCTGATCGGCCTTCTGCTCGTCGGCGCGTATGCCGGAATCTCCTCTTTGTCCTTCTACTCCAGGCTGCTGGAGAGAATGGCCGTCGAACCCGGCCTCGTGTGGCTGCTGATCGTTCTGCTCCCAGGCGTGCTTCCCACGCAGACCTTGAACGCTGCCACACTGGGATTGGAACGCTACCGCGAATACAACATCGCCACCCTCATCACGCCTGTTGCCAATATCTTGATGCTAGTCGTGTTGGTGTTGGTCATGAAGCTGGGTGTAAGAGGAGCCGTTCTCTCGTTCGGCGGGTCGATACTGCTAGGCACCGCTGTCGCCGCCACCATCTTCTTCAACTCGGCGTCGGGGCCGGTCCATTTCGCCGGCAAGATGGTCGGCGCCGCGTTCGGCTACGGGATACGTGCGCACGTCGCCAATCTGGCCTGGTTCCTCCACTATCGAGCCGACATGTTCCTCATCGGCTATATCGCCGGCCCGGCGGCCCTCGGCTTCTACACGACCGCCGCGAACGTGGCAGACAGTCTCTACCTGGCGCCAAGCGCGCTAGGGACCGTCCTGTTCCCTCGCGTCGCCGCTGGCCCGGACGAGGCCAGAGCTATTACACCCGTGGCCTGCCGTCACGCGTTCTGGCTGACGCTTGGACTCGGCACGGTTCTGGCGATCGTCGCCTGGCCATTCATCTTTGTGCTCTATGGAGAGCGCTTCTTGCCAGCAGTCTTGCCGCTCTGGCTTCTGCTGCCTGGCGTGATCAGCTTATCGATCGGTCGCGTGTTGAGCGCGGACTTCAACGGACGCCGAATGCCTGGCGTCGTGGCGAGGATGAACGGCTCCATGCTCGTGCTCAACCTGGCACTGAACATCTGGTGGATTCCGATCTGGGGAGCGGCAGGCGCAGCTGCGGCAACATCGATATCGTACACGGCAGCCGTCTTCCTCCTGGGGCGACGCTACTGCCGCCTCTCGGGCGCCGCCTGGCGTGAACTACTCTGGCTTACCCGGGAGGACCGTACGCGGATCGGATCCAGCATGAGAACGATCCTACGACACTTGGGTCTAAAGAACAAAGCGGGAGATCCCGGCACGTGAGCCGCGACGTTAGTCTCTACGCGTTCGAACCCGGTTCGCCCGGCGTACCCGCCGGCTCGGGAACGGGGCTCTTCGTTTCCAGTCTGGTTAACCTGTTGAGAGCTCCGACCAGCGGGCTCGAGGTCCGAACTCGATGGCTGCGTCATGCCGATCCGAATGATCCCGCCCGCTTCGGAGAGTTCGGTCGAGCTGCCAGCTGGCTGACCGGAGAACTCCGCCGGATGCTCGGGGACAGGTCCCAGACCTTGATCTTCATCTATCCAAAAGTTCCGGTCCTCGCGCACGTCAATGAGCCGATGATGCTGGCGATCGCCGCTCGCACCTATCGCATGCTGGCGACGCGATCACGCCTGCGACGCCAGAGAATTGTCGTGATCGTCGAGGATCTACCTATCGAACTCGCGGAGGGACGTGCCAAGGCGGGGAGCCCCACTCCGGACCTGCCAGAGAAACAGATACGCCAGATCGAACAGACGCTGTTCCGGTCTGCGCACCTACTCGTCGTGCCCACCGGCTTCGCTCAGCCGATACGGGATAGATATGAAGTCCCCAACGAGCGCATCCGTTTGTTTAGACGGAATGTCTACCTGCCGGACGCTTACCCCGAACCGGAAGCGCCACCTGAGTTCGACTCAGGAGCCGTCAATTTCTTCTACGCCGGAGCCGTGGACAGTCACGTGGCGCCCGGTTTCAGGGAAGTCCTTCGCTCGATTCGTAACGCGCCGGATACTCGGCTACACGTGTGTGGACCCGGAAGAGATGCGGTTGAGGAGTGGTTGCAGGAACTCGATGCGCCCAACGTGCGGCACTATGGACAACTCAGCATCGCCGAACACGACTGGCTGGCCGCACGCTGTGATATTGGCTTGATCCTCTACCCCACGGACAACCCATACAACCACCTCACTCCAACCATGAAGTATTCATCCTACCTGGCCAACGGCCTGGCCATACTCAGCACCGATCTGCGCTGCGTTGCGGAGAACATAAGAGAGGACGGAGTTGGCCAGGCGATGCCGATCCGCGAATTGGCGTTGGAGCTGATGCGATGGGCGACTCGACCGAGCCTTTGGACCGATCACAAGGCACGCGCCGAAGAACAATCTGCGATGATACGGTCAGGGGCAGAGATGAGTTCGTGGGTCGAAGAGCTCGCCACTGAGTCATGAACGAGCTACGACGCGTCCTCGTCGTCTCGTACTTCTTTCCACCCGATCCGGCGGTGGGCGGCCTCAGGATCTCGAAGTTCGCAGAGTACCTGCCGGAATTCGGCTGGCAACCGACAATCCTCACGGCACATACTGTCGACGGCGATGATCCAGGCAAGCACGTGTACGCCACTCCCTATTTCTCACCCTGGAAACGCCGGCAAGCGGCGAAGCCCGATTCCGACGCACACCAGCCCTTCACACCATCGCTGCGCGACCGTACCCGACGTGGCCGTGTCAGCCAGGCAACGTACTCTGCTCTACGGCACGTTCTACCGATGAGCTCGGTCCGAATGCCCGACGCGACGCTCGGCTGGGTGCCGTACGCCGTGTCCCAAGGAAAGCGACTTCTCGGCGATCACTCCTTCGCGGCCATCTTCAGTTCGGCCGGACCGCCAAGCTCCCACATCGTCGCCGCCCGCCTGCAGCGAGCCAGCGGCTTGCCCTGGATCGCCGACTATCGTGACCTCTGGTCGGATAACCATTGGGATACCCGCATCGGTGTATTTCGCCGCGTCGAGCGGCTATACGAACGGAGAACGCTCCGAAACGCAGCGATGCTCACCTCCGTCGGACCCGCATGGGCACAACGACTCGCCGCCCTGCACGACAAGACGACGGAGGTCATTTACAATGGCTTCGATCCGGCCGACTACCCAGCGGCGAGACCCCAAGTCGACGACTTCGTCATCACATACGTTGGGTCCCTCTACTACCCGAATCAGATGCCGGAGCCATTCTTCGAGGCGCTTTCGCTCCTGAATGACGGCGGAACCGCGTGGCCGCCGAACTTCAAAGTCCGCTTCCTCGGCACCGAGCCCGGTACCGTGAATCAACTGGCTCAGCGCTACGGACTCGAACGCTGGGTCGACATCGCTCCTCCGGTCCCTCACTCAAAGAGCCTCGCGCTTCAAGCTCTCTCCACCGCCTTGCTCTACGTCGGCTGGTGTGATCCCGCCGAAGGCTTCATCAGCGCCAAGATCTTCGAGTACATGGGAACCGGTCGCCCCGTGCTCGCCGTCGGTCCACCGGGCGGCAGCATCTCTGAGATCCTACGTGAATGCGGGATCGACGACCTATCCGACAACCCGGCCGAGATCGCCGCACGTCTGGAAAGCTGGATCGAGGAGTTCAAGAACCACCGTAGACTGAGCCCCCAGAGCGACAGGAACGCCGCGGCGAAATACACTCGCCGGGCCCAAACCGAGCGCCTGGCCAGGCTGCTCGACCGCGTCGCGAAGCACGACCCCCCATCGAGTTAACGCCGTTAAAAACAAGCGTTTACGGCCGGCGCTACCCTCGATTCAGGCTGGCACACTCCTCGCCCCATCGGTGTGTATGAGAGCCGGCCAGCGCGCTGGCCAGCTATCTCGAAACGGGGACTATAAACCAAGCGATAACAAGGACTTACAAGAGAGACAGTCCCGATGTTACCCGCCCCGAGCAAGCCAAGATTCGGTCAGATCTTCCGGGCACAACCGGAAGGTATGACCGGTTCGGCCACCGCGAGGGGCGGTATTGCATCGGGTCAGTTGTTCCTCACCCCCGACCGTTACTCGTATTTCCGGATCACTCAACCCCCCGGCCCACAGCACGTGGGTCGGCTCCTGCACACCTACCGGACCTACCGAGAACTCATACCCTGGGCAGCGGTGTCACGGTCGGCGGACGCCCCAAAGGCGCGGGTCGGAAGGCCCGCGCCTTCACATTTCAGGAATGGTGGACGATCATGAAGATAGACGGCACACCATGTCACTCGCGCGTGCGGAATGGGAGGTACGGGATGAGGTCCGCGTTTCTGCTGTCCGTGGTTTCGGTTGTCGTACTTGGCCTATTCGGTCTGGTGCGGTCGACGCCGCAAGAAACAGACACGAAGCAGCCTGATGAGAAGATGAGTGACGAGGAGAGCACTCTCTTCGTAGGATAGCTTCTGCTTGACGAGAAGATTTTGCAGGTTGGCTAGGCCGGGTCAGTTCCGGCACGGCTGGAATCCGCGTGGTCACGGCACAACCTCGCGAAACGATCAGCAAGATCCTCGGTGGTCACCGACCAACGCATCTCGGTCGGTGTGATACCGAGGATCTTTCTTACATGCGCCCAGAAATTCGGCGGCGCGCTGTAGCTCATGCGAACGGTGACATCCTCGACAGAGGCGCCAGGATCGCTCAATGCCTTCGCAGCGTAGAGCAGCCTCAGCCATTGCAGGCAGGTTTTCGGTGTAGGGAGCCCGGCGTCAGCGAAGAGCCTGTAAAGCCGGCGCCGCGACATGCCGGATGCCTCGCACCACTGCTCTACCGTCTGCAGTCGAGTCGCCTCGTAGAGCCCGATCCGAAGCAGGCTGCGGACTCCATCATCGAGATTTGGCAGCTCCGTCTCCAGAGCCAGCAACACCTGTTCGGCTGCCGATCTGCCGCCGGCCATACTCACCAGCCGGCGCATGTCCCACTCGCTGTCGTTCTGGTCGAGAAACGCGACGCCACAGGCGCCGGCGTCGCCCCAGGCCAGAAGCGACTCGGCGAGCATGGCTTGGAATTCCGTATAGATGACGACTGGTACGGAGGGGTATCGCTCACATAGCCGACAGACCGGTTCTCGCTCGGCGCGCCCTGTGTGGGCGGGGTCAACGACGATCACATCGACCGCCATCATCCTCACCAGATGCTCTATCTCGTCCCAGTCTTTCGCCCAGGCAATGGCGTACTCCGATCCGACGGCTCGGTGAAGCCGCAATCGCGCTCGACGCTCGGGTAGACAGGCTACTAGCTGCATATGCTGCGCAAGGTAATCCGCCTCAGCTTATCCTGTATGGGCCTCCACGCTTGCCCTCTGGCCGCAACGGATCCAGTTTGGCCCACTGAAAGCTAGAGGGCGACCTCTGATTTTGGAACCACCCACGAAACTCCAGGAGGCGAGGCTGAGCGGGGAGGGCCACGAGCGCGAGAAGCTCATCTGCACCGTTATCCGGCATGTAGAGATCGAGGATCTGGGCTACCTCGGACTCGGCCTGCAGCAGAATGGCATTGCGTTCGAGTACATCGATGCCCAGACACCCAACCTCGAACAGCTGCCGTTAGACCGACCGCTCATCGTTCTCGGCGGACCGATGAGCGCCTACGAAGCTGATGCCTATCCGTTTCTGCAAACCGAGATCGATTTTATCCAGCGTTATCTCGATGCTGCTCGCCCCGTTCTCGGAATCTGTTTGGGGGCACAGCTGATTGCAGCGGCCGCATCTGCAGCCGTCTACCCCGGCGCTCACGGCAAAGAAATCGGTTGGGCGGACGTGCAACTCACCGATGCTGGTTCCGCTGATCCCATATGGGCCGGCTTCCCGAATCGTTTCGCCACGTTCCACTGGCATAGCGATTCTTTCGACCTGCCAGACGGCGCTGTGCTGCTCGGTACCAGCGATAGATACCCGCAGGCCTTTCGCCTCGGCGCAAACGTCTACGCCGTCCAATTCCATCCGGAGGTCGTACCCCCTGAACTCGAGTCATGGATCCAGGCGTACCACCTGGAACTCGAGCGGGAGAGACTTACTTCCGAACACGTGCTAGCGGTGCCTGACGCAGAAGAGCATCGGCGGATGGCATTCCTATTTGGAGAGAACATAGCGCGCTGGCTGAACTCACGACCACCTACAGTCGAGGACCACTCATGATCAGGCGTTCTCTAGTAGTCCTTAGCGCACTCGTCATCGCTTCGACGAGCATGGCGCAGGAGCCCGAACTCAGCATCCAGGGGATCTATGGATCGAACGAATTCGGCTCCCAGCTCGTTGCCGTGAACTGGATGGATGATGGACGCAGCTTCACGGTCGTAGAGCGAGAGGATGGTCTCGCAGATCTTTTCCGCGTCGACGCAGTCTCCGGTGAACGCGAGCTTCTAGTCAGCGGGGCCGACCTCGTTCCGAGCGGCAGCGATACTCCGATCCGACTGGGAAGCTACCGGTTCTCCGCCGACGGATCGAAGCTTCTCATCATGACGGATGCGCAGCGCATTTGGCGACGTAGTTCGGCGGGAACGTTCTACGTCTGGGATTTCGATACGAAGACCCTCACGCCTGTCAGTCTCCAGCCCGGTCTTCAGCAGTACGCCAAGCTGTCTCCCGACAACCGCAGGGTGGCGTTTGTGCGGGATAACAACATCTACCTCTCGGACCTGGCAGCCGGCGATGAGATCGCGCTGACAACGGACGGCGGCGGAGACATCATCAACGGAACCACCGACTGGGTCTACGAGGAAGAGTTGAGCCTGGTCGATGGGTTCCGATGGAGTCCCGATGGAGCTCGCATCGCGTTCTGGCGCTTCGACCAGAGCGCGATCCCGAGTTTCTATCTGAGCGACCAGATGTCCCTGTATCCGGATCAAGTCCCGGTTCGGTACCCAAAGGCAGGCACCGAGAATTCGAAAGTAAGACTCGGAGTCGTCGAGATCGAATCGGGAAGTACAACATGGATCGACACCGGATCCGACCAGGAGTACTACCTGGCACGCATGGATTTCGCCGATTCGCCTCACGAGATCTGGTTGCAGAGACTCAATCGTCACCAGAACCGAATGGACCTCATGTTGGCTGATGTCAGAAGCGGGGCCGCGCGGACTATCATGACCGACACCGATGAAGCCTGGCTTGACATCGATTTCAACGATCTCATCTGGATAGACGACGGTCGGAAATTCTCCTACACAAGCGAGCGGGATGGATACGCGCACATCTACCTGTTCAATCGCGACGGAACGCTCGACCGGCAGCTGACCCGTGGGGAATGGGAGGTACTCGGGGTTTACGGCGTCGATGAGGAGCGCGGTTACGTCTATTTCACCGCCTCCACCGAGGGGCCTTTGTACCGACCGCTCTATCGCGTCGGCCTCGACGGTGATGGGCTAGAACGGCTGAGCGGCGCCACTGGCTCCCATCGCGTCAGCTTCGACCCCACTTTTACCTACTACGTCGATACCTACTCGGAAGCGGGCATCCCGCCCACCCAAACGCTGAGGACAGCGGACGGCGATCCGGTTCGGACACTGGCGGACAATTCCGAGCTCATGAGTGGTGTGGAGGCGCTGAACCTCGCTCGCCCGGAATTCATCACCGTACCCGCAGCAGATGGAACCGATCTGAACGCTTGGATCATCAAACCGCCATCGTTCGACCCTTCGCAAACCTATCCGCTGCTCATGTACGTATACGGGGGGCCCGGGTCTCAAACGGTCAACGACTCGTGGGGCGGCTCCCGCTACCTCTGGCATCAGTTGCTGGCCAGCAAGGGCTACATAGTGGCTAGCGTTGACAACCGCGGTACGGGCGCGAGAGGCGCGAAATTCAAGAAGGTCACCTATCTAAATCTCGGGAAGTACGAAGTCGCTGATCAGATCGCTGCGGCAACACACTTTGCCTCGTTGCCCTACGTCGATGCAGAGCGTATCGGGATATGGGGGTGGAGCTACGGCGGCTATATGGCGTCGTTCTCGATTCTCAAAGGCCATGGCGTCTTCAAGGCAGCGATCGCTGGAGCACCTGTCACGGATTGGCGGCTCTACGATACGATCTACACCGAACGCTACATGCGCACACCACAAGAAAACCCCGACGGCTACGCGGAGAGCGCGCCTCAGGCTTTCGCGGACCTGCTGGAAGGAAACCTCCTGATCGTCCACGGCACCGGCGACGACAACGTGCATCCGCAGAACACTTACCAGCTGGTCGAAGAGCTGATCCAGGCGAACAAGCAGTTCCAACTGCGGCTCTATCCCAACCAACCGCACGGTTTCCGCGGGACCGTCAGACGCGTGAACCTCTATACGATGATGACGAATTTCTTGCTGGAAAACCTGTAGATCGATGCGACGAAGCCCAAAACACTCAAACTAGAAATCTGGGGCATCGGGGGAACAGAACAACTCCCCGATGCCCCCGTACTCTGCGAATCAAAACACCGTCTCATCCAAGTCGTATTCCACTCTCCACGGCGGGACCTCCGTCTTACCCTCCTTCAAGAACCAATCGAACCACCGCAGCATGCGTAGACTGTAGTCATATCTCGCTGCGGCTCGACGGTTACCGTGGCCTTCGCCCGGATACAGCACCAGCCGCACAGGAACATCAGTCACGGTCTTGAGTGCGCGGTACAACTCCCGTGACTGGCCCGGGTTCACGCGTGGATCCTCTTTGCCGTGCAAAATGAGTAGCGGAGTTTGCGCATTCTTGACGTACATGACCGGACTACGCTCGAGAAACAGTTCCGGATCATCATACGGGTTCGAAAGCCAGTGAACGAGTTCCATCTCTTTCGGGATATCGCTCGTGCCTGTCTTCGAGATCTGGTCGGAGATGCCGACGAACATGACGCCGGCTGCGAACCGCTCGCTGTGGCGCGTGGAGCCCCAGGCCGTAGCGTACCCTCCATACGAGCCGCCCGTTATCCCGACCTTGTCTCTGTCCGTCAGGCCCCGGTCGATCAGGTAGTCAATCCCGGCGAGCACGTCGTCGAACTCGGCTCCCATCCCATCGCCCTGGTCCGCTTTCGCGTAGGCAACGCCTCTGCCCGTGCTGCCGCGGTAGTTCGGATAGAGCACCGCATAGCCTCGTGCCGCGGCCATCTGGCCGGGCATTGAATAGCTGGACAGCCAGCCGTTTCTATAGTGGGACTCCGGGCCTCCGTGAACGACGACGATGGTGGGAGCCCTCAAGTTCCCTGAGCGCTCGAGCGGGTGAATCAAGAGCCCCTCGATCTCCAGCCCATCTTCCGCCGTCCATCGAACGATCTCTTGCCGAGCCAGCGACAAATCGGCCAGCCACGGATTGGAATCGGTAAGCCGAGCAGGCTGAGCGTTCCGCTCAGCGGCCAGGGCAAAGACTTCGCCCGGGTGCGACGGCGAGGCTCCCACCAAGGCGACTGCCCTGCCACGTGAGTCCAGGCTGAGTCCTGTAAAGACCGGCTCCGTCCCCTCGTAGTAGACTTCGTCCTCGCCACCGTTCGTTCGTGCTCGTGCGATCCTGCTTCCAACCCCTATGCTGGCCATGTAGACGATCCGGTTGTTGGATGCGAAGCCAAAGGCGTCAACATGTCCTTCCAGGTCGGGCAGCACGTCTCGTAGTTCTCCGCCATCGGAGGAGGCGACCATTAACCGCCCCTCGCGGGGATCGTTGATGTCGATACCCGAGATAAGCGCGACCGTCCTTCCGTCCGGTGAAAACGCGAAAGCGCCCAACTTCCCCGGATTCTCTAACCGGGCCAAGACGTCGCCCGTCTCAGCATTGACCACGTGGAGCCGACGATACATGTAGCGGTCGTCTACAAGCGGAGTCGGCGATAGATCCGTCAACAAGCGGGCCCCATCTGGGCTCCAAACCACGCTCCAGGGCTGGCCCGGCACCTCGACCGTCCGGGGCGTGCCAGCCGGGCCATTCGCTCCCGTCGGCAAGTCCAACACATACAGGCGACGCGCAAGCCAGTCTTCTTCGTAAATCTCCTGGTTGAATCCCTGGCTTCTCAGTCCGGCCAGGTCGTCGGGTACCGTCTCGCTGGCCACAAAGGCAATCGCTCCGCCGTCGGGCCGCCAGTCGAACGCGAGGATGTTGGTTTCGTGCTGGTACAACCGCCCGGACTCACCCGCCTGGATCGGGATTACATATATAGACGTGCGATCATCGCCTTCGCGTCGCGCCAGGTAGCTGAGGAACTGACCATCCGGGCTCCAGCGCAGATGCGACACATTCACCTCCCCACCGACGAACGTCCGCTCATTGGTGCCGTCGAACGACACGACATGCAGTCGCGTCCAAGCAGCGCCGTTAGCCTCACGGCCCATCTCTCTCGGTACCGATACCGTATAGGCGACAGCCGAACCGTCGGGTCGAATGGCCACCTGGCCTACCGATCGCAACCGCGCTACGTCCTTCGGCGTCAGAACTCGCGCCTCGGTCGCCGCATCTTGAGCCCGGAGAATCGGTACAGCCGTCAGATCCGCCGGCCGTGCCGCCAATGCAATGAGGAATGTCAGTGATACGACCGAACCCCGGCACTTCATGAGACCTCCTCCTGTTGCCGCTCGTTTCGTTCGGCGGTTGACGTTATCTTTGGTCTGGCAGCAAGAACGTACCCCCCGTTCGCCCCCGCCGCCAATGCGGCTTCAGAACTGGATTCCCTTGACGAGTCGGCTAGCTTCCCGGTCCGAAACACGGTAACGAAACCGACCCGTGATGGGAGATTCAAGATGATAACCGGGTTCAGCTTGGCACACCACGATGATAGTCCACGGTCCTGAAGACGATTGATGAAGCGAATTTCCTTCTTGCAGCGCCTTCGCGCACTGATCGCTGGCGGACGTAAGCCAGGAACGGGAGAGATTAGCGGTCCCGAGTCGCGTTACCGCCGACTGTTCGATGGTCTACCGCTGGGCCTATATCTGACTTCTCCTGACGGCACGATCATCGACGTGAATACCGCTGCGGTTCAGCTGCTGGGCTACCCAGACCGCGAAGCCCTCATGAAGGCCAACGCCTTCGACATATTCGCCGACCGCGGTATGCGTGCCGACCAGGTGAAAGCCCTTGAAGAAGAAGAGCTGATACGCGGCTATGAAGTCCAGCTGCGCTGCTACGATGGGACCCTAATCTGGGCCCTCGACTATGCGCGGACGGTGAAGGACTCCCTTGGGCGGGTGAAGTTCTATGAGGGCGCGCTCGAGGATATCACCGAACGCAAGGCTGCCCGCGAGCAGCTGAAGGAAACGAACGAGACGCTTCAGGCGCTCGTTGGCGGTTCGCCGCTGGCCATCATCTCGCACGATCTCGATGGGAATGTCTTGAGCTGGAATCAAGCCGCCGAGTCGATCTTCGGCTGGTCGCAGCAGGAGGTAGCCGGGAAGCCACTCCCAATCGTCCCTGACCACGAGTGGGACGACTTTGTGCGAATGATGCGACTGGTTGCACAAGGCGAGACGATTACGGCCTCGGACCTCCACCGCAAGCGGAAGGACGGGTCGACCGTAATCACTTCAGTAAGCGCGGCGCCGCTGCGAAATGAGGACGGGAGCGTAGCGGGCGTACTCGGCATGTTCGCCGACCTCACCAAGCGAAGAGAAGCCGAGGAAACTCAACGGCGACTGGCCGAGATCCTCGAGGGCACGCCCGACCTGGTAGGCATCGCTTCGATCGATGGACACGGCATATATCTGAACCCAGCCGGATGCCGTATGCTGGGCGTGGAGTTAGAAGAGAGTACGGACCCGAAACTGGTCTGGGAGTATCATCCGCCGGAGTACGCGGAACTGATTCGCAACGTGGCTCTCCCTAGTGCGATCAGCGATGGCTCGTGGACCGGCGAAGTCGTCTTCGCGTCGGCCGACGGTCGCGAGATACCGACGTCGATGGTGATGATCGCACATCGAACCGATGACATAGCAGACTATATTTCCGTAATCGCTCGTGACCTCACAGAGCAAAAGTGGCTGGAGGATCGCGTTCGTCAGGCTCAGACGATGGACGCCATCGGGCGGCTGGCCGGCGGAATCGCGCACGACTTCAACAATCTCCTGACAACGATCATCGGTCACAGCGACCTGCTGCTTCGCTTTCTCGCGGATGAGCAGGCGCGTGACGATGTAGCATCGATAAAGGAAGCCGGTCAGCGTGCCGCGACTCTGACAAGTCAACTGCTGGCGTTCAGTCGGCGACAGGTCCTGCAGCTAAAACCACTGGATCTCAACAGCGTCATAGGCGATATCGGCTCTCGACTCAAGGAGATGGTGGGCAGCAACATCGAACTGGCAACGGTTCTCGACGGGACAATCGGCCGCGTCAAAGCAGACAGCGTGCAGATGGAGGAAGTCATCTCGGCATTGGTTGAGAACGCCTGTGAAGCAATGCCAGACGGCGGGGTACTCACGCTCGAGACCGCCGATGTCGAGTTAGCTCGCGATTCGGCCAAGCACCTCGGTGTCGCGCAGCCCGGGCGTTACGCTGTGCTATCCGTCACTGACACCGGTCTCGGGATGGATGAGGAGACAAAGGCAAGGATCTTTGAACCGTTCTTCTCGACCAAGAAAGAGGTCAAGGGGACCGGTCTCGGCCTCCCTACCGTGTACGGGATCATCAAACAGAGCGGCGGCGAGATCTGGGTCTCCAGCGAACCGGCCAGCGGTACGACTGTCAGCATCTATCTCCCGGTTATCGTCGCCGAACGCGATGCGCAAACCACCGGCGTGCCCGTTATCGACGGCCAACTCGACTACGACCGCGAGACCATCCTTCTCGTGGAAGACGAACCCGCCGTTCTCAATCTTGCAGGCCGCGTACTACGCGCCCACGGCTTTTCCGTGATCGAAGCACACGATGGCGTCGAGGCACTCGAAGCTCAAAGGAACTACGACGGAACCATCGATCTGCTCATCACCGATGTCGTCATGCCGAGGATTGGCGGCCCGGAATTGGCCACACGGATGATCGGGCTGCGGCCGGAATTGCGCGTTATCTACATGTCAGGCTACACCGACAATAAGACGGTCCGCGAAATGATGGCCGACCGAAGTACATTCTTCCTGCAGAAACCGTTCACTCCCTCAGCTCTCGCCGCTATCACGAAACGCGTGCTCGAGAACGATGTCGAGGATAGCAAGGCCGGCTAACTCGTCCGCAGGGCTATCTCATCCAATACAAACTCGGCAAACGGAATCGCACACGTAAAGGCGGGTGATACCGCATTCAGTATGTGGAACGAGCGGTCATCGCCCTCGACCACGAAATCGGTCACCAACTTGTAGTTCTCGATGTCTACGAGCTGGGCACGAATACCCGCTGGCCCCCAGCGACGGAACTGACCGGGCCACACGCCGTCCACGAGCGACCCTGCACGCCTCACGAGATACCGTTTGTAGTACTTGGGTAGCTCACGCAACGCCACGCTGCGGAATTTTGCCCGGTTGCCCACGAACATGCGGCCTTCCAAGCGCGCGATCTGTACGAATTCACCCGCGTTGAAACCCTGCAGACCGCTATACTGTTCGCGCCACAGCGCCGGTACCGCAGTAGGCCCAACCGTCACCGCGCCATCAACCTTCACCGTGAAATGCACACCTAAGAACGGCATCGCCAGGTCCGGGACCGGGTAGACGTTCGTACGCAATGGCGGCGCGCTCGGGTCAGCGTACAGATAGAGCCCCTTGAAAGGCAAGATGTGATAGCGTTCGGAGAATCCGAATGCGCGTGCGAGCTGGTCGGCGTACAGTCCGCCAGCGTTGACGACGTAGCCCGCCTCCATACTCCCCGCGCTCGTCTTGACCGTACTCCCGTTCCGACCCAAGTACGCTACACCAGTTCGAACCTCCACCCCAATACGCCTCGCATCGTCAACAAAAGCGCCAACCACCTGGGAAGGATCGACCGTAGCCGTTGAAGGCGAATAGAGAGCATACTCGTGCGTTCGAACGCGAGGTTCTATCTCGCGAGCCTCGGCAGCCGTGATCCGCTGCAGCTCAACTCCGTTGACCTTACCACGCTGAAGCAACTCGTCCAACACCGGCACTTCATCTGCATCACGTGCGACCACCAGCTTGCCGCACCGATTGATGCTCAAGTCCCCTTCATCGCAGTAGTCTTGAAGTCGCGCGTTGCCATCACGCGTGAAACGAGCCTTGAAGCTATCGGCGTCGTAGTAGAACCCCGCGTGCAGGACGCCGCTGTTGCGCCCGCTTGCGTGTATGCCGCAGCGCTCTTCCTTCTCGAGAAGGACCACGCTGCAGTCAGGGTGGCGTCGCTTGGCCTCAATGGCGATCCGCAGGCCGATTACGCCGCCACCAACGATCAGAAAATCAGGTGAACACTGAACACTGGACATTAGGCATGGAACGTTGAAGTAACTGCCAACGGTGAACTGGCTAAACCTCTAACATCTGGCGCCGTGGGGCAACAAGAAAGGGCGCTGCCGAAAAGCAACGCCCTCGCAAATCTCTCAATGTCCCATGCTCAGTGCTCAGTGCTCAATGTTCCCCTGCCATCGCTTGCTTGAGCGTCACTGGCTCCGGTCCCACTTCTTCCAGCCAAAACGCCCGCGCCGCCTCGATCGACAGCATCAGACCCAGTGCAAACAGCGCGATCGAGATGCCGCGAATGATCATCGGACCCTCTTGAAGGGTTAGCATGACCAGGGCGCTCATCGTCATCGCCAGCATGAAGGCCATCGGCAGGCCAGCGAACAGCCAGGTACGCCCGGTCCGCTTGAGCCACACCGTTACTGCCAACAGCGCAAGCGCTGCCAGCAGCTGATTCGTCGCTCCAAACACCGGCCACACCGCGCGCCAGGCCGGCTGTACTGCACCCGTAACGGGGTCGGTGTACTGCACGAAAACCATGAAGGCCGGCAGTAATAGCGTTAGAACCGTCGCTACCACGCGGCTCCTGGCGTCGTTCTTATCCCACTCGAAGGCCTCCTGAACCACGTAGCGGCCCAGTCGCGTGCACGTATCCAGCGTCGTGAGCAGGAAAGTCGACAGCGCCAGGAGGCCGAAGTGCGCCCCAAACCGGGCGGGGATACCCAGGGTCGATAGAAACTCTCCAATGCCGCCGGCGTAGATCGTGATCGGTGTCTGGCCGAACGCGTTTGCACCCCAGGGCAGGATGACCACCGTCGCCAGGGCGATCACCGCCACGACACCTTCGATGAGCATTGCTCCGTAGCCGACGCGCTTCGTGTCCGTCTCACACTGCACCTGCTTCGACGTCGTTCCGCTCGCCACGATCGAGTGGAAACCAGAGCACGCACCGCACGCCACGGTGATGAAGAGGATAGGGAACAGCGGCCCAAGGTGCGCCACACCCAGTCCCGTCACTTCGCTCGGCGCCACCAGCGCCGGCCATTTATGAGAGACCGCAACAGCTCCCGTAATCCCACCGATCAGCAGGCCCAAGCCCGCGCCCAGCACCGAGAGGTAGAGCAACCAGCTCGACAGGTAATCACGAGGCTGCAAGAGGATCCACACCGGCGTGATCGCCGCGATCAGGCAATAGAATAGAAGGACGACGTTCCACGAGTTCTTCTCGGCGCCAGCGATCCCCGGCAACAACCCGCCCTCCACGGCGGTCAAGTCGCCGATCCAGATCGCCAGCAGGAGAAGCGGCAGAAAGACGAACGTCGCGGCCTTTATGCCCAGACCCCGGCGGTACGTCATGTATCCCATCGCCAGGGCGAGCGCCACGAAGATGATGGCCGAGATCGCGACGCCACTGCCGTTCATCTCCGCGTTGACGAATGTCGCCGCCGTCAGATCCATGAAAACGACGATGACGTAGATCAGAGCCAGCCAGATGAACGCGAGGAACAACTTGTAGGCCCGGGGCGTGATGTACTTGCGGGCCAACTCGGCCACCGATCGGGCTTTGTGCCGAACCGATGCGACCGTCGAGCCAAAGTCGTGCACACCGCCCACGAAAACCGAGCCCGCGACGATCCAGATCAGCGCCGGGATCCAGCCGAAGAACAACCCCGCCAGGATCGGACCCACGATCGGCCCCGCCCCGGCGATCGACGAGAAGTGATGGCCCAACAGCACCGGCGTCCGGGTCGGTACGTAGTCCACCCCGTCGTATTGGCCCTCCGCCGGCACCAGGTGGCGGTCGTCCAGACCGAACACCCGGCCCATCCACCCCCCGTAAACCCGGTAGGCGACAAGAAACAGGATGATTACGGCGATCAGAATCCCTGCGAGCATGCGCTTCCTCCGGGTCGAGATCGTCTAGACGGATTGAAAAAGGTGCCGCTCTCAGACGCCAGCGACAACCCCCTGTTCCCCAACAGACGCCGAATCGGCCAAGTTCCCAAGCCGCATAGGCTTGCGCCTCGAAATGTGGTGCCAATCCCACAACTTCTGCTTGACACCCCAAGCGGTTCCCAATATCATGAGGGTCACTTTCCTGTCCGGGGGGAGGTCTCCCCCCTTTCTGAGTATTTCCCCGTTGCTGTCCGAAACCGCGCCCCTAAAGGGCTTACCGGTTGTATTACGTCACATACTAGGACGGTGAACCATGTTTGATGCTGTTATCGCCACGCTACCCGAAGAGTGGCAGATGGTCGCCATGATCGCGACGTTTCTCGTCAACTGGATTCCCGATGCGCAGGCGGCGCTGGTCTCCTACGTGTGGAATCTGGGTTCGGGGAGCGGCACGCTGATGAGCCGCATCCTTCTCCTGCTCCCAGCCCTGCTGGTGGTCGTTGGGATCTGGTCCACGATGGTGGCGATGTACACCCTGCCCTTCCGCTCACACCGCCGGGAGTTCATGACGGCGCTAGTGATGCTGTGGTGGGAAGTCGGACGCAGCATCTGGCTGTTCTGGGTGGGCTTCGTTCGCTTCGCCTGGATGCTCGTCGGCTGGCTCTGGGGGCTGGTGAAGCTGACGCTCTCTCTGTCTTTCAAGGCGATCCGCTACGTGTTCCTCACGCCGTTCGCCTTCATGGATTGGCTGGGCCGCAAGTACTTCAAACCTGGCGTCCCGTGGTTCGCCTTCGTGCTGACGATTGCGTGGTGTGCCCTCGAGTCGCTGATCTTTACGTACGCGTTGCTGCCCCTCGTCTCGGAGGTCTTCTACGACCTATCCGGCGTCGAGGCCAGGAACGTCATCGCGCCGATTCTGTTCTTCTTCCTGTTCGCGGTGATCACCGGCAGTTACGCGATGGTGCAGGCGCTGTCTGACGCCATGCGGGACAAGGACTACAAGGCGCTGGTGCAGCTCGTGATCGTCGAGTTCTCGGTGATGTTCTTCGAGGTCATCTTCCTGTACCGCGAGCTCATCGATGCGCTCACGCCCTGGATTGCCTCGCAGACCGGCGTACGTCTCGGATTCGTGTCCACGCTCGCCTTCGCCTCGATCGGATGGATCGGCATTCGGGCGATGACCTGGTTCTTCTTCGCGCGTTATGGCACGCCCGCCCTGCTCGCAGTCGTAGCACGACAGACGATCGGCGTGGAAAGCTCGGGCATTGAGCCACGACCGCAGGCGCCGGAACCGGATTGGTGGCGCGGGCCGATCAACGCCCTCAAGGCGGAGCGCGAATGGTTCCGCGAGAGCTCTCGTGAGCTCCTCGAGCTTCTCTCGCTTCCCGTCCTCCAGATTCTGGCCTGCGCCATCAACTGCGCGACGACCGTCATCACCTCACAGACGGCGTTCAAGCTGCCGTTCACGAGGCTGGATGAAGTGATGATCCAGGACTCGCTAGCGCAGATACTCAAAGTCCGACGGCCGTTTGCGACTCAGGCCGAGCACGGCAACCGTTAACCGAACGCGGGTGATAGCCATGAATGTTCGTAATAGACTGCGTGCCCGGCGATTCGCGGTTCCAGCGGCAGCCATGCTCCTGCTGCTCGCCAGCGCCTGCGTGCCGGAAGGTGCGAACCAGGAGCCGCGGATGGTTCTCTTCGTCGGCATCGATGTGAGTGGCTCGTTCCAGAACACCGGGAACTACAACGACGCGCTGCGTTTCACCGCTCACTACATCTACGGCCACCTCGAGAACATGGGCGACCTCGAGGAGCCGGCGGTTCTGTTCGTTGGTTCGATCGGTGGAGAGCGGCCCGGCCAGACCAAGTCGTTCCATCCGGTCCACGACTTCGCGGGCAAGACGGTGGATGAGATCGACGCGGATCTCCACAGCTGGTTCGAGCCCGACGACGCGTTCACCGACTTCAATGTCTTCTTCGACCGCGTCGCGGATTTCGTACAGCGACAGAACTTGACGCTGAAGCCGATCACGATACTCGTGGTCAGCGACGGCGTGCCCGACGTCACATCACGCGCTGACGCTGACGACCGCTACCGAACCATCAACCTCGAGCCTCTCGAGTACCTCTCGAGGAACGTGACCGTGAGGCTGATCTATCCCAATCCAGAGGTCGCCGTGCGCTGGGAGCAGGACATCCCACGCAAGCGCGTGCGCATGTGGACGGTGGATGACGAGGTGATGGTCGGCTGGCGCTCCCAGGTCACTCTGGGTCTGCCGGTCGAGGAGCAGGATCTGCTCTGGCAGTGGATCAAGGAAAACGTGGACTTCAGAGTGCGGCGTAGCGTGCTCTAGCCGCACAGACTACATGATGGGCCGCGTGGCTCAGTCGGGTCCGCTAGGAGCCGCTGCGCCCGCGGCCTCCATCATCGTGGGAGCAGGCTGTCGGAGCTTCAGCGTCAGAAGAAAGGCCAGAGCAACGCCGGCCGAGGCGGTAAAGAACGGCGCCGAGGCGCCCGAGAAGTCGAAGGCCGCCGCCCCCCACAAAGGCCCAACCACCCGCGCCACGCCCCCAAAGAACTGGTTGATCCCCAGCGTGCTGCCCTGAACTTCCGGCGCCGTTGATCGTGAGATCAGTGCCGCTAACGGCGGGAAAAGCGTTCCAGTACCGCCGGCGATGAAGGTTAGTGCAAACGCCAACGAGACCCAGTCGTCGGTGAACGCAGCGATGACCAGGCCGACGCCTAAACTCACGCCACCGATTCGGGCCACCCCCGTCTCGCCCAGCCGCCGCACCAGCGGACCCACCGTGATCCCCCGCACCAGCATCGAGACCATGCCCACGTATACAAACACGTAGCCGACGTTCGTCTCATCGATCCCGAACCGCTGATTGAGAAACAAAGGGAAGATGGCCGTGATCGAAGTAAAAGCGCCTATCCCCAGGAAGTAGATCGCGATCATGATATTGATCGGCTCCCGCATCGCCGTCCTCATGACCTCACTGAGCGGCGGTACCGAGAGACTCGCCGCGGCGTTCGCGGCCCGTTGCACCTTCGGTTCGGGCAGAAACCGCAGCGCCAGAACCAGGTTGACCAGGCAGAGCCCGGCCGCCACGAAGCCCGGCGCCCGGTGACCGCCCCATTGAAAGGCCCACGAGCCGATCGCCGGGCCCACCATGAACGCCGCCCCTGTAGCCGCGGACAGCCAGCCCAAGACTTGAGCGCGTTTCTCTGGCGCCGTCGTATCCGCCACGTAGGCCTGTGCGACGGCGATGGTTCCACCCGACGCGCCCTGCACGATCCGCGAGATGAACAGCACGGCGACCGTCGTAGCCAGCCCGAACAGGACGTACGAGACGGCTGAGAACGCCAGCCCGGCGAGGATGAGCGGCCGACGACCGTAGTGATCCGAGATCTTGCCCCAAAACGGCGTGGAGAGCAGCTGGGCAAACGAAAAGGAAGCGATCAGCGGGCCCACCATCCAATCCCCTGCTCCGAACTCGACGGCGTAGAACGGGAGGAGCGGCAAAACGATGCCGAACCCAATCATGTCCACCAGCATGGTGCCGATCAATACGAACACCGATGCCAGGTCGATATCAGGTCTTTCTGGTTTGACGTATGCGCTCAGCGTTCGGCTTCCCGAGGGTCATAGCACCCATAAAGACGCGGGGCTGGACCCCGCTCTAGACTCTCACGCGTCATGTTATAGTCGGATTGTATCGGGCGGGAAAGCCCGTAGGCCTAGGCAAAACTCCTCAACGTCTATTCAACACGCACCCACCACCAAACGTTGAGGAGTCTGCAAGAGCTACGGAATTCTCCTTGAGGTGTGTGTCAGGCGTCCAGTCCGGCCAACGACCCGCCGCCGTGCCGCGCCCAAATCGGCTGTCGTGGCGCCTGTCTCTCGAAGAAGAAATGCCGCTCACCAAACGCCGGCTCCAGGTCGTCCAGCCACGTGGCCTCAGGGTCGAAACGGGCGAAGAACGGCTTCCCCACCCATTCCGGGATACGGGCCTGCAAGAACCTCAACACAAACACCCGCTCCCCGTGCACCGGCGCCACGCCTTCGACCAGCACCTTACCCGGCAGCGACGACATCGTTGGCCCACGAACCGAGCGTCCCAGTCCTGATTGCCGGCGGTACGCTCCGTTGAAGATCTCCAATGCTTGCGTCAACGGAACCTCGAAGTACCGCTTCGGGCCGGTGTCTCGCTCGACGAACATGTAGTACGGGACGGCACCCAACCGCTCCTGGCTTCTCCACAGCTGGACCCACACCCCAACCGAGTCATTGACGTGCCGAATCAAGGGGGCCTGGCAACGAATCACGGCTCCCGCATCCTGGATCCGGCGAATCGCCGCCTCGGCGATCGGCGTCTCCAACTCCCTCGGATGACTGTAGTGCGCCATGAACGCCACGTGCCGGCCGGCTTTCCTCACATCCTGGAACAGCTGCAGAACATCGTCCGCGTCATCGTCCGTGACGAACCGTTGCGGCCAGTATGCCGTCGACTTGCTGCCTATGCGGATGCTCTCGATGTGTGACAGAGCCGGGTCCAGCAGCGGTTCGATGTAGCGCCGCAAGACCGTCGACTTCATCACCATCGGGTCGCCCCCCGTCAACAGCACGCTCCTGACTTCCGGGTGGTTTTTCAGGTAGGCCACCCAGCCGGCGGATTCGCGACCCGCAAACTTCAACTCCTCGATCCCCACGAACTGCGCCCAGCGGAAGCAATAGCTGCAATAGGCGTGACACGTCTGGCCCGGCGCCGGAAACAGCAGCACCGTTTCCCGATACTTGTGCTGAACCCCCGGTAGCGGCTCGTCCTTCACGGTCGGCACATTCAGATCCATCTGGCCCGCCGGGTGCGGGTTCAGCCTCGACTGAATGTCCCGCGCCGCCGCCCGAATCTCCTTCTCGGACGCGCCGCGCCGAATCAGCCGGAACATGCGTGAAAAATCACGCAGGCCCAACATCTCGGGCTGCGGGAATGTGAGCTGGTAGATCGGATCGGCGGGGATGTTCGACCAGTCGATGAGTTCTTCAACTACGTAGTTGTTCACCCGGAAAGGCAGCACGGCAGACACCGCCTTCATCGCGTCCCGATCCCCCTGCGACAACCCCTGAAGCTGTGGAAGTCCGTCGATGTCCTTCCGAGAATACGCCCGATACTTGCGGGCTACCGTCCGATCGATAGCGCTCCTCCTCTCTGGTGTAGCGCGATAGAACATGAGCCTGCCCTCTTCGGTTATCAGCCATCCTGTTCGGGGTTCTCCAACGGGCGCCCATCCGGCGCCTCGCTTTGCGTCTGCCCGACAGGCTGGGCTTCGAACCGTTTGACCCGGGTGGTCTCCCGGCGCTCACGCAGCCTGGCGGCGCCAACCCGGTTCTCAACGACGACACTCCATGTGAGCTGCACTACATTGGCAGCCTCAGAGCGGCGCAGGGGCTAATCCTCCCCTGGGCCCGCGTCAGCTCGCTGGCCATTCACACCGCGCCGGTTCTCACTGTGAACTGTCACAAATTTACGGCCCCAAACGCTTCCAAGCAAAGGGCGGCACCCCCCGTCTTGGGGAGCCTGTCTGGGAACGCCGCGCTCCTCGAAACGCCCTATGGGCTGAAAAGCCAGCAATGGTGCGGGAAACCAGCGAAAGCGCGGTTGTCCCGGTAAAGCCCCCGCTTGTGACTTTCTGTCCCGAGGCGGCCCTCTGTAGGCGTAGCGCCAACGAACGTAACTCACTATAATAAAACAAGTTAGACAGTCCTGGCTTCAAGGCCTGGAAGATGCTCAACGTGTTTAAGTCAGTCGTTTTTCCCATACGATCAGCGTCATCGACCGGAGATGAGGGAAATAAGACATGAGCAACGAGAGTCAGAAGAAGCAGGGCGGTGAGGACCTGAATCCGTTCCACATCGCTCAACAGCAATTCGACACCGCGGCACGCTACATCCCGGACCTGAAAGCGGGTCTGGTGGGTTTCCTGAAGGCGCCGAACCGAATGATCACGGTGGAGTTCCCCATCGAGACCGAGGAAGGCGAAGTGCGGAACTTCGTCGGATACCGTTGCCTGCACAACAAGGTGCGTGGTCCGGGCAAAGGCGGTATCCGCTACCATCCAGACGTCTCGGCGGACGAGGTACGGGCGCTGGCCTCCTGGATGACGTGGAAGTGCGCGGTCCTCGATGTGCCCTTCGGCGGAGCCAAGGGCGGGATCATCTGCAACCCGAAGGAGCTCGCACAGGACGACGTCCGCAAGATCACACGCCGCTTCATCTCCGAGCTAGGCGACTCGATCGGCCCGTACACGGATATTCCGGCACCCGACGTGAATACGAACCCGCAGACGATGGCGTGGATCTACGACACCTACGACATGATGCACAAAGGTAAGAACAACCTGGGTGTCGTGACCGGCAAGCCCGTCAACATGGGCGGATCGTTGGGTCGTAACGAGGCGACATCTCGTGGCTGCCTGTTCTGCACCGAGAAGGCGATTGAGCTCGGCGTAGTTCCGGGGCTCACCTCGTTGAAGGGCGCCACCGTGGTAGTCCAGGGATACGGCAACGCCGGCGCGATCGCCGCGCACCTGTATCACGAGCAGGGCGCCAAGATCATCGCGGTCAGCGACTCCCGAGGCGGCATTGTGAACCCCGAGGGCCTCGATCCCGACGCCGTGATCGAGCACAAGAAGAAGACGGGCTCGGTCCTCGGCTTCCCGGGTACAAAGGAAGTGAGCAACGACGAGCTGCTGACCATCGAGTGCGACGTCCTGATTCCGGCCGCACTGGAGAACGTGATCCGTGGCGACAACGCGGCGGAAATCAACACCAAGGTGATCGCCGAGGCCGCCAACGGTCCGACGACACCGGCAGCCGACAAGATCCTGTTCGATCGTGGCATCCCCGTGCTGCCCGACATCCTGGCCAACGCCGGTGGGGTGACGATCAGCTACTTCGAGTGGGTGCAGAACAACGAGAACGAGCAGTGGGAAGAAGACGAAGTCAACGGCAAGATGAAGGCGAAGATGCTCAAGTCAACCGAGGCGGTTGTTGAGACGCAGAAGCGGATCAACGCCTCGTTGGCCGAGCTGGACGCCGCCCGCAAGCAGCGCGGCCTCGACGGCGACAAACTGGTCGAGATCGACCTGCGAACCGCCGCCTACGTGCTGGCGATCAGCCGTGTGGCAGAGGTGACGCTCGAGCGTGGCATCTGGCCGTAAATCAGCAAACATTAATCAGTAGCCAGTCGTCGGTGATCGGTAGGTGGGGTCTTCCCCGCCTACCGATTACTGGCTACCGATCACCGGTCACCGACTAGGGCAGGCACTATGGCAAACACGAAGACAAAGGACAGACCAAAGCCGTATCTCTTCCCGGAGTTCTGCAAAGCCTGTGGGCGCTGTATCTCGGCATGCCCAAAAGGCTGTATCGCCATGGGGACGGAGATCAACCCGGCGACGGGCTTCACGCCGGTGGTTCTGAACCTCGACGTCTGCAACGGCTGTGGACTGTGCTTAAGCGCTTGTCCCGAGCCCTACGGGCTCATGCCGGCTCCCGAACAGGTGGATTTCGAGCTGCTCGATCCAGCTTCCATGTTCGGTGAGCGGGTGACGACGGCTCCAACGCCGACCGCCATCGACGATGAACGTATTCCGTTACCGCAACTCGAACCGCTGATCCTGAAGGGCAACCACGCCTCGGCCGTCGGCGCACTGCTCTCCGGCTGCCGCCATTTCTTCGGCTACCCCATTACCCCGTCCACCGAGGGCGCCGAGCTGCTGGCTCGGCTGCTTCCCCAAGTGGACGGAGTATTCCTGCAAGCGGTCAGCGAAGTCGCCGCGGTAAACATGATGTACGGGTGCGGCGGTGCGGGGATGCGATCCATGACTTTCACCTCCTCACCGGGATTCAGCCTGATGTTGGAGGGTATCTCCTACATGGTCGGGTCCGAGGTGCCGGGCGTCTTCTTCAACGTCATGCGCGGCGGTCCCGGGCTCGGCAACATCGGACCGGAACAGGCCGACATCAAACTCGTCTGCCGCGGCCTCGGCCACGGCAACACGCACGCGCTCGTGCTGGCGCCTTCGACGCCGCAGGAGATGCTCGACCTCACCATGGATGCCTTCGACCTGACCTTCAAATACCGCAACCCGGTGATTATGGTCAGCGATGGCTACCTCGGCCAGATGACCGGGCGCGTCGAACTGCCCTCCTACATGGTCAAACCCGGCCTGCCCGAATGGGCGGTCTACGGCGACGAGATGCACCGCGGCAATCTGATTTGCTCGATCATTCTCAACGAGCCGGACCTTGAGAAGCACAACATCCACCTGAACGAGAAGTACGATCGCATAGCCGCAAACGAACAGCGTGCCGACCTCTTCTACTGTGATGATGCCGACTGGGTGATCATCGCCTGCAATACGCCGGCGCGCATGGCGAAGGGCGCCGTACAGCAACTGCGTGATCAAGGCGTGCCCGTCGGCCTCTTCCGGCCGGTCTCGCTCTGGCCCTTCCCCATCGATGCGCTGCTTCCGGTAGTCGAGCGAGCCAAAGGGCTGATCATTGTCGAAGCCAGCGCCGGACAACTGGAAGATGAGGTACGATTGGCACTCAGCCACGCTGGTGTCCAATCGCTGCCGCCGATTGAGAGAGTACAACGCTACGGCGGAATTCTCCCGCTGCAGGCCGAGATCGTGGATGCCGTCACCGCGACCGTTGGGGGTGCCGCATGAGCGTTTTCTACGAAAGGTTCGAACGACACTCCCACGGCGGAGGGCTCAAGGGTCATTGCACCCACTACTGCCCCGGCTGCGGCCACGGCCTCATCCACAAGTTCCTGGCTGATGCGATTGAAGAGCTGGGCGTGCAGGACCGGACGATCGCCGTATCGCCGGTTGGCTGTTCCGTGTTCCTCTACTACTACCTCGACGTCGGCAACACGCAGGCGGCTCACGGCCGCGCTCCCGCCGTCGCCGTCGGCCACAAGGTGGCCAACCCGAACTCGGTGGTCGTCGCCTACCAGGGCGACGGCGACCTCGCCTCCATTGGTCTCGCCGAGATCATGCAGGCCTGCCAGCTCGGGCTGCCCATGACCTTCGTGTTCGTCAACAACGCGATCTACGGCATGACCGGCGGACAGATGGCGCCGACCACGCTGCCGGGCCAGAAGACCACGACCACGCCCACCGGCCGCACGCGACTGACCGGCGAGCCGCTCAAGATGGCCGAGACCGTCAGCCAGATGGACGCGCCCGTCTACGTCGAGCGCACCGCGCTCTACGACAACAAGCAGCGCAACCGTACCAAGAAGGCGATCAAGAAGGCGCTGAAGCTTCAGGTGGACAACAAGGGGCTGTCGTTCGTCGAAGTGCTTTCCGAGTGCCCGACGCATCTGAAGATCACGCCGTCCGAGGCGGAGGAGTGGGTCAAAGAGGAGATGGTCCCGGTGTTCCCCCTCGGCGTCAAGAAAGACGTCACGGCGGAGATCGAGCCCTGGTTCGACCTCGGCGAACCGCAGTTCGGCGTCGACGACGTCGTCAGCGTCATCGGTGGCAGTACCGCTCGTCCCGAGCGCTACGCCTCCGGTTTCCCGACTCACCTTCACGAGAACGACGTCTCGATCAAGTTCGCCGGCACCGGCGGCGATGGCGCACAGACGATCGCGATGCTCACGACGCGCACCGCGATCAACGAAGGTTGGGACTCGACCCATATTCCGAGCTACGGACCCGAATCCCGTGGCGGCACGTCCTACGCTGACGTGCATGTTGCTACCGATGAGGTACTGTCGCCGGCTTCGGCGCGGCCCCACATCCTGGTGGCGTTCAACCCGCCCAGCCTGGAGAAGTTCGGTCCAGAAGTGCAGCCGGGCGGAATCGTCATCTACGACAGCTCGATCATCCCGAGTCCACCCACGCTAAGCCCCGAGATCACCATGGTCGGCATCCCATGTGCCCGGATCGCCACTGACCTCGGGAAGGTGATGGTGAAGAACGTGGTGGCGCTGGGCGCGATGCAGGCGGCCACCAACCTGTTTCCGAAAGAGAGCTTCCTGGCCACTCTGCGCCAGGCTTTACAGGATCGATGCGCGTTACTGGAACTCAACGAAGAAGCCTTCGCCTGGGGCGAAAAGGCGTACAGAGAGGCGATCAGTTAGAACCGGTCCTTTGGCCAGGACCCCGTAGTCTACCCGGCGGGCCCATCTTCCCATCGCTCGCCTCGCATCTTTCTCTTTACAGTCCCGGATAGACTCATTGGAGGACGTACCGATGTTCATCGGAGTACCACGCGAAACCCACCGATACGAGAACAGAGTAGGGCTTTCGCCATACGCCGTCTCTCGGTTGACGCACTACGGGCATACCGTAGTCGTCGAGAATGAAGCTGGCGCGGCGGCGAAGTTCTCGGACCAGGAATACGAGGCGGCCGGAGCTCAGATCGTATACAGCACCGAGGAAGCCTATAAGCGAGCCGATATCGTCTGCCGGGTCGGCCTCCTTTCTTCCGAAGAGCTGGACCTGCTGAAGCCGGGCTCAACGATTTGCGCCTTCCACCACCTGGCCGTTTGTCCGCACGAAAACGTCGAGCGATTGATGGAGCTCGAAACGACGATCATCGGGTACGAGATCATCGAGGACATTCACGGCGATCACCCGGTCCTCGCGCCGATGAGCGAGATGGCCGGGCAGATGGCTATGCACCTGGCCTCCCACTACATGCAAACGTCCAAGGGCGGCAGAGGAACGTTACTGGGAAGCGTAGCCGGTGTCGCGCCGCCGACCGTACTCATCCTCGGGGCTGGCTCCGTCGGCTGCAGCGCCGCCCGGCGCGCCGTCGCGTCCGGCGTCCACGTGATCATCGTCGACGAGGACCTTCGCAAGCTGAGATCGTTGAGCCGTGAGTTCTCCGGGCAGGTGGTGACGGTCGTCGCCGGCATGGCGCAACTGGAGCGTCTCACCTCGATCGCCGACGTGATCATCGGCTCGATCCTGATTCCCGGCGCCCACGCGCCTATCCTCGTAACCGAGGAGATGGTGAAAGCGATGAAGCCGGGCAGCGTGATAGTCGACGTATCCATCGACCAGGGCGGCTGCGTGGAGACCAGCCGCCCCACGACGCTGGATGGGCCGACGTATGTCATGCACGACGTGGTGCACTATTGCGTGCCCAACATGACGGCGAATGTCCCGCGGACGGCCTCGCGGGCGCTCGCCAACGCCGTCCTGCCGATTCTCAAAGAGATCATGCGCAATGGCGTGGCCGGCGCGCTTCAAGACGACCCGGGCTTGAGGGCCGGCGTCTACCTGTACCAGGGCCAGATGGTGAACGAGAAGGTTGGGGGAATCCTCAACATACCCACTGTATCGCTAGAGACACTCGTTGAGGGAAAGTGACGATAGATGAACTGGCTCGATGACTATAAATCCAAGCTGAGGAGTCCGGCCGAAGCCGTCTCCGTTATCGACAGCGGCGACCGCGTCTACTACGCCGGTAACGCCGCCATACCGCAGACCCTCGTCCAGGCGCTCGCCGACCGCAAGGACGAGCTGACAGACGTCCAGGTCAACCACGTGTTGCTGGTCGGCAAAGACCCGCTGTCCGCCCCGGAGATGGAGGGTCACTTCAGGCATAACTCGCTGTTCGTCGGACCGGCGGACCGCAAGGCCGTGAACGAGGGGCGTGGCGACTACGTCCCCATCTTCCTCTATATGATCCCGCGGTTCTTCCGCGAGCGCATCGTGCCCGTCGACGTCGCGATGATCCAGTGCTCACCGCCGGACGAACATGGGTTCATCAGCATGGGCGTCGAGACGCTGGCTTCCGCCGCCGCCTGCCAGATGGCGAAGACGGTGATCGCCCAGGTCAATGACAAGATGCCCCGCGTGCTGGGCGACTCCTTCATGCACGTCAATCGTGTGGACGCCATCGTCGAGGCCACCGAACCGCTACCCGAACTGCAGCCCCGGCCGGCCACCGACATCGAGAAGTCGATAGCCGCCAACGTCATCCCGCTCATCGAGCCGGGGGCGACGATCCAGATGGGGATTGGCGGGATTCCGGACTCGGTCTGGGAGTCGATGGAGGGCAATCTAGAGCTCGGTATCCACACCGAGATGATCTCCGACGGCGCGATGCGCGCCATCCAGCGCGGGGTCGTCACCGGCACACGGAAGAACCTGCATCCCGGAAAGGTCGTGATCACGTTCGCCCTGGGAAGCGGGGAGCTCTACGACTACCTCGACAACAACCCGTTCATCGAGGCCCACCCGGTCGACTACGTCAACGATCCGTTCATCGTCGGCCAGAACGACAACATGGTGGCCGTCAACTCGGCGATCGAGGTGGATCTGACCGGACAAGTCTGCTCCGACTCGATAGGTCCGTACATCTACTCGGGCTTCGGGGGGCAGGTCGATTTCATCCGCGGCGCGGCGCGGTCCAAGGGTGGCAAGCCCGTCATCGCGCTCCCCGCCACAGCCAAGGGCGGCGAGATGTCCCGCGTGGTGCCGTTCCTGAAGGAAGGCGCCGGAGTCGTGCATGAACCTCCGCGAGCGAGCCGAGGCGTTGATCGGCATCGCGGACCCCAAGTTCCGCGAAGAGCTGGAGTACGCGGCGAAACAGCGCGGCTTATTGACTTAGCAACTCAGAAGTCGGACGTTGAGTCCGGACGCCACCGCGTTCATGCCTTCAACTCCGCAAAACACAGAGGATGACGAATGAGGAGAATCCTCGTCACAGGTGCACTAGGCCAGATCGGTGCCGAGCTGGTTCCAGCGCTGCGCGCGAAGCTCGGCAATGACAACGTCGTCGCATCGGACATCCGCATGCCCGCCGACCCGCCCAAACCAGACGAACCTTTCGAATACATCGACTGTACCGTCCGGCGAATGATCGACGAGGTCGTCCACAAATACGACATCGGAACGGTCTATCACATGGCCTCGCTTCTTTCGGCCGTGGCCGAGGAGAAGCCGCAGGTGGCCTGGGACGTCAACATGGGCGGCCTCTACCGGACGCTGGAAGTCGCGCGAGAGAACAGCTGTTCCGTCTTCTTCCCCAGCTCGATCGGCGCCTTCGGCCCAACAACGCCGCCTGACAACACGCCCCAGGACACGCTCCAGCGACCCAACACCATGTACGGCGTGACGAAGGTGGCCGGCGAGCTGCTCTGCGACTACTACTTCAAGCGCTTCGGAATCGATACCCGCGGTCTTCGCTATCCCGGACTCATCTCTTACGTCGCGCCAGCCGGCGGCGGCACCACCGACTACGCTGTCGAGATCTTCTACGAGGCGATCCGTCACAAGCGCTACACCTGCTTCCTGGCGCCCGACGCTTGCCTCGACATGATGTATATGCCCGACGCCGTGAAGGCATCTATCGACCTGATGGAAGCCGACCCGGACCGCCTGGTTCACCGCAACGCCTTCAACGTCACGTCCGTAAACTTCACGCCGGAACAGCTGGCGGAAGAGATACGCAAGCATATCCCGGACTTCACGATCTCCTACGAGGTCGATCCGGTCAGACAGGCGATCGCCGACTCGTGGCCGAACTCGCTGGACGACAGCGCGGCAAGGAACGAGTGGGGTTGGGAGCCGGAATACGACCTCGAGATGATGACCCGGGACATGTTGGAGAATCTCGAGAAGAAGCTGACGAGGGATTAAAGATGATCAAGCTAAGCCGCGCCGCTGTCGCCAACACACTCGCGCTGGGCGGCGTCGTCATCATATTGCTCGTGGCACTCGAGATTGTTGAGAGCCGGATGCAGCTCGGCCTGGTCATCGCCGGCATCATCATCAATCAGATCGGTGTCTGGGGGCTCGCCGGCAGGCTGCTGCCGGAGCGCCGCTCTTTTCTTCAGCTGCGCCGCGAAGCGGATCGCTTCATCGACATGGTTCGGCAACTCAACAGCCAGGCCGTTCAGGGCGATGAAGCCGGAGTCGAACAGACGAAGACGGCGATGTATGGCCTAGTGGACAGGATGGCCGAGGTCGCCGCGATCGAATCCGACGATTGATAGCCAACTTCTAACGCCCGGGTGATCTCCCCCCGCCCGGTGCGTTTGTGTCACCGCTCGGTGGCGACGATAGAGTTTCGCAGAATACCCACTTTCTCCAGCTCGACCTCCACCTCATCGCCTGGGCGCATCGCCTGTGTGGAGCCCGGCGTACCCGTGAAGATCAGGTCTCCAGGCTTCAGCGTTAAGTAACGGCTGATAAAGCTGACCAGGGTATCGACACCGAAGATCAGGTCCTGCGTCCGCGTCGACTGGCGCACCTCTCCGTTCAGTCTCGTCTCGAGTGCCAGGTTGCTGTAGTCCACTCCCGTGACGATCGCCGGGCCGACGGGACCAAAGGTGTCCGACCCCTTCGCCCTCACCCATTGCAGATCGTTACGCTGCCAATTCCGCTCGCTCACATCGTTGCCGGCCGTCACGCCAAAGACGTGTTCGTGCGCCTGACCAATCGACACGTTGCGTGTCTCTTTTCCGATGACGACGACGAGCTCGCCCTCGTAGTGTACCTCCTTCGCATCGGCAGGGATCACTATCGGCTGGCCGTGACCGATCAAGCTCGAAGGAAATTTCGCGAACAGCCCCGGGTACTCCGGCTCCGGCCGATCGCGCAGATGGCTGCGGTAGTTGAGGCCCACCGCGATGACCTTGGACGGTTCACTCGGAGGGAGAAGTGTCACCGCGTCGTACGCCACGCTTTGACCGGTTTCCCTCGCGCTAGCGAACAGGTCGCCCTCCAGCACCTTCACGACCTCGCCCTCCAACCGACCGTAGGACACTTCGCTGCCTAGCTTGAAACGGATATACCGCGCCTTTTCACTCATCGTCATCACGGATTCCTTTTGCTTCTGGCCAGCGGTTGGGGGCAGAATAATAGGTGTCTGGCCCGCTTTCGATCCAGACGGTCAGCCATTACCCTGACCCATGCGCTATATCCTGGTCCCCGTCGGCTCCACAGGCGATGTCCACCCTTTCCTGGGCATCGGGCGGGAGCTCCGCACCCGGGGCCACGACGTCACGCTGGCCGCCGGCGAACCGTTCCGCGCCCCCGCCCAGCGCGCCGGCCTCGATTTCCTGCCCACCTGGACGGAGGAGGCCTTCGAGCTCCTCGCCCAGGATCCCGGCCTCTGGCACCCGAAACGGGGCCTCCAGGTCGTGCTCGGGGCCGTAAGTAACATGCTGTCAACGACATACGCCGCCCTTCACGAGGCATATCGGCCCGGCGAAACGACTCTGGTCGGCCACACCCTGGCCCTCCCCGTTCGGCTGCTGGAGGAGAAGTACGGCGCGCCGGCGGCCACGATCCATCTGGCTCCAGGCACGATTCGCTCGACTCACCTCGCCCCTGCCCTGCCCCCCGTGCGAGATATCTCGGGCGCACCCGGCTGGTTCAAGCGCGCGCTTTTCTGGGCGATCGACAGGTGGTACATCGATCCCTACGTCGCGGGACCGCTCAACGCGTTGCGCTCCGACCTCGGCCTCCCGCCGGTTAGCCGCGTCTTCGAATCCTGGATCCACTCGCCCAACGCGACGATCGGGCTGTTTCCCGAGTGGTTCGGGCCGCCGCAGCCCGACTGGCCGAAAAGCATGCGGCTCACGGCGTTCCCGCTATACGATGATGATGACGGGGCTCCCGACCCGGAGCTCGACGGGTTCCTTGCGGCTGGTGACCCGCCCATCGTTTTCACGCCGGGATCGGCCAACCGTCAGGCGCCGGCGTTCTTCGAAGCTGCGCTCGACGCGACGACCGTTCTGGGACGACGGGCGTTGTTCCTCACCCGCTATCCTGAGCAGCTACCCGTAGACCTACCCGACACCGTCCGCCATGTCCCGTGGGTTCCCCTCGCCCGCCTGCTCCCCGACTGTGCCGCGATCGTCCATCACGGCGGAATCGGCACCTGCGCCCAGGGACTCGCCGCCGGAATCCCGCAGCTGACGATGCCCATGGGCTTTGATCAGCCCGACAACTCTCTGAGGCTGCAGCGGCTAGGCGTAGGCGCCTACCTGGAACCGCATAGGTTCAAGGGCAAGCTGCTGGCCTCGGCTGTGTCTCGGTTGCTCAACGGTCGGACCGTGGCCGCAGCGTGTGTGAAGTACAGCGACGAGACCCGCAGCGAGGACGGGGTCGGGCTAACCTGCGATGCCCTGGAAAGGTTGTAGGATTGCCGAAGCGTGGCGACGTTAATCCTGTGAGTCCATTTCTTGTGCCCAGTAGGCCATTTTTCTAGATTTGATGCCGTTACTCGTGCCCGATTCGCCGACTTCGCCCGACCGGAGGTGGCTGCCGGTCGGCTTTACATTTAGGAGTCATGAACGCCGAAGCGAGCCCCAACCGCGGCGAAGTGACGCAGCTGCTGGTCGCCATCCGCGACGGCGAGCGCGAAGCGCTCGATCGTCTGCTCCCGCTGGTCTACGAGGAGCTGCGCCGAATGGCTCAACGCCAGTTGGGCCGCGAACGCGCCGACCACACGCTGCACGCCACCGCCCTCGTCCACGAAGCCTACCTGAAGCTGGCCGGCGGTTCACTTAACGCCGTTGACCGTTCTCACTTTCTCGCCATCTCCGCCCGCGCCATGCGACAGGTACTGGTCGAGTACGCGCGACGACGCAACGCCGAGAAACGCGGCGGCGGCTGGGAGCGCACGACGTTGAACGACGGGGACAACGCCGTCGAGTTCAGCCCCGACGAGCTGCTGTCGCTCGACGCGGCGTTGTCGGAGCTGGAACCGCGTCAGCGCGAAGTGGTGGAGTACCGCTTCTTCGGTGGCATGGACGAGCAGGAGGTCGCAACGGTGATGGGCATTTCCGATCGGACCGTTCGCCGCGACTGGGTCAAAGCTCGGGCGTGGTTGTACAAGAAACTCTACCAGGAGTCCGACGCGTAGCGCCGCCCGCCAGATGACATTCGTGCCATGACACCCGAGCGTAGAAAGGAAATCGAGGCGCTTTTCGAGGAAGCGCTGGATCTTCCGCAAGCTGACCGCGATGCGTGGCTCGCCGACGCTTGCGAAGGCGATGAAGAGCTGCGCCGGGAGGTCATGGCCCTCCTCAAGGCACACGACCGGGCCGACGGACTGCTGGACGGCGACGCCGTCGCGATGGCCGCCTCAGTTATCGACCGGGAGGTCACTCACGAGCGCATCGGTCCCTACCGTATCGACACTGTGCTGGGCCGCGGCGGTATGGGCATCGTCTACCTGGCGGAGCGGGACGACGGCCAGTTCAGGCGCCAGGTCGCAATAAAGCTGATCCGCGGCGGTACGGAGCTCTCCGAACTCCATCGCCGCTTCGAGGTCGAGCGACAGGTGCTCGCATCTCTCGATCACCCCAACATCGCGCGCTTGCTGGACGGCGGCATCACTGAGGACGGTCTTCCGTACCTCGTGATGGAATACGTCGACGGCCTGCCGATCGACGACTACTGCCGGGCGAACAACCTCGATATCGATGACCGGCTCGAGCTGTTCCGCACAGCGGCCCGTGCCGTTCAGCATGCCCATCGGAACCTCGTCGTTCACCGGGACCTCAAGCCATCCAACATCTTCGTCACGGCGGACGGCGTGGTGAAGCTGCTCGACTTCGGCATCGCCAAGATCCTCGATCCGACTGTGTTCGGACATTCCAGCACGATCACGCGTACCGGCGCGCGGCTGATGACGCCGGCCTACGCCAGCCCCGAGCAGATCACCGGCGATCCGATCACGACGGCGACCGACGTCTATGGCCTCGGCGTGGTCCTTTACCAGTTGCTCACCGAGCGGCTCCCGTTCAGCCTCGACGGCTGTTCGCCCGGCGAGTGCGAACGCATCATCTTGAGTGACGAGCCGGCACGGCCAAGCTCTGTGGTCATCCAGCCAATCGCGCGAGACCAGGCGCCCACCGTGGTGCCCGAAGATCCGAGCGCGCCCGGCCTCGCCCTCGACGCCACCGCACCCATCCCGGTTCCTGACGCCGCGTTGACGATGCCTTTGCTTCACCACGCTCAGCGTCTCCGCCGTCGACTGAGGGGCGATCTCGACCGTATCGTGCTGCAGGCGCTTCGCAAGGAACCCGAACGACGATACGCTTCCCCCGCTGAGCTGGCGGAAGACATCGATCATCACCTGAAGGGCTTGCCGGTCAGCGCCCGGGCCGATTCGAGAGCGTACCGCGCTCGGAAGTTCGTCTATCGCCATCGTTGGGGCGTAGCCGTCTCCGCCGTCGTTGCCATCACGCTCATCGCCGGCGCCCTCGCCACCGCGTGGCAGGCGCGTCGCGCGTCGCGACAGGCGGCGATAGCATCCGCGCAGCGAGACCGCGCCACCAGCGAAGCAGAGAAGGCGGCGCGCGTCGCCGGCTTGATGCTCGACCTCTTCCGCCTCTCCGACCCCACGCAGACGCTGGGCGATACCGTCACGGCCCGGGAGGTTCTCGATCAGGGGGCCGAGCGAATCGAGCGCGAGTTCCGCGACCAGCCGGAGGTGCAGGCGGACTTGCTCTCCGAGGTGGCCCGCGTCTACGGCAACCTGGGTCTCCTCGACCGCTCCGAGTCACTAGTGCGCCGCTCGCTGCAGTTGCGGGAGGACCTGTTCGGCCCGACCAGCCTCGAGGTCTCGGCCAGCCTGGGTCAGCTCGGGCAAATCCTGGCGGCGGAAGGCCGGCGCGATGAAGCGATAACCCACCTGCGCCGCGCCGTGGAGATCCGTCAAGCTTCGCTCGAAGCCCCGGACTCGATGCTCGCCCAAATGCAGACCGATCTGGCCTGGGAGGTTCGCGCGGCCGGACAGCACGAAGAGGCCGCCGAGCTGTTCCGTCGGGCGCTGAACACACAGATCAATCAGCTGGGCGACGAATCGCCGCTGGTCGCCACCACGATGTTCGGCCTCGCCTCTGCGTACCACGATCGCGGAAGCTTCGATGAGGCCGAGGCGCTCTTCCAGCAGGCTCTGGAACGCTACGACGCGGACATCGCCCGCCCGCACCCTATGGCGGCAACGGCTCTACTCAACATCGGAATGCTGCGCCGTTTAAAGGAGGAGTACCTCGCCGCCGAACCGATGCTCGAGTCGGCGTTGGCCATGCGGCAGGCGCTCTACGATCCGGACCACTACATGGTGATCGAGGCGCTGAGCGAGTACGGACAACTGATGTATTACCTGGGTCGCTACGACGAAGCATACCGCGTTCTTCTCGATGGCACGGAAAGAGCTAATCGCATCCTCGGACCCGAGCACGACAAGACGATCACGCTGCGGGAAGCGCTGGCAATCAGTTTGTCGCTGTCCGGCCGCTACTCAGAGGCTCTGGCGCGTCACGACACGGCTCTCGCAATCAAGCGCGAGGAAGGCGCGGGGGCGAGCCTGCTCGCATCGATCATGCGATCGGGCCGCGTGCTCCTGGAGATGGGGCGCCTGCAAGAGGCCGGCGCTCGTTTCGACGAGGGGCTCGCCATGACCGAGCCGACCAGCGTCTACCGAATTCTGGCCCTACGCGGCTCAGCGCAGGTAGCGCAGCGGCAAGGTCGTTACGCCGAAGCGGAGCGCATGCTGAACGAGGGCTTGGCCATCGCTACGGAACGTCTGCGACCGACGCATCGCTACACGCTGGGCACACAGCGGGCCATGGCCTGCCTGATGATCGAGACCGGTCGCTACGCGGATGCCGCAACACTTCTGGAGGGCGTCCTCGCTGCCGAGCGCACCAAATTCCGCGAGCCGCATCCGGAGATCGGCCACACGCTCCACCACCTCGGCGCGGCGTACCTGGGGCTCGCTGACTACGGTCGCGCCGACGGTACGCTCCGCCTGGCCCTCGCCAATTACGCAGCTCTGCCCAGCACTCACTGGCAGGTCGGAGATGCGACCAGCCTGTTGGGCGCCTCCCTGCTCGCCCAGGGGCAAGATCCCGTCGCCCGGCAGCTTCTTGAAGACGGGCAGCGTATCGTGCGCAACCATGTTGGGCCCGATACTTGGCAGGCTCGAAGGGTCCAGGCACGCCTGCAGTAAGAGGACTGCTACGCAGACATTTCGACAGCCGACAGCCGATGGTCGTCGCTCATCGTCCGAGTCCTGTTGGGCGACCGACGTTCGACGCTCTACGTACGTCGTTCGACTGCCGGACGATGAACGTCGGGCGTCGGGCGTCGGGCGCTGAATAGGACTCGGGAGTCGAGCGGTGGCTGTCCGCTGTCGGCTGTCGAAATGTCACCGCCAGGTGTCCGCTCCCCCACCATTCCTACGCATACCCATACGAGAGAGGAATTAGGCCCTGACTATCGCAAGGAATAGTGCCATGAACGGCTTGAGAACTATACAGATTCGCAGGGCGGAGACATTCCGGGACACGGCAAGCCGCCGGGAGCTGAAGCGGCAGCAGATGGCTCCCCGAGCACGCTCGCTGGCCCAGAGCGAACGTATCGCGGCCCGCGTCTCGGAGTTCAGCGTACCGAACGCTTCAGCCGCCCTTCGTCTGAGCGTCCTCCGCCGGCTGGACCAGTTCGGTTCCCAGGAGGCGAGGGATATCCCCCACGCCTGGCCGGTCACTGGAGCACACGTCCGGGCGGCGGTCCGCCAACTCCGGGCGGACGGCCTTGTAGAGCTGGACACGACGAGAGCGGGGCGCGCCAATCGTTTGACCGCCCACGGTAGACGCGTGCTGGACGAGATCGACTGGACCGAGACGGTGCAGTCGATGACCCGCGACGGCGAGCTCTGAGTCGATGAGCAACGACGTCATCAGGCTCGAACGCAGCGACGGCGCGAGCTAGAACGATGAAACGGCGGAACGACTCTCCCCGATACCTGGCCTCGTTGATGGATGCCGAAGTCCAGCTTCCCGGAGGTGACGAGGAGCGGTTCAACGGCTACGGCGTCATGGGCCTGACTTTCGAGACCGGCCACGTGCTGGCGCTCAGGCGTCTCGGCTCCTCCTCGGTCGGCCACGGTTACACTTCCGTCTGGCACCGCACTCCGGAAGGGATCTGGACGTTCTACGCCGATGTCGCCCCCGGGCAGGGATGCACGCGCTACTTCGGGTCAGCGGTGCACGAGGTCAAGATCTCGCAGGTCGAGATCGATTGGATCGGTCCACAAACGCTCAACGTCACCGTCCCCGAGGCCCACCTGGAGTGGTCCATGCGACTGGGGAACACACGGGCCACCCGGGCACTCAACACCGCGGCCGATCTGATGCCCCGACGTCTCTGGAAGAGCAAGGCGGTGCTGTCGCTTCTGGGCCGTATCACGAGTTGGGCTCTGGATGTCGGCACTCTCGAACTGCAGGGCTGCGTCCCGAACGGTCAGTACTATATGTCGAATCCGCGAGTTGTATGGTCGATCGAATCAAGCTCCGCCGTGCTAAACGGTGAGTCGCTCGGTAACCCTGCGCCTCTGGATGAGCAGGCGCGAATCGGCGACTACTGGATCCCCAACCGGGGGATATTCACCTTCGGCCAGGCCTACTTCGAGCCGTTCAACGACGCGAAGCACTCGTCAGCAACTAAACGCACCGACGATAAGGTCATCGTAGCAGCCGAGATGTAGCGCCAAAGAGAAACCGGCCGGCACCTCCTCGATGCCGACCGGTCGTGAGCGCGTGAACGGAGAGACTACCAGGAAACCTAATCTCCGAACTTGATCCCCTGCGCCAGCGGAAGTTCACCGCTCCAGTTCACGGTGTTCGTCTGACGCCTCATATACGCCTTCCACGAGTCGGACCCCGACTCTCGGCCACCGCCCGTTTCCTTTTCGCCGCCGAACGCGCCGCCGATCTCGGCGCCGCTGGTCCCAATGTTCACGTTGGCGATACCGCAGTCGCTGCCACGCGGTGAGAGGAAGCGCTCCGCCTCGAGCACGTTGTCGGTGAAGATCGACGAAGAGAGGCCCTGCGGCACACCGTTGTGAAGCGCTATCGCCTCCTCGACCTCTCCCACCGCCTGCTGCGGCGTCGACGATGCGTCGCCGTAGCCTATGATGTAGAGGATCGGCGCGAACGTCTCTTCCTGAACGATCTCGTACTCGTTCTTCGCCGCCGCGATGCACGGCTTGACGTAATGGCCGCCCGGATAATCCGACCCGTCCAGCGGCTCGCCACCGTAAAGAATCTCGCCGCCTTCCTTCTGAACCCGCTCGATGGCGCCCTGAAGATCCTGCACGGCATCCTTCGTCACTAGCGGACCCATCAGGATCTTCGAGTCCCGGGGATCGCCAATCGGGATCCCCTCGTACGCCTTCACCAGGCGGCTCACCAACTCTTCGCGCTTCGACTCGTGGACGATGATACGGCGCGTTGACGTGCAACGCTGACCGGCCGTCCCGACCGCCCCGAACAGAATCGTTCGAATCGCCATGTCCATGTTCGCGCTCGGCGTCACGATGACCGCGTTGTTTCCGCCCAGCTCCAGGATCGTACGCCCGAGCCGCTTACCCACCACCGAACCTACCCGGTAACCCATCGTGCAACTGCCGGTCGCCGATACCAGTGGGATGCGCGTGTCGTGAAGCAGACGGTCGCCAACCGTCGAGCCCTTGCCCACGACCAACGAAAAGATCGCCGGGTCCACATCGTTCTCGCGGGCCACCTGCTCGGCAATCTTCGTGCACGCGATGGCTGTCAGCGGCGTCTGACTCGACGGCTTCCACAGCACGCTGTCGCCGCAGACCGCGGCCAGCGCCGTGTTCCAGCTCCATACCGCCACCGGGAAGTTGAACGCGCTGATCACGCCCACCACGCCCAGCGGATGCCACTGCTCGAACATGCGGTGATCGGGCCGCTCCGACTGCATCGTCAGCCCGTACAGCTGACGCGACAGACCTGTGGCGAAGTCGCAGATGTCGATCATCTCCTGGACCTCGCCTTCGCCCTCGGCGATGATCTTTCCCATCTCCAGCGTAACCAGCTGGGCAAGATCGCTCTTGTACTCGCGCAGCCGGTTGCCCAGCTGGCGCACGACCTCGCCGCGCGCCGGCCCCGGTACCTTACGCCATTCCAGAAACGCCGCGTGCGCCCGAGCGACGATGCCGTCGTATTCGTCTTCCGTGACCTGCTGGACCGTGGCGATCCGCGACCCATCGATGGGCGTGATCACTTCCAGATCCGGTCCAGAGCCGATCCACTCGCCGCCGAAACCGCCGGGGGTCCTGTCCGAGATACCTAGCTTCTTGAGAAAGTCTGCGCTTTTGGCCATTCCGCTCCTACCTATCTAGCCGTTCAGTTGCCTGAGCTTGCTCTCGAGGGGCCCATCTCGCACCGGGCACCGGCCATTCTATCATCTGCTATCCGGTGAGGCCAGTCATTAAGCCGTTACCGAAACATCACAGTTTTCGGGCCCGTAGGGCACAAAGACCGACCCTCGTGCCCCAGTCATAAGCCCCATCCAAAGCACAATCGAGGACCTCATGCCGAGAGCAAGCCTTCGCGCTTCCGCGCGGATCGAAGTGGTGGCGTTCGCAACTCTACTGTTGGCCGCGTGCAGCGATCAACCACGCGAGTACCAATGGGGAGTCGATCCAACGTCCCTTCCACAGGTCGTCACCGAGACCGACTTTCCCGAGCTTCGCCAGGGTTCGGCGGACGCGATCTGGCTACTCGCAGGAAAGGATCTGAGCGACAAAGATCTTCGCCAGTTGTCACTCCCGTTCCTCTCCGCCATGACCTTCGACCACAACACGCTCTGGCCGGACGCCGCGATGCTGCCCGAAGGTTTCGCGCCAAGTGAATGGACTGAAGTGGCCAAGGACCCCGGCCTAAGTGTTCGCGACTTGCATCGCCAGGGTATTACCGGAAAGGGAGTGGTCGTTGCCGTCATCGACAAGCCGATCCGCCCCGATCACATCGAGTTCGGTGAGCGCATCCGCTACCACGAGGTCTTCGAAGGGGCCAGCCGTGGGTTCAGGCCTCACTTCCACGGCATGGCGTGCGCGTCCATTCTGGTCGGCGAGACCGTGGGCGTGGCGCCGGAGGCCACCCTGCACTACTTCGCCACGCCCGACATCGGGGAGAATTTCCACTACTACTCCCTCGCCCTCGATCGTGTCATCGAGGTCAACACATCGTTGCCGGAGGACGAGCGGATCAGACTCGTATCCATATCCGATGGCCTCGGACGAGACAACCCGTTCGCCGATGAATGGGCGGCCGCGCTCGAAAGAGCACGCGAGGCAAACATCGATATCGTCTACTCGTCGGGCGACAGATTGAACGGCTTTCTTTGGGGCGGTTGCCCACCAGACGCCGACCGCGGCGATGCATCCTGCTACAAGCTGGCGCTGTACTTCAAAGGCAGAGACATCTCGAGCGAGAGAGTCCTCATCCCCGGCGACTATCGCACGACAGCGTCTAACATCGGACCCGACACTTACGTCTACTGGGGAAACGGCGGCTGGAGCTGGGCCATACCCTACGCCGCCGGGCTCGCCGCGCTGGCCTGGCAGATCAACCCGGAGATGACCATCGATCAGATCGAGGAGGCGCTACGCGAGACGGCCGCGCCTTCCGGCGACGGCCGTTCCGTCATTCAACCCCTGGCCTTCATCGACCAGGTGAGAGCAGGCACCAACTAGCGGGCAGCGTCGGCAGCCGCCTCCGTCTCGAACAGCTGTCCCGTCTCCAGCTCTTTCACGATCCGGTCGGCGTCGTATACATGATCGAGCGCCGCCCGGATCGCCCGCACATCGACCATCACGTTTCGTCCGCGCTCCGGCAGATAGATGAAGTCGCGGGAGAGCCCTTCGATGTTGCGATCGAAGTTCAGGCCTACCAGCTCCAAGTCCGGCGTCACCGCCGGCGAGCCCGAATTGCCGCCGTAGGTGTCGGCGGTCGACGCGAAGTTCAACGGCGTGCTCAGGTCTAGCCCAGCTGGCGGGGTCCGCCACCGCTCCGGAAGGTCCCACTCGCTTTCCGGACCGTGAGCGATGAAGCGATCGTACACTCCAAAGAAGGTCGTATAGGGCGGCGCCAGGGTCCCGTTGTATCGATACCCTTTCACCACCCCGTCGGTGATCCGCGGCGAGAACGTACCATCCGGCGGCACGCTGCGCCCGTACACATCGAAGCGAACCCGGCCCAGCTGGCTCTCGAGCCGCTGCTCGTCCTCCGTAAATCCGCCGAACGCCTGCCGATACTCCTGGTACGCCGGCAGAACGGCTGCAATCAGCGCCAGCGCCGGGTCAGCCATCGACAGGCTGCCGTCCTCGACCGCTGCCGCCGTGCGCTCCGCATCACCCAATGCGGATTCCCGGAGCATCATCGCCGCAGCCTCCGCCGGCGCTTGCCCCCTTAGAGCCGCCGACGTGATGGCGTTACCGACGCCGAGATAACGTTCGAAGTCCTCGAACCGAACCGTCAGGTAGCCAAGCTCCAACGACTGTGGGAGGTCGTCGACGGCCAACAAGCGCCCCCTGGCGGCCTGTGCGCTCTGTCCTTCCGCCGAAAGGTACCCGTAAGCCGCCACCGCCCGTCGAATCAGCGCCGATGAGTAGGTCGGATTGCCCAGTGCGTAGAAGGCGCCGTACGAATCGTATGACGCGCTCTTCCCTGCCTGGATCTCTGTTATGCGGTTGAAGAGTTCGCTGTACTCCATAAGCTCGGGCCGCGCGGCGATCGAGTCGCGAAGCGCCCGTTCCGCATCCCACTTCCTCCTCATGATGACCGGGTCATTCAGAGCGGCCAGCTGTCCGGTCCGCGCCTTCAGCGAATTCGAAAGACCGAACATCATATTGAGGACGTTCATTTCCGCCGCCAGCTCTGGTTCCACATTTCTGAATCCATCCAGCGCAGCCAGGCGACTCGTGTAGAAGCCCAGTCGAACCGGCACCTCGAAATCCCGCAGATACTCCAGCTGGGCAATCGTACGTAGCCGGTTGGTCGAACCCGGGTTGCCAATCACGAAAACTACATCGCCTTCCTCGACACCCGCTCGCGGCCACCCTAAGTAGTGATCCGGTTGGTAGGGCTGGCCCTCTGCGTCGTAGATCCTTAGGAAAGCGAAATCGAGATCGTAACGAGGATAGGTGAAGTTGTCGGCATCGCCGCCGAAGAAACCCATCTGCAATTCCGCGGCGACGACCAGCCGCACGTCGGTGAACCTTCTGAACACGTAGGCCGAGTAGCGACCGCCGTGATACAGCCCGACGATCTGTACCCAAATCGAATCGACGCCCGCGTGTATCTCCAGCAGCGATGAGCGAACGGCGTCGAACACGTCCTGTCGCGCGCTGTCTCTGGCTGCCGCATCGCCGATCGGATCGATCGCCTGGAACACTTCACGGCTGATGTCCTGAACCTGGATGAGCTGGTCCGCATAGTAGTTTGGAATGCGGCGCTCCTCCTCCAGCGACGCGGCGACGAATCCATCTTCCAACAACGACTCACCCTCTCGCGTGACTCCCGTTATCGCGCCGCGCACGCAATGATGGTTCGTTGCCACCAGTCCACTCGGCGAAACGAAGGATGCCGAACAACCAGGGATCCGCAGCACGGATAGCCGCGCCCGTTCGAACCATTCCTCACTTGCATCGAACTCGTACGTCTCCGTGAAGTACTGAGTCGGCGCATACTCGAAGGTCCACATCTTCCCGAAATCGAATCGCCCCGCTCGGACCGTATCGAGATCAACTCCTGTCACTTGTGCCGACGTGGCCGTCGGCCACGCCATCGCGGTCGCTACCAACAGGCCATACAATCCGGTCAGCTTCAGGACCGACCGTCGGTTCACAGAATCTCTCGCTTGATGCATAGCTTCGGTCTCCGGTTCACCGATCATAGACACTCGAGCGCACCCGCACCGATGTGCGCGTAGCCCGAGCTATTTCGTTCTTGATTCCAGGCGCTAGGGTTCAAATTCCATGCCGCCTGGCTGCCGAGCAGTCGTCAGTTCGATCCGCTGGACTGACGCTGAAGATAGGCCCTCAAGTCGCCCACGTCATACCGGCCGTTGTCATTATTGAGCCGATCGAGGTAGTCCTCTTCGGGCGCGGTGAGGTAATTCGTCTCATCGAGGAGCAGCGATCCTACAAGCCGCAAGATAGAGACTGGGGCAGTCGACAGGATAAGCCGCGCGCTACCGCCTTCCAGCGTTATCTGGTAGATGTTGATATCCGTCTCCTCGCCCAGCCCGGCGTTGTCGCGGCTCGAAGGGTAGCTTAAGCTGGTCAGCGCGCCGGCGCCCAGCGCACCGAACGCGTCTCCCGGTTCGCCACGACTGCCGCCTTCCGCGAAGTTCTTCGTCAGACTACTGTCGCCGTCCGCCTCGCGCAGCATGACCTTGTAGAGCAGCGGGCTCTGAGCACTGGGGCGGTTGACCGGCAGCGTATCGTTGATCCCATAGATCAGAACGCCGGCGGCGGGAATGTCCCGGTCAAAACCGATCGTGTCCCGATACTCGATCAGCAGACGCTCGTACTCACTCATCGGTAGCTCGAGAATAGTGCGCCCGGTCTGGACCGGTTCCAGCGTAACGTCGAGGATCTCCTCATCGCTCACCACACGGATCTCGTCCAGCCAACCCAGCCGCTTCTTCTCCCAAGCACCAGGGTGCGTCGGTCCCATCCACCCGATCCGCCCGCCATCGACGGGTCCGCAACCCCAGGAACCCGCCGCCATCAACGACCAGCACCCGACCACCCAGCGTCGTTCCTCAGGGAGCAACCCCTCCGCCCGGTCGTAGAGGTCCGGCAGACCGAGCATGTGGCCCGCCTCGTGGGCGATGGTCCCGATCGATGCAATCTGGGTTCCGCTGCAGTCGACGATGCTCTGGATGAAGTACGGATCGATCTGAATCGGGGATCCATCGGGCCGCTGATCGTCGGTATTGAACCGCGAGCCGGCGGCGGAGCTGAGTCCCCAGAAGTGAGGCCAGATTCCCGGTCCCCCGCACGAGGCTGAGACCTCCAGGAAGTAGAACGCGATAGCATCGACGATGCCGTTATCGTCTCCACTGTTCGGGATGTTGTCCGGGCCATCGTTGTCGAACTGCCCGAAATCGAAGCCCGGGTCGACCTGTGTCAGCGCGTCGACCAGGTACTCCCCAACCCTGGCGTCCCCACCCAACCCGTAGGTGCTACCGACGACTTCGGCTCTCGTCAGACTGGTTCGAACCCAATCCGTAGCGTCCCCGGCGATGTTGAGACGGCCGCCCGATGCGTCAGCGTAGAACTGTCTCAACGATTGCGGACCTGTGAATAACACCGCGCGCAGGTCCGCGCCGCTGATCGTCGGATCGGGTGAGTCAGAGAACAGAGCGGTCACGGCAACGATCGGTAGGTCGCCTTCTACCGCCAGATTCGCGGCCACGCTTTGATTCACCTTGACTGTCCAGCCTCCCAAGGCGAACAGCGCCGTCGGGTCCTGGCGAACACGCGCATACAATTCCGGGGACAAGCGTCGGGCACTGGGCTCAGGAGGAAGCTCGATGTACTGCGCGAAGCCATCGCCCGGAACGAGGACCGCTCCGACGACCAGAAGTGCGGCTGAAAAGCGCGACAGCTTCACGAGCCACCTCCCGCTGGCGAATCCACTCTATAGACCGTCACTGTGATATCGTAGCCCGACAGCGTGCTCCGCAGGTTGTTGTCACCATCGCCTACTTCGACGATCTGCCACTCCGGAAGGTCGTTCACGTCCTCGACGCCCACTTCTATGCTGATCTCACCCGCCTGATCCCTATACGCCACGATCCGGCTGAGCCCGTCGGACCGCAGGTGGAACGCCTCGCCGTTAGCGACGCTGGAAACGGGGATACCACTCACCATGTTCACATCGACCAACCCCACGCTGACCACACCTCCGTCCGTCGTCTCCAGAACGACGGCTCCCTCGGCGCCGTTGGGTGATACCAGCGTCAGGAGCACGTCGCCCGGCACCACCTGCGGAGGGGTCACCTCATCATCACACGCCTCCAATGCGAGGGTAGCCGCCGCAACGATAGCCACCGCTGTACCGATCCGCGTAAAAGCGAGTGCTCTATTCATATTCTTCAAGATGCTCTTCAACCGATTAGGTTAAAAACGGAGAGCCAATCCAACGCCCAGTGGGAACGTCCAGGTATCACTACCCAGGTCGCTGTCTCCCGACAGGGCAACGTTTACCCCCAGGTCGATCGTTCCCCCCACATGTCGACTGAAATCGTAGACCAGTTTCATTCCGCCGGTCAGCGCGAAGTACGTCTCGGTCGCTACCTGACCGGACTCCTGGTCGAATCTCGCCCCCCCGGCGCCGGCGTAGAAGATCATCAGACCGTTCATATCCAGCGGGACGGGGCTATATCCGAGCATCCCCCAGTAGCCCACGTTGTCCCAATTCGGACTCGAGCCGACGCCGCCGTGCCAGCTATACGTGCCGCTGCCCATGATCCAAATATGCGGGAGCGGCATCAGGCCCAGCGTGGCGCCCAGCGCGTAGCCGTCTCCGAACGGCAGGCCGCCGCTCGTGGGCACGTAGGCCCAATGGCCCTGGATCAGCACCCGTCTGGGTGATTGCGCCGACGCGCTCGACGTGCAAAGCAGGACCAGAGCCAGAAGCGCTAGCAGCTTCCCAGCAATCCTCATGGGGTTTCCTTTTGCGCTGACGTGAACACCGCGGGGGTTACGGTCGGGCGTCGCCAGGTTGCGAACCCCAACAAAATAAGCAGGCAAACCCGTTGGGGACAATCCGCCCCACGCGGCGGAGATCTGCCGCGACACTGGCCACCGGGGCCGTCGCAAAGCATATTCCGTGGCCATGATAGATCTGAAACAGCGACTCGATCGAGGCCTCGAAGGCCGATACACACTTGAGCGCGAGCTTGGCCAGGGTGGAATGGCTATTGTCTTTCTCGCTCAAGACCTGCGACATCAGCGCAACGTAGCGCTCAAAGTCTTGCGACCCGAGGTGGCCACGGAAATCGGAGCCGACCGCTTTCTTCGCGAGATCAAACTCGCCGCCGGGTTGACTCATCCGCATGTCCTGCCGCTCTACGATTCTGGTGATGTGGACGGCCTGCTGTTCTACGTCATGCCGAACATGGAAGGCAAATCGCTACGCGAGCGGCTAAACAAGGAGAAGCAGCTTTCACTGGATGAAGCGCTGCGGATCACACGACAAGTAGCCTCCGCCCTCGATTATGCCCACCGACAGAACGTCGTTCACCGCGATATCAAGCCAGAGAATATCCTATTTCATGAAGGTTCGGCGTCCGTTGCCGATTTCGGTATTGGGAAGGCGCTCTCCGAAGCGGAAGCCGAGATCACTCAAACCGGTATGATGCTCGGAACACCGGCTTATATGAGTCCCGAACAGGCTTCCGGTGAGGCAGACCTCGACGGCCGAAGCGACCTGTATAGCCTTGGCTGCGTATTCTACGAGATGCTCAGCGGCGAGCCCCCGTTCACCGGGCCAAACACGCAGGCGATCATCACGAAGCGTTTCATCGCTCCCATCCCCCAGGTTCGCGCTGTGAGGGATGTCCCGGAATCCATCGATGAAGTGACGACGCGCGCTCTCGCCCGCACTCCCGTCGATCGGTTCCCCACCGCGGCCGAATTTGCCGAAGCCTTGGCCGAGATCCAGGAGACGGGTTCGACGCCTCCTGGCGCATCGCCTGCGGTCAGCAAGCCCGTGCCGCCGAAACAGTCGATCGCCGTTCTTCCGCTGACGAATATGAGCGCCGATCCGGAGAACGAGTATTTCAGCGACGGCATGACCGAGGAGATCATTAACGCGATCGGCAAACTGCCCGAGATGCAGGTTGCGTCACGCACATCGTGCTTCGCTTTCAAAGGGAAGGAAGTCGATGTCCGTCAGGTCGGCGAGAAGCTCGGGGTCGCGCATGTCCTGGAGGGGAGTGTCCGCAAAATCGGCAACCGAATTCGCCTCAGCGCCCAGTTGATCGACGTGGCGACGGGCTACCACCTCTGGTCAGAAGCATACGACCATCAACTCGAGGACGTATTTGCCATTCAGGACGAGATATCGCGGGCCATCGTCGACGCACTCAAAGTTCAGCTCGGCGGCGAAACCGAACAGCTCGTCGCGCCGACGACCGACAATATAGAGGCTTACACGCTCTACCTAAGAGGACGGTACTTCCTAAACAAGTCGTTTTCCGAACCGGACCTGAGAAAGGGACTCGACTACTTCGATCAAGCTCTTGCCAAGGATCCCGGCTACGCGAGAGCACACTCGGGGATCGCCGATATCTGGAGCACACTGGCGGACGATTGGGTCGTTCCGGAAGAAGCCTACCCTCAAGCGATGGAAGCGGCGAACAAGGCTCTCGAGCTCGACCCGACGTTGGCGGAGCCCCTTGCTTCCGTCGGAAAAGTCCTCGCCTGGTACGAGTGGGATTTCGACGGCGGGCAGGCCGCACTGACCAAGGCTATCGAGTTGAATCCAAACTATGCGGAGGCTCACTTCGTCCTCGGTAGCGTGCTGCCATCTATCGGCCGACTTGATGACGCGATCGAAGAGATGCGTAAGGCCCTCGTGCTCGACCCGCTGGCCCCACACCACGGTCGCTGGCTTGGCCGACTTCTGCTGTACGCGAAGAGATACGAAGAGACTATCGAGCAGAGCCAGAAGACCCTCGAGCTGGAACCCACCTACTTCCAATCTTGCCACGACGTGGGAACCGCCCACCTGCAACTGGGGCATGCGGAAGAAGCGATGAAGTGGTACCGCAAGGCCCAATCGATGGAAACTTCCGTGCGCTCCTACGATGCCTTTCTGGTCCGCGCCCTGGCTGCGATGGGCGAACGGGAAGAGGCCACCGCGATCATGGAACGCCTCGCTGAAGAGGCGCAGCAGCACTATGTAAGAGCGGAGATAATGGCCATGGGCTACGCCGCCCTCGGCGACAAAGACAACGCCTTCGCCTGCCTGAAAGAGGCCCTGGACGCTCACTCAGCCGGGCTCGTCTACCTTCACATCGATCCTGGGTATGAGCCCCTTCGGTCGGACCCCCGCTACGACGACCTGGTGTCCAAGATCGGGCTGAAGTAACCCGACCCGATCACTGGCACCCACGTTTGAACTCGCCGGCTCGTAGTCAATTCTCCGGGGTATTAGAATAGAGCGGTGGCTCTCCCCTATTGCCATGGAGGGAGGACACCATGGCTAAACAGTTTAGGTGTAAGGACCTGGGTATCGGATGCGACATAGTGATCGAAGCGACTTCAGAGGAAGAGCTGGTGGCGAAAGCTCTGCAGCACATCCTCTCGGTCCACGGTCTCGACATGAGCGAACAGCCGATGCTCGATTACCTGAAGGCAGCAATAACCAGCCGGGGTAAGGCGTCGCCGACTTTCCGCTAGAGCCGCGGCTGTAACCCACCCCTTTGCCTGCCGACGCGCAGTTGATTGGCCACCCAGAGGCCGATACGTTGTTCGCCGACCGTTACCCCTCTCCGTCCAACAACCTCGAGAGAGCCCTTTCTCTCTGTTTGCAGACGAGGTCAGCGAACCATGAAGACCATCGTGATTCTCCTCCTGGCGCTCACACTGGCCGCATGCGGCAGCGATTCGAGCGACTACACGCCAACCGCCGCCAGCTCGCCTTCTACCGACATCTTTCTTGGAGACCTGACACTTGACGGCGATCGGCTGGAAGTCGGAGGGCTGGTTAACGTCACGGATCGTGATGGGTACGATAATCAACCATACTTCACGCCCGACGGAGCGGCCCTTCTCTATGCGTCGGCTCGTGATACTCTGCAGACAGACATCTACCGGTACGACCTGGCGCGCGGAGCGACCACGCAAGTGACGAACACTACTGCGAGCGAGTATTCGCCCACTGTGATGCCGGGTGGAACGCAGTTCTCTACGATCCGCGAGGAAAGGTCGCGCCAACAGTTGTGGCGTTACGGGATGGACGGGAGCGACGCCGGCGGTCTGCTCGATGCAGTTCAGCCTGTGGGCTACCACGCCTGGGGCGACGAGACTACCGTCGCGATGTTCGTTCTCGGTGACTCCCTGAAACCCAATACACTACAGGTTGCCGATCTGGAATCCGGCGAGGTCTCCATCGCCGCCGAGAACATCGGTCGTTCATTGCACCGAATCCCGGGACGACACGCGATCAGTTTTGTACACAAGGTCTCCGAGAATGAGTGGTTGATCAAAGCCATCGACCTGGACGCGGGATCGATTTCGACGATCGCCGCTACGATCGCGGGCCGAGAGGACTATGTCTGGCTCCCCGATGGATCGATCCTGATGGGTGATGATGCGACTCTTCATCGCTGGTCCCGAGAGGGCTGGGAGATGGTCGCGGACCTGTCCGAATTCGGCGTGCGAGGGATCACACGCCTCGCGGTCACCAGCGGCGGAGACCGAATCGCCGTCGTCGGCCAGCGGGGTGAGTAGACCGCATAGCTCAAGGAGCAGCTACGGCTCGGCGGGTCCCCTCTGCTGAGTCAACTGGAAATCCTGGTGGGAGAATCCCTGCTCGTACAGAAGCGCCAGTATCCGATCCAGGCTGGCGTCGTCGAGCGCGTGGCTGCGAGCCAGCACCCAGCCGTACTTACGGTCCGGCGACCCGACGATGACCCACTGGTAATCCTCATCTAATTCCATGATCCAGTAGTCGCCCCAAATCGGCCGCCAGCCCAGAACGCTGAAGAAGCTCACTTTGAGCTTTGAGTTCGTTGCTGCGTCCTCGATGCGAGCCAGCCCTTTCGCCTCATCCAGCTTCCCGTCGCTCTTGTAGCAACGGTTGATGACGTCGATCCTGCCGTCGTCGCGCAGCGAATACTCAGCTGTCACGCCCCAAACGCATTGGTCCTGGAATCCATTCGGTATCCTGGCGATCTCGTACCAGGTCCCGGCATAGCGTGAAAGATCTACGTATGCTACTGTCGTCGGCGGGGCCTGCTCCTGGGCAGGGGCCTTTTCCGTATACGTGACACAAGCTGCCACCACTACTGCGCCGACAAACACAGCCTCTTGCAATCGCATCGATTCAGTCCTTAGTTGCGGTTTCATCGCTCGCGTGCGAGTGTATCCAGTTGCGATGATCACAGACTAACGCGTTCGGGGGTCCGCGTGATCCCGATTCCCAAGGGCCGAAACCGCCGATCGAAGGCCGCCGTAGTGGGAAGCGCGACGCCCCGTTAGACCAAGGAATACGAGAAATCATGGATCAGCTCTTCCACGACGTGAAGTTCGGGCTCAAACTCCTTTGGAAGGAGAAGGCGCTCAGCCTGACCGTGCTGTTGACCCTGGCCGTATGCGTTGGCGCGAATACGGCAATCTTCAGCGTCGTCAACACCGTGCTCCTAGATCCGCTCCCCTTCGCGGAGCCGGACCGCCTGGTCCGGGTGTTCAACAGCTACCCGAATGCCGGAGCGGAGCGGGCTTCAAACGCCGCCCCTGACTACTTCTACCGCCGCGAACGTGTGGAAGCGTTCCATAACGTGGCGGTCTATCAGCCCTGGGGCCATACCGTCGGCGAGGCTGGAAGCCCCGAGCAACTGCTGAGCATGCGTGTTACTCCATCTTTCCTCCCGACCCTCGGAGTCAGTCCGCTCCTCGGGCGGAACTTCAGCGAGGAGGAGATGGACGTCGGGAACGAACAGGTCGTGATTCTCGACTACGGCTTCTGGCAGGAGCGCTACGCCGGCGATCCGGGCGCTCTTGGGCAGAGCCTTCGCATCAACGGTCTTCCCTACACAATCATCGGCGTGCTCCCCGAGTTCTACAACTTCCTCGGTCAGCGTGAATCGCGATTCTACGTGCCGATTCCATTTTCGCCGGAAGATCGAACGCCCGAGCAGCTGCACAGCAACAGTTACCAGATGATCGCACGACTGGCCCCCGGCGCCACGATCGAACAGGCCGTGGCCCAGATCGACGTGCTCAACGCAGAATTGACCGAGCTCATCCCGGTCCCCAATATCGCCCAGATGTTGGCCGACGTCGGTTACCACGTTCGGGTCGTCAACCTGCAGCAGGATCTGGTGCGCGACATCCGGCCCACCTTCATCATGCTCTGGGTCGGCGTCGCGTTCGTGTTGCTCATCGGATGTCTCAACATCATCAACCTGATGCTGGCTCGGTCGAACGTCCGCCTGCGCGAGATCGCGACCCGCATCGCCGTAGGCGCCGACCGGGCGCGCATCGGCCGTCAAATGCTCACCGAGGCGGTATTGGTCGCCGTGATCGGCGGCCTTCTCGGTCTGGTGGTTGGCGCGGGCGGACTGCAACTGCTGGATACGCTCGGTGTCGAAGATCTGCCCCGCGGTGCCCAGGTCGGTATCGATAGTACGGTCGTCGCGTTTACGCTGGGCATCGCCATTATCGCTGGTATACTGTTCGGCCTGCTCCCACTGATCCACATCTTCCGCTCCGATCTGAACGCGGTCTTCCGATCCGAGAGCCGCACCGGGTCGGCCAGCCGCGGCGCGGTGATGCTCCGCAGCGCTCTGGTCACCGGACAAGTCGCCATCGCGTTCATCTTGCTGATCGGGGCCGGGTTGATGTTTGCCAGTCTGCGCGCCGCGCTGAACGAGGACGCGGGCTTTGAGCCAAGCTCCATATTGACCGGCTTCGTCTCGTTACCCGACGCGCGCTACCCCGACGACGTCGAGCGCGGCCAGTTCATCGACGAGATGCTTCGCGACATAAAGGCGCTGCCCGGAGTGACGGCCGCCAGCATCACGACGCAGCTACCGTTTGGCGGCAGCAACAGCTCCACCGTCATCCTGCCCGAGGGATACGTCCCGGAGGCCGGCGAGTCGTTGCTTGCGCCGCTAAGAACGGCGGTCGGCCCCGACTACTTTGAGACGCTGGGCATCCCGCTCATCGCCGGTCGCTTCTTCGATGAGAGCGATACCGATGAAACGATGAACGTCATCATTCTCGACGAGTGGTTGGCCCACCGCTATTTCCCGGACGAGAGTCCCCTGGGTCGGCGCATGCTGGTGGGAGCCGTGCCTGGCTCCGAAGAAGCAACGGAAGAAGAGAATCTATTCACCGTTATTGGCGTCGTCGGACAGATCAAACACAACGACCTCACCGAGAGCGAGCACGTCGGCGCCTACTACTTCACCTACAAGCAGGCCGTCCCCGCATTCATGACCCTGACCGTGAGAACGGCGGTGGAGCCGACCAGCCTGACCCAGCCCATCCGAACCGCCGTCGCCGGGATCGATCCGGACATGCCGTTCTTCTACCCCGAGACGCTGGACGAGCGTATCGCCGAGTCACTGGCAACTCGTCGAACGCCGATGCTCTTGCTCATGATCTTCGCCGGCGTGGCCCTCTTTCTCGCCGCCGTGGGCATCTACGGCGTGCTCGCCTACACCGTCACGCAGCGCACCCGTGAGCTGGGGATTCGCATGGCGCTGGGCAGCAGCCCCGATAAGGTCTTTCACCTCGTCATAAGGCAGGGACTCCGGGTCGTAGTGATTGGCCTGGTGATCGGCGCTCTCGGGAGCCTCGGACTGGTGCAGCTCATACAGGCGCTGCTTTACGGTGTGAGTCCGACGAACCCCATCGTGCTTCTCAGCGTGGCCGCGTTGCTGGCGGCCGCCGGTATCGTCGCGTGCCTGCTTCCGGCACGACGCGCGACCCGGATCGATCCGGTTGTGGCCTTGAACACGGAGTAGCGGGAACGAATAACACTCCAGCAGCTAGGGTGGCAGCCTATGGAACCCGTCACCTACTCGATCTCCGCATTAGCGGTGCTGGGCATCGCATTCATCGTCTTCCGGATTCTGGTGCGCCGTGATTACCAGCGGTCAGGCCGGCTGACTTTGCTCTCCACTCTTCTCGAATACCTGGCGATCTTCGCCTGGGTCGCCCACGGTTGGCTGAACCGCCCCAGCGACTGGCCGGCAATTCACGTCGGCCCGGTCCTCGAGGTTGCCGGTTGGACTCTGTTTATTGGTGGATTCGGACTCGTGCTGATTGGCATCGCCTGGCTGGGCATCCGCCGCTCACATGGTCTTCAGGTCAACAGTCTGAAGCAGACCGGCCTCTACGCCGCGAGTCGAAATCCGCAGGTCGTCGTGTTCGTCCTTGGCATCATCGGCTACACGATACTCTGGCCATCCTGGCGCAATGTCGGAGTCGTGGTGCTCGCCGCGTTGCTCAGCCACATGATGGTGCTCTCCGAGGAGGAGCACCTGAGCGATGTATTCGGCGCGGAGTATGATCGGTACCGCGCAACGGTTCCGCGCTATCTGGGTTTTAAGCCCCAGCGCGACGCCTAACAATGCAAGGTATAGTATCACTATCTCCTTATCATCATTGGCTTTTGCCCCGATTTGTTGCAACCTTGTTGCCTGTCCGACCGTCCAACCTTATGATTGGCCAATAGAAGACAGGGAGTCGCCCTTTTGCCGCCCAACCAGCGCCGCGTACGGGAATCAAGGAGTACCCCATGCTGACCTCGATCATCCAAGACGCTCGGTTCGCGTTGCGGACACTCTGGCGCGAACCCGGCTGGACCATCGCCGCAGTCTGCACGCTGGCGTTGGCAGCCGGCGCGACGACGGCGGTCTTCAGCGTTGTCAACGCCGTGGTATTCCGTCCACTTGGCTACCCTGACGCCAGCCGGGTCGTCGTTTTGGAGTTCGAGCCTTCCGAGGACAGCGTCCGGGCGGCGTGGGCTACGCTATCCGAACGCGACCGGCTACACCGCCAATCCAGCGTTAACTACGCCACATACGAAGTGTGGCGACAGGCGATCGGGGACGAGCTGGAGGGCGTGGCAGCCTACGATGATGCTTGGGACTACAGCGTTCGCCTGGAGGGTGGAACGGAGCGATTTCGGGGAGCCTTCGTTTCGGCGCACCTGTTTTCGCTGCTGCGAACGAATCCGATAGCGGGACGCAGTTTCACAGAGTCGGACGATGTTCCCGGCTCCCCAGGCACGGCCATCCTGAGCTATGAGCTGTGGCAGAGTCGTCTGGGTGGGACCCCAGAGGCGATCGGAAGGGCCATCACGATAAACGAGCTACCGTACACTGTCGTCGGCGTCATGCCGCCCGGCTTCGAGTTCCCCAACCGGGAGGTTCAATTCTGGATGCCGATGGCCAACGCGTTCCGCACGGAGGGCGCATGGAACTACGAGCTACTCGGCCGCCTGGGGCCGGGCTGGACGCTCGAGGACGCCAACACCCGACTCCAGACCCGCACCGTTCTCGCGGAAGGACGTGAGGGGCCGACACACATGCATGCCAGAGTCTCGACTTTGCGCGGCCGTTTAGTTGGTGGCGTGGAGAACCAGCTCTTCGTGTTCCTCGCTGCCGTGCTCGCCGTGCTCCTCATCGCGTGCCTCAACGTGGTGAACCTGATGTTGACGCGGGCCACGCACAGAGAGCATGAACACGTCGTACGCGGTGCGCTGGGAGCGCGACCGTTTCGTTTGGCTCGCCAGTTGTTTACCGAAAGCCTCGTTCTCGGTCTGCTGGGCGCCGCCCTTGGCCTGGGCCTGGCCATGATCCTGGTCGACGTCCTCGTTGCTCTGAGCCCCGCTTCGATTCCGCGCATCGAGGAGACGGCGATCGACACGCGGGTTCTGGGCTTCGCGCTCGCACTCGCCGTCGGCGTTGGAATCATCGTGGGTCTGCTTCCGGCGTTTCGCGTCTCACGCACCGATCTGGCCCGCGGACTCAACGTCGGATCCCGCGGCTCATCCGATATGGCGCACCACGGCCGGATCAGGGAAGCTCTGGTGGTGGTGCAACTGGCGTTGGCCGTGGTGCTCCTTGTGTGCGGCGGTTTGCTACTGAGAAGCTTTGCCAGCCTGTTGGATGCCCAGGCCGGTTTCGACCGCGGAGGCGTACTGACGTTCGAAACCCAACTGCCCAGGTCCCGGTACCCGGACTTCCAAGAGAAGAGTCGCTTCTACGAAGAGATGCTGGAACGCATCGAGGCGCTACCGGGCATCAGCTCAGCCGGGCTCACCACCTATTTGCCCGCTACCGAGTGGATGAGCATTGGCCGTTTCGCCGTCGACGGGTATGAGCCTCTTCCCGAAGAGGAATTGCTGACTGAGGTTCAGTGGGTGACCCCCGGTTATTTCACCGCCCTCCGTACGTCGCTGCTTCAAGGTCGCATGTTCGAAGAGCGCGACGGCCAGCTGTCACCGGCCGACACAACCGCAGAAGGCAAATACCTGGGAGCAAATGTCGTTCTGATCAACGACTGGTTAGCTCGCAGGTATATGCGCGACGGCGCCGCCGTTGGCGGCAGGATATCCTACGGCGACCATTGGAAGGCGGTGGTGGGCGTCGTCGCCGACATCCGTCACCGGAATATCCGCCGCGCCGGGCCCCAAATATACTTCCCATACCCCGCCGCCGTTCGCGCCGACATGGACGTGGTCGTACGCACCGATTCGGACCCCGTGTCATTCGTGCCGACCATCAGGCGCCTGGTCGCATCGATAGATCCCGAGGTGGTCGTGTATGGAGCCCTACCTCTCGAGGATCGCCTGGCCGGCGTTGTCTCCGAGCCCAGATTCCGCTCGCTGCTACTCGGGTTGTTTGCAGTGGCCGCCCTGCTGCTGGCGGCCATAGGTGTTTATGGCGTGATGGCCTACTCCGTCGCTCGACGCACCCGCGAACTGGCAATTCGAATGGCCCTGGGCGCCGATCGTACCAACGTCGTTCAACAGGTCGTGCTTCGCGGCCTGACCCTGGCCGGGATCGGTTTGGCGCTTGGATTGATTGGAGCGTACGTCGCTGCGGGCAGCCTACAAAAGTACCTGTTCAATCTCGCGCCCACGGACCTGCTCACTTTCACAACGGCGGCGCTGATCCTTACGGGCGTTGCGATACTCGCCTGTTGGATTCCCGCGCGTCGGGCGGCGAAAGTCAGTCCGATGACGGCGCTTCGTCTCGAATAGCCCGGCAGAGCATTACACACCCCAACAGGTCCGCTGAAGACCGCCGTTACTCCACGCTAAGAGCTTCACACTCTTTGGCGAGACTGGACTCGAGCTTAGGAATACGATCTGAGATGTAGGAGATGTGCTCCACTCCCGCAGCATGGAACGGCTCGAGGTGCCGGACAAACCCCGAATCGGTCGCCGTCACGACGCTTTCGAATACGCGATTGATCTCCGAGCTCTCGACCTGGATCACCAGGCGAAGGGCATCAGTTACGGAGTCGAGGTCGCCCAGCGACGCTTCTACCGTATCCATCTGCTGCTCGAGCACTGGTATGGCGTCCCGCCAGGGTCCGAAGTGCTCCTCCTGCCAACCTTCCTGCCCGGCGATCTCCCCGCACAGCTCTAGCAAGTCGGCGTGGTCCTGCTCCTGCTGAGCCAGCGTCTCGAAGAACTCGCGGACCGGCGCTCGATCGCTAAAGCGTTCCGCCAGCGCTTCGTAGATTAGCTTCGCTTGCAGTTCTAGGAAGACACAGTTCTCAAGCAGACTGGGCACCTCAACTGTGGGTGGCCCGAAGGCATTCGCTTCGGCCAGAAGCGTCAGGAATGTCTGCCGGCGGCCCGCAATGACCGTCTTGAGGAAGACTGGCCAACCGAAACAGCGGATTGTGACAACGGGGTGCACGACGACGTCTCGCTTGCGTATGGCTCCGACCATGCCGCACCTCCCTGTGATACGAGGGCGTCGAGGAGTGATTGGAGGAGCTAATCGCAGGTCTTCTGTGCACGATAGGACCTTACAAAGATGTTCCGGAATCAAACCCTCGGCAACTTGCCGTCACTTGCTTGACAGCGCCGAAAAGCGGCACAGTTTTGGGATCTATCGCTCGCGCGGGCGGAGGGACCATGCCAGTTCCCTTCCGCCGATCCCAACCGGAGGAAGACTCATGCGCCGCATGCGCCTTACCCTGATGTTTCTGTTCATCCCGGCAGCACTCCACAGCCAGACCCTGACCGAAGCCGAACGCGAGACCGTGCTGTCCTCTTTGGAACAGACGGACGAGCAGATCGTCAAGTTGGCCGAAACGCTCACCCCGGATCAGTGGAACTTCAAGCCGGCGGAGGATAGCTGGTCCGTGGCGGAAGTGGCCGAGCACCTGGTGCTCGCGGAGCGCCTGATCAAGCAATTCGTCACCGGCCCGCTGATGGCAACACCCGTGACCGACGAGGCTATTGAAATGTCGGCCGCGGAAATGCGCGCGAACGTGATGGACCGAACACAGAAGTTTCAGGCGCCGGAGCAGGCGGTGCCAGAGGGCACGTGGCCGACGCAGGCAGAGTTGCTGGCCGTATGGCGTGCCGAGCGGAGCGCGACGATCGAATACGTGGCCACGACCGACGCCGATCTCCACGGCCACATGTTCCAGCACCCGGGCTTCGGACTGATCGATGGCCAGCAATGGATGCTCTACCTGGCGATCCACTGCGAGAGGCACATGCTGCAGATCGAGGCGGTCATGGCAGACCCCGACTTCCCCGCTGGAACGAACTGAACTCCTTACTTCAACGCGGACGAGAGTCCTTCGACCAGATTCTCCAGGTGAGGAAATGCCGACTGAATCTGGTCGGGCACCACGCGGACCGGGGGCGGCGATCGGAAAAGCCGGTTCCGGTACGCGGCGAGCAAGAGTAGCTGCTCCTGGCTTTCGAGCGATAGCGATACGCCAACCGCCGCCTGAGCCGCCGCCCGCGAACGACGGCAAGAGAAGCGGCGGTCCTCCCAACCACGGTGCATGCCCGGGCTGACGCACTCCAACTCTTCGGCGCTCAGCAGGTCGATCACATCCGTGAATTCCAGAGTTGCGGGCACGTTGATGCCATCGCGATGGGCGTCGACGTCCGGATCGGGCATGTTCAACTGTAAGCCGATCGTCGCCGGGAACTGATCCTTGATTGGCTGCAATAGGTGTATCAGCAGTATCTCGGCCGCATGAAGTCCCAGGTCTAGCGCTTCGCACAACGATACCAGGTCGCCGGCACTCCGAGCTTCCTGTGCGCGACTCCAGAGACGATTCGCCTCTTCCTCCGGCCCGAGCTCTATGACTTCGATTGGTGACATGTCACGAGTCCTCTGATTCGGTAAGCCCCGCGCCAATCTCGCTCTCGAACTGATCCCGCGTCTTCGTCGGGACATGACACTGCGTACAGCGCCAGCGCTCAGGATGGGTCGTGCGCACTTCTTCCCGCGCCCCTGGGCCATCGTGGCACGCGATGCAGTTCTCGCGCATCAGTGTGCGATGGGGAATGGTAGGCGGTGCGCCGGGCGTCGCGCGACTTCCATACCGCAGATCCTGAGCCAGAGGCTCATACTCGCTGGCCACGAACACGTCGCTGGTCGTGACGAACACGTGACACTGGCGGCACCGCATCGTGGCGCCCGCCTTCTCCGTGTCCTCGTGGGGAGAGGCAGGCGCGAAGCCGACGCCTTTGACCGACTGACCGTGCTTGTTATGACAGGCGGCACACCGCGCACCAAAGTCCATGTGCGGTACCGTCGGTGGCGCTCCATCGTAGGCACGTCGCTCGGCTCTTACGAACGCAGAGGACTTCACCGCACCTTCTCGTTCGGGAACCGGAACCGTGCCATCGCCGCAGCCCGCCCACACGAGCGCGGCGCCGGCCAGAGCCAACACCGTCAGACGAGTTCTACTCGGACCGCACATTTCTTGAAATCCGGTTCTTTGCTGATGTTGTCCATTGCATCGAGCGTCAGCACGTTGGGCAGCCGGCTCTCGTCGAAGAACGGGATGAAGACCGAGCCTTGCGGCGGCTTACCCCGCCCATCGATCATCGCCGGGAGATCCAGGGTCCCACGACGACTCACCACACGCACCATCTGTCCCGGGCTCACGCCCAGCCGTTGCGCGTCGGCTCGGTTGATCTCCACGTAAGCTTCGCTGACCGCCTGGTGAAGCTCTTTGACGCGCCGCGTCATCGAACCTGTATGCCAGTGCTCGAGAACGCGTCCGGTGCACAGCCAGAACGGGTACTCCTCGTCCGGCGACTCCGCCGGCGGGTGCCACGGCCGCAGCCAGAACGCCGCCCGCTCTCCGTAGCCTTTCGCCTTGTAGAAGTGGACGCCCCTGTCCTTGGTGACGTACGGATCGTAACCCGCGGCGTAGCGGTAGCGGGTCTCCACGCCATCCACCACCGGCCACAACATGCCCCGCGTCTCTCTGAGCTGCTGATACGCGGCGACGTCCTTGCCAAGCCCAAGTGTGAAGCTTCGGTACTCTTCGTACATCGGCTCGTGCCAGTCGTCCTCTGGCCACGGGAACAGGTGCTCCATGCCCATCCGCTTGGCCACCTCGATGATCTGCCACGCGTCTTCCTTCGCTTCACCCGGCGGATCAACCGCCTTGTTCCACTGCTGCGTCCGCCGCTCGGAGTTGCCAAACACACCCTCGCGCTCCACCCATGCCGCCGCAGGCAATACCAGGTCGGCGACCTCGGTAGTCGGCGTCGGATAGATGTCGCTGACGATGAGGAACTTGCCATCCCCGGGCTGCCGCTGAATGCGGTTCAGGTTCGGAATGCTGACCCAAGGGTTGGTCGTCTGCGTCCACATCACCTTCACGTCGCCCCGCATGAACGCCCGGAACATGTCCATCGTGTGGTAGCCGGGCCGCGGCGGGATCGTGCCCTCGGGCAAGTCCCAGATCTCTTCCGCCTTCGCCCGGTGCTCGGCGTTCATCACCACCATGTCGGCTGGCAGTCGGTGCGCCAGCGTCCCCACCTCGCGAACCGTGCCGCACGCCGACGGCTGACCGGTGAGGCTCCATGGATTCGCCCCCGGCCGGCTGATCTTGCCGGTGATCAGGTGCAGGTCGGTGATCAGGTTGTTCATCCACGTGCCGCGCACGTGCTGGTTGACGCCCATGCACCAGAGGCTAATCGTGCCTCGACTCGCATCGCCGTAGACATCGGCCAGCGCGTGGATCTGGCCCACCGGTACGCCGGAGATCTCGCTCACGCGCTCCGGTGTGTACTCGGCGACGAACTCCTCCAGCTCTTCGAACGAGGAATCGCGCCCCTGATCGCGGAACAGATACCGCTCAGCTGGAACGTCGTTGTAGTTCGACGAAAGACCATCCTCGCCCCAGCACCCGTAACCGATCTGATCCAGGTCCTCGATCCCGCGTTTGAAGACCACGTTCTCGCGAACGAAGGCATTATCGACCTGCCCGTTGCGAAGCAGCAGGTGAAGAATGCCGTTGGCAATCGCCAGGTCGCTGTTCGGCGTGAACTCCACGTACATGTCCGCGTAGTCCGTGGTCGGCGTGCGTCGCGTCCCGAGATCGATGATCCGCACACCGGGGTTCTCGCGCTTGTTCGCCAGAATGCGTGAGAACAGGACCGGATGCATCTCGGCCATGTTGTTGCCCCAGAGGACGAAGTCGTCGCCGGCCTCGAAGTCCTCGTAACAACCCATCGGCTCGTCGCTCTGGAACTGCGTCATGAAGCCGGTCACCGCTGAAGCCATGCAAAGCCGGGCGTTCGGCTCGACGTTGTTGCTGCGCAAGCCGCCGCGGAACCACTTCGATGCCGCGTAGCCATCGAACACCGTCCACTGCCCCGATCCATAGATCGCTACCGATTCCGGTCCGAACTCGTCCAGAGCTTCCTGGTACTTCTGCGCCACCAGATCGAGTGCCTCATCCCAGGAGATGCGCCTCCAGCCGTCCCCATCCCGCAGCATCGGGTACTTGAGCCGGTCTTCGCCGTAGAGCATGCCGGGCAGGTGATAACCTTTGACGCACAGCAGGCCGCGGTTCACCGGGGCTTTCTCGTCACCCCGCACCGCCATCACCTTGCCGTCCTTCACGCCGACCTCGACGCCGCAGCCCGTGCCGCAGTATCGGCACGGCGCCTTGCTCCAGGTCAGGTCCGCGTCGGACATCGAGCTCCCGGCCAGGCGCTGGGCCTGCTCCTGGTCGGCACACGAGAACGCAGCGATCCCGGCGGTAGTGGCGCCGAGCGTCTGCA
>JBDHJS010000034.1:70917-108200 GCA_039586795.1 Gemmatimonadota bacterium
GTTCACCCTTCTCAGTTCTGCTGGCCGCGCCCGTAACGGCGCTCCATTTCTTCCCTAATCCTGGCTGCCTGCCCTTCGGCGCCTTCCTCGAACCAGATGTGCTCCGGTCGAGCGAGGATGTCGTTCAAGATCGTCTCGACCGCCGTCGCTTCCGCGCGGTGGCCTTCGGCCCGGGCATGGCTGATGATCTCACGCGTTTGCGGAACCAGCTCCATGTAGAAGCGCTCGGCGACCTCGTACATGCCGTGCCAGTGCGTGTAGTCCGGCGCCATCATCGACGCGCCATGACGCGCACGCCGACCCTCGTGGTGCCACAGATAGAACCACGTCCACTCGACTTCCTCGTCGAATTGGGTCGGCGTCCGTAGACCGTTCTGCACCAACGCACCCATGATCGCCAGACCCGGCTTCGCGAATTTTTCGTTGTACAGAATCACCAGGTTGTCGTACTGCGTGTAGAAGTCTCTCACGTACGAGTCGGTGTGGCAGTGCGAGCAGACTTCTTTCATCCGATCCCGCTTCTGCTCCGCCGAATCGTGGATCAGCGCCCGCCGCTCCTCCGGGTCGGTCTCCGTGACGATGCTGTGGTTGATGTCCGTATCCATCACCAGGCTCACCGCCGGACGGTTGGTCCACGATATCCGTTCGCCCGGATCGTGCGTGATGCGACCGCCATTCCGGATGTTGCCGGACATGTGACACGTAGCGCAGGTCGGCGCCGCCGCATAGTCGACACCCAGAATCCACTGCTCGGCGTCCAGGTTCAGGTCGTCCTTCAGGTCCCGGTACGCGATACCGTGCTTCGACTCCTCGTAAATCTCCTTTTGCGGGTGGTCCGGACCCAGATGACACTTGCCGCAGTTCTCCGGCTGGCGCGCCCGGCGCGGCGAGAAGTCGTGTCGACTGTGACAAGCGGTGCAGGAGCCTCGGCTACCGTCCAGGTTCAGGCGCCCGATCCCCGTGTTGGGCCACGTCCGTGCGGACATCACCGGCTTGCCGTCCTCGTCCCGTACGATCCGGCTTACCGCATCCAGGTTTGTCGGTCGCCCCTCGGCATCCGGCTCGAGGTCGTCCACCGTGACGACTCCGCCGTCCGTGGATGTAATTGCGACCTTTGAACCATGACACTGCTGGCACCCCGAGTTGGCGCTGGCGAAACCGTTGACGGACTGAACGTCTTTGCCCGGCGTCGGCGAGTGCGGGTTGAACGAGAAACGCGCGCCCTCCACCGTCTCCGCCAGGAAGTTGTCCAGCGAGGCGAGGATGTTGCCGCCCGCCGCGTGATGGCTCTGAGAGAACTCGCTCGCCTCATGATCGTGGCAGCGCGCGCAGTCGCGCGGCGTGACGATAGTGGCGATCTGCTCACCGTGGTGCAGATAGCTGTCCGCCTCGTCGCGCTCGGCCCAGTGACACTCGACGCAACCGACGCCTTTCTCGGCGTGCGTGCTGCCCTCCCAATGCGCGACGATCCCCGGGTTCTCCTCGGCGTGACATTCCACGCACTCCCTGGAGTTCGCAGGCACGGAGATGTGTGGAGCGCGGATTCCCGCTTCCTCCGCCTTCCGCGCCGTCTCCATCCACTGCACGAAGACGAGCGACAACAGAAACAGCCCGCCCAGCGCGGCAATCACGATTCGCTTGGTCTCGAGACTCATGGATTACCCTCGATTCGTACTATTGCCCAAACCATCTCTTATGATCAGCCAACTCCTGCTCCTGCTTGTGCTCGCGATCCTGATCGTGATCGCAGTCGCGATCGACAACTAATGCCTAGCCACCGCCTCCCAAACCGTCATCACGATGATCGCCAGCGCAGCAAGTATCCCCACATACACGCTGAACTCCTGGAACCTCGTATGCTTCCGAACCCACCCATCGATGAACGGCCAGGCAAACATCACGAACACGATGAACCCCATGCTCAACACCGCTGCCGTACCACTGAACAACTTCAACCACCGGAACGCCACATAGAAAAACCACTCCGGCTTAATGATGTCCGGCGTCTGCAACGGGTTAGCCGGTTCGCCGAGCGTGGCCGGGAAGATCGTTGCCAGCGCGCTCAGCAAGATCATCAAGACGAGACCGATCATCAGCTCGGTGTAAAGATGGTCCGGGAAGAAGTTGAACGTCTTCGGCGCACCAGACTCCTCATCCTTGAATCGGAACTCGGTAACGCCCTGCAGACGGATGACCGTGATGTGCACCGCTACCAACAACGTGATCATCACCGGTAGGATGGCGGCATGAAGCACGAAGAAGCGCGATAAGGTCGCCTGGTTGTAACTATCACCAGCCAACATCATCCGCTTCATGAACCCGCCGACCAGCGGAACGGTGTCAGAGATGTTTGCCCCAACCGTCGCGCCCCAGAAGCTCAGCTGCTCGAACACCAGGCTGTATCCGGTGAACCCGGTCAGCAGCGTGCAGATGAGCAGGCACATCCCGATCATCCAGTTGATCTCACGCGGCCGCCGGTAGGCGCCGGTGAAGAATACCCGGATCTGGTGCAGGATCACCGCCACGATCATCAGCGTCGCCGCCCACTTGTGGACGCTCCTGACGTACCAGCCGAATGATACTTCGTTTGTGATGAACTCGACCGATTGGTACGCCGTCGACGGAGAGGCCTCGTAGTAGAAGGCAAGCAAGATCCCGGTGAAGATCTGCACGACAAACAAATACGCTGGTGTTCCGCCCAGGGCGAACCACCAGCGCTTCAGATGATACGGTACAGGTTCATTGGTGAGCTCACGAAACTGTCGCCCTGAAATGGGCAAGCGCTCACCGAACCAGCGACGCACGATTCTCATCGCATCCGTCTCCCGGTACGGACATCGCCGGCGTTACGCATTACGATTGCGATCCGTCCCCCGTGGACGGCCGCCCAGACAAGGATCATGCCCCGGCCCGCTGATGCAATCCTCGTCCTCGATGATTCCACTCTCGTCTGCCGCCGAGAACTGCGGCGGCGGTACGGCGATCATCAAAAGCCCGTTCTCGACCTTCAGCTCGTAGCGTCCCAGCGATTGGCCGGCTTCACCTGGCGGACCCGCCGTGGCTTTACCCGAAGGATCGAATACGCCGTTGTGACATGGACAGAAGAAACGATTGTTCTGCGCCTCCCAGCGGACCTGGCACCCCAGATGGGGGCAGGTGCTGGACAGCGCTATGAAGTCGTCCGCGTTCCCCTCACGGCTCCGCCGCGTGATGTTGATCGTCTCGCCCGACGGGCCGCGATAGCGGATCGCCTCACCCACTTCAATCCCCGCCACCTCGGCCACGAACTGCCACATGGCCACGCCGGACGACGCCGGGTACAGGTAGCGACCCGCCACAAGCACGAAGCCGCCGTAGCCGCCCACCAGGCCCGCGGTCATCGCCGCGCGCGACGCGTTCTTCAGAAAATCACGACGGTCGCTGCCTTCGCCTTCGGTCCCCGACCCTCGTTTCTCTTCGTCCGCCATCTCTGATTCCTCGAGTTGGACCGCCGCGCGTCCTGCGCCGCAGAGCCTCCGTTTCGAAGGAGACGTTTCCTATGTCGTTGAACTGCAGTCGGTTACGGTCTTGTGGCGACCGACGGGATCGCCGGCCCGGGCCCGGCTGATCCTGACTATTCTCATATTGATATCCAAAATAGGCGTGACGATCATTTCGTCAATACGCCTTCTCCGGATCAAACTGGAAGTTGATGCTTGGGCTCGGCCCCAACGGCCGCAGCGGTCAGTCTCGTTGTTTGGGCACGCTTCGTCAACCCGTGACGAAAATCACCGATCCACCAATTCCAGGTCGACCATGACGCCGACGTGGTCCGAGATGACGGCGTCCGGCTGGTCGATGACGGTGCGGGCTTGTTTGACGGTCCACCCATGACGGGAGCCGGGTCTGACGAGGACGTAGTCGTAGCGCTCGTCAGTCTTGGTCTCCTGATATGGAAGGGCGGCGTAACGGTTACGGCTGGGGACCCAGGTTGCGGTGAGCTCCGGGGGCGTGGGGTTCGGCGGCAACGGGTCGTTGAACCCTGCCTCCATCAGCGCCGCGTACTCGGGTGCGTAGGGGTTCTCAGCGCCGGGAGGTTCAGGATACCGCACTGTCGGCGACGTATTGATGTCGCCCGCCAAAACAGTAGGGCGGCCGTCGGCCTCGGCGTCGAGCGCCTCCAGAAGGCGCGGGAGCTGTTCCATCCGAACGCCGGTGTCCCTTGGCCTGGTGCCCGCATACAGATGGATCGCGAACACGGACAGCGGACCCTGCGCGGTATCGAGGTGAACGACCATCGCCCCCTTGCGACCCACACGCTCGTCGGGCTTCGATCCGATGTCGGCTGGGTGGGCGATGAAGCGGCTTCCCGTGATCGGCAGGCGCGACAGAACGAGCAAGCCACCCGTAGTATCGATGGGCACCAGCTTCAGGATCCGGCGTGAGCGAGTCGCCTCGGGCGTGGTCTCGTAGGGCGGGCAAAGCTCACGCAGCAGGCGCCGTCGGGCGCCCACATCGAACATCTCCTGCAGCACGATGATATCCGCATTCAGCTCGGCCAGCGCCTGCGGTAAGCGTTTCAGCCGCCGCCGCTTCTCCTGCGAAGGGATTCTGACTGGAAGGGCCCACGCGTTGAACGTGACGAGCCGCAGTGCTGTGGTCTTGGACATGGCCACTAAGAAAAGCATGCGGCCGCCGGGGTCAAGCATAGCCGCACAGGTGACGATAGGAACGGCGGGCGCGACCGGACGATGCCGTCCGATCCACGCCCGCCGCGATTCCCCGGTCTGCCCCTGCTCACCGCTCCCGTTCGTCGTCTCTGAAATGCTTTTCTCTTACCTCGCCGCTACCATCACCCGCTTGTCCGCCGCGGGTGGCAACGCTCACTCTGGCTCGGCCTAGCGCCGCGCCGTACTCCGCCTCGATGGTCACGGACCCTTCGGCGAGCCCTTCGACGATGCCATCGGGTGTGATTAGGGCCACCGCAGGATTGTCGCTGGTCCAAACAACCGCCGTCGGAGCAAGATACTCGTCGTCCATTCTAGCCCGGAGTTGCACCTTCGCCCCAATGGTCAGTTCCAAGGCGGCCGGCTGGACGATAATCTGCTCCTCACCTGCTGGCTGGCCCAGCCTCCCCGCCTTTGGTCCGGTGGGGTCTTCATCGCAAGCCTGGACAAGCACCAGTGCCATCAACGCGAGGACGGCACCCCAGTATCTATTCTGAATCTTCATTTCATTTGCCTCCGTTAACCCATGCTCCGTTCTGCCTGTAGCGCCTTGCTGCGCTCCGTTTGTCAATGCGAGGCGTTGCCTCACGCGTCCCAAGCTAGAGCGCGCCCTCAGCTGGTATTCATGTGGATGTCAGCCGGCTGACAGGCCCATCAGGTGGCGATCAAGTAGTCGATCAGGTGGCTATCATGTAGCCTTGTGGAGGCGAGAAGAGTGCTTAATCCTCAACACCCAGGTGAGCGTTGAGGATTAGGTGTTGGGTGTTGAGCTATCTACCACCGGAGTCTAGCCCCGGCTCCCAACGCGACTAGATTCAGCGCCCTATGCACGACTCTTCCATCGATGGACCGGACTCGGTAGAACGACCAGCAACGCACTCCACGCCCCAGCTCGCCGTGGTGGTCGTGGGCGCGCTGGTCGCGCTCAAGCTGATCCTCCACTTCGCGACCACGTTGTCCGGCGCCTACGAGTTCCACCGCGACGCGTTCCTCTACATGGCGATGGGTGAGCATCTGCGGCTGTTCACGATGGACTTTCCGCCGTTCATCGGGATGGTCTCGGAGGTCACCCGGGCGGTTCTGGGCGATTCGCTGTTCGCGCTCCGCCTGCCGCCGGCGCTGTTCGGTGCAGGACTCGTATTGATCGCTGCGCTTGCGGCGCGCGAGCTGGGCGGTGATCGCTTCGCTCAAGGTCTTGCCGCGCTGGCGGTGATCGCCAACGGGCTGTTCCTCCGATCCGCCAACCTCTTCCAGCCCGTCGTGATGGACCAGTTCTGGTGGACGCTTGCCCTGTTCGCTCTGCTCAAGCTGGCGAAGACCGAAGAGCCACGCTGGTGGATCGTCTTCGGCACGACCCTCGGGTTGGGGCTGCTCACCAAGTTCAGCATGCTGGTCTTTGGCTTCGCCGCGACCATCGCGCTGGTGGCCACACCAATGCGGCGCGTCTTTCTGACGCGCTGGCCGTGGCTCTCCGCGGGCAGCGCTTTCCTGATTGGCAGTCCCTCGTTCATTGGGCAGATCCGATTGGGCTGGCCGCTGTTCGACCAGATGGGCGATCTGCGCAGTGCCCAACTGGCCCGCGTGACGCCGCTGGAGTTCATCCTGTCGCAGCCGATGATGGGCCTTGGCTTCTTCGTCGCCATCATCGGCATCGCGGCACTACTCGTCGTGCCGGAGTGGCGGCGCTACCGAGTCATAGGCTGGACGGCGGTTTTCGCCTTCCTCACCCTGCTTCTGCTCAAGGGGAAACCTTACTACCTGGGCCCGATCTACCCGGTGCTGTTCGGAGCGGGGGCGGTGATCCTGGGAGCGATCAAGAGACATCCCTGGGGCGCGGTCACCCGCTGGGGTGCCGTGGTCGTGATTGCCGGCTATGCACTGGTCACGCTGCCGCTCGGATTACCGATGCTCGCGCCGCCCGCGATGGAACGCTACCTGGCCTGGCTGAACATGGAGGGTGCTACCGAGACCAACGTCGGGGCGCAGGAGCGGCTTCCACAGGACTATGCCGACATGCTGAACTGGCGGGAGCAGGTTGAGGAGGTGGCCCGGGTGTATCACGCGCTACCCACTGTCGACCGCGAGCGGGCCGTCATCCTGGCTAGCAACTACGGCGAGGCCGGCGCCATCGATTTCTACGGCCCGCGCTACGACATCCCCAAGGCCCGGGCGTTCGTGGGCAGCTATTGGTTCTTCGGCCCCGGTGAGCTTCCTGGCGACGTGACTATCCTGCACGGGTTTGAAGAGGATGATTTCGCCGACTTCTGTGGTCAGCACGAGGCGGCGGGCTATGTCGATCACCCATATGCGGTGGCCGAGCAGAGGGATCTCACGATCTACATTTGTCGTGAGCCGCGGGAAACACTGCAGCAGCTCTGGCCTCGGCTCGAAGGCGAGCAATAGTCTTGCTTAATGCTCAACACCTAACACCGAATCCTCAATCATCGGGCGATCATTGAGGATTAGGTGTTAGGTGTTAGGTACTCAGATCTCAGTCCGACTTGGTATACATCACCTTCCCGCCAACGATCGTATAGACCACATCGGTCGTCGGAATCTCATCTTCGGGAATCGTAAGGATGTCTTTCGACAGTACGGTAATGTCCGCCAGTTTGCCTGGCGTCAGCGAGCCCATGACCTCTTCCTCGAACCCGGCGAAGGCCGCCTTTATCGTGTACGTCTCCAACGCCTCCATTCGGGTCAGCACCTGGGCCGGGAAGAAGGCTTCGCCGTTCTTCATCTTTCGAGAGACCGTCGCGTAGTAGCTGGCGATCGGATCGATGTCTTCCACCGGCGCATCCGTGCCGTTGGCGATTACGGTGCCCAGGTCCCAAAGCGTCCGCCACACGTAAGCGCCCTCTTCGGCCCGCTGCTCGCCGAGCCGCGGGATCACCCAGGGACCATCGGATGTGCAGTGGATGCCCTGCATGGCCGCAATGACATCCAGCTCCGCGAAGCGCGGGATGTCGGCGGGGTTGAGGTGCTGAGCGTGCTCGATGCGCCACCTGAAGTCCGAACGATTCGGGTTTGCTTCGAAGGCCTCCTGGAATACATCCAATACTTCGCGGTTAGCCCGGTCGCCGATGGCGTGCACGCAAAGCTGGAAGTCGTTCTCCACGGCGATTCGCGCCGTCTCCCGGAGATCCTCGATCGGGCTGGTGTTGAGCCCAGTGCTCGTCGGCAGATCGGAATAGGGCTCGAGCAGCCACGCGCCGTGCGGTCCCAGTGCGCCGTCCACCGAAACCTTGATGCCACGCACCGTGAGGCGGTGATCACCGTAGTCGACCATCCGGTACTCGGGAAGCAGCTCCACCAACCGGCTATTGGGCTGTCGGATCATCACCCAGACCCTGACACCCAGAGCGCCGTCGTCCGCCATCTCCTTATAGAGATCGACCGTCTCGAAGCTCACGCCGGCATCGTGGAAAGCCGTCACTCCTTTGGAGAGCGCTTCCTCAACGGCCAGCTCGGCCTGGCGGCGCGGGTCGGTGGGTACCGCGTACTCGTAGGCCGCTCCCAAAAGACGCTGCGCCGTCTCCCGGAACGCTCCGATCGGATTTCCGTCGGCGTCCCGCACGATCTCGCCGCCCTCTGGATCACGAGTACGACGATTGATCCCGGCCAACTCCATCGCCTTCGCGTTGGCAAACGCCGCGTGACCGCTGGCGTGACCCAGAACGACCGGGTTGTCCGGTGAAACCGCGCTCAGCGTGTGGTGAGTCGGCAACCCATCGATGTTGCCAGGCGGTTCTCTGTCCCACTTCTCCTGGTGCCAACCGCGTCCGCTGATCAGCACGCCCGGCTCCGCTTCCGCGACCGCCTCAGCGACCATTGCGACGATCTCGTCCCAGTTCGAGACATCCATCAGGTTGAGCTGCATCTTGGCCGCGCCGACTCCCAAGAAGTGCCCGTGGCTTTCGATGAAGCCGGGGATGGCGAGCTGACCATCGAGATCGATCACCTGGGTCTCGGATCCGATGTAGCGCCGGATCTCCCTGTTGCTTCCGACGGCTATGATCGTATCGCCGGCCATCGCGATCGCCTGGCCCTCCGGGTTAGCGGGGTCGACGGTCACGACCTTGCCGTTCTGGAGCACCAGATCGGCGGGGAATTCCGGCTCTCCGTAGCAACCCATGACCAGGGTGAAAGAGAAGCCGAGGATCACCCCGACGAGCGCCCTCCGCCAGAGTCCCTGCCGCAGTCCCTCCACAGACCGTTCCATGCCTATCGCCTCCGTATCAGAGTTGCTTCGACTCGCTGTCTTTTGGAGTTGGTGGTTGGTAGCACCGGCAAGGTACGTTGACGGCTGGAACGGGGCTAGATGACCTGTGTTGCTAGCCCACAGCCGCCCCTCTCTGACCCGTTTTGGCCAGAAAAACGCCAGCCATTGCAAAAATTTGTTTCTCTAGCGAAATTTGTAGCCCTTGCCTCCTTATCCCTGCCAAATCCTTGCCTTAATGCTCTAGTTACCAAACGGTAACGGAGGCGTCGAGCGTCATGTCCGCGCCACGCAACGTATTGCGCCAAATATCCGAGAAGCTGCAGGGGTCGCTGCCCGCCGCCCTGAGCGGTCGATCCAGCCCTATGGCGATAACCGCCGCCGGCGTCCTGGCGGTGCTGCTGACCCTGGCGGCGATCGTCGGCGATCGCGTCGCCGTCACGTCCTGGGTGCCCGCCTTAGACCGCTGGGCCTACGACATCCGCCTGCAGGCGGCCGCTCGCGAGCTGCCGAACGCCCTGCAGATCGTCGGCATCGATGGTCTAGCCGAGTCGGGAGAGCCTGCCGTTTCGCCAGAGCTGCTCGGGGGATTCGTGCAGCGCGTTCGCGAGGCTGGTGCGTCGGTGATCGTGCTCGACGTGCAGGCGATCGGGCTGACCGGGGACAACGCGGCCGATTCGGCTCTGGCCAGCGTACTGGCGGAGCGAGACGATATCGTCCTGACGGCGGATGTCGTCTGGACTGAAGTTCAGGATGGCCTGGGCGGTGTCACTTCAGTGCAGGAGCCGTCGTTGCCTCTACCGTTGTTCGACGAGGTGGCGAGCGGTGTCGGAGTCGCGTCGCTGAGCTTCGATCCGGACTCCAGCGTACGTCGTGCGCAACCGCAATCTCACATACTTGGCGTTCCATACTGGTCGCTCGCCGTCGAAGTGGTTCGAGTCCATCAGGGTGTGCCTCTCGAGGGCGCGCGGCTGGTGGACGGCGTTCTCGAGTTGGGCGCGAGCAGGTTCGAGACTGGGAATCATTACTATATAGACCAGCATCAAGCACGACCGCCGTTTTCGCTCGAGAACTTGATGCGTTTGAGCGAGCTACCGGCTCGCGCTCGGCCGATGTTCGAGGGCGCGATCGTGCTGGTCGGCCCCGTCGGCCCTGGTGCGGAAACGGTATCCACTCCGTTGAGCGAATCGGCCCCCAAGGTATTTGTCGAGGCCAGCAACATTGCCACGCTGATCGGCAACCGGATGCGCCACAATGCGCCGCTCGCCTTCCAGGTTCTGCTGATCTGGTTCCTGGCGTTCGCTGGCGCTGGTATGTTCTTCAACTGGTCGCTGAGGACCGCCTTGCTAATCTGGCCGGCCGGCTGGGGCCTGCTGGCCCTGCTCTTCTGGCTACCCTTCGAAGGCGGGCTGGTTTTCAGTGTCGCGGCACCGACGCTCGCCTGGGGCCTGATCTTCCCGTTGGCGCTCGGCTACCGGCTGCACGCATCGGGTGTGGACATCCTGGCGCGCGACCGCAGCATCCAGACGATCGCCAAGCTCCGGGACGTTCGCTTCGAGGAGATGGGTCTGCCCGAGAGCTTGCTGCCACTGTTCGACACGCTGGGTGGCGCGCTGGACGCGCACTCGGTACTGCTCCTACAGGAAGGTGGCGAGTACTGGGAGGTAGTGAGTGGAATCGGCGCGCCACCGCAGGACTGGAGCCAGCTGCGGCGCGCCGTTTCGTCGACGAACGGCGAAATGGTCTTGGGCCGCGGAGGACGGGAGGCGTTCGTTCCGATCACCATCGATCAGGACAACCGCCGCCGCGTGCTCTACGTGCGCGGCAGCCGCAGCCTGGGCCCGCTCGATACTCATACCCTGCTATCGGTGACATCCGGTCTGCATCTCGGCTTCCAGAACCGGGCGCTGACGCGCCGGCTGGAGGAAGCGTATCTCGGCATCCTCACGGCGATCGGCGTGGCGGTCGAGGCACGAGACGAGGCAACGGAAGCGCATTGCCAGCGGCTGGCTACGTATTCTTGCGAGCTCGCCGCCGAGCTGAGCTATCCGGATGATTTCATCGAGGACCTGTGGATCGGCGCCGCGCTTCACGATATCGGCAAAGTCGGCGTGCCCGATGCCGTGTTCCACAAGCCCGGGGCCCTGACGCCCAAAGAGTTCGAGTTGATGAAGCAGCATACTGTTCTGGGCTATCGGATTCTCGAGGACGCCCCGATCAGCGAGACCGCGAAACTTTGCGTCCTTCACCATCACGAGCGCTGGGACGGAAAGGGTTACCCGGACGGGCTAGCGGGCGAGGATATCCCACGGTCGGCGCGCATAGTGTCGGTTCTCGACACGTTCGATGCGCTCACCTCCGATCGCTCCTACCGGCCAGGCAAGGACGAGCGCGAGGCGGTCGAGTACGTACGATCCGAATCCGGCGGCGCCCTGGAACCCGACCTGGTGGAGTGTTTCATGTCGCTTCACACGGAGGGGATCATCCGCGGAGCCGGCGAGCCGATCCCCGACGGCACGCGCCTCCGCTGGAGCCCACGGCGCGAACGGACGGCAGGCCACCTGGCCACGGTCATCAAACGGAACGGCGCCTAGCACTCCGACCTTTTGCCTACGGTCTTCCCTTCCGATCTCTCCAGATCGCTAGGCCTCTCTTGTGCGGCCTGATACGTCTATTCAGGTTGAGACGTGGCACCCCAGGTACGGGAGAGGACCAGATGATCCGCGGATCGGGCTTTCTCGTTTTCTGCGTTTTGACCGCTGCGTGCACGCAAGAGGACGACCGACAGCCCAGCCAATCGCAGCCAACTGATGAAATCGCTCGGTTCGCCGAACTTCAGCTCGAAAACACGCTTCCAACCTCGTTCGGGTATCTGAGCGGTGCTAGGGAACTCGCCGACGGAACGGTCCTGGTTGCCGATCCGCTGGCACCCGCCCTGCTGCGTCTCCATCCAGAGTCCGGCGTGGTGGACACGCTGGGCCGCATCGGGGGCGGCCCGGGTGAGTACAGGCAGCCCGATCATGTCTTTGCCCTCCCGGGCGATTCAACGCTGATGGTGGACCTGGGGCGGCTCAGGCTGGTTGCTGTGTCGCCCGACGGCCTGTTCGGGAGCGGCCATCCCATGTCGTTTTCGACGCGAGACGGTGATCTCCACACCTTTATTCCCCGGTTCATCGATGCCCGCGGTCGCCTGTACGCAGAAGCACCTCGTAACCCGGAAGGGCCACCCGACTCGATCGCCGTGGTGAGATACGGACGGAACCCGGCGGCTCTGGACACTGTCGCGTTCCTGTGGCTTCCGGAGTACCGACGGGGAGGGTGGTTGATGTTGGCCGGAAGGGACGATTGGGCAGTGGGTCCAGATGGAAGCGTAGCAGTCATTCGAGCGCACGGGTACGCGATCGACTGGTATCGCCCCACCGGCGAGTTCGTCGCGGGTTCGCCCAACGAGTTCGACTCGCACGCTATTGGCTCAGTCGACAAGGAGGTCTTCATGGAAGAGATGGCCTCCGGCGCGCTCTCCGTGACGAGCCTCGTGTCCGAATCGGGCACCGAGAGTCGCTCGTACAGCAGAGGTGTAAGCGACGCGACGGGCCGACCCAGCGCCGATGACTTTCAGTGGGCGGAGAAGTTCCCACCGTTCAAGAACGGCGGATCTCTGGTCTCTCCGGACGGCAACCTTTGGGTCGAGCGGATGCTGCCTCATGACCTCCCGCCGAGAATGGAAGTGTTCAACCGCGCCGGGGAGCGTTTGGGTTACGTTCCCCTGCCCGTAGGCCGCCGCATGGTCGCGTTCAGCGGCGTGGCAGGGAGCCTGGCTGTCTATCTGGTTAGGACTGACGAGGTGGGCCTGAAATGGCTGGAGCGGTACCGGATCGCCTTCTCGGAATCATGACCCTTCGAGTCACATAACAGGGCCTGGCCTGTCAAAATAGCCCCCGGTATCTCTGCGAACCGGGGGCCTTCTGTCTACGTTGCAGCCACTCTTACAGGCGCGGATACGCTCTCGCCCGCCCTCGAAGCCCTCGTGACGCAGTACGCCGGCATGGTCCGGAAGGTCGTTCTCACTTGCAGGTACTGTCTGTGGCGGAGAGGGGATTAGGCTCTACTTCCCTCTCATTTTCTGGGTCTTCTCACCAAGCCAGCCACCGATCAAGGCAAGCAAGATCCCGCCACCGAACCCGATCAGTGTTGATTGGAGACGTGGCACAGCATCAAACCAGAGGATGACGAAGCCGGCGTCCAGAATCACCATCCCGGCTGCCGCTATCCCGGGTTCGATCATCGTGACGCCGGGTGAGAAGTGGCCGACAATCCATCCGGTGACGAGAAATGAGGCCGCGAAGACGAAGAGGTTTTGCATGGGCGTCAGGGCGAGCAGCTCCCTGGCTAGAAGGACGGCGTAAGCGCTAAGGGTGAACCCTATGATGACGCTGACGAAGACCCAGGGCCAGTCGACCGCCTTGTCTTCATGGGCTTCCTCAAGAGTGCCCTGCAACATCTCGCCGACCCAACCGCCCGCCATGGTGAGCAGAGCGGCGTAGAAAGGGCTCGTGAGCCACACGAGCACGGGGATCGTGGCGCCTCGGAAGACAACGGCGGCCAGAGCCGTCAGAACGAAGAGGATCAGTCCGGCGACCGCTGTTTCCCGAATTGTCTCGCCCGGCGAGCGGTATCCGATGAGTATTCCAACCAGAAGCAACGAAAGCGTGAGCGCCAGCAGCGTGACCGGCCCACGTTCAAAACCCGGATCGACGATGAAGATGAACAGCGCGATGAGCGCGGCCCCGAGCAGGACGCCCACGGCAACCCAACTCCACTGCAATGGATCCGAATCGGCAGCTTGATTTGTGATGGGAACTCCTTCATCAGGACTCATGTCCGTTCTCCGGTCTGGTATACAGGGCGAGGGCGCACAGGCTAGCGCCGGCTATCGCTATCAGCGGGACTGAATTTCACATTCTAGGGCCAGCTGTCGTGAAGTGCAAACTGATAATCGGTATCGGCTAGCCGGGCCGAGAATACCTTACCGTCCCGCCGATGATCGTATAGACGATTTCCGCGTCCCTAATCTCATCCTCTGGTATCGTGAAGATGTCTCGGGAGAGCACCGTTATGTCCGCCAGTTTACCGACGCTCAGGGTGCCCTTGAGATCCTCTTCGAACGCGGCGAAAGCCGGGTTCACCGTGTACGAGGCCAGCGCCTGTTCTCGGGTCATGCGCTGCTCAGGGAAGAAGACTTCTCCGTTCTCCATCATGCGGGTCACGGATCGGTAGAAGTTATCGATCGGGTTGATGTCCTCGACCGGCGGATCCGTGCCGTTGACGACGACGGCCCCTGAGCGAAACAGTGATCGATACGGATACCCCCTCTCCCGAGCCCGCTCTTCACCCAGCCGGCCAATCACCCATGGCCCATCGGATGTGGCGAACACGCCGCGGACGGAGGATATGACGCCGAGCTGGGCGAAGCGTGGCAGGTCGTCGGGATGGACAACCTGGCAGTTGACCTGTGTACGGTCTCCGATGAACGCATCGATCTCACCGTCGCTACCGACCGCCACGATCCGATCGCCGCGCACCGCGAGCGCTTCAGCGGACGGTAGAGTGGAATCCATCGTGACGATGTGGCCGTGGAGGAGCACGAGGTCTGCAGGTTCATCTGCGGGCGAGCGATCGCAGGCGGCGCTGGACATCACCAAAGCCACTAGCGTTACCTTCAGAAGCACGCTTCTCATTGACCCGTTTCCTACATCATGCCAGCGCAGCTCAACGCTCGACTGCGGAGAGCTCGAGAACCCATGCGTAGCGGGACGGCGGCGTTTCGCGGACAGCTTCCGGGATCCGGACGATGAACCCCGTCCCCGCGACCTCCCATTCAAGATCGCCATCGACACCGAGCAGCGAAACCGTGGCGCCGACGGCGGGCCTGAGCTCGGTGATCGAGAAATATCGGGGAAGTCGGACTTCCTCTTCGTCAGCCAGATAGATCGCGTATACCGTTCCATCACTCTTCGACGTGAGGCGGATCTTCCCTTCACGATACGGAGCTATGGCACGAGTCTCGTAGATAGCCTCGCCGTTGACATCCATCCAGTCGCCAATCTCTTCCAAACGGTCATACGCCTGCGCGTGCCATGTGCCATCGGGCCCCGGGCCGATGTTGAGGAGCAGGTTGCCGCCCTTGGAGACGACATCGACCAGCATGTGGATGAGTTGACGAGCCGATTTGTACCGATCTTCAGGGACGTACGACCAGCTGGTCGCCATCGGCATCGGCACTTCCCACGGATGAAGGACTGGCTCGGAAGGAACGCGGGCCTCGGGCGTTAGATAGTTCTGATGCGGGCCCGGCACCGCCCGGTCGACCACGATCAGCCCTGGTTGCTTGGCCCGAGCGTTCGCGACGAGCCGCGGCATGTCGATGTCCTGGCTCTGGATGCGGCCGAACTTGTAGTTGGGGCTGTTGATGCGGGCCTGAATCTCTTCCTCGGTCAGCGTTCTCACCCAACCACCGTCGAGCCACAGGATGTCGATGCGGCCGTAGTTGGACATCAACTCATCGATCTGGTTGTGGGTGAACTCGACGAACCGCTGCCAACGCTCCGGATACTTGTCTATATCATAGTTCGGGTTGCGGTCCGGCGTGGCGAAGTAAGGCCACCAGTAGTCCGGACTGTGCCAGTCCGGCTTCGAGAAGTAGACGCCGATCCAGAAATCCTGATCGCGAAACGCTTCGAAGATCTCCTTTGTGACATCGGCCCGCGGGTCACTGTGAAACGGTGTTGCCGGATCGGTGATCTTGTAATCGGTCTCTTGCGAGTCGAACATGGTGAAGCCGTCATGGTGTTTTGTGGTGAACACCATGTAGCGTATCCCGGCACCTCTCGCGGCGCGCGCCCAGCGATGCGGGTCGAATCCCGTCGGATTGAAGGAGGTCTGCAGATTCTCATAGGCCTGTTTGTACTCGTCGTAGTCCTCCATCGACCGTCGACACCACGGCTCGTCTTCCGAGCAGAGCGACCAAGACTCGACGATCCCCCACTGGCTGTACGGCCCCCAGTGCATCAGCAACCCGAGTTTCAGGTCCTGCCACTCTTGCAGCTTTTGACGTACGAGGGGGTCGGTCTCCTCCACGTAGTCGTACTCCCCGCGCTGCGCGGCGACCGGCGCGGGTGAAGCAAGTGCGTGTGCCGTCAGTGAGAGAGCAAGTAGGAGAGCGATAGGATATCGGAACGAGCGCTTTGCGGCCTCCTGCATTTCGACGACTCCTCATAGTGGGTCGCTGTGCTGGGGCTTCAGCAAGATGCTTCTTCCACGGCGCTGGTGCCAGTTGCCGGCCTGTCGATGAGGGCTGGGAGGCTGTTCAAATCCCGACTACAGAGGGAAATCTGGGTGATGCAATCGCTTACGCTAGCGATACGGTGACCTCTACCGAGGCCTGACACCGGGCTTGCATTGATCGCGGCCGCGGCCGCTTCGATTCCGGCTCGCCGCGCCGCTCAACTGGATGCGATGTCGGTGCTGAGAATCGAGTGAGGTCCGGCGGCGGCGGGTCACCGCTCGCCCCCGCGCCCCGACCGGTCATCCCAAGAACCGCTTAAACCGCGACTCATGCCCTTGCCCTCCCGCGCACGGTCACTACACTGAACTCGGGCAACAAACCACGTATTCAACGACCGATAGCGGTTCATTCCTGGAGGACAAGCGATAACGCGGTCGCGCTGGAAGCGCATTTTGCTGTGGCTCGGCATCTGGACGCTGGCGGCGGTGTTCTGGAGCGCGCAGAACATCGTACGTGACGTGGTAACCGGTCGCCCGATTCGGTGGCTACAGGCTGTCGGCTTCGAGTTCCTCTACTGGACGCCATTCGCTCTCCTAACGCCGTTTCTCCTCTTTATGGTGCGGCGGTTCCGTCTCGAGCCTGGTCTCCTGCGGCGCAATCTGTCCTTTCACATGGCCGGAGCGGTGGTCTTCGCGTTCGCGCAGACGCTGATTGCATTTGCCCTGCAATATGCCACGGTCGTGGCACTCAAGTTCCCACCCGAGAGTATCGATGCGATGGTGGCCAACCTGCGGGTGGCCTTCTGGCTGGTCGTAATAACGGCGCTGTGGAAGTACTGGGTGATCATCGGGCTCTGGTACGCGTTCGACTATTACCGGCGCTATCGAGAGCGCGAGGCCCGCGCTTCCCAGCTCGAGGCCCGGCTCGCCACTTCCCAGCTACAGGCGCTCAAGATGCAGCTGCAGCCCCACTTTCTGTTCAACACGCTGCATTCTGTATCCATGTTGAACCTCACAGACGCGAATGCGGCGAACCGAGTGCTCGTCAAACTCAGCGAGCTGTTACGCATCACCCTGGACAGCAACAGCAGCCAGGAGGTGCCGCTCGAGAAAGAGATCGACTTCCTGGACCGCTATCTAGAGATCGAGAGCATTCGCTTTCAAGATCGCCTCGACGTGAGATTTCTGTTCGATGACGACGTGCAGGACTCGCTGGTACCGAACCTGGTGCTGCAGCCGCTTGTCGAGAACGCGATCCGTCATGGGATATCGAAGAGCTCATCTGCAAGCACGATCGAGGTGCGCGCTCGCTCGAGCGACGGAAAGCTAGTACTGGAAGTCGCTGACGATGGTCCGGGCCTGCCGGCTGGCTGGAGCGCCGACCGGGATACGGGATTGGGACTCACCAACACCCGCGAGCGACTCGAGCGCCTGTACGGTGAGGGTCAGCAACTCGAATTCGAGAGTGCACCAGGCGGCGGGTTGACCGTGCGTATCACTTTGCCGTTTCGCCGTGCCCAGCGGAGTGCTTCGATGCAAGGAAGCCCAGATCGATGATCCGGACCATCATCGTCGATGATGAGCCCATCGCGCGGAGTGGGCTGCGCGCGCTACTGGCGGCCGACCCCGACGTGCAGGTCATCTGCGAGTGTGGGAACGGCATCGCCGCGGTGGAAGCCGTGCGTCGTGAGCACCCCGACCTTGTGTTTCTCGACGTGCAGATGCCCGATCTGGACGGCTTCGGAGTGCTCGAGCAGCTACAGCCGGAGGAGATGCCGGCCATCGTGTTCGTGACGGCGTACGATCAGTACGCGATCCGCGCCTTCGAGGTGAACGCGATCGATTACCTTCTGAAACCGTTCGATCGCGATCGCTTCGCCGAGTCGTTGGCCCGCGTCAAGCGCCACATACAACTGGATCGCGTCAGCTCCCTCAGCGACAAGATGGTCTCGCTGCTCAAGCACCTCGGTTCCGCGGCGCCCGGCAGTTCCGGCACCTATCGAGCGGGGCGCATCTTGATCAAGGACCGACGACGCGTGAGCTTCGTGCGGCAGACCGACATCGACTGGATCGAAGTCCAGGGCAACTATCTGCGCATTCACACGGGGACCGAAAGTCACCTGGCAAGAGATACGCTGACGGCGATGCTCGAGAAGCTGGATCCGACGACGTTCCTGCGAATCAGCCGTTCCCATGCCGTCAACGTGGAGAAGGTCAAGGAACTCCGCTCGCTCGACAATGGCCGCTACTGCTTCACGTTATCCGACGGTACCGAGCTGCAGTCGAGTCGTCGTCACCGTGAACAGGTGGAACAGTACTTCGATATATAGAGCGCCCCCGCTCGACCCGGACCTACTACCGCCCGCCCCAGTCAGCCGCCCACACACCCCACAGTGCGTTGTCGCCCCCATGGCAAGCACGAAATTGAACACGTATCGCCCCAACCCTGCTAGGAGATTGGCACGAATGGGAGGAATCATGCTAAGGCTTCTCGAGCGGTCTATGAGTTGTATGGCACTCGCAACGCTGATCGGCTCCCTGACGGTCGGATCCGCCCTCGCCCAGGAGAAGAGCTGGACGGAAGAGGACGAGGCCGGAGTCGTCGGCGCCGGGCTGGATTACATGGAAGGGGCACTTTACGCCGATGCGGATCGCGTCGGCCGAGGCGTCCACGAAGAGCTCACCAAGGTCATTGTTCGAACGCTTCCTCAGACCGGCACCCAGATGCTGAGCTACAATGGCTACTCCATGCTGGTCGAGATCACAGTGTTCGATATCGGGCATGACATCGCCATAGCACGGGCAGTGAGCCAGCTGTGGTACGACTATCTGCAGCTGGCGAAGATCGACGACGAGTGGCGGATCATCAACGTGCTGTGGGCCCAAAACCAACCAGCCGGCGAAGCTTCGGAAGCCGACAAACAGGCGGTGAAGAACACGGCCCTCGATTACATAGACGGGGCTTATTCCGGGGATGCGGAGCGGATGGCGCGTGCTCTGCACCCCGAGTTGACCAAGGTGATGCTGGCTCGCCACCCCCAAACGGGGAGGCCCTTTCTGAACACGATCGGAGCATCGATTCTGGTCGAAGGAACGCGGGCGGGTCTTGGCAACCTCGCAGAAGATGAACGTGAGATTGACGTCGAGATCTTCGACCTCTCTCACGGCATTGCGTCGGTGAAAGTCTACTCGGCCATGTATATCGACTACCTGCAAATCGGCAAGATCGGCGACGAGTGGAAGATCATCAACGTGCTCTGGGTTCCCAATCCGAACGCGCCCGGACGCGATACAGAGTGAGGCACGGCAAGCATATGAGGGGATCATTCCGATGAAGAGAACGTCAGATGCTTGACTCTCGTTGTTGTTGGCGTCAGCCTGCTCCTGTTTGCAGGCACGGCTCAAGGCCAGATGCCCGACTTCACCCTGCCGGTTTGTACAGGGTGGCCAGCTGACCCTCTCCAACCTGTAAGGGAAGACCGTACTCCTGGTCTTCCCCCGCGGGCCCTACCCGGACTTCTCGGGTACGCGTTCTGAGGATAACGGCCGTCAATCAACGTCGGCTCACTCCATGACGATCTCATCCACAAAGAGCCACGCCTTGCCTCCCGCCCCGGGGTGCCATTCCGGGCATTGACCCAGATTCCGCGCTCGAATACGAACGAATCGCACGGGTCCGGCGTCGACCTCAGTCGAGATCGAACGCGTCGCCGCTCTGTAGTCCTGCTCCAGCACAAGCGAGGCCCGATGTACAGTCTCCCAGTCGCTGCCGTCCACCGAGACGGCGAACTCCACCGATTGAGGCAGGAAGATCCATGAGACCTGGGCGCGTAAAACACTGACGGCAATACGACGGACGTTTTTCGATTCCCCGAGATCGACCACCGCTTCCAGGTTCGCGGCCTCGAAACCCAGCCAGCGGCTATCTTGATGATCCCGACTTCCGAGCTTGCCATCGGTAAGAGATGGCGGCCCCTCCCCCGGATACCTTGGATCGGGAGAGGACATCAGGGCGACCGATGCGCCCACCGCCAAATGCGCTAGTGTATCGGGTCTGTCGGAGCCGTGCCGTCCCGGCGGCCGCACTTCTGCGCCTACGCGACTCGTCAGCCGATCGCCCAGCGCTTCGCGGACCGAATCGGCGAGGGCATCGAGCCGCTGGACCACTTCCGGATGAGCCGCCGCGACGTCCGTCGTCTCGCCGATGTCGTTTTCGAGATCGTAGAGCGCGTCCGGCACGGTCGGAAACGAATAGGGGCCGGCCAGGCCATCGTTGCCCGGCTCCACACCCAGGTACGACCGGGTGCGATGCTCGTAGACCCGCTTCCACTTTCCTTCGCGCACCGCTCGAAGCTGTCCACTGTAGTAATAGAAGAACTGGTTCCGAGGGTTGGCGGACTCATCGCCCTCCAGAAGCGGCAGGATGTTCACGCCGTCAATAGGCAACTCCGGGAGGGATGCGCCTGTGATGGCCGCCACCGTGGGGAGGATGTCCAGGGTCGATGCCATCTTTCGGCTGACCGACCCCGGCTTTATTTGGCCCGGCCACCGCATGATGGCCGGCACCCGCACGCCACCTTCGAACGCCGTGCCTTTGCCCTCGCGCAGCGGACCCGCGGAGCCTGCGTGGTTGCCGAAGTTGAGCCAGGGGCCGTTGTCGCTCGTGAAGATGACCAGGGTGTTCTCCGCCAGGCCTAGTCGGTCCAAGGTCGCCAGCACCTGGCCAACGGACCAATCGATTTCCTCCACGACATCGCCGTACATGCCCTGGGCGCTGTGGCCCTTGAACTTGTCCGAGACGGCGAGGGGCACATGGACCATGCTGTGCGCCAGATACAGGAAGAACGGCGCGTCTTTGTGCCGCTCGATGAAGTCCACAGCCCGCTCGGTGTACCGCGTGGTCAGCGTAGCCTGTCCTTCCAGATCATCTATCGTTTCCACCGTCTCGTTGCCATCAACTAGTGGCAGCGGCGGATAGGTCATCTTGGCTCCGCTGGTAGCCGGAAGACCGTCGTAGCCGATTGGCCACATGTCGTTGGAATACGGCACGCCCAGGTACTCATCGAATCCGTGTTGCAGCGGCAGGAATTCTTCGAGATTCCCGAGATGCCACTTGCCGATGGCCGCCGTGGCGTACCCCAGCTCTTTGAGCATCTCGGCGATGGTCGTCTCCTCTGGATTGATCCCGACCTCGGCGAACGGCCCCAGCGCCCCGCGGATGGAGACCCTCTGCGAATAGGATCCCGTTAGTAGCGAAGCCCGGGAAGCGGAGCAGACGGCCTGACTGACATAGAAATCCGTGAAGCGCATGCCGTCTGACGCCATCCGGTCGAGATGCGGTGTCGAGTACTCCGTCGCTCCGTACACGCCGACGTCCGCATAGCCCTGATCATCGGTAAAGATGAGCACGATGTTGGGTGGGGCATCGGATCGAGAACAGCCGCCCATCACAAGGCCGGCCGCCAGGAGCAAGCAGGTGACGGCCAAGCGTCTCAAGGGGCGTGTTCGGCGCCGATCGTTCTCCATCAACCAGTCATCCTTCGGTTAGCTACCCCTATCAAACCCAAACGAGACAAGCGCTTGGGTGCGTCAACGGCGCTTGTACGTTTCGACAGTCTTCTGATCGTACCGCGCCAGGCTGTGTTCGCGCCACATGGGCTCCGACACCCAGATCGGTGCGGGCAGAGTTCTCTCCCACCGCTCCAACTCACTTCGAAGCGTTTCCGCCACATCGGGTCGATGCTCGTACAGGTCGGTCGTCTCACCGATGTCCTCACTCAGATCAAAGAGCCAGTACTCGTCGGCCGGAGTCCGCACGAGTTTCCAGTCACCGCTCCGAACCGCGGCAGCCCAGTTGGTCTTCCAGAACAGGTGGTTGTGTGGCGCCCCGTCCCGCTCTCCGGTCAGGTAGGGCAAGAGGTCCACACCATCAACACGAAGGTCGTCCGGTATCCTTCCACTGCCGGCCGCGACGATGGTAGGCAGGATATCCAGTGTGCTAATGGGATAATCGTAGGTTTGGCTGTGCGAGAAGCGGTCCGGCCACTGGATAACGAAGGGAACGCGTATCCCCCCTTCCAGCAGCGTTCCCTTGGTTCCCCGCAGCGGATCGTTGAGCGACGCGTTGTACGGCATCGCGCCCCCGTTGTCGTTGGTGAAGATGACGATCGTGTTGTCGGTCAGGCCGTACTCCTCAAGGGCATTGACGATCTTCCCCACGTTCTCATCGAGAGACCTAGTCATCGCCGCGTTCAGGGCCCGAGCCCTCGTCTCGAACGTTGCCCGCGCCTCCTCCAGGTAATCCGGTCGCGCCTGGAGGGGCGTGTGCGGCGCATTGAACGAGACGAAGAGGAAGAACGGGTCCCGTAGGTGGCGCTCGATGAAGGCGACGGCTTCGTCGCCGAAGGCGTCGGTCAGGTAAGGGAGCCGGGTGTAGTCGACGTCTTTGAAGTTCGAGACGATCGCTCTTGCAGAGCCGGGTTCATAGGGGCTGCTGCCGCCCAGCATTCCGAAGAACTCGTCGAAGCCTCTGCGCTCCGGGTGGAACCGTCGGTGCCTGCCAAGATGCCACTTACCGATGATCCCCGTGGCGTAGCCGGCCTGTTTCATCAGGTCGGCGATGGTTACCTCGCTCAACGGCAGACCGCGCATCTCACGGGTGACGGCCGGGTCTTCCATGCCCGGCAGATTGTACTCATGTCCGAACCGCTGTTGGTATCGCCCGGTCAGGAGCCCGGCGCGTGACGGGCTGCACACCGATGCGGTGACATAGGCGTTGCTGAACCGGACACCGTTCCCAACTAGTGCATCGATGTACGGGGTGGCGAAATCCTCGTTCCCCTGGAAGCCGAAATCCGCGTAACCCGCGTCGTCGGAGAAGACGATGACCACGTTCGGCCTAGAACCGGAGACGCCGGGTGAATGACGCCCCGCCAAGAGGACGAGAGCGAAGCAGCAGAGGACGCAGACCGGCAGTGCGCGCATTAACTCACTTTTCAGGTCCGGGTTTACCGGACCAGCCCCATCGCATCGAGAGCGGCCGCTGCCATGGCCGCCGTCAGATCGCGCACCACGTCTGTCATCTGCGGATCGTGAATGAGGTTTGTGGTCTCGAACGGATCCTCGACCAGATCGTAGAGCTCGTTCTCATCCGGGTGCTGCATCCAGTGTATGTACTTGTAGCGATTCGTCCGGATGGTGCGGTAGTCCATGTCGAGCAGCCACGGGAACGGATTCTCGTACGTGTAGAACTCGATGTAGACCGCCTGGCGCCAATCGGTCTCCGTTCCCCGCAGCAAAGGCACGAGCGACCGACCCTGGATATGATCTCCTATGGGCGCCCCAGCGATGTCCAGCACCGTAGGCGCGATGTCGATCGAGAGCGCCAGTTCATAGATCTTGGAACCCGCCAGGATCACCGGCGGATAGCGCACGATGAACGGCGTACGAATCGATTCCTCGTAGGGCATGCGGCGCTCGATCGACAGACCGTGTTCGCCGTAAAAGAAGCCGTTGTCGCTCGTGAAAACGATGAACGTCTGGTCCAGGATGCCCTGGGCACTTAGAGCCTCGACGATGCGTCCCACACTCTCATCGACGGCGAGCAGCATCTCGGCGCGGCGTCGGATGGTCTCCTCGCTGGTACCCAGATCGAGAATCGAGCCGAACGCGTCTGCCATCTCGTTTGAGTGCTTGCGGCCCAGCGCCCGCTGAAGCGCCGGCTTGCCCGTAAGGCTGTCAGGAGACGCGACGACGTTTTGCCGGCGCGGGAATACTTCTTCTTCGTAGCGCCCCACGTGCCGTGGCGCCGGCACGTAACCACGCTCGCTGGACGGGTCTACCGAACCGTCGTCGAGCTGCTTGGCGTCGGGGTGTATCGCCTTGTGTCCTATATATAGGAAGAATGGGCCCTCGCGTTCGCGCTCGATGAACGCTACCGCCCGGTCGGTAAGAATATCCGTCAGATAGCCGCGGAAGGTGCGGATCCGTCCATCCTCGAAGAGCTCGGGATCGATAGACCGCCCCTGCCCGGGTATGGCGGACCAGTAGTCGAAGCCCGGCCTGGGTGTCGGGTCGTTGCCCATGTGCCACTTGCCCAGGAAACCCGTCTCGTAACCCGCATCCTGCAGCGCCTGCGGGAACGTCTCCAGCCGGTGGCTCATCCTGTTCCTGGCCACGTTGTCGATGATGCCGTGACGCGACGGGTACTGGCCCGTCAGGATGCTGGCGCGGTTCGGCGAGCAGAGCGGGACGGCGTGGAACGCGTTGGTCAGCCAGGCCCCTTCGTTCGCCAGCTGGTCGATGTTTGGCGTCTCGAGGTACGGGTGCCCGGCGATACCCAACTCGTCCCAGCGTAGATCATCAACGACCATCACGATGATGTTCGGACGCCCACCCGAGTCGGCGGAATCGCCTGGCGCGTCCGCTCCGTCCTGGGACCCACACGCCGAACAAAGCAGAGTCAGAACAAGCAGGCTTCCTAAGTGCTTAGAGCAAATCATGGGAATGTGCTCCTTCGCCTGAATGGTTCAGCGGCCCGGTCGATGCCGATCTGTTGTCAGTCGGTCGCCAGATTTCGCACGGACTATCGCTCGCCTGCATTTCGGGCAGGAGGTATAATGTGCGATATATGGCGATCTCACGCATCACCTGGGCCGACGCTCAGCTCATGCCCGAGGACGGCAAGCGTTACGAAGCGATTGACGGGGAACTGTACGTGACAGCGGCCCCGTCTCGGCGCCATCAGCGGATCAGCTCGAACCTGGAAAGCGCCCTTCGAAGCCTCCTGGACGACGCCGGTCACGGCTGGGTGTACGATGCGCCCATCGGAGTCGAGTTTCCCGAGACCGAGGAAGGTGTGCAGCCCGATATCATCTTCGTCGCGCGGCAGGCGGCGCCAAAGCTCGTCGATGAGGGCATCCGTGGTCCGCCCAACCTGGTTGTAGAAGTCCTCTCACCGTCGACAGCCAGCCGCGACCGTTCAGTCAAACTCAAGCTCTACCGGCGGCAAGGCGTCGCCCAATACTGGATCGTCGATCCGGACGGAGAAACCGTCGAAGTTTGGGACTTCGCCAACGATATCGGCCCATCAATCTACAAGGAAACGCTTGTCGTCCGACTCGGTGACATCGACGCCGGTACGATAGACCTCGTACGCACCTTCGAGGCCGAGAGCTAGCTCGACCTTCCTCCCCCTTTTACTGGTTCCCGCCCGGCCGCTCGACCTTGGGCGGCTCGATCTTCAACGAGCTTCCACGAGAGAGCGCAGTGTCAGCTCCGATCTCCGGAGCGTAGGCTTCACGCAGCTTGTCCTCATACATCTCCAACAGCTCGGCCAGAACCCGGTGCTCCTCCTTCACCTTCCCCCTGAACTCCGCGTCGGTGAGGAAGTCGTAGAGAACCGCCGCCTCGATCTGGGCGTCTAGCAGGAAGCCGCGGTGCCCGATCTCGGCAAACGTGTCATCAAGCATTCCGTAGGTATGGTTGGGGTAGGACGAGCTGCGCACGGAGATCCCGACACCGGGGATCTCGCGGCTCAGAAAGCCGGTCTCCTCGTACCCGGCCGGTCGGCCCGGCTCCTCGACCATGCCCGGCGCGTCGAACTGCTTCGCATAGGCCCAGAACAGCTCCTGCAGCGTGGCGAGCGTCACGCCGTCGCGGTACTCGCCGTACCGGTTCACCTCCACCTCGGTCCCGGTAGCCAGAGCCGCCGCCTTCGCCGCGTCACGCATCATGCGCGAGATATGCTCCAGGTAGACTGCATCGGGGTAGCGGATGAAGTAATCGACGACCGCGTGGTCGGGCACGACGTTCGGCGCGACGCCACCTTCTGGGATCACACCCTGCACGCGGTGCTCGGGTCGCCAGCTCGAGCGCAGACGGTCGACCGAGGTATAGAATTGGACCGCCGCCTCCAGAGCGTTGCGACCGTTCCATGAGGCCATCTGGTGAGCGGGGCGTCCGGTGAAGATGTACTTCACGGAGTTGATGTTCAGGCAGCAGACACCGAACCCGGGTTTGTCCCGTCGTGTGGATACGCTGGCGTGGCTGCGGATGAGGATATCGGCGCCCTCGAACACCCCAGCGTCCAGCATGATCTTCTTCGCCGGCGGGTCCACTTCCTCAGCGGGGCACCCGTAGATGATCACGCGGCCCGGAACGTCGTTCCGTGCCATGTGTTCGGCCAGCGCGATGGCGGCGGCCATGGCAACCGGCGTCTGCGAATTGTGCTGATCGCCGTGGAAGTCGCCCTTCGTTCCCCGCAGCGCGTCGTACTCGCCGATGAGCCCAAGGGCCGGGCCGTCAGCCCCAGCCGGCGAGGTCCAGGAAGCCACGAACGCGGTGGCGATTCCGGCTACCTCATCCTGCACATCGAAGCCATAGCTTCTGAGCACGGCCGTCAGAGTATCCACGGCCAAGAACTCGTAGTACCCGACCTCCGGGTGGTGTCCGATCCAATCGCTGAGATCCTGCATCTCGGCGGACCACAATTCCTCGACTCTGGCGAGCACCGCATCCCGGTCGCGGTTCGACGCGCCGGCCAGCCGTTCCGCGGTCCGGGTCGGCTGCAGGCTAGCCTCCAGGGAGTCGATCGTCGCCAGGATATCGGCCGCCGCCTGGCGTTCGGTCTCGGTCGACTGACCGTAGAGGCAGGCTGGCGATGCAGCAGCGAGCAGGGTCACCAGGGCAACACAAGGAAGACGATCCGGCAGACGCATGATTCGATCCTCCGAGCTGGGGTCGGGGCTGTGAGGTGAGGGTCCAGTGAAGATCCGCTCTGGAACATGATGCGGCAAGTCAGCGACCTGTTGGAACCCAGGCAGTGCCGACTAGGTTTCTCTAGTAGCCAGACCGGGACTATCTAGCCAGGAGACACCGTGTCGATCAGACCGATCAAGCGAGTCGTTGATGCGAAGCCGACCATGGAAGGTGCTGGAGTGCGGCTGCACCGCGCCTTCGGGTTCGGCGAAACCAGCGACTTCGACCCGTTCCTGCTGTTTGATGACTTCCGCAATGAGAACCCGGATGATTACCTAGCCGGCTTCCCGTGGCATCCGCACCGGGGAATCGAGACCATCACCTACGTGCTAGCCGGTACGGTTGACCACGGCGACAGCCTGGGTAACAGCGGCGAGCTGGGGGCCGGCGACGTGCAATGGATGACGGCGGGCAGCGGCATCCTACATCAGGAGATGCCGAAGGGCGACCCACAGGGGAAGATGCATGGCTTTCAACTGTGGGCGAATCTGCCCTCGTCGCTGAAGATGACGTCGCCCCGTTACCAAGATGTGGTATCGAAAGACATCCCGGAGGTAACCGACGACGACGGCACCAAGGTCCGCATCATCTGTGGAAGCTTCTGGGGGCAGACGGGTCCGGTGGACGGCATTGCGGCGGATCCGCGCTACCTGGACGTTTGGGTACCGTCGGGCCAGCGCAAAACACTGAAGGTCGAAACCGAGCGGCACGCGTTTGCCTACATCTTCGATGGAAGCGGCACTTTCCGGGACTCCTCACAACCACGCGCCGTGCTGACCGAGGGTGGCGGACCCGATGATACGCCTGTGCACGATGCGACGGGAAACCGATCGCTGGTTCTGTTCGACCGCGGCGATGAGGTGACCGTTCAAGCGGGAGAAGATGGAATCCGGTTCTTGTTGGTCTCAGGCAAGCCTATCGAGGAGCCCGTCGCCTGGTACGGGCCGATCGTGATGAACACGCGGGAAGAGTTACGACAGGCGGTTGCCGAGCTGAATGACGGAACGTTCATCAAGCACGGCTGAGACGACCTGACCTTCTAGCGCCCACCGTCTACGCTGAGCGTTTGGCCCGTGATCCAGGGCGCGTATTCGGACGTGAAGAACAGCACGGCGTGGGCGATGTCTTCGGGCTGTCCCAAACGCCGGGTGGCGATTGCCTCGATCAGCTTCTTCTGGCCTTCCGCACCGTAGGACTCCCACTGCCGCTCCGTCGTGGGGTTGGACCGAATGAACCCGGGAGCGACGCAGTTCACCGTGATCCCAAACGGGCCCAGCTCGTGGGCTAGCTGCCGCGTGAAGCCGATCAGCCCGGATTTGGCCGAGGCGTAGGCCTGAATGCCGGTAAGGCTGACCCGGATGCCCGCGCCAGATGAGATGTTAACGATGCGACCCCATGACCTGGCTTTCATGCCTGGCGCGACGGCCTGAGCGAAGTTGAAGGCACCGGTGAGGTTCACGTCGAAGATCACCTGCCACTCCTCCGGCGCGACCTCTTCCACGGGGCGACCCACCTGACCCACGACACCACCCGCGTTATTGACGAGGATGTCCACTTGTCCCGATTCCCGGGATGCCTCCTCGACAAACGCCTTCACCGCACTTCGGTCACGGACGTCCACTTCACGCGCCTCACAAGCCGCTCCGCTTATCTCTTTGGTCTCGGCCAACTCATCGGTCAGGACATCGCACGTCCAGACGCGACCGCCCCGCTCGGCAAAAGCCCGGGACATCGCCCGACCCAATCCGTGGCCGCCGCCGGTGACTACGATCGTGCGATCGCTGAAGTCGAAGTTCATCACCATCCCTCCTCGATCACTTCTCGGGCCTCGGCTACGGCGACCTCCCAGACGGCCATCATCTCCTCATCGGAGCGCTGATAGACGCCGCCGTAGTTTCCATCGCCTATGGCTTCTCTGAAGGCCACCGGATCCAGCTTAGACTTCAAAGTCTTGTCGATGAGCGGCTTCTGCTCGTCGGGTAGCGACACGCCGGGCAGGCGCGTCCACGGGAAGTTCTCGATCCACGAAGCGTGGGAGCCCACGGGGTCTATCTCCTGCATTTTCGCCTGCGTCTTCGGCGCGATCCACCAGTTGAAGACCTTCACCTGGTGACCCGGGCGGTCGGCCACCCAATCCCCGGCGATCGAATTCACCGGATCGTTCCCGCCGTGGCCGTTCAGAAACAGGATGCGACGGAACCCGGCACCGGAAAGGCTATTCAGGATGTCCTGTGTGAGGAGCCTGTAGGTCTCGGGGCGAAGTGTGACAGTGCCCGGGAAAGCTGAGAAGTAGGGAGAGATCCCGTACGGCAGCGCCGGGAAGACAGGAACGCCCAGCGGCTCGGCGGCTTCCTGGGCGAGGCGTTCGGGAATCAAAGTGTCGACGAGGAGACTCAGATAGGCATGCTGCTCCGTGCTACCGAGGGGGACGACCGCCCGGTCGTCCCCCTGGACGCACTGCTCCACCTGCATCCAGTTCATGTCGGCGATTCGCACTGGATACCTCCATGGACGCGCTGTGGCCTCGAGCTTCGCTACGCATCACTCGACGCGGAACGCCACCACCGGGTCGACACGGCTGGCCCGCCAGGCGGGGACCAGGCAAGCGGCGAGCGCCACGACCACGAAGAACAGGCTGACCCCGACGAAGGTGACCGGGTCGAACGTGCCTACCTGGTACAGCATCTCCTGGAGCAGCCGGGTCGCGCCGACGGCGGCGATGACACCGATGATAAGTCCGATACCGACCAGCGCGATACCGCGACGCAAGACCATCTTCAGCACGGTCGGCGCCGAAGCGCCCAACGCGATGCGTACGCCGATCTCGTGGCTGCGCTGCGCGACGAAGAATGCCAGCACGCCGTAGAGCCCCAGCGCCGCAAGCAGAATCGCGACGCCGGCGAAGAGCCCGAGCGCGGCTGTTACCGTGCGAGTGAAGGACACCGAGCCAGTCAGTATCTCGTCCATTGTTGCCAGGCCGGCTACCGGAACATCGGGGTCTAGCTCGCGAACGATAGAACGTACTGGCCCGGCGATGCCAACGGAGGGCCCGGCGGCGCGAACCGCCAGCCGCATGTTGAAGAACGGCCGCTGCGCGTAGGGGAAGTACATGACCATCGGCATATCCGAGCCCAACTGCGAGACCTGGACGTCGCCCACCACGCCAACGACCTCGTAGTAGCCGGGCTCCTCACCCTGATCGATCGCCACCTGGCGGCCCAATGGGTCCTGCCCAGGGAAAAGCGTCTCGGCCATCGTGGCGTTGATGATGATGACCGGTGGCGCATCCACTACATCCGTCGTTCGGAAATCGCGGCCGCCCCGCAACGGGATCCCCATCGTCTCGAAGTACCCGGAAGTTACTGTGCGCTGATACGCCAGGCGCCATTCCGAAGCATCCGCCGGCGGATTCGCGGGATCCCAAACGGCGATGTTGTTCCCAGGGTCGCGGATCGGCAGCTGACTGATCAGCCCGGCGTTGGTGACTCCAGGCACGACCCGCACCTGCTGGAGCAGCTCGTCGTAAAACTGAATTCGGCTCTGCCACTCCGGGTACTTCCCGCGCAGAAGACCGAGCTCGGCCGTGACCAGACCTTGTGCATCGAAGCCGGGATCGGCATTCCGCAGCTGCACGAAACTGCGCAACAAGAGGCCGGCGCCAATCAACAACACAACCGAAAGCGCCACCTGAGCGACCACCAATCCGCTGCGGAAACGCGTTCGCGCCGTCGAGCCAACAGAGCGCGAACCACTCTTGAGATCCTCCGCCAGGTCGACTCGCGCAGCAGCCAGCGCCGGCGCGAGCCCAAACAGCAAAATGGTCACCATCGCCAGACAGATGGCGAAGATCAACACCTCGAATGGCACGCTCGCCGCCTCGAGTCCGAGGCGCGTCAGCGGTGTGGAGGCGACCAGCGTGCGCTGCAGCGAGACCGCGACCAGCGTGCCCAGGACGCCCGCCGCCAGACCCAGCACGGCGCTCTCGGTGATCAGCTGCCGAATGATTCTACCACCGCGGGCACCTAGCGCGGACCGCATCGCAATCTCGCCTCGTCGCCCCGAAGCCCGGGCCAACAACAGGCTGGCGACATTGGCGCACGCGATGAGAAGTACGAGACCGATGGCGCCCATGAGCATCAACAGCGTCGAGCGGAAGCCCGACACGAACGCCTCCTGCATGGGCGTGATCACCATCCCTTTGTCTTTGTTAGACGAAGGATACGCCTCGGCGAGCCGTTGCATGATGACGCTCGCTTCAGCCTGCGCATCTGTCACCGAAACGCCGGGCCGAAGACGACCGACCAGCAGCCAGTTGTGGAACTGGCGGGCCCCAGCGAACGCCTCGCCCTCCACCATCGGCGCCCAGGCATCGACCTCTTCGCCGAACTCGAATCCAGCCGGCATGACGCCGACGACCGTCTGCGGCGCGCCCTCGATCAGTACCGTGGAGCCGATGACTCCGGGGTCACCACCGAAACGTCGCTGCCAGAGTTCGTGACTCAGGATAAGCACACGTTCTCCGGTTTCAGACTCCTCCATCAAGAACTCGCGACCCAACTGTGGAGCCACACCCAGCGTGCGGAAGAAGCCGGGCGAGATCCAGGCACCCGAAATACGTTCCGCCTCGCCACCGCCGGTGATCGTGAAGTCCCGGGTGAACGGCGTCGCCGCCGCTAGCGACTCGAAAGACGTCGCCTGATCTCGAACGTCGTAGTAGTCGGGGGCCGACACCGTCCAGCCGATGTTCCCACCCGGCCACATCGTCCGGCCCAAGACCAGACGGTCGGGCTCCGGATAGGGCAAAGCGCGGAACATCGCCAGGTTCACGACGCTGAACATCGCCACATTGGCGCCGATGCCCAGTCCCAGCGTGAGCACCGCCGCCAGCACGAAGCCCGGTTGTCTCCTGAGAGATCGGAACGAGAACCGCAGATCCTGAAAGAGCGAATCGAACATCAGGAGCTCCAACTATTCGGTTGTTGTCCTTTGATGGCTGACCGCGTCGGCGAGCGAGCCGTGCCGCGGCGCGTCTCAACGCGACCCCACAACGATTGGACACATGAACAGCCTGAAAAGTTGTCAGGATCGGCGCAGTTACTGACAATACGCGGAGAGTGGCAGGGCGGGTTCGTTCCTGATAGCAATAACGATTCGCGGTCCGCCGCTACATGCCCGCGAGACCGACTCGGTCTAGCAGCTTGTCGAAGCGGGGATCGGGGCGCAGCGGATCCAATGCGGGATGTACTTTCATGTGGAAGACGAACCAGGAGTTTTCGTCCACCGCCCGGTCCAACCACTCGAACGCGAGATCGTACTCACCAAGGGCGGTCCAGACAAAGGCGGCATAGCCGGGATCGACCTCCTGCTCGATCGCTTTCTCCAACAGCTCTCTGCCCTTTTCCTGGTCGCCCATCAATGCGTAGATGGTGGCGCGATGTGCCGTGACGCCGCCTTCCTCGTCACCCCACTTCTCAGCCATCTTCTCGTTGGTCTTGAAGGCCTCGTCGAACATCCCACGCTGCGCATAGACGTAGCCCGAGTAGCCGATGGCGCTGGCGAATTCGGGCTCGAGCTCGAGGGCGCGCTTCAGTCGATTCAACGCGCAGTCGACGTCCCGGGCAAGGTCGAAGACGATGGCGGACGTAACGAGAATGGCGTGTGAGAGCGGGTCCAACTCTTCGGCGCGTCGCGCTTCCTGCACGGCCTCGTCCATGCGGCCCAGCGCCGCAAGCAGCGTGGCATACCACTGGTGAGCGGTGGCATAGTTCGGGTTGAGTTCGATGGCGCGCTTGTACGCACGCTCTTCTCCCTCCCAATCCCGTTCTCGCCGTAGCACCTGACCCATCGACGTATGCGCCTCCGCCAGGGAGTCGTCCAGTTCGCACGCCTTAAGCGCTGCGGCCTTGGCCTTCTCGTGAGCCTCGCCCCGATCGATGATCCGGTACGACCCCATAAGCAGGTACGTGTCGGCGAGTCCGGAGTAGGCGTGGGCGAACTCGGGGTCGCGCTCGATAGCCTTCTCGAAGTAGTCCACGGCCTTCAACAGGCTGTCCTCGTCGCGATGGTTCCAAAGGTGGCGACCCTTGAGGTACAGTTGATAGGCCTCAACGTTGCTGGTCGGCCGAGCGGGGATTTCCTGCGAGGCCGAGAGCGTGACCTTGAGACGATCCGCGATGGCACCGGCGATCTCGTCCTGAACCGCAAACACGTCGTCCATCTGGCGGTCCCAGCGCTCGGACCAGAGATGGTAACCGTCGGCCACGTTGATCAGCTGTGCCGTGACGCGAAGTTGATCTCCGGACTGCCGGACGCTTCCCTCCAACACCGTGGAGACATTGAGACGCCGGCCGGCTTCCTTTATGTCTGGGCTTTGTCCCTTGAAAGCGAACGACGACGTGCGCGCCGCAACTCGGAGGCCGCCCAGCTTGGTCAGGGAGTTGATGATCTCTTCAGTAACGCCGTCGCTGAAATACTCGTTCTCCGGATCGCCGCTCATGTTGGAGAACGGAAGCACGGCGATAGAAATCTCGGCGCTCTGAGCCGGCGTGGCCGGCGGCGTGAACGTGTCAGACAAAGCACGCTGAGCGCCGACCAGTGCGGTGACGAAGTCAGCGCCGGTGGCGAAGCGCTCGTCGGGGGACTCGGCAAGGGCGGTGTGGACCGCATGCCGAACTTCGTGCGGCACCTCGCCCGGGTAGCTCAACTCCGGCATCGCCTGGCTGGCGCGTCGCACCAGCAAGGCGATTGGCGTGGGGCCGGTGAACAGCGGCTCGCCCGTCAGCAGCTCATGTAGCACCAGGCCCAGGCTGTAGATGTCACTGCGGCCGTCGATCTCCCCCCGCTCCTTCGTCTGCTCGGGACTCATGTAGGCCGGAGTCCCGACCAGCATGCCCTCCTGCGTCAGCTGGGCGCCCTGGGCTCCGGCCTCGGAAATCGCTTTTCCGATCCCGAAGTCGGTGACGACGGCGACGCCCTGATTCATCATGATGTTGGCTGGCTTGATATCCCGATGCACCACGCCCTGGCGATGCGCGTAGTCGAGAGCCGAGGCCACGGCGCGGGCGATATCGACCGCCTCTTCGGCCGGTAGTGGCCCTTCCTTCTTCAGCCTGTCCTTGAGCGACGGCCCGGCGACGTGGGGCATGACGTAATAGAGGAGCCCGGAAGCATCGCCGGAATCGTGGAGCGGCAGGATGTGGGGATGGGTGAGCCGCGCCGCCATCTGGATCTCGCGCAAGAAGCGCTCGCGCCCCAACCGCGAGGCCAGATCGGGCTTCAGGACCTTGAGGGCGACCTCCCGGTCGTGCTTGAGATCACGCGCCTGGAAGACGAGGGCCATGCCGCCGGCCCCGACCTCCTTCTCGATCCGATAGGAGCCGCTCAGTGCCGACGCCAGCTTGGCTAACAGCGCCGGATCAAGGCTGGTGTCGATCGCTTCGGGCGCCGTGGGCTCTTGCCACTGGCCACGGGCCTTGGCGATGTGCGAGAATGCACCCTTGAAGCGATCGATGAGGTTAGACATGGCAAATGCAGCTTAGAGGGGACTCAAGATGAAGGCAAGGCGCGGGCCCTGTCCTTTTGCCTGAACGGGGGACAGGCAACCCCGGTTCCCGGTTCCCGCTAAGCCGTGAGCGGCAGCCGGGGAAGCGGAAACGAGATCAGATCTCAGCCAGCTACCCCTTTACCACTGGGGGGCACCTTGTGGTGTCTGTTCCCTCTGTCTATTCCCTCTCGAGCTTCACTGCCGTTCCGTACGCCAGCAACTCAGCGGCGCCCGCCATGACCTGAGAGGTCACGAACCGTACGTTGATCACGGCATCGGCTTTGAGTCTCTCAGCCTGTGCTTCCATCCGCTGAATGCTCTCGGCGCGCGACTCGATCAGCATCTCCGTATACTCTTTGATCTCACCGCCGAACAGCGTCCGGAGGCCGGCAACAATATCCTTACCCACGTGTTTGGCTCGAATCGTGCTGCCGCGAACGAGACCGAGGGACTCACTCACCTTATGGCCCGGCACGAAATCGGTATTCACAACGATCATACGTTCCCTCCCTCCGGAATAGTATTCCACGACAATTCTCTACTCGTCATCGAGAAGAGACTTGTCGTACTCTGCACTCTCGAAGCGTTCCCAGATAATCGACCCCGTCAGCAGCAGCAGGCCGAGGGCAGCGATGGCGATACCCAGCTGAATCGGCCACGGCAGCTCCCGAATCCAGGGCCAAATGAACCGGAGCGGCTTGATTGCCCATACGAGGAGGACGAGGCCCCCCGCCCCCATCATCATGAGACCCACGAAGCGTATCAAACGGATCATTCTGAGGTGCCCCTCTCCGCCTTGTAGTCCCTAATGCGCTCGGCAAGCAACGATACCAGCACCAACCCGAAGCCGGCGATCAGAAGGCCCAGCCCGACCTCGACCTGGGTCGGAATATCGAAGAACCGCAGAAACAGGCGCGCCGACTCGTAGAAGCCGGCGATCACGACCAGGATTGCGCCGCTCCGCCAGAGGAGGGCGCCCAACACCATCGTCTTCTTCACGGTTCGAGGATCCTTTGGTATCGATAATATCTATCGATCACGGCCCTTCGCCACCTAATACTACAACTACACAGCTGAGACAGCTTTATTCGTGCTGATACGCTCTAGTGAAGCCGGGAGAAGTGCGATAGAAAGAACGCTATTCCGTCTTGAGGGCATCGATCGGGTTCCACGAGGCGGCCCGGAAGGCCGGGTAGACCCCGAACACCATTCCGATCGTCAGGGCTGACGCGACTGAAACCGCGACGGATGCTGGAGTGACGACTGCTGTCCATTCCGTGGAGATCGAGACGATCCACGACGAACCCAAGCCAAGCATCAGACCGAACAGCCCACCCGCACCGCTGAGCGTGACCGCCTCGATCAAGAACTGTAACCACACATCTTTACGCCGCGCGCCGACCGCGATGCGCAATCCGATCTCGGACCGCCGCTCACGCACCGACAGCAGCATGATCGACAAGATGCCAACGCCTCCCACAATGAGCGTCACGGCGCCAATACCCGTGATCATCGTGCGGAACGACGCTACCGTCGCCAGCTCGGCTTCCATCACCACGCGCTGGTTCTGGATCCTGAAATCGTCCGGTCGACCGTAGCGCGCCAGACGATGGCGCTCGCGGAGTATGGCGGCGACCTCCTCGGCGGCATCGTCCAAGTAGGCGTCGCTGGCCACCTCGAGATAGATCATCCTCAAGTAGGCGACGTTGAAGACGCGTCGCAGCGCGGTGTTGATCGGGACGATGACCTGGTCGTCCTCATCGGCGGCGCCGTCTACAGAGATGCCCTTAGCGACCAGCACTCCGATGACCTCGAACGGCACCCGGCCGATGCGGATGGTCTGTCCGACCGGGTCGGTATCCGGAAACAACCGTCGCGCTACTTTGTCCCCGATCACCGCCAATCGCAGCCCAGCGCGGTCCTCCTCCGAGGTGAAGAACCTCCCGTTTGACGTCGGAAAGTTTCGGATACGCTCATACTCCGACGTCGTTCCACGCACCGTCATGGGCGTCGAGCGATCGAGAAAGGTGATCTGCTTGGTCACATGCTGAGATGGCGCCACCCGCACGACGAACCCGCTCTGTTCCGCAATCGCCTCCGCGTCGCCCAAGGTCAACGTTTCCACCGTCGCCCCGCGAACGAAACGTCGGCCAGCCCGTCGCTCCACCGGCGCGGCATTGACGACCAGCATGTTGCGCCCCATCGCCTGGATCCGGGAGACCACCTCGCGCTCGGCGCCATCACCGATCGCCACCATGGCGAGGACGACGGCGACACCGACCGCCATCGAGCTCAGTGCGAGTAGCGTGCGTACCTTATGACGCCAGAGCGCCTTCCGGGACAGCGCGACGTTGCGGATCCACTTCATCTCAGCGCGTCGATTGGATCCATCCGCGCGGCCCGGCGCGCGGGCAGGGCACCGGCAGCCAACCCGACGAACACGGCAATACCGAGCCCCAGGAGCGTTACCGACCACGGGAAGACGAAATCAGCCATCCCGTGCATGCGGATGAACTGCAGGATCAGGATCCCAACTGCGATGGCCAGGAGGCCGCCAACCGTCGTGATGGCGGTCGACTCGAGCACGAACTGCCACCAGACGTCGCCCGTGCGGGCACCGATCGCCTTGCGCAGGCCGATCTCGTGCCGGCGCTCGTTTACGGAGAGCAACATGAGGTTGGCGATGACAAAGCCACCGGCAAAGAGCGATATCAGTGCAACCAGCGGTAGGAATACGCCAAAGGTGCGGTTGGAGGCCGCAACCATCTCTCTC
>JBDHJS010000035.1:0-35765 GCA_039586795.1 Gemmatimonadota bacterium
GACGGGACGGAGAAGGCCAACACGGTCACCATCTTCCTCGACGACGATGAGCCGAGCTCGCCGGATCACGGTCTGTCCGTCGGCGATGACATGATCGACTTCAACGCGCTGACCGGCGTGGTCACCGACCTGCACGTCGTCGATAAGTGCAAGAAGGGTCAGTCGTTCTGCGGAGACGCGAATGAACCCCAAAACATCGTTGATGCCGAGTTTGGCGTCAATTCGCCTCCGGGCGAGCAGACGTTCTACTTCTACGAGATGCAGCTGTCTCTCGAAAGCGGCGACCCGTTGGACATCGCCGTGGATAGCTTCCTGCAAGCCTTCTGGATCATACGGCTCGGAAATGGCGCGCAGGGGAACACGCAGTTCCCGGACTACGGCGAGTACCTCCAGTTGATACCGACGCTGGTGATTCCTTAGCTCTCGTCTAGGTCCGACATATGCGACGGGCTCCCGATCTCCGATCGGGGGCCCGTTTCGCATGGTTGCCACCGGAACCGTGACGGTGGTATATGCACGCATGACACTCGATCGTGAGGCCCGGGCGCGGATCGCACTCATAGTCCTGGTGATGTTCTCCGTTGTATCCGCAGTGGAGCTGGCGGTTCGCTCCGGGGCGCGGCTGTTGCGCCGGACCGATCTCGATCGGGTCACGGTGCAGGAGCAACGTCTTCAGACCCTCACTCCTCGACTCTCCGACCAGCACGTTATCGGCTACGTAAGCGAAGAGCTTTCAGGCGGTAACTTCACCAACCTAAGCAGCATGCAGGACTACTTCATCACCCAATACAGTCTGGCGCCGACGATTGTCTTGGTGGGAACGGACCACGAGTTGCTGTTAGGGAATTTCTCGGAGGAGCTGGAGGAGATTCCCGAGATCGAGGGATTCAGTGTGATCGAGGATGCTGGAAACGGAGCGGCCCTCTACGCTCGCGAGAGGCGTTGATGCTCGTTCTTGCTGTTGGACTGCTCGTTGCTTGCCTGCTTGGCTACCTGATCATCGATATCGCGTGGCCGAACGGAAAGCTGGTCGTGAGTCCGGTGCTGAGCGTGTCGCTAGCCGTTCCGTTGGGCCTGGGGCTCACCTCGGTTGGGTTCTTTCTGTGGCTGGCTCTCGTCGGTCCAAACACCTGGGGTCTCTTCTTAATCGAGATCGTGGCTCTCCTGGGCGCTGCACTGATTTGGGTGCGTGATTTGGCGCGTAGAAGGGCGCTGCGGGCGACCCCATCGACCGATGTTGATGATCAGAATCGACTTCTCCTCATCGCCTGCGGAGCTGTTCTCGTACTCTCGCTCGTCGCGTACGCTGCGCTGAGCGGGAGCAACCCGCACGGCGGGTGGGACGCGGTGCAGATTTGGAATCTGCGGGCCCGCTTCCTGTTCCGCGCCGGAGAGAACTGGGCGGACGCGTTCACGACGGCCTTGCCGTGGTCGCAGCCGAATTACCCGGTGTTGCTTCCAGGGGCAATCTCCCGCGCGTGGAAGTTCGCCGGAAGTGACTCGACGTTGGGACCGGTCTGGGTGGCGGGGTTGTTCACGTTCGCCGGCGTTGGCCTCCTGGCATCGGCCGTCGCCGCGCTTCGCGGCCGTAGCCAGGGCGCGCTGGCGGGGATCGTTCTGCTGGGTAGCGGCATGCTTATCTGGCAGGGCGCGACGCAGTATGCTGACATCCCGCTGGGGCTGTTTATCCTGGCAGCGCTCGTGCTCATCGCGTTGAGCGACAGAAGCGAATCGGAGAGGTACAGGCTGCTCGCGCTTGCCGGTCTCATGGCCGGCCTCGCCGGCTGGACGAAGAACGAGGGGCTGCTATTCGTGCTGGCGCTCTTCGCCGTACGCTTTCTCGTCGTGGTTCGGAGCCACGGCGTGCGCAGAAGCGTGAAGGAGATGGCCGCTCTGGCCATCGGGCTGGCCCCGGTTTTAGCCGTCATCGTGGGATTCAAGTTGACGCTCGCACCGCCCAACTACCTGGTCGCCCTCTCACAACCCGCCGATATCATTGCGCGACTGGCGGATCCGGCCCGTTATTGGGCGATACTGAAGACCTTCGCGGATGTGGTCTTTGTGTTTGGTGCGCCATCACTCGGGATGCCGCTAGTGCTACTGATCTACGTCCTGGCTGTCGGCGTTGAGCCGGAGCGGTTGAACCGGGAGGCGGCTGCTACGACACTGTTGACCCTCGGCGTCGTTTTGGCTGGCTACTTCTTGGTCTTCGTCACGACGCCATACGATGTTCAGTGGCAGCTGGAGACGGCGCTTTACCGCCTGGTCATGCATCTGTGGCCCGGCATTCTGTTTGGACTCTTCCTGGTCATAAGAAGCCCGGACGCCTCATTCAAACAAGAGAGCCCCGCCTCGAACGGGCAGGGCTCCGTGCAGCACGCTGGTTGAGCTGTCGATCTCGTCGGTCTACTGACTGGTATTTCCGATATTGAATAGATAGCCCAGCGAGAGGTAGAAGGTGCGGGTCTTGATGCTTTCGACCTGAAGCGACGGTTCGCTGATGTCCGTCAGCCCGTAGTTGTAAATCGCGTCGGCGAAGATGAACCCAGGTCCGAACTTAGTCTCGGCGCCGAGGCCGAAGACGAGGCCGGAGTCCGCGCCTTTGGTCTGCGGAGCCTGAACGACGTCGGCGCACGGTACGTCCGTCTCAGTAGCTGTCGATACGCTACAGCCGCTCTCCATGCCAAGCACCACTCCGAGGAGCAGGTAGGGCTTGATAGTCGCCGGGATCTGAAGGACGAAGTAGAGCGGTATCTCGACGTAGTTGACGGCCAGTGCGAGATCGCCGTCGCCCTTCCCGAACCCCTTCTGCGAGTACATGGCGTCCACCCGCACCGCGAAATGTTCCGTCAGGTCTACCCAGCCGGTGATGCCAAAGTGGAACCCCGTCCGCGTTCCTACGTCCTCGGTAAACAGATCGCCCTTCACGTCGGCGGTAGCGAGGTTCAGGCCGCCTTGAACACCTGCTTTTACCATTTGCCCGCTGGCTGAATCCGCGCCCGCCACCAAGAACGCGGCGGCCAGGATTAGAGTGAGTCGTCTCATCTGAACTGGTGCTCCTGTTGGTTCATTCGGCGCTCCGGTGGCGCCGGGATACAGGGGAATTTGGGCGTTGGTGTAATAGCAATCCATGGCCGCGCCGGCAAGCGCCGCCTGGCACGCCTTCTCAAACACCCGGGGGGGTCCGAGCGTTGGGCCTCCCGGTTTCCCTGTACCCTACGGTAACGGGGGGAAAGGGTTTCGCGGCGGGCAAGAAAAGGGCCCCGCGCCGGGCGGGGCCCCAGAACATTTGTTTACGGCCGCCAGCCTACACGTCCCACTCGCCTACCAGGCGCCTTAGCTCCTCCGCCGCCGACACCAGCTCGGCCACCGAGGCGCTGATTTCCTCAGTCGTTGCCGATTGCTCCTGTACGGCGGCGCTCACGTCCTGGCTCCGCGACGCGTGGGTCGTGGCGGTCGCCGTGACCGATTCCACATGACCGGCGACCTGTTCCAGCAGGGTTCGGCTGCGCAGCGCCGTCAGCACTGAGTGATCGGTCGCTTCGGTGACCCGCTCCAAACCGTTGGCGATAGTGTCCAATGCGCCTTCGGCGCCGCGAGCGACAGCCTCGACCTGCACGACCTTCTGCTCGCCCTCCCGCATTCTGCCAACCGTGCCGGAGACCCACTCACGCAACTGGCTGACGACTTCATCGATCTCTTGGGCCGCCGTGTCGGCGTCGGAAGCCAGCTTGCGAACCTCTTCGGCGACGACACCGAAGCCGCGCCCCTCGTGACCGGCGTGAGCCGCCTCGATCGCCGCGTTCAGGGAGAGCAAGTGGGTCTGCTCAGCTATCGAAGTGATGCGGCGAACGAACGAAGAGATCTTCTCGGATGTGGTTTCGAGTCCCTCCACCTCTTCGCCGGTGCTGTGAACGACCTCGCGCAGGGTCAGTAGAAGCTCCAAGGCCTCACGAACCGACTCCTGGCTCTGACTGGCTTCTTTGCGAATCTCGTGGCTCAGCTCTCGGTTCTCTGTCGCTTCGGTCTCGATGCGCGTTGCGCCCTCTCGAAGTTCCACGACGGCTGAAGCCGTCTCGTTGAGAGAGCTAGCCTGCCGTTCGGCGCCGTCTGAGATCTCGGTCATCGCCATAGCCACCTCGTTGGTGGATGCGGCGACCTGCTCCGATATTGCCGAGAAGTCTGCAGCCGAGGATGAGATCTGGGTCGTCGTCGAGGAGACCTGAGTGGCCAGGTTGCGGAGGTTGTTGGCCATCGTGTTGAAAGCCTGGCCGACCACCGCAAACTCTTTGGGCATCGTCTGAGTCCTGAGTAATGTCTTCATATGCCCGGCGCCCAGCTCCCGCGCTGCATGCACGAGCTCGGCGAGTGGTCGGTCGATCGATTTTAGCACGGCGTATGAGAGTATCGCTCCCACACCCAGCGCCAGAATCGTTATGAAAAGAACGTAGACGGAGCGCTGGTCGGCACGGGTGCTCAATGCCCGCGTCGATTCCTCGAACACCTGGTTTCGACGTGTACCGAGCTCCGAGATGAGGCGGACGACTTCCTCTGCGATGGGATGAACCGCGTCGAGCACCTCTCGCGCCTCGGTGCGCCGGCGCAGATCAAAAAGCGCATGGGCACGCGCGTACTCGACCTCGAGCTGCGTGAGCGCCGTTGTCAGCCGCTCGACCAGGATTGCATCGCCGGGTGATAGGCCTTCTAAACCGCGGTAGCTCTGTGCGACCTCCTGGGTGCGCCCAGCAAGGTCGTTGTAGAGCGCCTTCGTGCTGCTGTCGCCAGTGGCAAGATAGCCGTCGCCGGCGAAGATCAATCCAAGAACGTCTCGCTGCAGTTGGTTGCCGATTACCGCGACGCTCTGCATTCGGCTCATCTCTTCGTCGAAGTCCCGCGATAGTCTCTGCAATGAGATGAAGCCCAGCACGCCGCCGGCCAACAGGCCGGCCAGGAGGATACCGAAGGCGGCGTATTGTCGCGCTCGAATCGTGTCGATCACAGGCTGCCTCTAGGATTCGTTGTAAGGCGGGGGACACTACTCAACGATGCGCTGAAAACGGCTCTGAGTCAGGGAAAATGCGCGACGGGAGAGGTCGTCGAGCTAAATTAATATATGTCTGCTACTTAGACCGGGTCAAGGCGGCCGATCGCCTCTGTCACGAACCGCCTTCAACGGCCACAAGCTCTGTCGCCGTCCCGACTATACGGCCGATCGCGAAATTCTTTCGCTCCGGGTCGCCGTTCTCGTCGAAGAAGATCGAGCCGCTGACGCCCTCGAACGGATCGTTGTTGGCGCCGACCGACTCGAGATAATCGCGAATCTTGGCCCGATCGGGCCCAACCTGGCGAACGGCCTCGGCCAATAGCATGACAGCGTCGTAGGCGAGGGCCGCGAAGTGATCCGGCGCCTGGCCGTGCCTGGCCGTGAACGCCTCCACGAAACGTGGGCCGGCTTCGCTGGGAAACTCTGGGTGGTAGAGGAGACCGACGTACGTTCCTTCGAACAGCGGCCCCTGGCCGACGAGGCCCATGATACCATCTCCGCCGATGACGGGAGTCTCGATGCCCAAGTCGCGAGCCTGTTGGATGATGACACCGGCTGTGACGTCCAGGCCAGCGATGAAGATCAGGTCAGGCTGCGCGGCGCGAATCGCGAGCAGAAAGGCCTCGAAGTCCGTCGTCTGCCCTTCGATGTACGGATACTGCTCGAGCAGTGTACCGCCGCTGGCTTCGTAGGCGCGCACAAAGCCCTCACGAAGGCCGCGGCCGTAAGAATCGTTGGCGTATAGCAGGACCGCTCTGTCGCCCAGCTCGCGTAGCGAGAACATGGCCAGCTTGGACGAGTTTGCGACGTCGCTTGATGCGACGCGGAAGATCCACGGCCCGGCATCGCTGACCTCAGGACTGGTCGCGGTGGGCGAAACCACTGGAAGCCCCCGGTCGTAGATGGAGGAAGCGGCGATGGTCGCACCTGACGTCGAGTGTCCGACCACAGCGACAACGGACTCGTCCTCCATAAAGTCGGCAGCGACTTGCAGAGCACGCTCGCCGCTGGCGCTGTCCGTGACGGCCACGAGTTCGAGGCTCTTTCCTGCGATTCCGCCGCTCGCGTTGATCTCGTCGCGGGCCATCTCAGCTCCGCGCTGCGTCTGGACGCCCAGGTACATCTCGAGCGGGGTGGCGAGTCCGAAACGAACGACTTCCTCCTCGCTGGATCCGCATGCCGAGTAGAGAGCGATGATCGGCAGCAGAATGGCGAGCGGTGAGACGGTCTTGAAGAGCCTGGTCATAGACACGACGGCCTCTTTTTGCTGTGGGAACGCGAGGAAGGGGTACTTCTAGCTACAGAATCTATCGGGTGTGCGACCGAGTTCAAGGCTTGGCGCGAACGCATCGTTCGTGTAGACACTTGGTATATGGTCACTTAGTTTGCTGAGACACCAGCATGGAGAATCACTAAGCAAAGGAGAATCCCGATGGGAGGCTTTTCCGGAATCCTGGGGTTTCTCGTCCTCGTGGCGGATATCTGGGCGATCTGGAACATCATTCAGAGCCGTGCGTCGTCGGGCTCCAAAATCCTGTGGGTGGCGCTGGTTCTAATCCTGCCGCTGCTGGGATTCGTGATCTGGTTCTTCGCGGGACCGCGGCAGGACTAGTCGATTTCGTCCTCGTCGTAGTAGTCGAGCTTGTGCAGCGGCATAACCACGCTGGAAAGCACGTTCAGCACATGTGCGGCTACCCGTTTGTAGAAGCGGGCGCCGAGTACCACCGCCGTTGCTGTGCCGGCGTCGTAATCGCTGTTCGCCACGCGAACCATCAGCGCCTCGCAGCGGTGAGTCAGATCGCGTCCTTCCCGGGTAAGTTCTAGCGCGACTTGGCGGTCGGTTTCCGCGAAGGCATCGGTAGCCTGTAGAAACTCGTGTTCGACGCCCGCCCGTATCTCCCTGAGTTCTTCGACTATTTCATCGTCGGGCAACGGCTCGGGATGGAGTTCTCTAACCTCCGAAAGGTTCTTCGCGTAATCTCCTAGTCGCTCAACGTCCTTGACCAGGCTCATCAGCAACAGGCAGTACGGCAGTGAGGCCGAGTTGCCCAGAGACAGGTGGGCGATGACCTGCTTACGGATCGTGCGTTCGAGCTTGTTCACCTCGACATCCGCCTTGTAGATCTTCGTCCGCTCGTTCGGCGCGACAACGGCGCTGAAGAACATGTCGCCGCCCTTCACCGTCATGTCGTACGCGATGCGGAGCATCTCCTGAAAGTTCTCTCCCATCGCGGCCAGCGGCTTGTCCGATCGAAAGATACTGAGCAACTCACGAAGCATGATCTACCTCCAACTAATTGGCGAGCAGTCGATTCAATGTGGCAAGCAGGGCGGGAAGCCCGTAGAACAGGAGCACCACGTACAGTAAGGCGTAGGTGCGTGATCGGACGGCTACCGCTGCGAGCCGTCGGGCTGCAGCTAACGGAATCTCCCGAACCTTTGGGAACGGATAGATTAGCAGTGTCGCACTCAAGTTGAACAGGAGGTGCACGATAGCGATGGTGATCCCCCATCGCGCGTTCGGGCCGGTGACGGCCAGGGCTGCCAGGAGCGCCGTAACCGTCGTCCCGATGTTCGCCCCGATCGTGATCGGGAAGGCCTGGGCCAGTGTGATCAGTCCGGCGCCCGCCAGCGGTACGAGCAGTGACGTCGTGATCGAACTGGATTGCACCATCACGGTGACGAGCATTCCGACGAGGATTGCGAAGGGCGCCGCGTGATGTAGGCCACGGGACACGATCGCTTCCACCCGGGTGTGCATCGCGCCGCGCATCACACGCACCAGAAACATCAACGCAAAGTATATGAACAGGCCAGATACGATGATGAGAAGTATGGCCTGAACCTTCTCGGAGGCTGTCAGCCAGTGGATGCCGTCCTTGATTGGCGCGAGCGCCGCCTTCAGGGCTCCCTTGAGCGGACTGTCGTAGTCAACGCCGCCGAAGCCGGTCAGCATCTGCGAAAGGGCCGTGGCGGACTTCTGGAGGTAGCCAGTGGCCATCTCGAGGGGCAGCAGGGCGACGACGGCCATGAAGTTGAAGAAATCGTGGCAGGTTGCTACCGAGAACGCGCGGTAGAATTCCTGCTTGCGGCCCATGTGCGCCAGCGAGACGATCGTGTTGGTGACCGTCGTCCCGATGTTCGCCCCCATGATCATGGGAACCGCGTTGGCGAGCGGCAGGGGATTCTCCGGCGCCGCGACCAGCCCGACGATAAGCGACGTCGTCACCGACGAACTCTGCATGAGCGTCGTCGCTAGGATCCCGACGATGAGGCCCATGAACGGGTTCTCCGTGGCGGCGAAGAAGCTGTCCAGCAGGCCGCCACCCAATGACTTGAAGGCGTCTCCCAGCCCGTTCACCCCGAGAAGGAAGATGAAGAGCAGAGCCGCCACGGCGATCACCCGTGCTGCGGGATGAGACTTTATGACCGGCGGGATCGAGATCGGCTGTGCGGTGGATATCAAGCTAGTGCTCGCCTCGCGATTGGCCCTGTCACCAATGACGTCACGCAGCTGGGGGGCAAAGTCGCGGGAATGTTACTGTCACTTTACCGTTTGGCAAGTGCTGCGGGGCGGGGTGGTATGAGTGGAGGCGGACGGTGTGAGGGGATCTAGCCTGCCTGACATACTTGACTTAAGCTAGCCGTCGAAGCGGCGAGCCTCACTCTTGATGATCCAAAACTGAGATTCACATGGTCCACTTCGACTTGAGACCGCTCCAGGCGGCGGACAACGCCGTGACTGGATGGTTCAACGCTGCCATCGCTTGGCTACAGGCACATCAGGTCGCCGCGTCGCTGCTGGCGACGGCGTTGCTTCTGCTGATCGCCTATCTCGTCGACCGGTTGACGGCCTGGATTCTCGACCGCTCGGTCGGACGCCTGGTGAAGAGGACGAGCTACAAATGGGACGACGTCCTCACCCAGCACGAGTTCTTCCGGCGCCTGGCCCACGTGATGCCGGTGCTGGCGATCTACTACGGCGTCGATCTGATCCCCGGTCTCCCCGCCCAGTTCACGCAGGTGGTGAACGCGGTCATGTTGGCGGGGATGGTTTTGGTGGCGGTGCGGGCGATAGACGCGCTGCTCACGGCTGGGGGCGAGCTGTACGCGCAGAGCGCGCTGTCGCGTGGTCGACCGGTCAAGGGCTATGTGCAGAGCAGCAGAATCATCCTCTACTTGGTGGGCGGCATTCTGGTCATCGCGGCGCTGACGGGACAATCGCCGGTGTTGATGCTCAGCGGCTTCGCGGCGTTCAGTGCTGTCCTGCTGCTCGTCTTTCGAGATACGATCCTGTCGTTTGTCGCCAGTTGGCACATAGCCACGTATGACCTGATGCGAGAAGGCGATTGGATTGAGATGCCGCAAGCCGGGGCGGATGGCGATGTCATTGATATAGGACTCAATGCAATAAAGGTGCAGAACTGGGACAAGACCGTAACGTCTATCCCGACGCACAAGTTCTTGTCAGACGCGTTCAAGAATTGGCGGACGATGTCGGAATCAGGCGGCAGGCGGCTCAAGCGGGCCATCTACATCGATATGAACTCGATCCGCTTTCTCGCCGATGCCGACATCGAGCGTTTCGAGCATTTCGTTCTGCTAAAGGACTATATGGAGGAAAAGCAGAGGGAGCTGGAGGAGTACAACGCGTCGCACCTCGATGATGACAGTGATATCGCAAACGCGCGTCGTTTGACGAACATCGGCACCTTCCGAGCCTACGTTACGAACTACCTCCGTGAACATCCGAAGATCCACGATCGGATGACGCTCATGGTCCGACAGCGAGATCCAGGACCAGAAGGTCTGCCGCTGGAGATCTATGCGTTCAGCAACGACACCAACTGGGTTGCATACGAAGGAATACAGTCTGATATCTTCGATCACATCATTTCGATCGTCCCCGAGTTCGGCTTGCGAGTATTCCAGAGCCCGGCGGGCAGCGATTTCGAAGCTGCGATCAAGAGTCGATAGCCTGCAATAGCGAAACCGTAGTTCTGTCCCAGTCGTAGGGCAGGCTGTATTGTTCTTCGCCCCACCATCCTACAGGCTCACCGTAAGAAGGGACCGTCCTATGTCCTACCGCGACAGCCGTTTCCGTGTGTTAATTGCTGCCCTGGCGGCCGTTGCCGCGTGCACCTCACAGGACGCTGAGTTCCCGGTGCTCACCGGCGACTACCTGGGCCAGACACCGCCAGGTAATCAGCCGGAGCTCTTCGCGCCGGGAATTATTTCCACCGGGATGTACGTCCGTGACGTGGCGATCACGCCGGACGGGAATGAAATCTACTTCAGCGCCTCGGTCGGCAACTTCAACGTGATCATGCAGACCAGGCGCGTGGACGGCGTGTGGACAAGACCTGAAGTAGCTCCGTTCTCCGCCGATCCATCGCATTTCAATTACGAACCTCACATCACGCCAGATGGTCAGCGGCTTCTGTTTCTCTCCACTCGGCCACCCGATGGCGGCCTCGTCGCCGATGACGAGCGAGGCCGTTGGGTCAACGAAGACATATGGGCGATGGACCGGACTGAAGACGGTTGGGGCGAACCGTACAACCTGGGGCCGCCAGTGAATACGGACGGCGCCGAGTTCTATCCGGCGGTGACCAACGACGGGACGTTGTATTTCACACGCTCGGCGCCCGACGGAGAGAGCTACATCTATAGAGCCCGGCCGGTAGGTGATGGGTACGGCGAGCCCGAGCGGCTTCCCGAGCAGGTCAATTCGTCCGCCGCCCAGTACAACGCGTTCATCGCAGCCGACGAGAGCTACATCATCGTGCCCGTCGCGGGTCGCGAGGACAGCCACGGCCGCACCGACTATTACATCGTGTTCCGCAACCCGGATGATGAGTGGAGCGAGCCCATCAACATGGGTGAACTCGTGAATACTCCACGCAATGGAGAGTACTCGCCGTTTGTGTCGCGGGATGGCAAGTACTTCTTCTTCATGTCGGTGCGTGGGCAGTCTTGGGATGAGGCACCGGACACCCTCACGGCGGAATATCTTAAACGCGTGTATGGCGGTCCGCAGAATGGAAACTCGGATATCTACTGGATGGATGCCGGAATCATTGAGGAGCTCCGTGCTACCGCAGTCTGGGAATAGCAAGTTTCGACCGTGTGTCAGGTAAGGTGTATTTCCGAGGGCGAGTTCCCAGCTGTGCACGAGACCTTCGTGCGTGCTTTTGCGGATTATGCTCTCGACATGAGCTACCTGTCGGAAACGCATCTATATAATAGAGCGGTAAAGAACGGCGTAGACTTCGCACAATCCGTCGGTGCCTTTGATGATGAACGGATGGTCGGGTTCACTCTCATCGGCACCGACCATTGGTATGGCGCCCCGTCGGCGTTCGACATCGCCACCGGAATCGTCGAGCCCTATCGCGGCAAGGGGCTTGCCACGCGGATGCTCGACTACGCGATCGAGCGACTCAGAGCTAAGGGAATTAAACGCGTGGTGCTCGAAGTTCTCCAGGAGAACGGGCCGGCGATCGCCGCGTATCAGAAGGCCAACTTCGAAATCAACCGCGAGATCGACTGCTTCGAACTGGAACCCGCTGATCTGCGGATCCGATCGCCGGAGACAGAATCAGTTCGCATCGAGTATGGGCAACGGGTTGAAGTCGCCGAATTTGCAGGCGCCTTCGATTGGGAGCCTTCATGGGAGAACAGCCTCGCGTCGATCGGCCGCATTCCCGACGAGGTCGTCGTGCTCGTGGCGAGCTTCGAGGGGAAACGTGCAGGCGTAATGGCCTATTATCCTGCTCTCGGCTGGATTCTCACCCTGGCCGTCATACCGGACTGCCGCAGGCAAGGCGTCGCCACCGCACTGATCTGCCGCTTGGCGGAGGAGATCGGGGAGGGGGTAAGCAGCATCAAGCTCCTCAACGTCCCGCGCGAAGATCGGGGGATGACCTCGTTTCTCGAGGCCGCAGGTTTTAGAGCTTTCACACGGCAGTTCGAGATGTGGCGGCTGATCTAGCCATCGGTGGTGCGAGCTTCTTGCGCGCCGCTGACCCCCATCGTTAGGATCGTTCTTTCGGGTGAGCCTCCGCGGCTGCCCGTCCTTCTACTCTTAGCGATAGCCTCACGTTCTTCTGGCCAGGCCAGGATTCCACGCCCGGCCGATCGAGCATTGCATCTTTGAACCGGAGGCGGAAGTGGGCGGATTCTTTGGGGTTGTCGCGAACGACGACTGCGTGGCCGATCTTTACTACGGAACGGACTATCACTCGCATCTGGGCACGATGCGTGGTGGGATGGCCGTGCGTAACGGCGAGGGCTTCGTCCGCTTCATACATGATATCACCAACGCCCAGTTCAGGTCCAAGTTCGAGGACGACCTCCCCAGACTGAACGGCTCGAAGGGGATCGGTGTGATCAGCGACTACGAAGATCAACCGCTGATCATCGGTTCGCACCACGGCACGTATGCGATAGTCACCGTCGGCAAGCTCGACAACCTGGACGATCTGGTTGCGTCGGCAATCGACCGACCCGGCGCCCATCTGTCGGAGATGGGTGGGAACGAACCGAACCCCACGGAAGTTGTCGCTAGCCTGATCGACCACGGGGACGACTTCGTGAGCGGGCTGTGTCACGCGCAGGACGTGATCAAGGGATCGTGCTCGATCTTGCTTCTAACTGACGAAGGTATCTACGCGGCACGGGACCGGCTCGGTCGCACCCCGGTTGCCCTCGGCAAGAGGGACGGTGCGTTCGCCGTGACGCTCGAGACGTGTGCTCTGGCTAATCTGGGCTTCGAGGTGGATCGATATCTCGGGCCGGGCGAGATCGTTCGAGTGACGGAGGATGGTGTGGAGCAACTGCAACCGCCGGGCGATGCGATGCAGATCTGCGCTTTCCTTTGGGTCTACTACGGCTACCCGGCGTCCAACTACGAGCACATCAACGTCGAGACCGTACGCTATCGCTGCGGCGCGCAACTCGCCGCTCGCGACGACGTAGAGATCGACCTGGTCGCCGGCATCCCCGACTCCGGAGTCGGTCATGCCATCGGATACGCGAACGCGGCCGGCGTGCCCTACCAGCGCCCCTTTGTGAAGTACACGCCGACCTGGCCGCGTAGCTTCATGCCCCAGGACCAACGGGTGAGGGACCTGGTGGCGCGTATGAAGCTGATCCCGATCCGCGAGATCATGGAAGGCAAACGTCTTCTGTTTTGCGAGGACTCCATCGTCAGGGGGACCCAGCTCAAGGACGTGATCGCGCGCATCTTCAAGAACGGTGCCGAGGAAGTGCACATGCGTCCGGCGTGCCCACCGCTGATTTTCTCCTGCAAGTTCTTGAACTTCTCACGCTCCAGATCCGAGCTGGACTTGGCAGGACGCTGGGCGATCGCCGAGCTGGAGGACGGCGATCCGTGTAACCTGGACGAGTACGCCGATCCGGATTCCGATTGTCACCACCAGATGGTGGAGGTTATCCGTAAGCGCTTGGGCCTGACATCGCTGCGCTACCAAAGGCTGGACGACCTGATCGCGGCCATCGGGTTACCCAAGGAAAGGGTCTGTACCTATTGTTGGGATGGCGTTGAGCCCGGGTGAGATTCGGGGTTTCGGGGATACGAGAGTCGGGGGTTCGAATTACCAACATCGAACCCCCGAATCTCGTACTCCCCGAATCCCCTAATCTGTAACCGGCATATCTAGCAGTTCCATCTGAACCACTGCTTGGACCAGACGGATGAACTCGGAGCGATACCCCCCGGTATCCTCGCCGGTCGATTCACGGGCCAGGTCGAGCACATCGTTCAGGGAAAGGTCGCCGGCGTACTCCGAATCGCGGAGTAGCATGCCGAAACCGGCGACGGCGGACGCGAACTGCATGTCGACGGACGCCGCGCCGCCGCGATCCAGCAGCGGCTGCTGGAGGAGTCGGCTGGTGTCTCCGTCCGGCGCTTTGTAGCGGAGCCTGACAAACATCAGCTCGTTCGAGTCAGAGGTCGCGCTGAGGTCACCCGGTGTCTGGTACCGCAGCGAGTCAACGCTGGCGATCTCGTATGGGCTCTCGACACCGACCGGGATGATTTCGTAGAGCGCGGTCACCGAGTGGCCGGCGCCCAGCTCTCCGGCGTCCTTCGTATCGTCGTTGAAGTCTTCCGCCGCCAGCAGACGATTCTCGTAGCCGATCAATCGGTACGCCTGCACCAGGTTGGGATTGAACTCGACCTGGATCTTCACGTCCTTGGCGATAGTGAGGAGCGTGCCGCCGATTTCGGTCACCAGCACTTTGCGCGCTTCGAGCATGTTGTCGATGTAGGCGTAGTTCCCGTTACCGTGGTCCGCCAGCTTCTCCATCTTTGAATCCTGCAAGTTGCCCGTCCCGAAACCGAGAACCGTCAGGAACGTGCCCTGCTCCCGCTTCTCCTCGATCAGGCGAACCATTTCGGCGTCGCTGGAGGCGCCCACGTTGAAGTCACCGTCGGTCGCGAGGATGACACGGTTATTGCCTTCTTCGATGTGGTTCTCGGCCGCGACGGCGTAGGCCAGCTTGATCCCCGCGCCGCCCGCGGTCGAGCCGCCGGCCTCCAGCGCTTCGATCGCCGCCAGGATCGTGGGCTTTTCGTCGCCGGGTGTCGAATCGAGCACCAGCCCTGCCGCTCCCGCGTAGACGACGAGCGCGACCCGATCCTGGGCGCGCAGCTCGTTCACCAGCATGCGGAACGACGACTTCAGCAGCGGCAACTTGTCAGAGCTCTGCATCGATCCCGATACGTCGATCAGGAAGACCAGGTTGCTGGGCGGCAGATCGGTCGTGTCAACGCGTCGCCCCTGTATCCCGATGCGAACCAGCTTGTGCAGCGAATTCCAGGGCGCTGCCGTGACCTCGGTCGTGATCGAGAACGGGTCGTGACCGCTTGGCTCAGCGTAATCGTAGGTGAAATAGTTGATCATCTCTTCGATGCGGACCGCGTCGATGGGCGGCCGTTGGCCGTTGGTGATGAACCGGCGAATATTGCTATACGAAGCACGGTCCACGTCGATCGAGAACGTCGACAGCGGGTTGCCGGCGGTCGCCAGGAAGACGTTCTCCGAGATGTGGTCGTAGGATTCCGTGTTGAAGTCGTCATTGTAACGGCCGGGAAGTTGGCTCGATACCGCGCGGACGGCGTCGGCCGCAAAGCCGGATTTCCGCGCCTGCTCGGCACGCTCCCGAACCTCACCGACCGAAATTGCCGGAGCCCCGTCGACTTCCTGCTCCACCGGGGTTGTCGACGGCGAGTTCGCCTCGTTGTCAGCCGGCGCCGAGCGAGTCGTGCAGTACGCCAGGCCCAAGACCAGCGTAGAAATGGCCAGAAATTCTATGCTCTTTCTCATGATACTCACTCCCTGGATTGAGCCCCATTTGGGCTTTATTCCTTCGCTTCTATCCGGGGAGACGCGGTGGGCGGCATTCGTTGCACACGGGGGGCGGGGTGTGATTCTGGGATTCGGTGATTATGAGGTTCGGGGCTTCTGGGGTTTGAACGCCCAGCTGGTCAAAGCCAATCGCCCTAATCTCGTAATCCCAGAATCCCTAAGGCCTCCAGCCGTCGTACCGCCTATGGGCGGGCTCTGATCGGGCCTGCTCGCGGTAGCGGAGCATCTGCGCCGCCAGCCACTGGATCCACTCGTCGAACTTCTCGTGGCCCTGTTCGCGGCGCACGGCAAACGCCCAATCCCTGAGCCGGTCCCAGGCGCCGATCACGACGCCACCCATCAGCTCCCAAACCATATCGAACGAAACGATACGGCGATGGACCATGATGCCCACGGACTCCAGCGTAAGGCTCACCAGCATCGCCGCGTCCTCGTAGGCCTCACCGCGTTGACGCAGTTGGTCGGCCCGCGTGTCGGAGGGAAGCGAGAGGATCATACGCAGCGCGTGGGCGAACTCCGGCGTCTCGAACGATCGGGCAAGCTCGATGGCGGCGCGGTCCTGGCGCTCCTGTCGAAAGTGCAACAATTGGACGATCGCGAAGGCGAAACCGCCAATGACGATCAAGACTCCGATGATTTCGGCCAGGTTGGCCAGAGTATTCAGGTCCATCTGATGCTCCGACGTAACAATGTGTGTGCTGCCGTGTTGCCGATTAGCAGCGCGGCTCTGCATAGATCAACGAAGGAAGAGCGGGACTGGGTTCCGGGCCGAACTTCTAGCATTCGGCGTGTCCCGAGCTATACTGCTTGCACTGCGACGATGCCGGGAATCATATTCTGAGCAAGACCACCGGGACCTCGTTTGCAATGCTGCGCCCCAGAGAGATTCGCGTCAAGCACCCCAGCGGGCCCCGACGTTGCTTACGTCGGTCGGTCATACTGTGTCGCGCTTCCCCCACCTGGTTAGCGCTTCTCGTTCCGTTTCTGCTGATCGTCGCACGCGGTCAAACGGCGAATGCGGTGGCGCAGGTCGTCGGCGCCGACGTCACGCTCAGCACGAACTACGTCTGGCGAGGGCTGACCAGGGCAAGCGTACCTGTTTTGCAGCCGGATCTCTACTTGTCTATGAGCGGCAGCGGCTCGTATGTGACGGGCGGTGTCTGGATGAGCTTGGAGACCCGGAGCGGCGCCTCGGATGTCAGTGACACGGGTGCCGGGAACGGTGGCTTGGGTGAGGTCAACCTGTGGCTGGAATACTCGAGTACAAGCCGACGGGCGGATTATGCGGTTGGTGTGACTGGCTACCTCTTCCGTGATGATCCCGGCGTCAGCCGCGGCAGCGAGTACAACACATTCGAGTTGTACGGTCGGGCTTGGTGGGATCTAGTCGTCGTGATCCCGAGACTGGCATTCTGGTACGATATAGTCGCGGTTGAAGGTGCCTACTTCGAGACCAGCGTGGACGTCCGTTTACCAGTGCTTCCTGTGGCGTCGCTCTATGTTGGAACGCTGGCGGGTTGGAGCCTGGGCCAGGCTGTCAACGAATCTGACCCGACACAACTCGGCTATTTCAAGGAAAACGGCCTCACGCACGTCGACCTGTCGACGTGGGCGTCTTTCTGGATATCGCGGAGTATCTACCTGGTGCCCATTCTTCACGTGCAATTCAATCAAGACCCCTTCACCAGGATCACGAATGGAAGCCAAACCTCGGACTCTGTAACGGTGTGGTTCGCCCTCACAGCCAGTTGGCTTCGCCCGCTGGGTTCAGATTGATGACGATCAGGCGTCTTCTGCTGCCCATCGCGCTCACTGCTTGCGGCTGCTACTACGAAGTGCCGGTGCCCGCTCCCAACTCAGCTTCACCTCAGTCGTTGGCCGATCGCGGAGCCTCACGATCGAGTGCGCGGCAAGTTGGCGACCAGGGGACGCTGTACGGCGGCCTCGGTCGAGCCGATATCACGCCGCCCCCCGGCGTTGGTATGTACGGGTATGGCCCCGAGGGCAAGGAGGCCCGAGGCTATCGCACGCGTCTTTATGCGCGGGCGATTGTACTGGAGGACGTGACCGGTGAGCGCGTCGCATTCGTCGTCGCGGATCTCGCTGTGATTTCGCTCTTGCTGCAACGATCGGTCGCACAGCGCATCGCCGGCACGACGGGCATCGGCGCCGACCGATTGATGCTGGCCGCAACTCACACACATGCTGGCCCGGCCCATTTCATTGGCGTCATTCAGTTCGATATGCACGGCTCATCGGTTACGGGTTTCGATACGACCATGGTGACGTTCCTCGCCGATCGGATCGGTAGAGCGGTGACCGATGCAGTTGCTGACTTGAGACCGGCGCGGTTAGGGACCGCGGCGATCCCGATCTGGGGATATACTCGCAATCGCAGCTACGAGGCCTTTCGACAGAATCCTGATAGTTTGGTGAGCTTCGAGCCGCCTGCAGACATGGTCCTTGATGAAGAACAGCTTGCCGTCGACCCGACCTGGACCATGCTGCGCATCGATCTGCTCGACAGCGAGGACGGCATATACAAGCCGGCTGGCGCGTTCAGCGTGTTTGCGATGCACGCAAACGCGATCCCCTCGGCCAACGATTTGTTCGACGGTGACATCCAGGCGGCGATACAAGACGGTCTGGAAACGCACATCGACAGCCTGAACGGTCATGAAGCGCGGGACCATCCCCGTGCTGTGCATGCGTTGGCATATGGAGCGGGCGGAGATGTCGTGGCCACCTATCCCATGGAAGCACGTTGCCCGCCGCCGGAGTTCCGGTTCGGCCACCGGCCAGGCGGTCCGCGGACGCCCCCGCCCGCCGAGGGGTGGCAACCCGCACAGCGGGAGCGGATCGAGAGGTGCATTTCCGCGGCGCGGCAGTACGTCGATTCAGCGGGTCGTGCTCTCTCAGAGCGCGTTATCGCCGCGTTCGACTCGCTCGGCGATCACCTATCTGGAGGTGCTCGGGTTCGCCGTGCGTTCCGAGCTCTTGACCTTACGGGACCCGGTGCCCCAGACGGACTATGCGACGAGCCGCGAGTTGGCACGGCTGCGCTCGTCGGTTCCTCCGGTTCCAACACCCGATACGATGGCTGGCGCTTCCTGTACTTGGCTCCGCTTGGGTACGAGCGTGGCGGGTCGGCTGTGTCGCAAGGAACAACGGGTTGTCACGCTCCCAAGCGCAAGGCGTTTGGTCCCCTACAGCCCTGGATCATCGGCGACCATGGCTTCCCGGAGATCGCTCAGCTGATGGTCATACAGATTGGCGACCTGCTGTTGGCTACGGTGCCGGCCGAGGCGACGGTTACGACGGGTGTGATGATCAGGAACGAAGTTAGGCATCGCGCGACTCTCTCGGGCCTGGAATTCGCGTCGGTTGGTATCGTAAGTCTGGTGAACGGTGACTTGCGATACGTCACTACCCCGCACGAGTACGCGGTGCAACTGTACGAGGGCGCCTCGACTCTTTACGGGCCGCAGAGCGCCGTTGTGTTGGCTGGGCAGCTGGGTAAGTTGACGGCCGAACTGGCGCTGGCTTCAGAACATCGGTCAGAACCACGAGTGGACTCGGCAATCGCCTACGCGGCCAAGCCGAAGATCATCCTGCAGCCGCGGAACACGGGCCCGCCCCGGGAGGCGATCGAGAGACGCGTCATTGAATCCGGCTGCGACGGAAGTGACTACATTGCGATCTGGATAGATTCGTATCCCGGCCGGCTCGTCCCGGCAGATGCGCCGGTCCTACGCATCGACCTTCAAACAGACGCCGGCTGGCAGCCGGTAGCGTGGGATGGTGATCCGTCGCTCGAAGTGCGGGCTTTGAAACCGAAAGGAAGAGAAGGCTACTTGTGGCAGGTACGCTGGCAGACTGATGTGAAGTCAACGCGAGGGCATCGTCTAGTGCTGCTTGCGAGGGACGGTATGAGTGAAATCGAAGGCGAGCCGTTCGAAGTCTGCAGCAACTAGTTCTTTTTGCCAGCGCCTGAACGGGCGAACAGCCGACGCTCCGGTGTATCTGTTTCCGCCTCACCTTCGCCACCCATTTTCACGGCTTCCCGGCTCTCCAGCTCTTCATCCGGTGCATGAAGTTCCCACCAGTCCCGGGCCCGCGCATCAGTCCATGGCTTGGAGAATTCGATATCAAACAGAGCCGCGTTCAACTCGTCAGCGTCTTGATATCGTGCGCCAGGATCCTTGGCGAGACATTTCATTACGACTTGCACGAGCGCGTCGGGGATGTCGACCTCCGTGAGCTCGGCGGGATTGGTCGGCTGATCCCTGAGATGGGCCAAAATTGTCTCGAGTGCAGACTTGCGTTCGAACGGAGGTCGAGCGGTCAGCATCCAGTAAGCTACGCCGCCCACGTTATACAGATCCGCTCGTGCGTCGACCTGGTCAGCGCCGTCGACAGTTTCTGGCGCGCAGTAAGCCGGAGTGCCGAAGATCATCCCGGTTTTGGTGATCCCGCTGTCATCCTCCATCTGTGTGCTCTTCGCGAGACCGAAGTCGAGGACCTTGACGAAGTCGTGAATTCTGCCTCGTCGCGTTAAGACAATATTCGCCGGCTTGATGTCTCGGTGGATAACGCCGCATTCATGCGCTTCCGCGAGGGCGCCACAAATTTGAGTCAGCACGTGTACGACCCGTTCGGGCGGCATGGGGCCGAACCGTTCCACGACGCGACGTAAATCCATTCCTTTCAGATACTCCATCGCGTAGTAGAACGTGTTGTCCTCTGTGCGCCCGAAGTCGTAGATCGTGATCGTGTTGGGATGTGATAGACCTGCGGCCAGTTTCACTTCGCGCTCGAACCGAGCCACCGCCGCGTGTTCCCCGCTCGTCTCCGGCTTGATCACCTTGACCGCCGTCGGACGACACATCAGAGCATGCTGCGCCACGAACACCTGGCCCATCCCACCTTCGGCAAGTTCGCTCTCCAGAACGTAGGCGCCCAACTGCTTCGCCTTGTGAAGTGATTTCCGCATGTTGTACAGAGACTTCGTGATCATCACGGAGACGATGCCGAGTATCACCAGGTAGAACGTTCCCTCCGCCATCATCGCGCCAAAGGCGGTCGGCCCGCCGCTCTGCTGCCAGTACTCGTGTATCTCGGGAATCCGAAAATACGCGCCTACCATGAGCAGCGGGTATCCGATCGCGGCGGTCAGTGCGAGACCAGCCTGGGCGTTGACCGGCACCGGGATTAGTGCCGCATGGATGAACAGCGCTAGCGATACGCCGAACGCCGGAATCTCTACGACGTCGTACACCACACCGATGAATAGCGTCAGCAGTATGATGAGACTGACGACAACGTAGTCGATGACGAGTATCTGGCGCGCCGTCCACTGCCGGGCCCAAACCAACACCGTCGCGACGAATAGCGCGATTGCATAGAGGTCGTATACGAGACGAAGGTGAGCTGTTAGCGCGCTTTCAACGGTCGGATGAAAATCGACGACATTGCCATAAAAGAAGTGGACGGCCAGGCCGATGAGAAAACCCCAGGCAAACGCTATCCGCGTGCGACGTAGCAACAACTGCCCAAGCTCCGCCTGGAACGAGGTTCCAGTCACAGCTGTGTCGTTCGTCGCTTCCCGCAGCCGATTCAGGATTTCCATTGGATCTAGGGGCAAAGAATGAGCGCAATGAACAAGATAGCCCGTGGCTCTCGGCGCGCCAGCTAGGGTGCTCTTTTTGCCGGTGGTTGGGCCGGCTATCGCCCGGCGGGAATCGCAGGCGCGAGACGCGCGAACTCGTCGCCTGCCGGCGTGGCGATGCGGTCGAGCGTCTGGTAGTCTACCCGGTAGAGTCCAAAACGGGGCCCGAAGCCTTCCGCCCACTCGAAGTTGTCGAGCAGCGACCAGTGGAAATATCCCCGCACTGGAATCCCCTCATCCAGAGCTTGCGCGATCGCGTAAGCGTGGGAGCGAATGAAAGCGGGTCGATGCGCTCCCGTCGAATCGGCGACGCCGTTCTCCGTGATATAAACAGGCAAAGCGTAGCGCTTCCAGGCCCGTCGCAGCAGACGCAGCAGTCCTTCAGGATAGATCTCGACGCCGCTGTCGCTCAGCTGCCCCGGTCCGGGGAGTATCGTCACCAAACCCGGGGCGCTGGCGGTGAAGTTCACCATGTTTCGGCGGTAGTAGTTGATGCCCAGGTAGTCAGCGGACCCGGCCAATCCGTCGAGCGGCTCATCGAGCTCTGGGAAACCGGCGAGCTCCAGTATGATGCGACCTTGCTCGATGGAATCGTAGAACGCCCAATTGAAGCCCCGGTCCGCTTCCCGAGCGGCGATCCAATCCGGCAACGACCATTTGGACGCCGGGTCGAATACGATCATGTTGACGGCGGCGCCGATCCTTGCGTCGGAGTCGTTGTCGCGGATCGCTCGGGTCGCGGCGGCGTGAGCGCGAACCAATCCTTCGAACGCCGCCGCGGCCTGTTGTGTGTCCCGGACGCCGGGAGGCCAGACACCCTCAACGTAGCCCTGGTACATCTGCACGTTTGGCTCATTGATCGTGCACCAGAGGTCGACGTGCGACCCCAGTCGGCGGGCGGCTTCGGCGGCGAAGCGCGCGAATTGTCCGGGAAAGTCTGACGCGGCAACTCCGCCGCGCTCGGCCACCCATTCCGGGATCGTGAAATGGAGGAGCGTGACCATCGGCACGATACCCGCTGCGCGCAACTGCTCGACTTCATCTACGTAGTGCGACCAGGCGGATTCGTCCCAGATACCCTCCTGCGGTTCAACGCGGCTCCACTCGACGGAGAAGCGGTAGGCGTTGGCCCCGATCGCCAGCATCAACCCAATATCTTCCGAGACGCGATTCCAGTGATCGACCGCGACACCGCTCAGCGCGCCATCCCGGATATTCCCCGGTGTCTCCTCGAAGCGCGCCCAATCGTTCCGGTAATTACCGCCCTCCACCTGGTGGGCCGATGTTGCCGTCCCCCAGAGAAAGCCCTCGGGTAGGCGCTCTGCGAAGGGCTGCTCGGGAATCTCCTCGAAGAGCACGTTCGGTTCTGAGGTGTCTATCGCGATGCAGGCAATGATGTAGATGAAGACCAGGGAGAGGGGCAGGAAGACGGCGAAGCCCAGCGCCCATTGCCGCCACGGCAGTCGCTTCTCGCCGGCGTCACCCGATTCTGGAGCCATCGCGTTCCACTCTCGGCCCGAACGCGGCGATCAAGGCTGGCCCGTCCACCCAGGCCAGGCCGCCGCCGATCGGGTGTCGGACGGTCATCCCATCGTCTCGTTGAGGTAGATGCTCCTGTCCGGGGAGCCGGTCGGGATGGTGATGGTGCGGCTTGGGCTTGCGCTTAGCCGCCATCTCGACGATGCGTGCCAGGGCCTGCTCGAAACCGATGCCCGCCTTTTCGGCCGAATCCATGAAGGAGACGCCTTCTGTGAGATCCGGGTTCGGATTCACTTCCAAGACATACGGCTTGCCACCCTTGAGTCGGATATCGATCCGGGCGTAATCACGACAGTCGGTCGCCTCGTACGCCGCGATGGCTACCGCCTCCACCTTGCGCAACTCTCTTCTTGTCAGCGGTGCCGGACAGATCGTGTCCACCAGGTGGTAGTTCGGGTCCAGCGGATTCCATTTCATCGCGTAGCTGATGAGCTTGGGGTATCCGGGCGGTAGCTTGGAGAAATCGAATTCCACCGGGGGCAGAATCTCAGGCGAATCATGTCCCCAAACGGCTACGTGGAGTTCCCGTCCTTCGATGAACTCTTCGACCATCACCGGGCCGAATTCTTTGTGCACGAGCTCAACGCGCTGCCCGATGTGTTCGGGAACGTGCAAGACGGCATCTTTCCCGACGCCGGCGCTCGCGTCTTCCCAGGCGGGCTTCACGATAACCGGCAACCGGAGTCCGAGCTTCTTGGGCGTTGCCGGCTCGTAGAGGATCTTGAAACGAGGCGTCGGCACACCATGGTCCTGCAAGACGCGCTTCGTCAGTCCCTTGTCCTGGCACAACGCCAGGGTGAATGGCTGTGAACCGGTGTAAGGGATTCGGTAGAGGTCGAACACGCCGGCGACCGCTGCCTCCAGCGCGGCGTCGTCGTGAAAGAATTCGACCAGATTGAAGATGACGTCGGGGCGGTTGCGTTTCAGCAGGCGCTCGAGCTTGCGAAGGTTGTTGGTCAGGTTGACGGCGCGTGCCCGATAACCGGCGCGGCGCAGCGCCTTCGCTACATCCTTATACTCTTCGCTGACCGTCGCGACATCGATGGGGTACTCCGGCTCGAAGTCCAGCGAGTCCGGATCGACTTCCTTCAGCTTCTCGTATGGGTCAGGCCCAACCTGATTGTAGAGAACGACGACCGATTTCTTGGGCTGCGGCTCTTCGCCCAACGTCACTTCCACACGTTCCCCCGGTTTTGCGGTATCCACGGTGGAAACTTAATACGCGGACCCGCATCTGGCGAAGGCCCGCCGTGCGTCGTGTCCGACTATGGCAATAGCTCTACCTCCAGCTCGCTCAACTGTATGCGATAGATATCCCCCAGGCCGCGTCGGTGGCTCGAGAAATACAGGTAACGGCCGTCGGGTGAGACGGCTGGGCCGTACTCGTACTGCGATGTGTTGACTTCGGGTCCGAGGTTCACAGGATCGGTCCAGACGCCGTCTCGGAAGAAACTGGCCCACAGATCATCTCCGCCGAATCCTTCCGGATGGTCCGTAATGACGAATACCATGAAGCTCCCATCCGGACCGACGAAGACGTCACTCTGGGAACGCCGATCGTTGAACGGTGAACCCAGATTCTCGGGCTCGCTGTACGATTCGCCATCGAAGCGCGCCCTATAGAGATCTGAGAAGCCGTGGCTGTCTGGCCGGTTCCGACTCGAGAAGTAAAGCGTACCATCGGCGGTCAACGACGAGTGCCACTCATCGGCCTCCGTCGTAACCGGCGGAGGAAGAGGCTGTGGTTCACCCCAACTACCATCATCCATCAGTTCGACGGTCCACAGGTTGAAATCGCCTCGGGGCCGGCTCGCCCCGGGTAACGGGCGGTCGGATGAGAAGAACAGGACGCGCCCGTCGGGTGAAGGTCTTGGTGCGCGGTCGTTGTAGACGCCGGAGAAGGGCAGCATCTCCGGCTCACCCCACCCGTCCGGGCCTAGCCTCGACATCATCAGTCTATGGCTCGACCAGCCGGCAAGGTGAGTGTTGAAGTAGAGGGTCTGGCCGTCCGGGCTGAGCGCGGGAAAGATCTCGCCGCCGTCCGTCGATATCACACCGGGTTGGACGAGCTCGGCCGCCAGTTGGCTCGATGCGGCCGGATCGCCAACCATCCGGCCAGGCCCGACAAGTGATATGAAGGCGGCCACGGCCGTCAGTAGCGATACGAGCATCGTGCTGGACCTCTTCATGGTGGTTCTCTCCATCGCTCGGTTGGGCTCAGGTCGATGCGGTGCCTCTTCCGGTTTCACGATCTTGGCGCGGATCACATACTGAACCTCGAGCTCGTCGACGACCCGTCGTCGAATCCGCCTGGCCAAGGCAAAATGATAAATCCACCGGGCGTTCGTCTGCCGCTCACATACGTCCCCGCGGTGTCGAAGACGCGCAGCTCGCGTTCCATCTGCCCTTGAGATGCCGTCTCGTGTCAGCGATCATGTACTGAGAATCCTACCGTGATGCAGTGAGGAGGGACAGTACCAGGAGGTGGCGGATGAAGTTCGGCGCTGTTGTGCTGTTGTGCTCACTTTCTCTGGCAGCGATCGATTTCGGGGGCAGTAGAGTCCCCCAAGCAAATCGGCACACGATCGCATCGCCCAATGGTGAGGTTGTCGCGACCGTCACCACCGGCGACGAGCTAACGTACGCCGTCTCGCTCCGTGGACGGGCACTGGTGGCTGCGTCACCTATCTTGCTGAGGCTCGATGACGGAACGGGTGTTGGTGCCGGCTCGGTAGCGATGGCAGAACGGAGAGAGGTAGTTGATCACCGCATAGAGCCCGTCGTACCCGAGAAGTTCTCCCGCATCCACGATCACTATCAACAGATGTCACTTGACTTCGAAGGTGGCTGGACGCTGGAAGTACGCGCCTACGACGATGGAGTGGCGTACCGTTTTCGCAGGACCAGGAGCGGCCCTGTCATCGTTGCAGAGGAAGGGTTTAGTGCTGCGTTCGAAGGAGATCCAACGGTCTGGCTGCACGCCGAGGAGAGCTTTCTCACTCACTCTGAGCGCGTGTACCGACGCATGCGACTCGATAGTGTACCACCGGATACGTTCGCCAGTCTCCCCGCGCTCGTGGTATTTGATGATGGCCTGAAGGTAGCGATCACTGAGGCAGACCTCCGGGAGTACCCTGGCCTTTACGTTACCGGGACTTCGGGAAACACACTCAGCGGGATCTTCCCGGCCTATCCTATCGAAGAAGAACAGGTTCGCGACCGTACTGTGCAGGTCAATCGCCGAGCCGAATACCTCGCACGGACCGACGGGGAAAGAACGTTCCCGTGGCGCGTCTTCGTGATCGCGGAAGACGATGGTGACCTGATCGAGAGCACGATGGTTTTTCGGCTCGCACCTCCGCTGCGCATAGAAGATCCGTCTTGGATCAAACCAGGTAGGGTAGCGTGGGATTGGTGGAACGCTCTGAATCTCTACGGCGTCGATTTCAAGGCTGGAGTCAACACAGAGACTTATCTCTACTTCATCGACTTCGCGGCCGAGGCCGGGATCGAATACGTCATCTTGGACGAGGGGTGGACGAATCCAGCGGATCTCTGGGAGATGAACCCCGACGTCGACCTTGAACGACTGCTCGCCTATGCCCGCGAGCGTGGTGTGGGAATCTTCCCGTGGGTCGTCTGGAAGACGCTGGATGATCGCTTCGAGGAAGCGATGGACAGGTTCGCCGAATGGGAAGTTGCCGGGCTCAAGGTCGACTTCATGCAGCGCGACGACCAGCCGATGGTCGAGTACTACTGGAAAGTGGCAGAGGCCGCCGCCGACCGGCATCTGTTGATCGACTTTCACGGCGCCTACAAACCGACCGGTCTGAGGCGCGCGTACCCCAACGTGCTGACTCGCGAGGGCGTGCGCGGCCTTGAGTGGAGCAAGTGGAGCGAACACCCAACACCCGAGCACAACGTGACCCTTCCTTTCATCCGTATGCTCGCCGGGCCGATGGACTACACGCCGGGCGCGATGATCAACGCGCAGGAGAACCAGTTCCACGCTGTGTTCGATCGTCCCATGAGCATGGGGACGCGCTCGCACCAGCTCGCCATGTTCGTTGTCTTTGAGAGCCCACTGCAGATGCTGGCGGACTCTCCGTCCAATTACATGAGGGAGCAGGAGTGTCTGTCCTTCATGGTCTCCGTGCCGACGGTGTGGGACGAAACTCGCGCGCTAGAGGCCAGCGTCGGCGAGTACGTGGCCGTGGCCAGGCGAAGAGGTGAGACGTGGTATGTGGGGGCGATGACGAACTGGACGGCCCGGGAGTTGGAGCTCGACCTGTCCTTCTTGGGCAGCGGCAGGTGGTCGATGGTCGGTTTCGAGGACGGGCCTAACGCGGAACGTATGGCCAGCGACTATCGTCGCATCGAACGTGAATTCGACGCCGGTGGTCGCCTCACGGTCAAGCTCGCACCGGGTGGTGGCTGGGCGGCGCGCTTCGAGCCGGTACGCTGAACAGATGGGTATCTACAAACAGCCGGGCAAGTGGGAATGCGGTCCGTTCGCCCTCAAGCACGCCCTCCTGATGCGCGGTATCCTCGCCTCGGAATGGGAGATCGCCAGGTTGGCTGGCGCGACGCCCGATGGCACGGACGAGGCGCAGCTCGAGCATGCGGCTCGGCAGTTCGGATGCGAGTTGCCGACGATTCGTGAACTCGAGCCCGAGAACGCGCGTCAGAAGCTCGTGAGCTACCTCCATGACGGCACGCCGTGTCTGCTGTGTATCGATGGCTGGGACCACTGGGTGACAGCGCTCCACGAAGAGGCCGGCCAGTTCATCGTCCTGGACAGCGAGAAGCCGGAGGTGATCACCATCATCGACTGGCCACGTCTGCGGAAGCTGTGGACATATATCGAGCACGACGGCGGTCGAACACGTTCGATCTTTGATCTACACCCGCTTATCCCGACAGACGACGCGCCCACGAAAGCTCGCTTCTCGTTGGAGTGGGCACAGGCGTTGAGGCGGCCGGAGAATAGAGGCTTGGCGGGGCTGTGGGATGTCTATGTCGAGGATCTCATCGCCATCTGTGACGGGCAGGCCTCCGAGTACGAGGATCATCCTTCAATACCGTTGGGAGAACTCATCGGGCGGCAAGAGATCATGTTGCTGGATCAGCTTGAGAGATGGCACGGTAGGCTGGATCGCGAGGCGGCACGGCTCGTCGTCGAACGCATGCGATTCGTCGCCGACACATACGGCCTCGCCGTTCGCCATAATGACCAGGACCGAACGATCGCGGGCCTCAGCATGATCCTGGCTTTTTGGTCGGCGGGTGAGTTTGGAGTCGAGCCGATCTACCGTAGAGTACCGATCCGCAAGATTCGGTGAGTTTCTACCAGCGGGCCCGATACCCTCGCGAATCGAGATGGACGAAGGGTCCGTGCACAGGGTTCGCGCCATAAACGGCGAGACCGCCTGGGATGACTCCAGCGGGCTGTTGCTCCTCCATTCCGTCTACGATCTGGGCCAACAATCGAGCATCCTCGATATCGATCCGGCCATCGCCGTTCAGGTCGTCGATCACACAATCGCCGTCATTATCTATGTAGATGTCCGCTGCGTCTCCCCACAGATGAGGGCTGTACAAGGTTCGGTTCCCAATCGATCGGTTGTAAACAACTAAGAATAAGGCAGCATGATTGTCCAGATGTGCCCCTCGGATCCCCGCTTAACGAATTGAAGCGGAAAACTGTCTAGGTAATGCAAGGCCGAAATGGCCTGCATAACTAACCCCATATGAGGAGCTTGCGATGCAAGGCTTGCCAAAAGCCGGTCTGGCCGTCGTTTGCGCCATGATCACGCTCGCCGCTTGTGATCTCGGTGGGCCGGAAACGACCGACTACCTGAACTACGACGTCGCCGTCGTGGCGGCAGACGGGGCGGCTGAGGACCTCCGGATGATGCATGGGCCGGGACTCGGGCTCCCGGGCATCGTCTTTCCGCCGCTGGACGGAAGTAAGCCGGACTGCCCCGAGACCGGCAGGCGGTTCCACTGCGGCCCGATCGACCGGGATGGGTTGGAACACACACGAACCATCACTTACTTGGACGAGGCTGGCAATCCGCTCGAGGAATTCGACCAGCTGACGACCGACGGAATCCACTACGAGATCTCGGTGGTGGGCGAGATCAGCCGCGAGTTCTGGAGCGCGACGATCGATCGACAGCGCTCCCTCACCGTAACCGGCCTGCTGGACGACAATGATGAAAGCGTCGAGGGCGACGGCGTCGTCACTTGGGAAGGCAGCGGTACCGGCGAAGTACACCGCAGTCGACACCGGGACGGGGTGGAGCGGACCTACGACATGCTATCAAGCTCTGAGATCAATGAGGTTGTGATTCCCTACCCCCGAACCGAGGAGGGGTGGCCGTTGTCCGGGACCATCGTTCGCTCGGTCGACATCACGGTCACTACGGGCAACGGTGAAACAAGGGAAGTATCCCGTACGGTGACCATTATGTTCAATGGAACGCAGTTTGTACCGGTGACGGTCGGTGAGGAGACGTTCACGATGGACCTGGCCCAACGTCACTTTGGGCCCAGAGGTATGCGAGGCGGACCAGGAGGCCGGGGAGGCCCGGGAGGCCGAGGTCCCGGAAGGTAACTCGCTAACGACGGACAAATATGCTAAAGAGCCCTGTGGCCGGTACGGCACAGGGCTCTGCTTCTTGCTCACGTTTCAGCAGCCGCACGTCGCTGCGGCACAGCTAACTACAGGTAACCAGACCTTCCTGGGTCGCCGTCGTTCCGGTTGTGTTTCCATAGTAGAGCTCACACACCACACCGATCGCACCGATGTGCGATGCCGTGGCGCGCCAGCTCGCTATCGTCCCCACCGGGAGCGATATCGTGACGTCCTTGCTGGTATTGAACTCGAGGCTCCCGACACTCGAAGTGTACGTGTAGTAGTCGACGAAGTACGCTTCCTGCGCCGATGCCAGATTGCGCAGGTCGGTTTTCATCGCCGACACGTACGCCCTCTCCTTCGTCTTCGAGTACTGCGGAACCGCGATCATCGCCAGAATGCCGATGATGACGATCACGATCAGCAGCTCGATCAGAGTGAATCCATGACTGGTACGCATAAGCCCAAAACTGTTGGGGGCGGGATCCAACAGACTGCTAAAGTGTGGGCGGTGCGGGTATTCCGCCGGGAAAGGGGCTTTCGGCCACTCCTGGGCCGCTTGAATGAATAAGACCCTGGCGGTCAGAACGTCAAGGACGAGCAGCCCGGCGCCAGATGGGCCAACTCCGCCAGATCCCGTAGCGATTCTGGTCAATGAGCTTAGCCTACCGGCTGGACATGTAGATCTAACTACTGTAGCGGCGGACTGGCGCCAGCCCGGGCTCAGCCGACAGAATCTCAAGTTTAGCTGTCCTACTCGTGGCTCTCTTCGCCAGACGCTAAATTGAATCAACGCCCCGGCCTCGTTCTAGTTGATCGAGAAACGGCGGAGGACACGATGTCTGCCCGTGTTGAGATGCGGATCATGCCGCTCGTGTTTGGATTCCTGGTCGCGGTCGTCGGGTGCTCCGATGACAATCCGGCTGAGCCGTCCGGGAGCTGTGCCGACCGGGCCGTATTTGGCGCCGCGGCAAACTCCGAGTACATCTTGCCGTTTCAGGTCGGTGAGTCGTACACGATCAGCCAGAGTTACTGTCAGCCGTTGACCGGACACAGCAACCAGCTGGCGTACGATTTCGAGATGCCGATCGGAGACGACATTGTGGCGGCACGCGCCGGCGTGGTGCGCATGGAGCGCGACGATGTTCCGGACGATGGAGACGGAACCGATCCCACGTACCACAACAACATCTACATCGAGCATGACGACGGATCGGTTGCCTTCTACGCTCATCTTCAGCAGAACAGTGTTGTGGTCCAGGTTGGGGATACCGTTGTGGTGGGGCAGAGGATCGCAGCCAGCGGCAACTCCGGGAACACGGGTGGATTGCCGCACCTTCACTTCGGCGTGTACCAGGACTGGCCGCCTCAAGAAGGTGAGGACGTTGCTATCAACTTCCGTAACGCGGACGGGCCGCTAGACTCCCGCGGCGGGTTGGAGGTCGGCGCCACGTACACGGCGCTGCAATACTGACCAGAACCCTCTCTACCGTCATGGCGCCGCGAAACCTGGCTCTCGAGTCATTTAACATGTGAGGGCGTGCCGGCATCTAAATGGCGTAATCCCAGACGTTCAGAGCTGACCCTCACCCTTATTCAACAAAGGCAAGTGACTATGATAGCAAGACGTACATCGGCTTGGACCCTGCCAGCCCTGTTGGTCGTGGCCGCAGCTTGCAGCGACGAAACGACGGAGCCCAACGCGCTCAACACCGAGATTGACGCGGCGGAGGCCCAATTTCTGGCGGTCGAGATGGAGAGCCTGATGGACGGCGTTCTGGGCGACGTTTTCGGATTCCAGGGCATTGGTCTGACGGGTTCGGCGGCTCCGAGTTCGACCGCGATGCCCTCGTCGACCACGACCTTCGAGTTCGAGCGGACCCGTACTTGTCGCATCGACGGTCAGATCGTCGTCACGGGCGCTGGCACGTTCATCGTCGACGGTGAAGCCCGGACGATGGAAATGTCGGTAGCCGGGACGAAATCTCTTGAAGACTGTGCCTTCCAGAAGGAAGACATCGTCTATACGATCAATGGCGGCAGCGAGTGGGATGCCTATTGGAAGATGGGCGGCGAGCAGCGACTCGAGGCGGAGTGGAACACCACTGGGTCATTCACCGTCACCACAAGCGATGATCGCACCGAAGACTGCGACTTCGAGCTGCATACGGTCTGGGATCCAGAGACGAAGAGCATCCACACCACCGGCGAGTTCTGTGGTGTCGAGGTGGATAGAGTCTGGACGCACGGCCACGATCGCGACCGCGACGGTGATCGCGGCGGTCACCACAATGGTCGGGGCGGTTGATGCTCTGAAAGAAGACAGACGCAAGAGAGCCCCGCGTCGAGGCCGACGCGGGGCTTCTCGTTTGCTAGAGTAGGATCACTCCAGAGCAGGGATTACGCTGTTGACGATGAGGCTGAGAATCTCACTCCAGTGCCGATTACCCTCCGTCCTTGAGTAGCCCCAGTTGCACGTTGCGACGACGGTCAGGCCTAGGTCCGGTACGTTGACTATGAACTGGCCTCCGTAACCGGTCGCGAAGTAGAGATCGTGACCATCGGCGTTGCCGTGCCACCACAGATACCCATAGTCAGGACCGTAGGGTAACGCGTTGTCAGTGGCAATGTGGATCTGAGTGGAGGTGGATACCCAGTCAGTTGGTACGATCTGTCTTTCACGGGCGAATCCCCCCTTCAGGTAAAGACTCCCGAACGCCAGCATGTCATACGGGCTGATTTGCAATCCGAACCCGCCATACGAGTATCCCTGCTTGTCCGCACGCCAGCTTCGCGGTCCGATCCCGAGCGGCTGGAACAGGTACTGTGCGGCAAAGTCGGCAGCCGTCATGCCGGTGGCTTGAGTAAGGATCACCGACAGCAAGTGCGCCCCGCCGTCGCTGTAATTGAAGCTTGTCCCGGGCGGGTCGAGCACGGGTTTGCCGAGGATATAGGCGACCTGGTCAGGCGCGTTAACGAAGTCACCGTACTCAGATGAACCGCCCAACTCACGCCAGCGATGACCCGCGCTCATGGTCAGAAGATTCTCGATCGTGACCGTTGCCCAATCGTCCCCGTATTCAAACAATTCAGGATCGAGGTAGTCCGCGACTGTCTGGTTGACGCTCTCGATGGCCCCTTCTTCTATCGCGATGCCGATCAGCGCAGACAACACGCTCTTGGTCGCTGAGCGTACGTCGTGCACGGTAGACGAACCTGTTTCATTGAAGTATCGCTCGGCTATGACCTCGCCGTTCCGTGCGATCACCAGGCTGCGCATGCCTTCTATGCGGCCGGCTGCAGCTAGTACTTCGTTGAACGAGGATTGGTTTAACGGAGATTGGGGGTCTCCCCCTTCGGCTCCGCAGGAGGGAACGCACAGCATGAGTGCCGTGCAAGAGAGTGCAAGCACTCTCCGAATATCCAGCCTGTACATCGTCCTGCACCTTTTGATGTCCGCGCGGTCAGACCATGCGGAGGAGGCCCCCATCTATATTACGGCTACCGGCCCGTATTTGCTTCGATTTCGCTGAAAGCTTCCGTCCAGCGCCGTGTCAGTCGGTGTGGATCGACACTTGCCTCGATCGCTCTCAGTATCCCCTCTGCCTCATCCGATCGGCCAAGCGCATTCAGCGAGCGGGCGAAGACGATTGCCGACCAACAGGCGTAGCGATCCGCGCATGCTTCGATCGGATCGTTCAATATCTCCGTTGCTGTGGGATCCATTGTCTTTACGACCTTCTGGTGTCGACCCGAGGCAAACAATCGCATCAGGTATGACAGGCGCAACAGATCGTCCGACGGATGTGCACGGAGATAGTCCTCTGCTAGAGTCAAGAACGGTTCGGCCTGGTCGGCTCGATACATAGCGCTGAGAAACGCGCGACGCATGCCGATATGGGAGCTGTTCCACATCGGAAGCTTGCCTGCGGGATCGAGACGGACGTCGGCCAACCGTACGGCGAGCGGTTCCTCCAGTACGATCTCGCCGTCCTCATCGAAGGATTCCCTCGTCAAGGTTCGCACGACGCTGTTGCCATCCGCGTCGATCAGCTCAACGTCGAGGTCATAAGGGATCGTTCCCGACTGCGAGATATGCACGCGGTGCATCCAACCGTTCTCTCGCTGCTCAGATTCAACGCGGTCGACCACGAACTCGATGCGGGCGTCGCCCCGTGCCCATCTCTCGAAGAACTCACCGGCGCCCGTAGCGCCCGCGGCCTCCAGGCGATCGGTGAATGCAGCTACCGACAGAGGTTTGAATCGGTAGTCCTTGAGCAATTGCCGCTGCACGTCCAGAAAGCCCTCTTCACCCAGCCGGCGCGCTTGCAGGTAGACTCCAACCGTTGCTTTACCGTGGCGGATGAGCGAGTTGTAGTCGAAGCCAAGTTCCCGTTCCTCATCCCAGCCGATCCCCAGGCGCTGCTCGCGGTTCTCGAGCATGGCTTCCAGATAGTCCACCAACATGTCGCCGGCGTCGCCGTCCCGGAGGACCTCCGTTACTGTTCGACCCGATGTCCGGGCCAGGTAGAGATGGTCGGCCCAGATGCCATTGGCCAGGTTGAGCCAGTCGAGGCGATCGGCGGTCGAGCTCAAGACGTAGAGGCCCCAGTAGTAGTGACCGAGCTCGTGCGCCGTGATCCACCGGAGGAAACTATCCGTCAAGTTCGCGCGATGGATCATGAAGACGTTGGACAGCGGAAAGCCGCCCGCCCAGCGGCTCGGCCCGGGGATGATGCCAATCTGTTTGACCGGAAAGAAGCCGTAGGCGTCTCTGTACCATTCCACAGCCTCGGCCGCGAGGGCGACTGCCTTCCTGAACGCTTCCGGCTCGTCCGTCGGAAGGAGCCCCATCACCGAGTATCCGTCGCCCTCTAGCTTCAGCAGTTCGAAACCCTCCGCCAGGTTCACCGCGAACCCTTCGACGTGAGGGGCACTGAACGACGCACGGATTCTCCCGTTGCTTTGCCTGGCTGTGCCATTCTGTATCCCGGTCGTCAGCACCGTAAATGCCTCGGGATGATCGAGCGTGACTTCGAAGTCCTTGAACCTGGCTCGCTCGCCGTCGGAACTCACGACGTCGGGGTACCAGTAGGCTCCCGGCTCATGACTCCAGAAGCTGTAATAGCCGAGCATATCGAAACTGTTGTTGAAACCGGACGTGTAGACCACGTCCAGGACGACCTCTTCACCGGCAACGGTCGGAGTCGGCAGCATGACCCGTAGCAAGTTGTCCGACTCTTCGATCGTCAGAAGCTTGCCATCCGAGCTCACAGATTCGACTCTGAGACGCCGCTCGCCTTCAGATTTACCCGCCGACATCAGATCCAACCTGACCTCGGATGGCGACCACAACAGCGCGAACGGAATCTCCAGCCGTGCAAGACCGCGGATCGTTTGCCGATCAAGGTCGACTACCGCCTCGATGTCGTAGGAGAGGTCGGGCGACGCCTGGGGCACTGCGAGAGTTGGAGAGATCAGCGAAGCGACGGTGACACCCACAAGAAGCCTAACCCGATATCGCATCTCGAAGCGCTCCCTTCACAGAGTCCTCATATCGCGATGGTTTTCGCGTTTGAGTTCTTCGCGTTTGTTCTTGGATCGCTCAAGAGGTGTCCGGCGTTGTATCGGGCGAACCATCTATTCTGGCCCCACAGACCCGAATTCTCGGAACCCGGGAGTCCGACGCCAGATTCCCGCGTAGGACTGTCGCCATGCCTCTTTGAGCTCCTCACTGCTCGCGTTCGCTTCGATCAGTTTCACCAATAGGTGAAGTGAGATCTCGGAGTTCAGCCCTTCGTGGCGGAACCCGGCGAGCAACGGATCCCGGCTAGCGATCGCCGTCTGAACACCCTCGCCATCCTTCGTCAGAACGGCGGACAGAAAAGCCCTGGCATCCGCGACGCAGCTCACCACTTGACCGTGAAACTCATCCAGAACTTCATCGGCCCGGGACGCGAGGGCGACCTCGACGCCAGGGACGGAGAATGGGGCGTAGACCGAGGCGCGCACGTGGACCCCACGCTCAACGGCAGCTTTGATGGCTTCGCCTAGCTCCCGTGCCGGGCCCGGGAAGATGTCGAGGATCGCGATCTTCTGAGCCTCACCCAGAAGCGAGCGGCAGTGCTCGATGACCTGCGCCACCGTGTGAAGCCGGTAGATGGCGTCTGGATCCCTGACCACCTGAAGGCCCTCCAGCTCGCGCTCCGCGTCTGTGAGGTCCTCGCGGAAACCGCGCTCCAGCTGGTTCAGAAAGGTGGAGGGCTCAACTGCAGTCCAGCGTTTGGTCTGGGAGTCGTCGAGCATGACGGCCCCCTTCAATGATAGGTTCTCCAGGGCTTTGTAGATCTGGGGCGGCTGCCTTCCCATGACGTTGGCAACGGCGTAACCCGTCCCCGTCCCCTGCTGGAGGAGTGTGAGATAGACCTCAGCTTCGATAGGTGAGAGGCCGAGCTTGACAAGGGACCGGGTACCGAGTAT
>JBDHJS010000036.1:0-38169 GCA_039586795.1 Gemmatimonadota bacterium
GAGCCGCGCTTCTGGCCGAGCGCTGCGCTGGCCGCCACGATCGTTCTCACGATGCAGTTGCACGCCTCGTTCATGGTGCTGGTGGTGGCGACGGCGGCCCTGATGGGGATGAAGAAGCTACGGCTGAATCTCTGGGGCACCGCGGTCGGCGTCCTCGCCGGGTGTCTCACGCTGATCCCGACCGCGATGGCGTTTTTCAACGGGAGCCTTGCCCGGCTGGCGCCGACCTGGGGAGGCGATCTGCCCCCCGTGGTGGGCAACGCTTTCAAGGGGCTGACTTACTGGTTCCGGTTTGGCAGCCTGGATGCCGGGCGTCGGCTTCACGAGGCGGTGCGTCTGGCGGATGCCAACCTGGGCGGGTCCGCCTGGCTGCCCCTGGCGAAGGGCCTGTTGATGGGGCTGATCGGTATCGCCGTGGTCTCGATCTTGATCGCGGTCCTGGCCTCCTGGGAATATTTCCGCCGCAAGAACGCCGACTCGGGCCGCGCCGGTGAAGACCCGGCCTGGGTTCGGTCCTACGCGCTGGCTTTCCTGATCACGATCGTCCTCGCCTCAGCGATCTCGCCGGTGACGGTTCAGTCGTGGCACGTCATCATCACGCTGCACGCGGCCTGCATCCCCGTGGCGTTCTGGTTGGAGCGCCACCTGCTTGGGGATCGGTCGTGGCGACGCCCGATTGCAGCGGCGTTCGTGCCGCTACTCGTGGTCGCGGCGCTGGTCGCGACGCTCGCCAGCTTCATGTACCGGCGGCCAAGCGACGTTAACGTCATGACGGAGCAGGTACCCGCCGAGTTGACCCCCTTGTTCCCTTCCCTCCGCGCTCTCGAGGAAGACCGCTAGGACGCCTTCGCTGCGCAACAACCGCGCAACATGTGCGCAGCGATGCCCGGAGGCATTGCGCCAGGCCGGGTTCTCTAGCTATTTGAGGGAACGGTCAAAAAGTTCGCCCCAACGAGGAGCCAATGCAGCACGATGCCATCGCCGTCATCGATTTTGGCGGCCAGTACGCACACCTCATAGCCACAAAAGTCCGCCGCCTGGGCGTGTTGGCAGAGATCCGCCAGCCCGAGGACCCCATCGAGGCCTTCGCACCCTACAAAGGGATCATCGTCTCCGGCAGCCCGAGCCTCGCCTCGCACGGAGAGGATTCGGACTACACCCGGGCGATCTACGACCTGGATATGCCGATCGTCGGCTTCTGCTTCGGCCACCAGGAGATCGCCAAGCACTACGGCGGCGAGGTGATTCATGGCGGGCGACAGTGGGGTCGGGCCGATCTCCACCTGGCCGGCGAGCACCCGCTGTTCAAGGGTCTGGGGCCCACGGAGCCGGTCTGGATGAGCCACTACGACAGCGTCGTGTCGGTGGGGCCGGAGTTTCAGGAGTTGGGCTGGAGCGAGACGACGGAAGGCGGCCCGGACCACCGGTTCGCGGCGATCGGGTCGGATTCGCTGCGCCGCTATGGCTTCCAGTTTCACCCGGAAGTGGACGACACGGTCCACGGCAACGAGATGATCGCGAACTTCGTGTTCGAGATCTGCGGCTGCCGTCCAACCTGGTCGATGGACGCGTTCATGGAAGAGGAGATGCGGAAGATCCAGGAGCAGGTGGGCGATCGCGCCGTGTTTCTTTTGGCCTCGGGCGGCGTGGATTCGACGGTGGCGGCGACGCTGCTGGCCCGGGCGCTGGGTCCGGAGCGGGTGGATCTTCTCCACGTGGATAACGGCCTGATGCGGAAAGACGAGAGCGCCCAAGTGATCGAGTTCTTCCGCGGATTGGGCCTGGGATCCCACGTTCATTTCATCGATGCCAGCGACCGCTTCCTGGCCGAGCTGGATGGCCTCATCGAGCCGGAAGAGAAACGCCGCGCCATTGGCGACGCGTTCATCGCGGTCTTCCGGGACGAAGCGGAGCGGCTGGGGCTGCACGACCATCTCCTCGGGCAGGGCACGATCTACCCGGACACGATCGAGACGGGCGGAACGAAGCGCGCCGACACGATCAAGACGCACCACAACCGGGTGCCGGTGATCGATGAGATGATCGCGGCGGGCCGCGTCGTCGAGCCGTTGGCCGAGCTGTACAAGGTCGAGGTTCGCGAGCTGGGCGAGAAGTTGGGGATCCCGCATGACCTGGTGTGGCGGCACCCCTTCCCCGGCCCCGGCCTGGGCGTGCGGCTGTTGTGCGGAGACGGCGAAGGGGACGTGGACGGCCTGGAGGAGATCGCACCTCTCGTCGCCGAAGTCGGGCGCGCTCACAAAGTCGATGCCGAGGTGCTGCCGATCCGGTCAGTCGGAGTGAAAGCGGACCTGCGCGCCTACGAGCACCCGGTCCTGTTGAGCGGCGATGCATCCTGGGAGTCACTACTGGCGGCGGCTTCCGTTCTGACCGCGGAGGTTCCGGGCATCAATCGCTGCATCTGGAATCTGGGAAACGGAACGCCGGCAACGGCAGTTCCACTGGCCGCTTCGGTGACCCGGGCACGGCTCGATCTGTTACGCGAGGCCGACCATATCGTCATGGAGGGCCTCAGGCGTCACAACCTGTACGACGAGATCTGGCAGTGTCCCACCGTGCTGGTCCCATTGGACCTGGTCGGTGCATGATGTGCTGGCGCTCGACGGCGTCTCCGGGCTCGCCCTCGACCTGACCTCGAAGCCGCCGGGCACGATCGAATGGGAATGAGGTGACCTCGTGACAACGAACCGAACTTCGACTGCGACGTGGGCCCTGTTCGCAGCAAGCACCGGTGCAGCCGGCGTGCTCGCCTACTTCGGCGCCGCGTTCCTTCCCGTACCTGACGCCGTCGGCCGCCTACTCGCGTTCGCGTTCGGACCGCTCCTCGGGTTCTCGTTCCTCGGGATGTATCGGTACATGTCGGAATATCGGGACGGCCCGGTCCTGCAGGTCGCGACGCTGTCCGGGATCATCGCAGGAGCGCTGGTCACGGCGATGTTGGTGGTTCAAGTCGGAAACAACATGGTTCGGCGGGAGGGCCTGGCGGAAGCCGAGACCGAAGCGGCACGCGAGACGGTGCTGCTCGCCTGGCGTGCAGTGAATCGCGTTCAGTACCTGCTGGACGTAGTGTGGGACATCTTCATCTGCGTCGCGGCCATTCTGCTGGCCATCGCGATGCTCAGCCATCCGAGATTCGGGAAGATCTGGGGTGGGCTCGGTATCGTGGCCGGGGCGCTCCTGCTCTACTTCAACATGTACACCTTCCCCTACGGGCCCGGCGATGTCGGCTCTATCGATTGGGGCCCGCTGCTGGCGCTGTGGTTCCTGGCGGTCTTCGTCCGGATGTTCTTCCTGGCCAAGCGGCAACCAGCGGACACCTAGACGCTCGGCAGACCTCTACTCGATCGACTTGGCTCTCCAAGAAGAGAAGGGCGGCTTCCTCAGAAGCCGCCCTTCTCAGTGCGAGCGATTGTTTATCTATTACTAGGTAAAGCTGATCAGCCGCAATAGAAAATGGTCCCCGGATCACGTTCCACCGCGACATCACCGTTCGCGTTGATTGTTACGTGGAATTGCAGCTTGAAATGAACGTTGTTCTTCTGGCCACTAGTGATCCAAAGCTGGGTCAGCTCGAAATGGCCGACAAACGCGCCGTTTGCGGTCTCCTGCAAGGGGCCATTGAAACCCACAATGCTCCGCCCTACCAACTGATACCTCTTGCCCGTATCGAGTCCGGTCCCCGACACACCTACGAAATTCGCCGATCCGTTAAGGTGAGCACCGCCGGCGGCATCGTGCGTCTCATGGAAGATGAAGTGGAGCTCGCCTTCCATCTGAACGAGCTCACCACTACACGTGTTGTTCACCAACGGACTGAATGGAAACTTAACGTTATCGGTGAACTGACTCGCAGACTGCTGAATCGATAGACCGGGCATCGCTTGCGGCTCCGTGGTCTGCTCAGAGCACGCCACCACGCCGAACACGAATGCGACGGCCATTGCCTGCGACAACTTGCGCATGGACTATCTCCTTGGTTGGGGTATGTCGCGGGCCTTGTGACCCGCGGCTCGCACTTAGATCCACGAATTCCGGGCCCGAACGTTAATGTTCGAGCTCGAAAGACTACAGCATGTGTACTGGGATGGACGGGCGGTGGGCATGGGGCTACGCGCACGAGGGCCGTCCGCGGGCGTTCACCGCTCAGACAAGCGGCATAACTCCCTTAGTTCTCCCGATAGACTCAGAGGAGATTGAAACGCCAGGAACGCGACAGTATACGAGCCGGGGTGTCCAGTGACAAGGGGGTGGGGCGGTTGCCGCGGGCACGTCGCAGCCCACTGGCCGCACGCCGCCGGCCGGCCTATTCTGTGATCGGCACCCCGTACAAGGAGAAAGCCGTGCGGAAGAAGAGAATCCGCGGTTCGAGTACCGCAGTGCTGATGTTCGTCCTAGCGTCGTTGCTCGCGCTACCCGCGGCGGGCGAAGCGCAGTCGACGGCGTATCTGGACTTCGACGACCTGACGAGCGAGCTGCGGTCGCTGGTCAACAGCTCGGACATGGCCGAGATGCGCTCGCTGGGTGAGACCATCGAGGGTCGCGAGATCTGGGTTGTGGAGATCGCCAATCGATCGGGTAAGCCGTTGGAGGAACGCCCCGCCCTGCTGGTGGTGGGGAACCTCGAGGGCAACCATCTGGTCGGCAGCGCTCTGGCGCTGGAGATCATCCGATACTTCGTGGACGGAGCTGGAGACGATGAGGTCGCTTCGATCCTCAACGACCAGGTGATCTACGTCTTCCCGCGCCTCAATCCCGACGGCGCGGAAGCGATGTTCGCGTCCGTCAGAGCGGAGCGTATGAAGAACGCGCACCCGTTCGATGATGACAATGACGGTCGAATCGACGAGGACGGTCCGGAAGATCTGAACGGAGATGGTGTCATCACCGTCATGCGGGTCCCCGATCCATCAGGCGACTACATGATCGATCCGCAGGACCCGCGTCTGATGAAGCGCGCCGACGCCAGCAAGGGCGAAGAGGGTTCGTACGCAATCTACTGGGAGGGCAACGACTCGGACGGCGACGGCTTCTACAACGAGGACGGCCCCGGCGGCGTCGACCCGAACCGCAATTTCCAGCACGAGTATCCTTACTGGGAGCACGATGCGGGTCGCTACATGGTCAGCGAAACCGAGACTCGGGCGCTGATGGACTTCGTGATCGCGCAGCGCAACATCGGCGCGATCCTCGCCTTCGGGCTAACCGACAACCTGGTGACGCCGCCCGACTCGAGGGGCAACCTGGCCGACGCCGCGATGCTCGATCTGCCGGCGTTTGCCGATGCATCGAACGCCGGGGTGTTCGAGGTGGGCGTCTTCCAGACTCAACGTTCGTTCGGGTTCGGGTTCTTCGGCTTCGGCCCCTTTGGGGGTGGCGGTTCGGGCTTCCGGGGCGCGCAGCTGGGCCGTGACAACGACCCGAACGCGGGCCGGCGGCCGGCGACGACGGTGAACTCCGGGGACCTGGAGTACTTCAAGACGGTGTCGGAGGCGTACAAGTCGATCACGGGGATCACCTCAGTGGGAATCCACCGGAAGCCGGCGGGCGCCTTCTTCCAGTTCGGCTACTTCCAGTACGGCGTTCCTGCGTTCAGCACGCCGGGTTGGGGGCTGCCCTCCGGCCCCGCGGCTGAGGAGGAAGGCGGCGAAGCCGGGGCCGCGCAGGCTGGTGCCGGCGCACGACCCGAAGCAGCGGCCATGCGACCCGGGGGCGGCGGCGCCCGTCCTGGCGGCGCGAGACAGCGCCCGGGAGGCGGCGGCGAGCCGTCCGGCCTGGACGCCAAGCTGCTCGCCGCGATGGATTCCGCCGGTATAGACGCGTTCGTGGATTGGAGCGCCTACGCGCACCCCGAGCTTGGTGACGTGGAGATCGGCGGCTTCCTGCCCTATGCAACGACGAACCCACCCGCGGAGGAACTCGCGGAGCTGGGACAGAAGCACGGCGAGTTCGCGGCGCGCTTGGCGGGGATGCTGCCGCGCGTGACCATCGTCGAGACCGAAGTGACCGCCCACGGCGGCGGTCTGTTCACCGTGGCGGTGGAGGTGGAGAACTCGGGATACTTCCCCACCGCACTCCGACACGGTGTCATGTCGCGCTCCGTTCAACCCACTACGGTGCAGATCCAGATTCCGCCGGAAGACGTGATCACCGGCGCGTCGAAGACGAGCACCATCCAGACGCTCAACGGCTCTAACGGCCGCGAGCGCTTCGAGTGGGTGATCCGGGGAAGCGACGGTGCGCGCGTCGAGATCACGGTGCGCGCGCAAAAAGGTGGGACCGATAGTGCCACGGTGACGCTGAGGTAACGACCATGGACCGCGAAAAGAGAAATAGAGCGATGAAGATGATAAGGATGACGCTGGCCATGATCGTCGTGACGTTCGTCGGCGTTGCGGAATTGAGCGCTCAGGGTGGCTCCGATCCGGAGCACCGCCTCGACCTTACGTGGGATCGCTGGCTCGATCACGAAGAAGTCGGCGAACGGCTGGAGTTGATGGCGGACACATGGCCGGAGTTTCTGACGCTGCAATCTCTGGGCGAGAGCTACGGTGGCCGCGACATGTGGCTGATGACGATCAACAACCCGCGGACCGGCGATGAGATGGAGAAGGCGGCCATGTTCATCGAGGCCAACGTCCACGGGAACGAGATCCAGGGCGCCGAGGTCTGTTTGTACACGATCTGGTACCTGATGGAGAACTACGATCGCATCGCCGAGGTCAAGCGCATCGTCGATGAGCGGGTCTTCTACATCCTTCCGTCGGTGAACCCGGATGGGCGCGACTACTTCATGCACGAGACGGGCTCCGGCGCCCGCACCGGTCATGTGCCGGTGGACAGCGACGGGGACGGTTTGGTCGACGAAGACGGGCCCGACGATCTGAACGGGAACGGCGTGATCGAGCAGATCCGCAAGTACGTTCCGGGTGAAGGAACCCATCGCATCAGCCACGACGACCCAAGAATCATGGAGAGGGTCCCGTCAGGCGAGTTCGGCGATTGGGTGCTGCTGGGCTCCGAGGGCTTGGACAACGATGGCGACGGCCGGGTGAACGAGGATCCGGTGGGCGGCTACGACCCGAACCGCAACTACGGCTCGGACTGGCAGCCGAACTACATCCAGGGCGGTTCGATGAACTATCCGTTCGAGCTACCGGAGACGCGCTCGATCAACGATTTCTGGATGACGCATCCCAACATCGCCGGCGTCCAGTCGTACCATAATTCGGGAGGGATGATTCTTCGGGGACCGGGCATGGCGTGGTACGGTCGGTATCCGCCCGAGGACATTCGGGTTTACGACGAGTTAGGCGAGAACGGCGAGCGCATCCTTCCCTACTACAACTACTACATCATCTGGCAGGGGCTCTACACGGTGCACGGCGGCTCCATCGATTGGACCAACGACGGAATGGGCGCCATCTCGTTTTCGAACGAACTGTGGAGTCGCGGACAGTACTTCAACAGCCCGCTCCTGCAGGAGCAGGGACAGGATCCCAGCTCACCGATCTCGGGGCAGAAGTCGCGCTTCTTCTTCGACGATTTCGTTGAGCTCGGCGATAACTACGTGGAGTGGGCGCCGTTCGATCATCCAGAGTATGGCGCGGTGGAGATGGGCGGCTGGAAGCGCTACTCCGGGCGGATCAATCCACGGTTCATGGGTATGGAGCTCTTCCACCGGAACATGGCGTTCACCCTCTATCACGCCGATCAGATGCCGTTGATGACGATGGGCGAAACCATGGTGGAGCGCGTGGGCGGCAACGTCTACAAGGTGCGGCTGGATATCCGCAACGAGCGGGTGATCCCGACGGTCACGGTTCGCGGGAGGGAGAACAAGGTGGTGCGTCCGGATCTACTCACCGTGGACGGCAACGTGGAGATCATCGCCGCGAGTTGGGTGCCGGACAAGCATCGGCCGGGGCCGACGCAGATCATCGATCAAGAGGAGTTGGATCGGATCATGATTCGGAGTGGGGCGCCGGGGCGGACGACGCGGACGATCGAGTATCTGGTTCGCGGGTCGGGGTCGATGACGGTGACGTACTCCGCTGTGAAGGGCGGGACGGTCTCACGCACCGTCCAGCTGCGCTAGTCAATTGAAAGGTGACGCTCGCGCCGCGACTTGAGCTCGCTGGCGCGAGCGTTCTCCGAGTCCGGTCGTAGCGCATTCTCGAACAAACGAACACGGTGGGAGACAGCGACTCGTTCACGGGTTGGCCACAGGCATGAGCACTAGCTCCGTTACGTGGCGCAGCCATGGCACACGGGCGTTCAGCGTTGGGAAGGCACCGACGGAGTACACGACATGGCGCAAATTGATGAACCTCTATTCGACGGTAATGGCGGCGATGTTCCCGACAACCAACCGCCTGATTTGTCGGATAGAATCCGAGACCTTCTGGCGAGCCAGCCTTATGCCGTGCTTTGCACCCAGGGCGAGGGCCAGCCGTACGGTTCGGTCGTAGCATTCGCGTTCTCCGATGACCTCAGGTATGCGGTCTTCGCAACGCCAGTGGCGACCAGGAAGTACCGCTTGCTGACCGAATGCGACCATGTCGCACTGGTGATTGACGATCGGGCGACGCAGTCGGAGAACTTGACGGAAATCCAGGCCGTCACGGTCACGGGGCGCGCACACGAGGTTGGCGACGAGGATGAGGTCGATCGCTGGGCTACGCTGCTGGTCAACCGACATCCCCTTTTGAAGTCGTTCGTCGCAGCACGCTCGTGCGCCGTGTTTCGTGTCGATACGGTCCGTTTCTTTCACGTGAGTCGGTTTCAGGAAGTGAACCAGTGGCGGCCGACCGCAAGCTAGTCATCCCCCTCGGAGAGCCAGCGCCCGAGGAGCTGGTAGGCGGCAAAGCCACCAATCTCTCGCAGCTGATCAAGGCGGGGTTCCGGGTCCCGAAGGGATTCTCGATCACCGTGCACGCCTACGAGTCGTTCGTGCGCGATCACGGCCTGACCGATGCCATCCGAATGGAATTGGGCCGGAAATCGCTGGACGATATGCGCTGGGAGGAGATATGGGACGCGGCGCTGCGCATCCGCTCGCTGTTTGTTTCCCTTCCACTGTCGGCAGAGCTCTGCCAATCCATCGATACAGCGCTGAACGACCTGGTTGAATCGCGGGCGTTGGCGGTCCGTTCTTCGGCTCCAGGCGAAGATGCAAAGGACCGCTCATTCGCCGGGCTGCACGAGTCAAAGACCGACGTGATCGGTAGCGAGGCAGTACAGGCAGCGATACGGCTCGTTTGGGCTTCGCTGTGGTCCGATGCCGCGCTGCTATATCGCCGCGAGCTGCAGCTCGATCCAGCTCGCAGTCGCATGGCGGTGATCGTTCAGGAGATGATTGAGGAGGACCGATCCGGTGTGGCGTTCGGTAACGACCCCAGAGAGCTCGGTGGGTCCCGAGCGATCGTGGAGGCCGTCCCGGGACCGTGCCAACTGCTGGTGGACGGGTCGCTCGATCCTGACCGGTGGGAAATCGATCGGCAAACCCGGCGGCCGACCCGCTGGCAGCAGGGGGAGCGGCCGGGGGAAGCGGGCGGACAGCCGCTGCTCGACGCAGAAGATCTGTCCGCCGTCGTTGACGCGCTCTTCGGCATCGAGCACGCGTTCGATTGGGCGCCGGACATGGAGTGGACGGGGCGTTCCTCCGCGCTCACGATTCTGCAGGCTCGCCCGATCACCGCGCCCCAGCACGACCCGGATGAGAAGCGCAGTTGGTATCTCACGCTGCGTCCCGGCGATGCCCGACTTCGAGCTCTACGCGAGCGGGTTGCCGATCAGCTCATCCCGCAATTGGAGGCGGAAGGTCACCGCCTGGCTCAAGAAGACATCGAGTCGCTGCGAGACGCGCAGCTCGCCGAGGTGATCGAGCAGCGACACGAGTCTCTAGAGCACTGGAAGAAGATCTACTGGGACGAGTTCATCCCTTTCGCGCACGGCGTCCGCCGCCTGGCGACTTACTACAACGATGCCGTCGGGCCGGACGACCCATATGAGTTCGTCGGCCTGTTGCGCGACCAGGAGCTGCTCGCGACGCAGCGCAACCAGGCGATGGGGGCATTGGCGCAACAGCTTGAGAGCCACGAGCAGCTCAATTCGGAAATCAGCCGCATGCTGCAGGCTACAGAGGGCCCGCTGACGCTCGAAGCAGTCCGCCAGAAGCTACCGGGCGCAGCGACAGAGGACTGGCTGGACAATCTCGGTGATGTTGCCGAGCGGTTTCTCGATATCGCCTTCGGAAGGAAACGCCTGTCTGTAGACCTCAGATCCGTCCTGCACACCGTTCTGGAGTTGGTCAACCAGGGTGCCGATACGCGAGCCGTACCCGACTCGGGTAGCGTTGCGGAACTCGAGCAGCGCTTGCTCGACGCGGTTGGCGCGGAACGCCGCCAGGAAGCTCTGGAGGTACTGGAGACCGGAAGGATCAGTTGGAAGCTGCGGGATGACGACAACTTGCTGGTCGGTCGCGTGGAGAGCCAGCTGCTGCGCGCTCTCGAGGTCGCCGCTCGGCGGCTAGGTGAGGCGGGGCGACTCGTGGGGGCCGGGAGTCCCGGCCCAGAGGACTTGGCAGGCATTCTGAACGCGCTGCGGAATCCATCGGCAGTCCTCACCCTGCGGTTGACCGAACAGCGTGAGCGTCATGAAGGGGACCCATCTGGCGTCGGCGGCGGGGAAACGCCGCGGCAGCTCATCGGCCAGCCGGCCTCTCCAGGGCTGGCGACGGGGTCAGTGCTCTGCATCCGAGACACCTCTGACCTGGCGAGATTCAAGCGAGGTGATGTGCTGGTGTGTGATGCTATCCAGCCGCACATCACTCACATCGTGCCACTTGCTAGCGCGATCGTTGAGCGCCGTGGCGGCATGCTCATCCACGGTGCGATCATCGCCCGCGAGTTCGGCATCCCTTGCGTCAATGGAGTGCGTGCCGCCGCGGAACTGCTCAATGATGGCGACCTCGTGACCGTCGACGGGTACCTGGGCATCGTTACCGTCGGGCCGCCAGACTTCTCATTGGAGTTGGCTGAACCGGCAGACTCTTAGAGCGTCTGAGGCGGAAACCTGGTCCTCGAAGCTAGGAGCGGGCCGTAGTACAGGCGGCAGGTTCTTGATGTGGCTCGCGGGCGCGGGGCGTGAGGCGCGGACGACGACGGGGCGTTGACGTTGACGTTGACGTAGACGGGCCGGTTAGGGAGGTAGGACGCGGAAGTCTTGGTTCTTGAGATTTTGATCGGGGGCCAGGGCTTCTTCTCCGCTCTCCGACTCCATCAGCATGAAGCGGTTGTAATCACGAGGAATCGCATTGGTCGCACTTTCCGCATTCGCGGCGCGGGGAATCCTCGCCGAAGTAGTTGAGGAGGTAGCGACGGCGACAGGTTCGATTGAACGCATACCCCTCCATCCGCTTCAGCTTTCGCAGCTCGAGCCCTCGTAGTCGGGCGACGCGGTCCCAGTTCACGGGCAGTTCCTCGCCGGAGCATCCCGGCTGGGTGGGTCGGTAGCCGCCCTGGTCACCTTCATCACGCCATCCCAGCAGACCGGCGTTCTGAAGCGTGGCGAGAGCCGTGCGCCCGTTGGCGAAGCTACCGCCGGCCCAGCGGGCGATCTCGCGGCGTGAGACTCTGAAGCGCCTTCGTTCTCCGAGGGCTGAGACCCGGGCAAGACCTTCCAGCACCGGCAGCGCCGACGCCAGATTTTCCCCACCGTTCAAACCGGAAAGCAATTCGAGTATCTGCTCGGTCCCGGCGATCCAGCGAACCGAGCAGTTTCGCTGGGCGGCGCTGTCCTCGATACAGCGGTCGTCCTTCAGGATGCGAAGCGCCGAGTACAGCTCGCCGTCGCTGTTCAGCCCTTTGACCTGGCGCGCGAAGCGCGCCGGCGTGACGGGACCGCCGTCCTCTGCGGAGGCATTCGATAGCGCCCGATAGGCCTCGAGAATGATGCTGCGGGGTGGATAGGACTGGTGGATGAAGAATTCGTGAATGAACCGATCGCCGTAGCTGTGGAGCAAGACGCATTCGGCTGGCTCGCCGTCGCGCCCGGCGCGGCCGGCTTCCTGGTAGTAGGCCTCCAGCGAACCCGGCATCTGGAAATGAATCACGCGTCGAACATTGTCCTTGTCGATGCCCATACCGAAGGCATTGGTGGCAACGACTATGGGCACGTCTCCCACGGTCCACGCTTCCTGCACCCTGGCGCGCGCCCGTCGATCCATTCCACCGTGATAGGCGCCGGCGCCGATTCCGACGCCCCTCAGCAGTTCGCTTACCGCCTCGACCATCTTGCGGGTCGACGCATAGACGACGGCGACCTCGTCGCTGCCGTCGTCGAGTAGATCGATGAGAGATCTGCTCTTCTCGCCCAACTTGTCGTGTCGCTGGACCCGCCAACGCAGGTTCGGCCGGTCAAAACCGCGGACGATGACGCGCGGCTTCTCGAGCGCCAGCTCTTTCACGATGTCGCGACGCACCTCTGGCGTCGCCGTGGCGGTAAGGGCGAGGAGACGCGGGCGACCGATCTCCTGCCAGTGGTCTCTGAGTCGTGTGTAGCTCGGCCGGAAGTCGTGACCCCACTCGCACACGCAGTGGGCTTCATCGATCGCCACCATGCTGACCTGCATATCGCCTAAGGCGCTCCTGAAGCGGGGGCTGGCGAACCGCTCGGGTGCAACGTAGAGCAGCTTGAGCTCGCCGGAGGTGGCTCTGGCGAGTCGCTCCTGGATCTCATCGCTGGTGAGGGTGCTGTTGATGAGCGCCGCCGCTATGCCACGCCGTTCCAGCGCCTCGACCTGGTCCTTCATGAGGGCGATGAGCGGAGAGATGACGAGGGTCAATCCCGGAAGGACGAGGGCTGGGATCTGAAAGCAGACGGACTTGCCGCCACCGGTCGGCATGACAACCAGCGCGTCGCGCTTTCCGAGCGCCGACTGGATGGCCGCCTTCTGGCCGGGGCGGAAGTCGCTGTATCCGAAGTAGCGCTCGAGAGCGGAGCGCGCCTGAGCCAACACGCCGACACCTTAGCACCTCGATATCAAAGGAACCTCAACGGATCGACATACACAGACGACTCCCCGAACAAAGACTATTCGTCTTTGTTGCACGTAGAGACGAAGCACTCCATAATGCCGTCACCGGGAAGATGGGCTGGATAGGCTGCGAGCATCCCACCTGCTCATGGAGCCTGAAGCCGTGTGTTGGACTCATCATCGAATCGCTCCCTGGACCGAAAGATCGCCGACGATCCCCACGGCCGAGTGCGACTATGGGTCTTGATACAGGCAGCGATGCTCAGCGTGTAGAGCCGCGCTACGCGCCTATCGCCCCCAGCAAGTATATCCTGCTGCACTTTGCGACAGCCGGCCTGTACAGCGTCGTGTGGTTCTACCGTTGTTGGAGATATGTCAGGCGACGTGACAAGTCATCGGTATGGCCTTGGGCCAGAGCCCTATTCAATCCGATCACGGCCTTTCTGCTCATCGCCGACCTGAGGAAAAGCGAGGGGCGCGATTTGTTCGATGGTCTGGCGGTCGCGTACTTCTTCTTCAACCTCCTATGGAGGCTGCCCGATCCCTACTGGCTGATTGCGTACTTCGGCTTCGTACCGCTATTGCCCGTGATTGGCACGATAAACGACGTCAACCGATCGAAGGGAGCCGAACTGCCACCGCAAGCCAGATGGCGGATCCGGAATATCCCGATACTCCTGGCAGGCAGCCTGGTCGTTGCCTTCGCTGTCGCTGCGACCGTAGGTCTAATCCCCAGTTCGAAGGTGCTCCAGGGCGATGAGATCAGCGATAGCTACGCGCTTACCCTTCAGGAACTAGGGGTAGTAGAGGAAGCGGATGAGCTGTTGTTCTTCTACACGGACGAGTTGTTCTCGATTCGGAGCCAGGGCGTGGTCCTGACGGATCGGGGGGTGCACATATACTGGACGGACACCTTCACCGATGAACTCGAAATCACAGAGGCGACCTACGCAGCCATTCAGGAGATCGATACCGAGTGGTCAACGTACTGGCTGGACAACACGATCGTCCGGCTCTACATGCGAAGCGGCAACCGCCTTCTATTTGAGATATCCGCCGAGGCCGGGCGCGACAGCGCCTTCGTGGACGAGCTGCGCAGGCGACATGCTAAGGCGCGCTCTGTCATTCGCCTCCCGTTGGAAAAGTCTTGAGGATTCTGCGCGCCGCATCGTTCATGTTCTCCTGCTTCCGCTCGAGGGAATCGTCCGGGTTGATGGAGCCGGTCCCCATACCGCGCCACACCAGCTGTTCTTCGCGGGCATCGACGATGTCGATCATCAGAGTGCCATCGCGCCAGTAGTTCATGTAGGTCTGAGAAGACACGTAGCCTGAACCCGGATGGAACCAGCCCCAGCCGTATTCGTAGACGCTGCTCACTGCGCTGAAATTCACCTGGCCTTCCAAGAAACCGTGCCAACCCACGAGGAAGTCGACATCGGAAGCTGTGGAGTCCTCTCGAAAGCCCTTCTCTTGTAGCGCCAGGTTCACGGCCTCTTTCACCCGGCCCTCGACCACATAGTTGTAGACGCGCCGGTCCTGCTTGCCCTCCTCCGTGCGCTCCGCCCAGCGGTAGGTCTGCCAGCCGTTGAAGCTGGCCTCGGGATCGGCGTTGGCCTGGACCTTCAATCCGCCGCCGCAGCCGGCGAGAAGGGCTGTTGCGGCAAGTAGGATAATAGAGCGCTGCATGATGGGGCTCCTGGTCTGTCTGAGTTAGTGGTTGCTTCAGGCGGGATACTATGGGAGAAACGGCTTCTTAGCTAGGTATGGGTTGGGAATTGTCGAAGCCGATTCAACGATTCCCACATTCTGGATTGTGGAACCGGAACTCTGCTCTTGACAGAGGCGGCGAGCTTCGGCAGATGGAGTGCGCTGCGTGATACGCAATTCGTTACAGAGCCGGCTGTCCGGAAATCGATGTTGAAATGATCTATCGCAATAGACATCTGCTTGGGTTGCTGGGATTCGTCTTGGCCTTCGGGGTTTGGTCTTCACCTGCTTCGGGGCAGGACCCGGTTCCCGACAGCGCGGCGGTCGAGGAGAGTGACACGCTAAAGAACTCGTTCATCCCACTGCCGGTGGTCTTTTACCAGCCGGAAACGGGGCTGGGCTTCGGCGCTACGGCGGTGTACTCGTTCTACCTGGGCCAGGAGAAGGACGCCGAGGAAGGCGAGCCGATCCTCTCGTCGACCCTCGCGCCGGTGGCGCTATATACGACGAAGAGTCAGATCATCGTGGCGCTGCGGGCAGAGCTGTTACCTATCGGCTCGCCCTACCGGTTCTTCGGTGAGGCGGCGTTCTCGAAATTTCCGAACAAGTTTTGGGGGGTTGGGAACAACACGCCGGACGAGCTGGAAGAGGACTACACGCCGATAGCGTTCGGCTTTCGGGCCGAGGGGCTGATGGAGATGGTTCGCGATCTCTACTTCGGCCTATCGTTCCAATACGCCTATCGCAAGCTCTCCGAGGTCGAGCCGGGCGGCTTGCTGGATTCGGGTTTGGTGCCGGGTGCCGAAGATGGCGATGTGATCGGGTTGGGCCTGGTGTTCGCGTATGACACGAGAAAGAGCGTCTGGTACCCGCGCTCGGCAAGCTATCACCAGCTGCGGGCAACGCTGTCCGACGGCTTCTTCGGCAGCGACTACGACTATCTGAGCCTGCTGATCGACCTGCGGCGATACTTCTGGATGTTCAACAAGCACGTGCTGGCATTAAGGGCGGTTGGCGCGGGGAATACCAGCTCGCCGCCGTTCGACCTGATGCCGCAGCTGGGCGGTGATATGATGCTGCGCGGGTACTTTCAGGGTCGGTATCGAGACCTGGATCTACTGGCTTTGCAGGCGGAGTATCGGTTTCCGGTCTGGTGGAAGTTTGGTGCGGTGGTGTTTGGGGCGGCGGGCCAGGTGCAGCCGCGGCTGAGTGCGTTCTTGCTGAACGACTTCCATACTTCGGCGGGGCTTGGGATTCGGTTCTTGTTGTCGGAGGATCAGGGGGTGCATTTGCGGGCTGATTTTGCGTGGGGGATAGGTGAGGTGACGAGTGGGTTCTATTTGAATATTGGGGAGGCGTTTTAACGGTCAATTCTCGATATCAAATGCTCGAGGTCGGTGATTAGGCGTTATGCCTCAAGACGCTATATCAGCGGCACTTACGCATCAAACCGGTGTAAGATCCAGCGGTTGTGGCACGCGGCCAAGGGGCAGCGTGGTCTCCCCCACCGAAATTGCCCCGAAAGGGGCTCTCCCGAACCGGCGCAGAACCGGCGCCGGACATAATTGACACAATGCGGGAAGTGCCCGAAATTAGGGCACGTACGGCGTTTTCTTGTACTTATCCCCCGCGTACCCCGCATAAGGAGTAGGGCTACTGGGCGCACAGTCGAATGGCGCAGCGCTCATCGGGCAGTTCTACGCAGAGCGGAACCGGGAGTACCCGCTGCGGGTCCCCGTCATGTCGGTCGGTCGCGATAATGCGAATACCCTGCGCATCCGCGACGACCGGATTGCCGCCCATCATGTCCGAATCGAGCGCGAAGACTCCCGCTACGTCCTCGAGGCGTTGGCCGATGACGCACTGACGACCCTCAACGGTGCCGAGTTGAGCGTCGGCGAACGAAGGAGCCTCGCGCACGGCGATCTGATCGGGCTGGCCGAGCTGGAGTTCCGCTTCATCGACGATCACCGGGACGGCGTGCTGAGTCGCCTTTGGGTCGTCGCCGGCGTGCACCGGGGCAAGACTTTCCGGATCGACAACAGCGAAGTGACGATCGGCCGCGCGATCGAGAACGATGTCCAGTTCCCCGACCGGTCGGTCTCCCGCCACCATTGCCGCATCGTGAGAAGAGAGCGCGGATGGTGGATCGAGGACATGGAGAGCACGAACGGCACGCTGATCGACGGCGAGCCGATCGGGACCCGCCAAGAACTACAGCATGGAAATACGATAGTGACCGGCTTCTCGAAGTTCATCTTTCAGATGGAAGGCCGGCCGCTTGAAGATCTGAAACTGGAGCAACAGTCGCCGTGCAACTGAAACGACTCTGGATGCCAGCAAAGTGGTGGGTAGCGGCCACGCTGATGGTCGCCGTCTTCAGCGCGCCGTTGTTCGGCCAGGCCGTTCCGAAGGCTGCGTACGAAGCCAACGGCTCGTTCCAACTACCCGGAAAGGGACAGCCCGGAGCGCCAGACAATGCGATCGCGATGGCGCTGGGTCCGAACGGGACCGTTCACATCGCGGATGACGATGGCCTGGTCTTCGTCTTCAATTCCAGCGGCGTGTACCAGCGCACGTACGGGCAAGCGGAGCTCGACAATCCCGTCGCAGTCGAGGTAACCGCGGACAACATCGCCTACGTGCTCGATTCGGGTCGCAAGCAGGTGTTCGTATACGGGCCCGGCGGACAGGCGCTTCGAGCGCTGAGCGGCGGCGGAAGTAAGGGCGGCCAGCTTTCGAATCCGGTGGACATGGAGCTGGGACCGAACGGTTACGTGTACGTTCTGGACCAGGGACGCGGCGGCGTTCAGATCTTCAGCAAGGACGGTCTGTTCGTCCGCGAGATCCAGTTCGGCGAATCGATCAAGAAACCGCTGTCGATGGCGGTGGGGCACGACGGACGGATCTACATCGCCGACGACGAGACGCCCAGCCATATCTATGTGCTGCAACAGTTCACGCAGCTCCCCTGGAGCGGCCCCCTGCCCCGGGGCATAGCCGGCCAGGCGGATCTACGAGGCGGCAGCCTGCAGTCGCCGGTCGCGACGATTGTGAACGAGTTGGGCACGGTCGTGGTCCTGGATCAGCGAACGGGGCGTCTGTGGCGTAAGAACGCATCGGCAACGCAGGAGATCGGATCGAACGATATCCTGTACGGCGGATCGGGAACCGGCCGCGGCTCGTTCAAGCGCGCCGAGGACATCGTATTCGCGGGAGACGAGCACGTGCTGATCCTGGACGGCGATCAACGCAAGGTCGAGCGGATCCGCCTGTCCACTGAAGAGGGCCTTGCACGGCTTCCCGATTTCCGTTTTCCGATTCGCGTCACGCGAGGACAGCGCTCGCTGCCGCAGCCGTTGCTGGACGTCATCTACACGGCGGAAGGGCTGCCGGTATTCCTGTTCAACGTGGAAGACCGCGCCGTGACGATGATCGGAACGCAGACCGAGCTCCACGAGACGGTGTACGGCGACAGCGTGCCCGCCTACCTGCCAGATCCTTCGGTCGTTCAGGTGCAGTTCTCGCGGGACATCGGCCGTGTGACGGCGGCGACCGCCACCGACCAGAACGTCTTCATCGCCGACTCACGGCGCAATCGGTTCGCGGTATTCGGATTGGAGGGCGGCGCCCCGCAGGGGACCTACGGCGACAACTATCAGGACAACCGCCGACTGAGAAGCCCGGAGGGCCTGGCCGTGCTGTCCGATGGTCGGATCGTCATCGCCGACAACGGCAACGACCGAGTCAAGATCTTCAGCGCCGACCTGGCCAGTCTCGTAGGAAGCTACCAGTTCCGGAAGCCGGCAGGTGTCGCCGTGTCTCCGAGGGATCGGGTCTACACCTGGAGCGAGGACGGGACGCAGTTGGGTCGTCTGAACGTCGTCGACGAGGTCTTCGAGCCGCTGCCCGAGACGCTGGTCCCGGGTCCGGTCGCTGCCGTCACGTTCGACCAGGCGGGCAACCTGTTCATCCTCGATCGGGAAAGTCACCGCGTAACGGTGATCGACAATGACCTGAGCAAGATCTGGATACAGCTGGGCGCGGAGGCGGTGTTCGACGAGCCGGACGGGATCAATGTCGACCGCGAGGGCAACATCTACATCTCGGATTCGGGCGCCGGCCGCAGTTTCGTGTATCGGTGGGACGTCGACTTCCCGCCGATCGCCGGGCTCGACCTGGTCTATGAGGGGGAGACGGCTGTGCTCACCTGGCAGCCCTGTCCCGCCGGTTTCATCCGCGGCTACGAGATCCAGGGCGCCGATCAGGTCGATGGCCCGTACCGTTTGCTGGCCAGCGCTGAAGCGCCGCCGTACCGAATCGATCCGCAGCAGCGGTCAGAGCAGCCGCCGCGCTACGTGCGCGTAACCCCTGTGTACATCACAGGCGTCCGCGGCAAAGCCACCCAGCCCTTGCCGCTCTCGTACTTCACGGCAGCGGCAGCCTTCCAGCGGCAGGACTATCAGACGGCGCGGAGCGAGGCGGCGGAAGGCCTGAGGCTGATGGACGAGGGTATCCTGGCCACGACCGAGGACTCGAAGGGCCGACTGCTCTACATCGCGTTCTCGAGCTCGTACGCGCTCGGCGAATTCACGCGGGCCGTGGAATACGCGGAAGAGCTGAGGACAATTCGGCAGCCGAACGAGCGCTTGATCCCGTTTCTGTTCCAGCTGGCGGAGATCTACCTCAGGTCGGGCAACCCCGAGCAGGCATCGCAGACGATTCTCACGCTCGTCGGTCAGGGGCCGCGGCCCGAGTACTATGAGGAGCCCTCGGTGGTCAGCCAGTCGTTCCTGGTCTACAAGCGATTGCGCGAGTCAGGCAATGTAGCCGATGCGATGGAGTTCATGCGACTCTACACGCAGTCGATGCCGGCAACGGCCCAGTCCCTGAAGGACGAGTACACGGACTCGATCATCGTTTACTCGACGCGCGACAAGCTGGGCCCGGGATTCGAGTACTGGTCGAACGCGGACTACGGGGCGGTGGTCACGTTCTACGAGACCCTGCTGACTCAGGGGGGGCTGACCATCGAACAGGCCATCGTGAGCCGTCAGGTTCTCGCGGTGGCGTATTACGCGTACGGGAGGCGCGTTGAGGCGGAAGACACGTTCAGAGAGATCTTCAACCTGAGGCCGCGATTCGATCTCAATCAGGAGATACCCAGGATCCGGGCTCTGTACGGCCTGGTACTGTATAACCCGGACACGGAACGGTTCTTCGGGGCGCTAAGACCCAGATGAAGAAGGACATCTTTCTCGGTCGGCGGGTAGCCGTATACCGCATCGACAAGTTTCTTGGCGAGGGCGGGTTCGCGTTCGTCTACAAGGCTCGCGATACGAACCTCGATATCGATGTCGCGTTGAAGGTTTTGAAGCCGGCGTTCGCCTACGATGAGGTGTTCGAGGAGAACTTCCGTCGCGAGGCGCACCGGGCCGCCAAGTTCCGGCACCCGAACGTGATCGCCATACACTACGCCGGCAAGGACGACGATATCGTCTTCTTCTCGATGGACCTGCTGCCCACCGGACTCAAGGACGTGATGAAGCCCGGCGTGCCGATGGACACCGACGTGATTATCAAGGTGACCTGCGACGTGGCATCGGCGCTTCAGTTCGCCCATACGCACGAAGGCGGCATCGTTCATCGGGATCTCAAACCCGACAACATCTTGTTCGATCGGCATGGCAACGCCGTGGTCACCGACTTCGGGATCGCGGAGGCCGCGACCAACTATACCGCGGCAACGGGCACCACGGTCTACGTCGGCACGCCGAAGTACATGTCGCCGGAGCAGGCTCGTGGTCAGCGCGTAGACCACCGCTCCGACATCTACTCTCTCGGTGTCACGCTATTCGAGATGGCTACGGGCCAGCCACCGTTCACCGGCCGAGATTGGTTCGAGTTGGGCCGTAAGCACATCGAGGAATTGCCCACCCTACCGTGCGAGTTGAACCCCGACCTTGATACGGAAGTCGAGCGGGTCATACTGAAGTGCCTGCAAAAGAACCCGGCGGAGCGTTTTCAGAGCGCCGAGCAGATTCGCAATGAGCTCCTGGGGCTTTCCGGCACGAAGCAACGCACGGTCGTGGTCACGGTCGAGAAGACTCCGACGGAAGACAATGAGAAGCCGAAGACACCTGCCACGCCGGCTCCGCATCTGCAGCTGATGGAGGACGACCAAGCAGCCCTGGCGCAGCATGGACCGGCATCGCTGTTTTCGGCCACGACGCGACCGCCGACCAGGAAACGTCGGGGCCTGTGGTTCACCCTGGGGTTCGTGGCGGCGCTCGCCGCCGGCGTGGCCGGCTACTCGATGGATATTGGCGGCAGTCGCACATTCGGCGAGGAGAAGCTCCCGTTCCTAGCGAACATCCCGTACGTGGGCACCGGATCCGTTTATACCACTTCTTTCCGCTTCACCCCGGTGGAGGGCGGTGCGGACGTCGTCGAGCCGCGGTTCGAGATCATGTTCAGCGCACCGATCGATCCGGCGACCGCCAGCAGCCAGAACGTGAAGCTGCTCGACCCGGGCGGCCGACCACTGGCGGCGGAAATCGAGGTGCGGGACGCCGGCAAGCGGATCGTCCTGATCGCCAGCACCCAACTGCTCTACGAGACCGAGTACGAGATCGAGATATCGGACGGTCTGCTGACGACCACAGGCTCGCCGATCTTCCAGAACCCGAGGAGCCAGCAGCCTGGCGCCGCCTTCTCGTTCGTAACGCGCAACCCACCGCCCGATACACAGGCACCGATGCTCACCGCCAGTACGCCAGCGCACGAGGCGAGCGGCGTGCAGCCCGGTCAAGCGCTGCAGCTCATGTTCGACGAACCGCTCGACCCGACGACGGTTAACTCGGAGACGGTCAGGCTGCGTGACGTTCAAGGCAACTTCCTGAGCATCCAGGTCTTCATGCATGAAGACCAGCAGACGGCGCGGATTCAGCCGGCCGACGCGCTGAGTCAGCAGTCGCGCTACGTGCTGTTGGTTTCAGCGGGCGTCACCGACCGGGCGGGCAACGCGATCCGGCCGGACAGCGTAGTCTTCAGCACCGCCGCGCCATCTCCCACTCCTCCACCGACGCCGGCAGCGCCCGCGTCGTTGAGCGTCATCATCCGTCCGACCCAGGCTACGCCGTTCGTGAGCATCGTGCTCGACGGCCTCAACATCGGCAATCCTCCGAGGTTGAACTTCGAGATCCCTTCCGAGGTTTTTCACACGGTACGTCTGGTCGGGGTCCCACCGCACTCGCAGCATCAGCTGGTGATTCACGAGGAGCGCTTCCAACCGAACCCGGGTCAGCATCGGGAGATCACGCAGCAGGTCCGCCCATTCGGGTGGGTCACGGTGACCTCCGAGCCGACGGCAGATGTCTTCATCGACGGGATCTTCGTGGGCTCAACACCGGTTGCGGGCTACGCTCTGTTTTCCGGAGCTCACAACCTGGAGCTGCATCCCACCGCTGCCGACTCGGAGCGCTATAGCGTATACTCAACCGAGATCGTCGTACCCGAATTTGCCGCCAACAACCTGGGCCGCATACGACTTCCGGCAAAGTAGAAGAGGCTTAACCCCGCTGATGGACCTCGTACTTGTCGTTCGCGAAGGCGAACATGTTGGCCGCGTATTTACCATCCCCGCCGGCCAGACGCACACCATCGGTCGCGCCCCGGAGTGCGATATCCGCCTGCCTGACCAGGGCGTCTCACGCCGACACTGCACCCTCGAGAATCGCGGCTCTCATATCAAGGTCGTCGACCTGGAGTCCGCCAACGGCAGCTACATCAACGAGGAGCTGGTGCAGGAAGGCACACTCAAGCCGGGAGACAACCTGGCGGTTGGCCCTGCCATCCTCGAATGCCGGTCGCGGGAAGCGCAGCGTGCCCCGGGCGAGACCACGCTGGCATTCCGTGAGGAAAGTGGCACGACGACCGTGGTGCGAAAGGTCATCGACACGCACTACCCGGGCATGGACGCGCTGCTAGAGGGACCGCAAAGCGATGACCTGGGCGAGCTACAGCGAGCGCAACGGAACCTGGCCACAGCTTACGAGGTGTCGAAGATCCTTTCCAGCGCCCGGGACCTGGACAGCCTCTTCGAGGGCGTCATCGAATCGGTGTTTTCGACGCTGAACGCCGACCGGGCGGCCATCCTGCTCAAACGTGGAGCGGACGGCGTGGCGAGCGAAGACAGCGAACTGGAGATCGTGACGGCTCGTTCCCGTAGCACGGACGACGACGCCGGTGAGATTGCCGTCAGCCGTACGGTGGTGCAGGACGTTATTGAACACGGCGTTTCTTCATTGAGCCGGGACGCCACAGCCGATGAGCGATACCGGGAAGGCGCGAGCATCATCATGCAGAAGATCCGCTCGGTGATGTGCGCTCCGGTAGTGACGGATAAGGGGATGCGGAGCGCGATGGGCGTCCTTTACGCCGACAGCCGCAGCCTCACCGGGGCGTTCTCGGAGTCGGACCTAGAGCTGTTGGCGCTGATCGGGAACCAGGCGGGCGTGGCGATCCATCGCGCCCAGCTGATAGCGCAGCTGGAGCAGTTCTTCTTTGATACGATTCGCGCTATGGTGGCGACGATCGACGCGAAAGACGGTTACACGCACCGCCACTCGGAACGTGTTGCGGAGTTCGCGGTCAAGATCAGTAGCGAGCTAGGGCTGGACGACGAGATGCGAGAGGTGGTGAAGCTGGCCGGACTGCTCCACGATGTAGGCAAGATCGGCGTGCCCGAGGTGATTCTGAACAAGAAGGGGAAGTTGACGCCCGAGGAATACGACGAGATGAAGCAGCACACTGTCCACGGCGTCGACATTCTTAGCAACATTCAAAGCCCGCGCTTCAAGAAGGTCCTTCCCGGCGTTCGACATCACCACGAGAAGTGGGACGGCTCGGGTTACCCGGATGGCCTTTCCGGCGAAGACATACCGTTTCTCGGCCGCGTGCTGGCCGTCGCCGACGTGCTCGACGCCCTCAGCTCCGACCGCGCCTATCGCAAGGGGCTGGGCTTCGAGCGTACCGTGCAACTTATCCAAGATGATGCAGGGAGCCATTTCGATCCGGAAGTCGCCGCCGCCGCGATGGCGCTCCACAAACGCGGCGAGCTGGAAGTGCCGGCGGAGTGGATCGAGCCGGGGGCGGAGCCTGGGGACCTCAGTGCATTGGATACTCTGGACGGCTGATGCTTCTAGGGTTCGAATCTCGTAACCCCCAAATCCCCGAAACCCCGAATCACCATCAGTCCCGCCTCGATATCCACCCCACCAACGGCAAGTGCCTCAAGAAACTCCCGAGTCTCTCCATAAGGGACTGATCGGGCCGCGCAGGTAGGAGGAGCGCGATGGCGAGTATCACGAGGCCTACCCAGAAGAGCCACGAAGCCTCTAGCGGCTGCGCGGCCAGGCAGAGGGGCGCGCCGATGAAGATGCCGGCGAGCTTGAGCGTGAGATTGGTGTGAATCAGCCGTCTCCTGATTTCTTGGCCTGTTTTTCGACGAAACCGCGGACGCCTTCCTTGTAGTCCTCTGTAAGGCGCGCCAGCACGTTCATCTCGGCGCCGGCACGGATCGCGGCCTCGAATGAGTGCCGTTCGGTCTGATAGATCAGCCGCTTGCAAAGCGCTATGGCGGAAGCGCTTCGTTCTCCGAGCTCTTCCACGAACAGTTGGGCACTCTCTTCGAAGTCGGCTGCTGGGAACACGTGGTGAACGATGCCGTAGCGCTCGGCCGTCTCCGCATCGATGATTCGGCCCGTTGTCACCAGATCGAACGCCCGCTTCTCGCCGACGGCGCGACGTAGCATCGCGATCACCATTGCCGGTACGAAGCCAATCTTCACTTCCGGATAGCCGAACTTCGCGTCGTCAGCGGCAAGGACGATATCGCAAGCCGTCGCCAGGCCGCAGCCACCGGCGAGCGCGTGACCCTGAACGGCCGCGACGACGGGCTTCTCGACCCTACGCATGATCATGAACAAATCCCCCAATGCGTCGGCGTCGATCAACTGCTCCTCGACACTCTCCTCCATCATCTCCGACAACGCGGCGAGGTCCGCCCCGGCGCAGAAGTCCTTCCCTTCTCCGCGCAGCATGATGACGCGGATACGCTCATCGGAATCGGCCCAGCCGATTGCATCCGCTAACTCGTCGACCAACTCGGCGCTTAGCGCGTTTCGCTTGTCGGGTCGATTGAGGCTGACCGTTGCGACACCGCTCGTCGGGTCGATCTGTACGACTACGACATCCGAAGCTTCGTCAGACATCCCCGTAGACTCCTTTATTCGGATCTGCGCCGATCGAGAAGTGAAGCGACGGCAAGCACGATGAAGCCCGCCGCGCCCAACAGAAAGAGACTCACCTGGTCCATGTCGAAATGCCGCAGCACCGCCCACACGCCCAGCACCACGGCAGCAATCACGATCGCGCGAATCAGTGTTCGCACCAGCACCTCAGCCTCCTATGCCGGTTACTTCCCCTTCGCCCGCCGCTCTAGCAGTGGCGCCAGCTCGTCCGGGATCTCGATCTCCATCCGCAGTAGCGCCGCGCTCAGCGTCTTCCCCTGAGCGTCCGTCCTCAGCGACAACGTCCCTCCGCCGCCGAGCGAGTTATGGAGAAGAAAGTTAAGCGCCATGAGGTTGGGTAGCTCGAAACACTCGACGGGACCCTGGCAGATCCCCTTGAAGTGACGCTTAACCCTCTCGCACGTAACTTCTTGTGATATAATGGGATAGAACTCTGGTCTCAAAGCTATTAGACCCACGTTCGCGCTGTCCCCCTTGTCGCCGGAACGGGCGTGGGCGATCTGGTGCAGCCGGACGCGGACGCTCATGCGGGTATCACCTCGACGCGGGGAGCGACACGCGTCTTGGGGATGAGCGCCGGCCAGTAGGCGACCATCTCCTGGACCCGGGGCCGTCCACCGCCGAACCCGGTGGCGGTGGGTGGTCCGGCGAGGATGAGCGAAGCGATCTCGCGGGTGAAGCGCTCCACGGCGTGGCGATCGCTGGAATGCTTGACGCCGATTCGCACTTCGACTTCGGGGGCTTCCGGGTCGGGCGGCCCGGCCAGCGGTCCATGACAGGCGCCGGCGCCCAGATACTCCGTATGAATCTCATCGAAACGCAGCCCGAGCCGGTCGAGACGGCCGCGGATCGTGCGGTCGGCCGCTTTGGCTTTCAGGTACGCGTCGGGCCACGAATAGACCATGCGCCCGATCGCCTTGAAACCGGCGAGGTAAGAGATGGAGACTTTCAGCATGTCGGTGGCCGGTCCGCCCTGCACACCGTGTACGCGGACCCGATCCGTGGCCTCATGCTCGAGCCGGATGGTGCGGAAGTCGGCGATACAGTCCGGTGTGATATACTCTGCCGGATCGCCCATCTCGTACAGCAGCTGCTCGGTAACGGTGGCGACGGTAACGCGACCACCTAACCCATCGTGCTTGGTGACGACGAAGTCGCCGGCGGCTCGAGATTCCACGATGGGGTAGCCGATATCGACATAGTCGATGGATTCCCAATCGACACCCGTGTTGCCGCCGGTGACCTGGGCGCCGCATTCGTTGATGTGCCCGGCGACGACTCCTGCGGCCAGCTTGTCCCAGTCATCGGCGCTCCAGCCGTGCTCGAACATCATCGGCGCGTAGGTCAGCGCCGTATCGGTGGTGCGCCCGGCAATGATGACGTCGGCGCCTCGCTCGAGTGCTTCGACCATCGGCTCGGCGCCAATGTAGGCGTTGGCCGATTGAATTTTGTCGCTCACCGACTCCAACGGCTCACCCGTCTCCATGTTACGGAGCTCGATGCCGTCCGCCAGCAACTCGTCTAACCGTTCCAACAGATCGTCGCCGGTGATGACTCCGATGCGCGCCTTTCCCGATAGACCTACCTTTTGAGCTGTTTCGACGACGGCGTCGCAACAGGACAGCGGGTTGACTCCACCAGCATTGGCGATGACGCGTATGCCGTTCTCGATGCAACGGGGAAGGATGCGTCCCATGAGGGGCACGAAGTCGCGGGCGTAGCCCTGGGATGCGTCGCGGTTCCGCTGTTTCTGGAGGATGGACATCGTGACTTCCGCCAGATAGTCCATCACGAGGTAGTCGATGGGACCCGCCTCGACCTGATGGACCGGCGCCTCGAGCCAGTCACCCCAGAAGCCTTGACCCGAGGCGATGCGAACGACTCTACCGCGATTCACTTGAGGAGAGACTCCAGCGAGCCGGGCAGGGCGAAGGGGCCGATGTGCGGGCCCGGATTCTGGACCGCAGCCCGCAGCGCCAGGGTCAGCGCATCCCGCGTCTGCTCGGGGGTGATGACGGCATCGACCAGGCCGCGGGCGGCGGCGAAGCGCGCGTCGAGCTGGCGGTCGTAGGTGGCCACCGTCGCATCGAGCTTCTTCTGAGTCTCGGGATCGAGCTCGCGACCCTGCTCCTTGGCCTCGGCAAGCGCGCGGCCGTGGACAGCCACAGCAGCCGACTCGCCCTCCATGACGCCCATGCGGCCGGTGGGCCAGGTGAAGATGAAGTCGGGGTCGAACCCCTGCCCCGCCATGGCGTAGTAGCCGGCACCGGATGCGTGGTTGATGGTGAGCACGATCTTCGGCGCAGTAGCGACGGACATCGCCTCGACCATGCGCGCGCCGGCGCGGATGATGCCGGAGTGCTCGGCGTCAGTACCGACCATGAAGCCCGAGACATCCTGAACGTAGAGCAGCGGCCGGCGGTGGCGATCGCACGTTTCGATGTAATACGCGCACTTCTCGGCGCTCTCGGTATAGATGATGCCGCCGAAGCGCGGTGGGCCGCCCTTCTTGTCGTGGAAGATACCGCGATCGTTCGCCAGGATGCCGATGGGAATCCCGTTGATGCGCGCATCGACGCAGATCATCTCCTCGGCGTGCTCCGGCTGGAACTCCCGGAACTCGCCGTCGTCGACGATGGTCTTCAGAACGGCGCGCATGTCATAGCCGGCCCGATGGTCGTCGGGGATGATGTTGTAGGCTTCTTCCGGCGGAATGGCCGGATCGCGGGGTTCCGCGGTCGTCATCGGGATGGCCTGCGCGGGCGGCAGGTCCTTGATGTATTCGCGGATCCATTCGATGCACTGCTCGTCGCTCTCCGGCTCGTAGTGAGCGACGCCGGAGATCTTCGTGTGGGTGTCGGCTCCACCCAGCGTCTCGGCATCAACCGTCTGACCCGTGGCGCCTTTCACCAGGTTGGGTCCGCCCAACCCCATGAAGCTCGAGCCCTTCACCATGAAGATCACGTCGGACAGCGCCGGCAGGTACGCGCCACCGGCGATGCAGTTGCCCATCACTGAAGCGATCTGCGGCACCTTCATGTAGCGCCGCATGAGCGAGTTGTAGTAGAAGAGGCGCGCCGCGCCGTACTGTCCGGGGAAGACGCCGCCCTGGTATGGCAGGTTGATACCGGAGGAGTCGACCAGGTAGACAATCGGAATGCGGCAACGCATCGCGATCTCCTGGGCACGTAACATCTTGGGAATGGTCTCCGGCCACCAGGAGCCCGCCTTTACAGTGCCATCGTTGGCGACGAGCACTATCTCGCGCCCTTCGACAACGCCGACCCCGGTAACCACTCCCGCCCCTGGCGCCGCACCTTCGTACTTGTCGTGGGCCACCAGAAGGCCGACTTCCTGAAAGTAGCTGTCTTTATCGAATAGAAGATCGAGCCGCTCCCGGGCTGTCAGCTTCCCTTCCGAGTGCTGCTTCTCGATCTTCTTCGGTCCGCCGCCCTGCCGCAGCTTCTCTTCCAGCTCGGCAAGCTCGTCCGCCAGTTGGCGCATCCGCGGCTTCTGTTTCGCCGCACTCACACTCGTCCTCCCGATCCGAAGCTCACGCGGAACGCATACGTGAAGTCACTCCCCGTCGGCACGGTTTTCCTTGAACCAGTCCCTGATGTACTGGACCGCCTCCGTCGTGGGTGTGCCGGGCCCGAACAGCTGCCCAACACCCATCTCGGTGAGCGCCTCCATGTCCTCGGCCGGGATGATGCCGCCGCCCGTGAGAAGTACGTGACCCATCCCTTCGGCACGTAGCAGCTCCAGAACCCGTGGAAAGAGAGTCATGTGGGCGCCGGAGAGAATAGACAGCGCGACGACATCGACATCTTCCTGGACCGCCGCCTGGACGACCTGCTCCGGCGTCTGATGCAGACCCGTATAGATGACCTCCATCCCCGCATCTCGGAGAGCGGCGGCCACCACCTTGGCCCCTCGGTCATGTCCATCCAGACCGGGCTTTCCCACCAGCACGCGTATCTTACGTTCCACCATGGCGTTGTACGTTGTATTGATTTGGTGTCGCAACCGCGACGGGAAGATAGCTCGCGGCCCGAAGGCCGGGCAAGCTCAGTGCAGCGCCTCGCGCACCCGCTGGGCCGCCTCCTCCGGCGTCGTCACCAGGATGTGAACGCCAACACCCATCTCGAAGCCGGCGGCGAGGAATCGTCGCGGGATGATTTGGAAGTACCAGGGGAGCGCGGTCTCGGCGCCATCAATGAGGGGCGGCGTCTGAAGGATGCAGTTGTAGTCGGGGCGATTGAAGGCCTGTTCCATCGCCGACACCGCGCGCCGCAGGGCGACGCCAAGCTCGCCCAGCGTGTCGTCATCCTGAGCATCGAACCGCGGCGGCAAGCCTCGAGGCGCTACCCAGATCTCGCAGTCGAAGGTGGGGGCGAAAGGAACGAAGGTCACGAACCTCTCGGTCGCCTCGATGATCCGTGACTCCGCGGCCAGCTCGCCCTGCACCATATCTGTCAGTAGCGCACGCCCGTTCTCCGCCGCGTAGATGTGCGATCGCTCCAGTCTCACGGCTAGCACGTTCGGCACAAAGGCGAGCCCGGCCAGCTGTGAGTGGGGGTGCTCGATGGATGCGTTGGCCATCGGACCCTGGTTGCGGAAGATCACGACGTGCTTGATCCGCTCGTCCGCGGCCGAGGCTGAGAAGCTGCACCTGTACGCCAGCATGACCTCTGCAACTTCGGCGTCGCTCAGGCCAGTGAAAACTCGATCGTGCTCCCGGGCCTCTATGATGACTTCGTGCTTGCCAATGGCGGGTTCGGCCTCTTGCAGTGGCAGACCCTCGCCGGGCAGCGTCGCCACCTCATCGACGAGTGCCGGATACTTGTTCCCCACGACCCGCACGCGCCAATCGGCATCAGAGTCCTCGGGGATGCGACAGCTCTCCGCCGGCGTGTGGGCCTCGTTGCCGGGGCAGAATGGACAGTTGGGATCGTATACCGGCGTATCGGACCGGGCCGATTGCCGCGGACCCACTCTGGGACGTGTGGCCCGTGTCGGCGCGACGATGACACGATCGCCCGTGAGCGGGTTACTTCGTACCTGAGGAAATCCTTCGGTCGCCAGTTGACGGTAGACGGTTGACGGTAAACGGTGTTAGAAGAACACGGGCTCCCTGAATCGCCCGTATACCTTCTCAAGCGCGTATCTGATTTCGCCCAACGTCGCATAGGCGCGGACGGCGTCGAGCGTCGGTTCCATGAGGTTCTCGTCGTTCTGAGCCGCCTGAGTTAGCCTCTCCAACGCTTTCTCGACGCGGTCCGAGTCCCGCTTGTTGCGCAGGTCAGCGAGCCGTTGTCGCTGCTTCTGCTCGATCTCGGGGCCGATCTTCAGCAAGTCGATGGAGAGGTCTTCGTTTCCGTTCGTGAAATCGTTGATCCCCACAATGATGCGCTGATGGGTCTCCACTTCATGCTGGAAGCGCTCGGCGGACAGGGCTATCTGGCTTTGGAAGTACCCTTCCTCGATACCCTTCACGACCCCACCCATCTCGTCGATCTCGGCGAAGATGCGCTCCGCATCCTCCTCCATCTTGTCGGTCAGCCACTCCACGTAGTAGGAGCCGGCCAATGGATCGATGGTGTTCGCCACACCGGTCTCATAGGCGAGTATCTGTTGGGTGCGCAGGGCGATGCGGACCGCCTTTTCCGTGGGTAGCGCCAGTGTTTCGTCCAGGGCGTTGGTGTGAAGCGACTGGGTTCCTCCCAGTACCGCCGCCAGGCCCTGGTAGCCGACGCGGGCGATGTTGATCTCCGGCTGTTGAGCTGTGAGCGACACACCGGCGGTTTGGGCGTGAGTGCGGAGTCTCCAGCTCTCGGGGTCCTTGGCGCCGTAGATCTCTTTCATGTGGCGCGCCCAGATGCGGCGGCCGGCGCGGAACTTGGCGATCTCCTCGAAGAAATCGTTGTGAACATCCCAGAAGAAGGAGAGGCGCGGCGCGAACTCGTCGACATCGAGCCCACGCTCGACCCCCTTCTCCACGTAGGTGAACCCATTCTTCAGAGTGAAGGCGAGTTCCTGTACAGCGGTGGAGCCCGCTTCACGGATGTGATAGCCGCTGATCGAGATCGTGTTGAACTTCGGCGCGTTGTCGGATGACCACTCGAAGATGTCGGCGATGATCTTGAGCGCTGGCTCTGGCGGGTAGATCCAGGCGTGCTGCGCCTGGTACTCTTTCAGAATGTCGTTCTGAATCGTTCCGCGGAACTGATGGAGATCCGCCCCCTGCTTCTCCGCCGCCACTAGCAGGAAGCAATAGAGCATCATCGCCGGGCCATTGATCGTCATGGAGACGGAAACGTCCTTCAGAGGGATGCCATCGAACAGCGTCTCCATGTCCGCCAGGCTGGAAATCGCCACGCCGCAGACGCCTACCTCGCCCTCAGAGCGGGCATCGTCGCCATCGTATCCCATGAGCGTCGGGAAATCGAAGGCCACCGACAGGCCGGTCTGGCCGTGGTCGAGCAGGTACTTGTAGCGCTCGTTGGTCTCCTCCGCCGTACCGAAGCCGGAGAACTGCCGCATCGTCCACAGCCGCGTGCGGTACATCGTGGTGTACGGGCCGCGCGTGAACGGGTACTCGCCGGGGAAGCTGAGTTTTCCGAGGTAGTCAGGATCGAAGTCGCCACTATCCAGCGGCGTGTACAACGGCTGCAGCTCGCGCCCCGAGAGGCTATCGAACGTTACCTCATCGCGCAGGGGCGTTGAACCATACTTGCCTAACCACGCCGCACGCTCGCGCCTCAGCGCCTCGAGCTCGCCTTTCAGTTCCTGGTTCTCTGCCGCCAACTCCTCGATCGACTTCTTCTTGCTATCGTTCATTACCATTCACCGTAAGTCATTGCGCCTACCTCCTACCCCCCAAGTCCCAACTCCCTACTCCCTACCGTCCACCGCTCTCAGTATCTCCTCCGCCACATCGTACGGCGTCCGCCGCCCCGATTCCAGATCCTCGCGCGCCGCCTCCAGCCGCGCCTCTCCGTCGCCTTCAGACCATACCCGAGTCTTGAGGCCGCGATCCACCACCGCGCGCACGCGTTCCATCAATCTTTCACTTCGCCGGGTCTCCAGCTCGCCCGTCTGCTTGAGATGCTGCAAGTGAGCGTCCAGCGTCTCTAACAACTCGGGGACGCCTTCGCCAGTATGGGCCGTCGTCATGAGCACCGGAATGTCCCAACGAGGCACCTCGGGCTGCGACACAGCTTCAGCGCCGCTCTCTTTCTGCGCGTGCCGCTTCGCCAGCTCACTCAGGTCAACGCCGTGGTGAGCGGGGACGCGGTCATAGACCAGGCCCTGGCGGATGCGCAGCGTGGTTCGCAGCTCTCCGGCCGCACGTTTCGCCTCGGGCCGGTCCGCCTTGTTGACCACAAAGATGTCGGCGATCTCCATGAGACCCGCCTTCATCGCCTGAATCGAGTCGCCCGACTCCGGCGTCAGCACGACGACGGTTGTGTCCGCCGCTTCCGCGACCTCGAGCTCCGACTGCCCGACACCCACCGTTTCGACAACGACCCACTCGAACCCGTAGGCATCCATGAGGTCGGCGACTTCTCGGGTCGTCGTCGCCAGGCCGCCCATGGAACCGCGGCTCGCCATCGAGCGGATGAAGATGCCGTCGTCGCCGGAGGCGCCGGTCATGCGAATACGGTCGCCGAGGAGCGCTCCACCGGTGAAAGGCGACGTGGGATCGACGGCGACCACACCCACCCGTTCGCCGGTCTGGCTGCGGACGGCACGCGCCAGGGCGTGGATCAGGGTCGATTTCCCGGCGCCCGGCGGCCCGGTAATGCCTATGCGGTGCGCCGGCCCAACCTTGCCATGCAGCGCGCTGAGCAGGCTCTCGAAGCCGGATTGGCCGTTTTCCACCCACGAAATGGCCCGGGCCAGTGCCCGGGCCTCGCCCGCTTCGAACGCCTCCAGCAGCTTGCGCTCGGAGGACTTAGAATGCTTTGCCATCACAACGCCAAAACTTGCCCCCCAGTTTCTACCCGGTCAAGTGCGCAGGTCCCGCCGACAGGCCCGCCAGGCACCCCTTATTCGACGTTTGAACTAGTTGGCCATCTTTATCGCCGCCAGCTTCTTAATGCCATCAAGGTCTCTCTTATATCTCACCTCGAGGCGAATGCCGCGGCCTTCAGCGTACTTCGGCGCGGCATCGATCGCGGCGAGGATGTCTTTGGGCAGTTTGGCGGCGTGGGCCGCTCTCACAGCCTTCTCGCCGAGAGCGAAACCGGCCAGGAAGTACTTCTTGCACGGTGTGAGATAAAGGATAGTCCGTTTCTTTCGCTGCGCGCGGTACGACCAGCCGTACTTCGCGCCGGCGAAGTTCCAACTCTCCGATAGGGGTTGATACTCGGTTGCCAGATGATCGACCAGGGCTTCCCAAAGAGCAGCCGATCGGCCCAGCGTCCCGGTGAGCATCGCCTTGTTTGGCTCACGTGATTTATCGTCGAATGCACTGAGCGCCATTCTCGTCGTCTCCTGCGTCTCCTGCGTGTTCAGCGCTTACGAGGCGCGTATAGCCGTTTGAGCACCTGAATCTGGCCCGTATGATAGGTATCGTGCATGACGATCCCCATCAGCAGATCCACATAGGGAGTCTCCCCGCCATCACCGGGCTTCTTGTCCAGGCGTTTCGGATCGAATGCCTCTATAGCCTCGACCAGTTTGTCATTCTCTTCTTTGAGCAAAGCCCGATCGCGCTTCCACGCCTTCGCGTCGGCGATTTCCGGAAGGTCGGGCCAGTTCGATGGAGCGCGGGGAAAGCTGCTCTTGGGCTCGTTCGTCAGCTTGCGTCGGACCGCGTACTTCCAGTAGGCGATGTGCAGGACCAACTCCCAAATGTTGTGTCGGCCGGGCGCCGGTCTCCAGACCGCCTCCTCCGCCGAGACGCCTCTGAGCGAGCCCGACGGGCTGGCGCCGCCATGCCAGGGACGAAACCCGGCCGGGGGGTCGAGGAGCTTGAGAATCTCTTTGATGCGTGCGTCAGCCATTTCCGGCCTCCGCTTGTGGGAAGTGACGCGCCCTGGGACTCACGCCGCGATCCTGGAAAGCGTGGAGGACCCAAGATAGCCCAGGACACAGGCCAGCCAGGCCAAGGCCAGAAAAGCATGGTACCGCCGGCTGCGTGTGAAGACCCCAATCAAGATGAGGGACATCAACACAGCGATGAAGACGAAATATGCCTGCGGAAGCCCTCTCAGCCCCATTTCGGCTTTCATGGTCGTCTCAGGCACATCGATGCCCCAGGCCAGAGCCAGCAACCCAAAGAACCAGATCCGGTTCTTGTAGAAGTACTCCTCGAAGTCCATATCAGCCGGGATGTCCCATGGATAGAGCACAGCGGCCAGTAGGAACAGAACGATCGCGTAAAGCGTGACGAAAAGGAACTGAAAGAAGCTCCACTCATCGAGTGAACTCCACCAGAACATCCCCCACCAAATGACGAGGATATAGACCAGGACGTTCAGCGTCCAAACGGTGTGAACCCAGTACACTCGCACGGTATCGCGGTGTTGTACGACCTTAGTGACACCCATCAGCAGATGAGTGATCCCGAGGCCCATCACCACGGATATCAGAACGCCCAGGTATTCGAATAGCGCCATGTCTGACCTCTACTCGACGCCGCCTTTACGCGAGTTCGCGATGTCGGCGATCTCAATATCGAGCTCCGAGACCTTCAAAGTGATGGAGTAGCATGTCTGCCCCTTGTCTTCCTCCGCGGAAGAGACGTAGACACTGTCGCCCTCCAACTGGATACCGAATAGCAAGTGCACGTGACCGCCAAGCTCTGGTCTGGTGCTGTCCACGATGTCGCATGACACGACGTTCCTAACGGTCACGACAGAATCGATTGGCTTTGAATGATCGTGCTTATCCGGTAACACTCTGCGCATCCTGATCAGCCCGTGTCGACGAATGCGCAGGCGGGCGATTTGTTCAGCTTCATCGAACTCTACCGAGGCGCAGTTCAGTCGCGCTTTGTTCGTCAACGAAGCAATTACGGCAGCCAACGGGTCGGCGATCCCTGGACCGCTCACTCTCAGGCGCATGGTTAGAAGCCCCGGTTGCAGACCTAAAACAGGAACGGCACGAACATCCTCGTCCGATTCATATAGGTTCTGTATTCACTTCCGAAATAACGAATGTTCTCGGACTCTTCAACCTTGGCCGTGGCGGTCAAGCACAGCGTCGCGGCGACTGCGAGGCCAGCCGCTATCCACGAGGGGCGCTTGAAGAAGACCCCCCAGGTTAGGAAGAGAAGTGAGCTGTATAGCGGATGCCTGATGTACTTGAATGCTCCGCTCGTGACTAGCCGGGTCGTCTTCTCGAACCCAAGCAGCGCTGTATCATCTCGGGCTGCGGCGTCGGGCTTGCCCGCTCCGCGAAGCAGGCAAGCGCCCCAAATAACAAGGAGCAGCGACACAGCCAGCAAGAACCAGGACACCAATTGAAATGTGGAGAGAGAGTCGCCGAACCAAGCATCGACGCCTCTGAAATTGAGCAGCGTCAACCCAAGGATTGACTCCCAGGCAAGAAAACGGAAGAAGCCATGTGAACCGGGTCTGCCTAGCGAACCCCTGGAGAGAAGAGCAAGAACTACGGAAATCGCGATGAAGACGACGACCTTGGCCACGGGCTTCTTCCCAGCGCAGTTCAGTCCAACGCGAGTTGGCTTTCTACAAAGGCGGCCACGGCTGCGTGGTGGTCCCTCCACGCGCCCCACACCGACTTGGCCCACGCACGTACGTTCTCGATGTGCGCTTCGGGCGTCTGCGACAGAGCGACATCGAAGGCCGTGACCGGACCCATGTCCGCAGGCGGTGGGAAGTGCGGCCAGTCCTCCACCGTAGCAGCGAGCCGCTGAAACAGCTGAGGCATGCCGGTCGGCGCATGATCTCGATCGAGGACAAGATGCAGGCCGCAGAGGTGGATCACAATCGACTTGTCCGGGTGCGATCCGCCGGCATGCTGCACCGCGTACGTATCGACCGTGAGCTGGTGGACCTGGCGAAAGACAACCGGATTTCCGAAATCGACGCCGAGCACCTCGGTATAGATGCTCCAGCATTCCGGCGTCGTGTTGTAGTATCCGTCATACGCAGCGACGTCGCTTGCGGGCATGCGCAATCCACAGCCCGGACAGACGCTCTCTCTGTGACATGACGGACGGTTCAGGCTAGCTGTGGCAGCAGGATCCAGCTGGCCAGCGCCAACAGGAAAAAGAACCCGAAGATATCGGTTAGCGCAGTGAAGAAGACGGCGGATGCGACGGCGGGATCGACGCCGAGCTTCTCGAGGAGTACCGGGACGAAGGCGCCAGAGAAGCCCGCAACGATCAGGTTCCCCCACATGGCAAGCATGACGACCAGCCCGAGATAGATGGTGCCTTCGGGAAGCAGAAGACCGATCACCGCCGCCATGACGCCAAGGACAGCGCCATTGATGATCCCGACCGCTGCCTCCTTGGCCACGACCCTCCATGCACCCGCACGCTCCGGCGACACGGCGAGTCGACGAACGGTTACGGCCAGGGCCTGGGTACCTGCGTTTCCGCCGATGGCGGCGATGACCGGCATGATGGCGGCCAGAATGACCGCGCGTTGCACCGTGTCACGGAAGAAGTAGATGATGGCGGCCGCCACCGAGGTGGTGACCAGAGCGAGCGCCAACCACGGAAGCCTGCTTCTTACCGCCTGCCCGACACCACCGGCCAGGTACTCTTCGTCGAGCACGCCGGAGAACCGTAAGATGTCCTCCGTGGTCTCGGCTTCCACGATATCCATCACATCGTCGAAGGTGATGCGTCCGATCAAACGGTCTGCCGGATCGACAACGGGAGCTGAAACGAGGTTGTAGCGTGACATGACGCGCGCGACCTCTTCCTGGTCCATAGTCGCCGGAACAGAAGCCAGCACCGCTTCCGTGACATCGCGGATCGGCAGCGATGGCTGTGACAGAATCAGGTTCTGGAAGGACACCGTCCCGCGCAGCCGGTTGTCATCATCGACCACAAAGACGCTGTAGAAGTCTTCGCCGTCTTCTTCCGCTTGCTGTCGGATCTTCTCGATCGCTTCGGCGACAGACGCGTTTTCCTGAACCGCGACCACGTCGGTGGTCATAATGCCGCCGGCGGACTCTTCGTCGTAGGCCAGCAGATCGCGGAGTTCTTCAGCCTCGTCGTCGGGAAGCTGGGCGAGGACCTCGCGCTGTTTGTCCTGCGGCAGTTCGCCGATCAGGTCGGCGGCGTCATCGGGGGACAGCTCGTGGACGATATCGGCGACGCGCTCCGAATCGGCGACGAGGAGCTCCTCCGGGTGCTCCTCCTCCTCCATCTCGGCGAGTGTTTCAGCGGCGAGTTCGCCGGGCAGAGCGTGGACTACGGCGGCACGTTCATCTTCGTCAAGCGACTCGACGACATCGGCAAGATCTGAGGGGTGGAACGCCTCGAGGTGGCGGCGAAGCGTCTCTTCGTCGCCAGTTTCGAGGAGCTGGCGGACGCGATCGACGTTCGCCTCGTGGACCTGAGCGTCGCTCGCCTTGCCGCTAGCCGATCCGGGCATCTTTGTCAGCTTGCTTGGTTATCTCCGGCGTCACGGCACCGCCGGAGACGACGAGCTTGAACCCTTCCTCGACGTTCATCCTGAGCGGCTTCACCTGTGACCGCGGAAGGAACACGATGTAGCCGGAGGTCGGATTTGGGGTCGTGGGTAGAAAGACGGCTACCGAGTCTTCTTCGGTGATCTTGTTGATCTCGGCCGCCGCGGCGCTGGTCAGGAACCCGATCGCCCAGCAGCCGGGCCGCGGGTACTCGACCAATACCGTTTGCTTGAAGAATCGTCGGTCCTCGCCGACGATCTGCTCGACGATCTGGCTTGCCGCGGTGTAGATCGTCTTGGTTAGCGGAAACTTCTTCAGCCAGTCCCGCCCCATGAGGATCAACTCACGCCCCACCGCCTGATGGGCGACCCAGCCGGCGCCGATGATGAGCAGCACGAGGACGAGGAGGCCGAGACCGGGGATACGGACCCAGAGCGCACCGAAGATCTGGCCGAGGATCGCGTCAAGGCGTGC
>JBDHJS010000037.1:0-35201 GCA_039586795.1 Gemmatimonadota bacterium
CAGCTCCCGTTTCGAGATCATAGACGCCGCAGACGACATCGAGATCGATCGACATGACGTCGGTAAGGTACTTTCGAACGCTCGAGGCGGTCTGTGCAGCGTTCAGCACAGTGGCCGTGCGGACCAACTCCTCGCGGTACCGTACATTATCTAGTTGCCCACCAACCCCGCTTTCGTCGAGTGCTGTAGCTGCCGCGCGCACCGAGACGAAGATTCGATCGAGAACCGCCCGCAGGTCGATCGCGGGTGCGATCTCTGGATACGCCGACGGCGTCAGGTAGGCATCGACGGCGCCCGTCACCGCGCCGCAACCCGTGTGGCCCAAGACAACGACTGTGCGCAACGTGTCACCCAAGTTATGCGCGGCAAAAGCCAGGCTGCCGGTACCTTCGGCAGACACGACATTCCCAGCTACCCTAACGGTGAACAGATCGTTGAACGCCTGGTGAAAGACGAGCTCCGGCGGCACCCGGGCGTCGGCGCACGAGAGGATCGCGGCGAACGGTTTCTGGGGCGGCGCCACCGTAGCACCGGCTTCGGTGATGCCCAGCAGAGCGCCGTCGAGCGATATGACGTCCTGGGTTTCCGCACCCGGTTCGCCCGCCCTGGCCCGCATGGCGATCGAGCGCGCGTTGCCATCGAGCAGCCGGGCGACAGCCTGGGTGGCGTCAGCTGGTCTTGCTTCGTGGCCCGCTTTGCCGGGGTCGTAACGATAGATGATCTCGAACATAGTCTCTCATCGAGTCAGGTTGAGGTGGACAAGAACCCACCCCTCCGTGTTGTGACCACGGAAGGGTGGGTTCAGTGTGAGGCAGTGTTCTACCCTCCGATACCCTCTATGGGCGGTGCCCCCGTCGCCTCGAGGGCGCTCTCGAGCTCCGGCATCACCTGCTCGGCGAACCGGTCGATTTCGCTCTGGAGCGCCGCCAGCTCGTTGCGGCCCGCCTGCAGCGTGCTGCGGTGCAGTTCGGTGGGCCCGTAGGTCGTACTGAGCCCGCGAAAGCCGATGAAGAAACGGTTTCCGGGCGCCGGAGGATCGCGTTCGCCGACTTCGTCCTTCGCCTCGCTTCCCTCCATGGCTTCCCGCAGCTGCAACAGCTCCAGGCGCGCCTCGTACAATCGGGCGGCGAGCTGCGGGTCATCATCCTCAGCCCGCTCGAGCGCCGTCTGCATCGCCTCCACCTTCTGGATCAATTCGGTCAAAAGGTTGTCAGCGCGCGCGAGGTCGTGCTGGAAGGCTCCCACCTCCTCGCGGAACGCGGTGATGACCTCGTTGGAGGCTCGTGGAAGCGCCCCTTCCCTGAGCGGCCGCACCTCGAACGATACGGGGCCGGCCAGCTCGCTCACCACACCCTCCTCGACTTTGACGAGGGTGGCGGTGTAGGTGCCGGGAAGCGCTGGAAAGCCGAAGCCGCCTCCCGGACTCTCGAGGCCGATCAGGCTCTTGGGCGCGTACCGGAAATCCCAGCTCACCCGGTGGAAGCCGGCGGACGTGGGTCCGCTGACGCGATTGACGACGTTACCCGCCATGTCCCGGACAACGATCTGGACTTCGGGACCTTGTTCACGCATCTCCTGCTCCAAGGCGTCCCAGCCGGGGAACGGGACATTCTCGCCCTCGCCGACGCCGCGCTCGCGCGCCTTCCGCGCCGCCTCCATCGACTTGTAGCCGTCACGCAGGTGGTAAGTGAACACAGCGCCGAATGGTGGGTTCTCCGCCTGGTAATCATCACTGCCCTCAGAATCCACCACGTCCCTCGGCACATACCAAAGCGCCGTCCGGATCGGGAAGAGGGCACCCTCGCGCCCCAGCATTTCCTCGCTCAGCTCACGCAGCGGTGTATAGTCGTCGAGGATGAAGATGCCGCGCCCGAACGAGCCGGCGACCAGATCCTGGTGGGTCCGCTGAATCACGATGTCGCGAATGGAGATGGTGGGCATCCCGCCTTCGAGCTTCATCCACTCGCTGCCGCCGTCGAGCGTGAAGAAGACCCCAAACTCCGTCGCGGCGAACATCAGATTCGGGTTCACGTGGTCCTGCACGACCCGCCACACCAGGTGTCGATCCGGCAGGTCGCCGGCGATGGAGCGCCAGGAGCGGCCGCGGTCCGTGCTCTTCACCAGATAGGGACTGAAGTCACCGTACTTGTGGTTGTCGAGGGCCATGTAGACGGTATTGGCGTCGAACAGATCGGCTTTGATGTCGTTGACGAACGCCGTGCCCGGCACGCCGCGGATGTCACCGACCTCCATGCGGCGCCAGTTCGCTCCGCCGTCCTCGGTCACCTGCAGCAAACCGTCGTCGGTGCCGGCGTAGATCAGACCCTCAGCGAGGGGCGACTCGGCCAGCGACGTGATAGTGTTGTAGTTGGACATCGCTGAGATGTCCCAAGCATTGTCCCAACTCTGTTGCCGGCCCCCGATCGGGAGCGTGATCCGCTCTTGGCTCCGGGTCAGGTCGCCGGAGATGGGCGTCCAGCTGTCTCCCCGATCGTCCGTGCGCCACACGCGATACGAGGCAAAGTAGATCCGCTGCGGATTGTGCGGGCTGATCTCGATCGGCGCGTCCCAGTTATACCGCTCGAAGCCCTCGCCTTCTCGGGCCTGTGGCTGAATGAAGACCTGCTCACCGGTGATCCGATCCACCCGGTGCAGGCCGCCCTGCTGCGTCTCGGCGTAGATGATGTCGGGGTTGCCCGGCTCGGTGGCCGAGCCGTGGCCGTCCGCGCCCAGCGTCTTGAACCAGTCTGCGTTGCGAATGCCGTTGCCCGTATCCGTACGCGACGGGCCGCCGTTGGATCCATTGTCTTGGGTGCCGCCGTAGACGAAGTAGAACGGCTCAGCATCGTCCACGGAGATCTTGTAGTACTGCATCACGGGGAGATTGCGGATGAACCGCCACGTCTCCGTGCCGTCGTACGTCTCGTACAGACCGCCGTCGCTGCCGATCAGCAGGTAGTTCGGGTCGTCTTTCTGGAACGCGATCGCGTGGTCGTCCACATGCCTGCCCCGCACGTTCATCCGGCTGAACGTTGCGCCGTGGTCGTCGGAGACGAGCGACACGTTGCTCACCAGGTAGATTCGCCCGAACTGGTGCGGCGAGGCATAGAGCTCCTGGTAGTAGTGCGGCCCAGTGCCGCCGGAAACGCCATCGGACATTCGGGTCCACGACGCGCCGCGGTTCGTGGAGCGGTATAGACCACCCGACCTGCGGTCGAGCTCGATAGCCGCGTAAACGATGTCGGGATTCTGCGGTGAGATGGCGAGCCCGATCTTCCCCATGTTGGAAGACGGTAAGCCGGACCTGAGCTCGGTCCACGTCTCGCCGCCATCGGTACTCTTGTGAAGGCCGGTGCCCGGGCCACCACCCATGTAGGCGGCTACGGTGCGATGGCGCTGCCAGGTGGCGGCGTAGAGGACGTCCGGGTTCCGGGGGTCCATGACGATGTCCGTCACACCCGTCCACTCGTCATCGCCCAGCACCTTGCGCCAGGTTTCGCCACCGTCGGTCGTCTTGTAGAGGCCGCGCTCGCCGCCAGACGACCAGAGTGGCCCCTGGGCCGAGACCCAGACGACGTCCGAGTTCTTCGGGTGCACCAGCATTGTCGAGATGTGCTCGGAGCTTCTGAGGCCTTTGTTCTGCCAGGTGCGGCCGCCGTCGGTGCTCTTGTACACGCCGTCGCCGTAGCCCACATGCCGGCCGCCCACATCTTCACCCGTGCCCACCCAAACCGTGGAGGGTTCGCTGGGATCGATGGCGAGCGAGCCGATTGAGTACGAGGATTGACCGTCGAAGATCGGCCGCCAGGTGGTGCCGGCGTTCTCGGTCTTCCACACGCCACCCGAGCCCACCGCCACGTACCACACGTTGCGGTTGTCGGGATGGATGGCGATGTCGGCGATGCGTCCGCCGTTGATCGCTGGCCCGATGTTGCGGAATGCGAGGGCCCCGAAGTTCGTCGCGCCCAGGCGCGAGTCGGATTCTTGCGCGCTGAGGGCACCTGGAACTGTAAGCGCGGTCAGCAGCAGCACGATGCGGGGGATGTACATTTTCATGGCCTTCAGAAGGTTAGAAGTTCGGTAAGTGAACGCGAAGGTGAGAAACTACACGCGTGGTCGAGCGGGCACAAATCGCTGTCCGGAACGGCAATCCACTCGAAAGGCGCCAGGTGGTCCTAGGTCAGTTCCCCAACCGCTCCCGCAACTCCGCGAACCAATTCAGCACCACGAGGTACCGCGACGTTGCCGAGGATTCTGAAACACTCACGTTTGGAACCAGGACGATAAAGCGATCGCCCTCGGGGTGAAGATCCCAGCCCTGCCCCGTTTCGATAGCGAGCACAGGCTCCGGAGTGCCGACACGCACGCCTTGCTCGCGGATCACTTCGACGCCGAAGAGCGTGTCGACCCCGGAGGTCCGCCGCCAGAAGTAGAGCGTCCTGCCGTCGGGCGACCAGCGGGGCCACTCCCCGCCGCCGAACGAAACTCGCCACTCTCCTACAGGCGTGGGAAAGTCGCGTAGCCAGACCTCCGTGGGCCCGGTCTTCACGGACGTGTGGGCGGCGATGGACCCGTCAGGAGACAGCGCGAAAGCGCTTTCGTCCCACGGCGCTTGCAGGTAGGGTTCAGGTTCAGAATCTCCCGAGAGGGAGTACATCATCAAGTCGTCGTTCCCCGCCTCGTCGGAGCCGAACACGATCAGCTCGTTTTCGAGCCAGGCCAGGGGCCACTGGTTCCCGGGCCGGCTCAATACCCTCTGGGCGGGGCCGCTGTTGTCCGCCGGCTTGACCCACAGATCTTCGGCGTCGCTCCCTTCCCCCTCGTTATTGAAGAGGATCCGTTCTCCGTCTGGAGACCACACCGGATCGTCGTTGTCCTCTTCGAACGTGATCTGCGTTCTCGAGTTCGTCACGAGATCGTACGTGTATAAGTCGTGGCCATCGTCGCTCGTAACCTCGAAAGCAATCGTGCGCCCGTCCGGTGAGAAGCTGGGATTTCGCATCACCTCCGGTGGGAGACGAAGGGTGTCCGCTCCTCCTGCCATGTTCACGATCAGCAACAATTGACCGCTTCCTCCGCCGAACGCCTCACCCTCGAAGTGAACGAGCGTCCCGTTTCGCGACAGGGAGTACCCTCGTCGGAAATTCGTGGCCGCCACACGGTCGAGGACGCGTATCGGAGGGCCGCTGAGCCTATGGCTACGCCTGTCGAACGGCGCGGCGAACAGGCCGCCAGCCTGGCCAACGTACAGCAGGGTGCCGGGATCGATGTACGTGGGGTGACGACCATCAGGCACGACCGTCCAGAAGGTGTCTGCGGAAAGGTCGCCGAAGGAGATGCCGCCCCCAAACCGGCTTACGAGAACGCCCGAACCATCCGGCAGCGACCAGGGAACGCCCCGTGGACCGTTGAGCACCTCGGCGGGACCGCCGGCGCTATTGACGCGGTAATGAAGGCCGCCCTGCAGCGAGAAGAAAACGATCGTTCCATCATCGCCCCAATGAGGGAAGAACGGGTTGATCGTGTCAGTGTCGACAAGCGTCAGCGAGCCGCCGCCGGACACTGCCACTTTCATCAGTGCATTCTCGGAGATATTGCTGAACACGAGCCACTGACCATCGGGAGAGAAGCTGGGAAAAAGACCGTCTTCGGTGCCGGGCACCATCCGGAAGTCGGCCTCGCCCAGCCTGCGGACGTAGATCGCCCGGGTTCCATCGACCGTACCCGCGAAGGCGAGCGCGGACCCGTCGGGTGAGATGATCACATCCTGATTCCCCTCGACGGAGACCGATCCAAGACTGAGATCGAGCCGGGTGACCGGCGCGTCAGGTGTTTGCCGTAACCAGCCCCACACGGTAGTGATCAACAACAGTGCCGCGAGCGCAGCTGCCGGCAGCGCCAAGCGTCGTCGCCAATCGGTGGCTGGTGCGCTGACGGCAGCCGACTGCGTCGTCGCCGTCGCGAACGCCGGATCGGCCAGCGCCTCCGCGAACCTGGCAGAGCTTTCGAAGCGGTCCGCCGGCAGCTTCGACAACGACTTCTCTACGGCGGCGGCCACGTTAGGCGGCACCGAACGGCGCAGTTTGGTGACGGACTGCGCCTCTTCCGTCACGATCTTCATGATGATCTGCTGCGCCGTAGAGCCGACATGCGGGGGATCACCTGCCAGCATCTCGTATAGCACGCAACCCAATGAGTAGATATCGGACCGGTTGGTGATGTCCTTCTCCGCCGTCGCCTGCTCGGGGCTCATGTAGTGGGGCGTGCCAAGCGACAGTCCCGTCTCGGTCATCCGGCCGCCCGCCGCGGCGGAGACCGCCAGCGCGATCCCGAAATCCGCCACCATCGGCCGCCCGTCGTGCAGCAGAATGTTCTCCGGCTTGATGTCCCGGTGGATCACCCCGTTTCGGTGGGCGTAGTCTAGCGCGTCTGCCACCTCGGTCGCGATCCTGGAAGCCTCATCGACGCTGAACTGTGTCTCACGGTCCAGCTTGTCGCGCAGCGTCTCCCCCTCGATGTAGGGCATGACGTAGTAGAGGAAGCCGTCGGCCGTGCCAGAATCATACAGCGGCAGGATGTGTGGATGCTGGAGCGCCGCCGTGGTCTTTATTTCCTGCACGAATCGCTCGGCGCCCAAAACCGCGGCGAGCTCGGGCTTCAGCACCTTGAGGGCGACCTTGCGCTCGTGTTTCACGTCGTGCGCGAGGTAGACCGTGGCCATTCCACCCGCGCCCAGCTCACGCTCGATGCGGTAACGGTCACTCAGGGCCGCGTTCAGGCGATCGATCCCTCCATTCATCCGAACGATTCCTGGAGGTTCTTCGAGAAGAAGCCAGTTGACGGGAGTACACGACGGGCGCGGCCGTCAGCGTAGCTCGGTTGGGGCATGCCTGCTGAGCTCCGTAGGGTAGAGGTCGGTGCCGCGGAGCGAACGCGTGGCTCGACCGCGGTGCACGAGACCCGGGAATATGCCCAATCCCCGGGTTTCCAGGCAAGCTCCACAAGACCGAACTTCTGCCGCGCCTCAGATCTGATGTCACGCAAGGCGCTGATGATCCGCAACAAGTTCAAATCATGATAGAAAGCCGTACTAAATCCCTTGTACGGATGCCCACGGCATCCTGGCCTCTACCCTCAACCGTACCAGGGTTTCTCGTCCGGCTCTACCTGCAGGCCCTCCAACAGTTTGTTGAAACCGCTGAACAGGTCTACTACCGCCATCAGCTCGACGATACCCGCATCATCTAATCCCAGCTTCCGCACCGCGGAAGTGTGAACCTTGATTCAATACTCGCAGCCCATGACTGCAGACACGGCTACGGCAATGATCTCCTTTGTCAGTCGATCGAGCTTTCCGGACTCGACCATCACGGCCTTGACCTTGTTCCAGTTCGCCTCGAGAAAGTCGGGCTTCGTCGCCATCGCCTTATACATGTTCGGCACGAAGTCGATGCCTAGGGAGTTCATGATCTCCTCATACACGTCTTTGACTTTGCCCTCAGCTTTTTGCTCAGAGATCAGTTCCACAGATGCCATGTTACTCCCCCATCAATCTGTTTCTTAACTAGCAGAAACGACACGCATGTTGCGAACTTTGCAACCGGCAGCCAGCGAGTGCCAGCAGCCGCGAGTACCCTTTACTCTAAGGCCATCGACTTATGAGACATGCGGCGTGCGGGATTGACTGGTCACGACCGACGCCAGTATGGTGTGCGAATCGCAAGCGACTGGACCTGCAACTCCCTCACTCTATCGTCATGGCCATGGGCATGCAACCGTTCGTGCCAATGAAGCCTCGCCCGGTAGAAGTCTCTTCAATCCTAGGATGGGAGAAACGATCATGGAGACGATGTCCGCGACCATCGAGCGACACCATCGGAAGATCATCGCGGCGCTACTATTTGTCATAGCGTTCTTTGTAGCGGCGTGCACGTTTCATGACATTCTTCCGATTTGTCACTTCCTCTTCGGATGTGACCACGGGATGCACTAGCTCGCTCGGACTACCACCGCGGCGGTAGGTAATTCCAGCGTGCAAGAAACGCGAGCACGAGGACCACACCAACCGCCAGCGACGTGAAGTACGAGCGACGCACGATTCCCCAGTACCGATAGCTCCAGGCGCGCCACGTAAACGCAAGCACGGCCAGGCCAAGCGTTAAGAGCATATAGGGGACGACGGCCAGCAGTTGCATTTCGCTCGTCATTCCATAGACGATCCCGCTCGACGTCTCGAGCATGCGAATCGACCGCGCAACGAATCCGAAGGCAAACACGACGAACAACACGAAGAATAAGCTCGCCGCACCCAGTGCGAACCAACGGCCGGGCTGACGTCCGCGCGAGGTAGCCTCACGGCGTCGCTTTCGCCACCACCATGCTCCGAGCGACGCCAGAGGCCAGAGCGCGAACAGCACGATAAGGGGGACGCCCACCAAGAATGACATATACTCGTTCTTGAAGGAGGGTCCATCGTACCACGGCAATCGCTCGTAGGCGCCCGGCAACGCCGCCCCGAATGCCTCTTCGGGTGCGAACATGTGGGTGATGTTACCCTCCGCGTCTCTCCGGAAGGCGATCATGCGCGTACCGTCGACCTCGCGAAACGCGAGCGAGTCGACCGGGGCGAACTCCACCGTGCGACCTCCAACGGATAGCCTGATCACGCCATCCCGTGACCCCACCCGCCTCGTCATCCCGAACAACATCGGCAGTCGTTCGATGGTCGAATGCGCGTACCGGGTGAGAAGATACGAGCCCGCAAACGACTCTACGTAGCTCGGGTCCAGCTCCAGCGCGGCCACTTCGGGTTCGACATGATCAACGGAAGGCGCCATCGCCGAGATTATCGAATCGCGGAGCGCTCGCCCAAACCCCGCCCCTCCGCCATTCGCCACGAAGAAAAAGCCCATGCGCTCATCCGGAAGGATCAACAAGAGGCTTCTCGTCCCGGGGACCCCACCCGCATGCGCGAGCGCTCTACGCCCGCCCACGTCCTGGTTCAAGAAACCGTAGCTCATTCCCGGAAGCCGCGGATCGTGCGTGAACTGCTCGCGTTGCATGCGGCGGATCGCTGACGCTGGCAGTACCTCTTCACCATCGATCACGCCACCGTTCAAGTGGGCCAAGAGAAACCGCCCCATGTCGGCGGCGGTCGCGTACGCGAGGCCGACAGGATACGGATGTGAAAACGGTTCCGCGACCGGCTCGCACGTGCCGCTACGACAAGAGTGTCCGACGGCTGTGAACTCGGCAATCGAATCAAGGCGAACGCGATAACTGGTGCGATGCATGGATAGTGGTGCGAAGAGCACGTCGTGGGCGAGGCGATCGAACGAAATGCCTGCTTCGGCCTCCAATACGTAAGCGGCGAGCGCCATGCCGTGGTTGGAGTAACCGACCAGTTCGCCCGGCTCCCAACCCTGCGGCGGCATATTGCTCGCGAGATAGTCGCCGAGCGGCAGCATCGCGTCCCTCGAGGTCGCCGCGTACCCGATGAGTCTCTCATCGAGGCCGGCGGTGTGGGTCAAGAGGTGGCGAAGCGTTATCGGGCGATCGCCGCCCAACGGGACATTGGGCACAGCGTCACGAACATCCGCCTCGAGCGATACCTGTCCGCGTTCGGCCATCACGGCGGCAGTTGTCGCGACGAATAGCTTGGCAACGGATGCCACACGAAACGTGGTGCGTTCGGGGTCGACGGGCGTCTTGTCCGCAACGCGTGCCAGACCGAATCCACCGAGATAGACGACGCTATCGCCCGCGACGATGACAAGCGCCGCTCCCGGAACGGAGTGCTCGGCCATCAACGCGGGGACGAGGGCGTCGAAATCGGGATTCTGCTGTGCAAGGAGGTCGCCATGGGCGACGGCGAGAACTAGTATGATCGCAAAACTGCAAACACGATTCGCGTATGTCATATTGTTAGTGATACCTGAGCTTTGTTAGGCCGGCGCCCCCGGTTCATAAGCCCTACGTACGACCCCGTGCCGGAGTTTCCCGATGAGGCTTCGGCCGACGATTGATACCGCTGGTCACTTGACGAGTGACATTTGCACTGCCGGACCATTACAGCACGCGGACCAACGGCTCGATCAGCTGAATCGCTGACACGGCTTCGACTCCGGTGAAGTAGGATTGGGTGACCGTCCCGCACGGCTGAGAAGCAACCAGGCTCCTAAGGTTGTCGGGTTCCGGCCGTTTGGTTGAGCGTTTGGACGACGTCGAACAGGTCACCCGTACGATAGAAGTCGACGGCGACGACGTTGGGAATCTGACCGCGCTCGCTCCAGCACTGCTGCGCCCGTGCCAGAAACGGCTCGTAGGCGTTCACTATTTCCGCATCGCTGGGCACCGAGCTGGGCGGTGTGGAGATCCAGTGGTTCATGAGGAACAGAGAGCCCGATGTGCCACCCCGGTTGGCCGCACATGAAAACTCGGCGGGATCGTGGAAGCTGTACGGAGTCTCCTGGAATACCTCGAAGGCCGGGTGATACCAGTCCACGCCCTGGCTATCCTTCTCCGCCAATACCAGCACGCGCTTACCGGACCGAATCATCTGCCGTAGTGTCGGCCATGGTGGAGCGGCCCGGCCACGATAGACGTAGTCGATCAACTCGCTTTCATGGAAAGCGGAGTCGATCTGCGCCGGTGTCACGGCGTCCTCTATGATGATGACCAGCACTTCGTTTGGATTGAGAACCAAGAACTCTCGCATCGCCTCGAGTGTGGGCACAAGCGGGAGCGCTCCGAGCTCGCAGAGTCCGTGACACAGATAGAGCGCAGCATCCCCTTCTTGTTCACTGATCAAGCGATCGCGAATCCGGATGGCCGCATCGAACCCCTCCGCTCCGAGTATCTCCTCGTACTTCTCCCGGACGATCTCGCCTTCGTCGATATCGGTCTTCACCCGGTCTCCGGCGGGAACTCCGGGATAGACATCGATCAGGAAGGCGCGTATCCCGTCCCGCAGCTGGGCGGATGGCCCTAACTCGTGGTTCGCGAACATCCAGCCCGGATTCTCAGCGGCCGACATCGCGTTGTGAGCCCCGGGGAACGACACCTGGTCCAGCGGTTGATCGCATAACTCGACGAGTCCGTTACAGGTGGCCACCGACCACGGTGCCGCTGTCGCCACCGGGCTGCGAGTGAGCGCGGCTGCGGCTATCGCAATCACAGCCACAATGACCGTTCCAGCAAGTGCCACTCGGACTCTGCCGCGTCGGCGCTCGGGCTCGGGTCGCTTCGCTTCTTCGATGAACGGCAGCTCCGGAAGCACCTCGCTGAACAGGTCGGTCAACCCCATGAACAAGACGATGCTGCCTGCAACCAGCATCAGCAGCTGAAGTGTGATCTCCGGCCGAACGATCGCGAGGCCACCTACAACGATCGCGGCCGCCGCCCTTATCAAACGTGACCGTCCACTGGCAAGCGGACCCCAGAGAACGCCGCGTGCGGTTTGAGCCGCAGTGCTGAAATCGAACTGCTGAACTAGCGATGTGGCCGCTGCAGCCACGAGCAGGCCAACGACTCCGAGCGCCAGGCCGCGGGAGCGCAATCCGGCGGTGAATGCATCCCACAAGCCTGCCAAGACCGCTCTGGTCGCCGGTTCAGAGCCTACCAGTTCAATCGCCGGTCCGCCGAGCCGTGCAACCAGGAACACCAGGGCTCCCGCACCCGCGAGGCCGATGCCCGTGCGCAGCAGCGCCACTCTCCTGTCGATCGCGAGGATCACGCCGAAGCCCAGGAGTAGAATGCCCAGGAAGAACGCGACCTGCGCTTTGAGCGCCGTCCGCTGGCCGAAGCGCAGCACTTGCACGAGACGCGGCCCAAGCGGCGTGTCATCTACGGCCGCAAGAACCGCAAGCACATCTTCCGGCAGCTTTTCGGCGATCTCCGGGCGTGGCGCCAGCGCACTCTTCAAGATGATGCCGATATCGGACACCGTCAGAAGGACATCGTGGCCGCCTTCGGTGAGCACCAGCCCGTGGGTCTCGCGCAGGCTGTGGCGCAGGATGGCTCGAAATGGCGCGGAGCCTACGATGCCTTCGGTGGTGGCCAGCAGGATGGGACGAAACGAGGTGAGGTCGCGTTGTTGATCGATGACGGCGTCTGTCACTTTTGTGGCGACGAACGATGCGACCCGGGGGTCCGCAAGGCTCGCGGCCGCCCGGTCGGCAAACGCGTCTGAATCGAACACGACCCGCGTCGCGTATCCTAGCAGGCCGCCGATGACGATCAGCAGCACGCCGAGCACGCCGCAGCTGCGCGCGGCGATTCCACGCAAGCGGCGCGTGTTATTCACCGTTGGCATCTGTTATTGATATGGATCAGGCGCGGATGACGCCAGACGTCCGCCTCAGCGCTCGTACACCTTCGCGGCAGCCGTGAACCCGCTCACCTGATCGGCGGTCAATCCCTCGAACACCTCGACGCGGATCTTCCCGACCTCGAACATCTCGACGAGCATGACGCCCAGTGCCGGAGCCGTGTCTGCGCTGCCGGGAAAGATGAGCTCATACTCGACAATGCCGTCGGCAGCGCCGATCGTTTCCGGCCGCGGCGCGTTCCCTTTCACCCACCAGATGTCGGGGCGACCGGGACCCTCGCTGCCGGGCACATCGCGCATCGGTGAACCGTCGGAGATGAAGATGCGGTCCCCCTCCAGGTGGTCGTAGACGATGGCGAGTTGCCGGCTCCACTGGACGAAGCTGGTCGTGCCCTCGCGGAACCAGTTGCCGGAGATGCGGCCGGCGACGTCGTAGTCCACCTTGCCGCCGCGCGGTGGCAACTGCCGCACCGTGATGTCCAGCAATTGCCCGAGCAACGGCTCCTGGTAGTAGTCGAGGATGTCCGCCGAATAGATGTGCCCTTCCGGATAGCGTGAGGGGTTGAGGAAGGAGAGTTGAAGCTCCCGATCGGTGGCCGAGAAATCCATCGCGGCGTGGGGATCGACGAACCCTAACGTGTCTCCACCCTCCACGACGACGAAGACGTTCCGGTCATGCTCGTCTGTGGGGATGTCGCCGATCTGGTCCAGGATGTCCTGATGGAGTTCGGTGACGTGCGCGTAGTTCACCGTGATCGTCTCGCTCACCTTGAGCTGGAGCGCCCAGTCATTGTACTCGCGCCCCCAAAGCTCCTGGGGCGCATCAGGAATCTCGGGAACGGCGCGAATGCCGTGCCGCACCTTGAGGATCACCCCATCGCGCACCGCGAATACTGGCGTGCTGGCAGGGAAACTATAGGGATTGCTCAGCCGAAACCCGCCGTGGTCCTTCGGCAGCACGTTTGGCTCGCCCATGGCGATGAACGACTCGGCGCCTGAGAGCGCGAGTGGCGGATGTGTCCAGAGCACCCTGCCTTCGGGGAACGGGTAGCTGTTGGTGATGGAGTCGCCGTTGCAGGCGATCGCAAAGAGGACGATGACGACGAGTGCTGGCACCGCGGGGCTGCGCATCGGACCTCCCGAGAAGGACGTTCGGCATCTACGGGCCGGGCGTCGCGAAGGACACGCGCCACCCTAGCTCAGGATAACGGCCGGATCAACCGGGTTGTTCCCTGCTCTCGCGATACGCTGATTCCCCGGGTTAGAATACCACCATGGTGGAATACCGGTCCTCGTGCCTGACGTGCTATGCATTCTAGGAGACACTTAAGGTCCTAGCCAACAACTCAGGTTGAGGTTTGCGGCAACTAAGCAGCTCTGTCAGGGCAACGTTCGCGGCTGGGTTCGTGCTGGTCTCGCTGTCCGCGTGCGACCTGCCGGAAGCGCCGGAGTGGGATATCGGCACGACAGCTCCGCTGTCGTCCGATACCGTCACCTGGATCGACTTCCTTCCATCGACCATCGATACGGCGACCGTAGAAGGCCGCAAGGTCTTCGTGTTCGACATCCCGGAGGACAGCCTCCTTTATCGACTCGGCCGAGTGTGCCCGCCCTGGCGCGTCCTCTTCCACATCGAAGGCTTCCTCACCCTCGCCGGCAGGGCCGGTGTGGTGGAAGAACTGCTGCGTATTGGCCTGGGCGTGGGTCGCAATCTTGGGTCAGTGGCGCGACTGAGGGCGGACTTCACGTGGGAGAAGGCCGACCTCGATTTCTACGCCCCCAATGACCACTTTTTTCTCCGCTTTCGCGTCTACCAGGGGTGGTTGCGCCGTTTGACGACGGATGACGGATAGCTCCGGCCTACTGACACTCCACTACTCCCTGAGCTCTATGACGTCCGCGTGGATGTAGAGGGTCGTCTTCGTGAACACGACCAGGTTCAGAATGTCCGTGTCGTACCGCACGTTGGCGAGCACGAGGTTCCGGCCTTCGGCGCTACCGTGCTCCGCCTCGAAATTGCTCCACAGGTTGACCAGCGCATCGTTGTAGAGCATCGCCGTGCCGCCGACGCGAACCAGCGCGAAGGTGTTGCTCACGGCGCCGCTGGAGGCGCTGAACCCAAGCAGGTAGTCGGCATAGGCCGTTCCCATCACGTCCTTGGCGACGATCTCGAAGTTGTCACCGGACAGCTCGACATTGGTCAGGTTCTGGGCGAGGAAGGCATTGCCCGTGGTGCAACCGCTCAGGGCAAGCGCGCCTATGAGTAGCACGAAGATTACGTCCTTCTTCACCATTTCGAGTCCTCCTCGGTTCCCGCCCTCAGTCGGTTGTAGAGGCGGGGAATCTGGGTTTCGCTGAACTATCGAAGCGGGTCCAAGATTGGTCAGATCCGGGGATTGTGGAAGCGGAACCGTCCAGCGTCGGCCACCACTTCCTGATCCTCAATCCCCGGATGAGTGAATCGTTGAATCCGCTTCGACAATTGAACTGATGGAGCCTCAGCCCTCAAGCCGTGGGCTGCACCTCGCGGACGGGCGCGGAAAGACCCTCGTCGAGCATGCGCGCCGGCAACTCGGGCCGCCGCGTCAGCGTACGCTTGCGGAACGGGCTCCAGAGCAGCTTCAGGATATCCGACTTCTTCATGTGCCGGGCGAAGGTGCGCAGCAGCTTGAAGGTCTGCACGGGACGCCGGGTTAGGCGGTGGATGAACAGCAGCATGTAGCCCTTCTGCCGCGCCCGGTTCACCACCTCACTGGGCAGCACGGTAGGGTCGATGTCGGAGCATTTGAACCACTTGTACCAGTCGCGCTCGTCATCGATGATCCCGCGCTGGACGTACTCCTGCCAGAGAGGGGTTCCACGATAGGCGCACAAACGGTTGAAGCCGAAGGTGTCAAGCTTGAGTCGCGCCGCGAAGCGGAAGCTCTCCTTGATGTCCGCTTCTGTCTCGTCGGGTGACCCGACCAGGAAGAACCCGTGCGCCGTGTCGATCCCGTAACGTTTGGCTTCGCTGACGCCGCGCTCGATCTGCTCCAGCGTCTGCTGCTTCTTGAGCCGATCGAGGACCTTCTGCGTACCGGCCTCGACACCGAAGGCGAGGAAGCCACAGTTGGCTTCGGCCATGATGGGAAACTGATCGATGGCTACGGCATCGACCCTGCCCTCGCAGCCCCAGCGGAACTTCAGCTGGCGGTCGATGATCCCCTGACAGATCTCGCTGATCCGCTTCCGCTTGAGCAAGAAGTGATCGTCGGTGAAGTAGATCGAGCGATACCCTTCGTCGCTCAATTGCTGGAGCTCGCCCAGCACGTGCTCGGCAGAGCGGTCGCGCCACTTGCCATCGGCCAGTGAGGGTATGTCGCAGTAGATGCACTTGTAGGGACAGCCCCGGGAGGTCTGTACCGTGCAGAAGCGATCGAGGGAGAGGACCGCCGGAACGTCCAGCGGCATCGACTCAATGTAGTCGATAGGTAACGTCGAGCGATCGGGGTACGGGAACTGGTCCAGGTCCTTGACGATGGGCCGGGCGAGGTTCTGCACGACCGTATCACCGTTTCGCCAGACGAGTCCAAGGACCGAGCCGGGATCATCCAGCTTCTCCAGAAACTCCGGCAGCAACTCCTCCCCTTCTCCGATGCCGATGAAGTCCAGGTCGGGGCAATCCTCGAGAATCTGCGCCCCGTTCATCGACGCGAATACCCCGCCCGCGATGATGGGTGTATCCTGCGCCGCCTGCTTCAACCGGCGGGCCATGCTCTTGGTGGCGGGATACGATGTCGTCGATAGGAAGGAGAGGGCGATCACATCGGGATGCTCCGCCCGCACCGCCTCCGCGATGTGCTCCTCTTTCATCTGCGGGTGGCAGGTATCGAACATCCGGACATCGTGGCCGTGCTCCCGCACGACCGGGGCTAACGTCTCGATCCCGATGGGTGGGAAGGCCATCACCTGGACGCGGTCCTTGTCGAACCTGCCGTCGCCGAGCTCCGGCGGCAGCATCTGGTAGAAGTCCTCGTCCCGGACGTAGATCAGAAAGATCTTCAACAGCCCCTCCTGCGCTCGCGCCACGCTTCAGCGTCGATTAGCCGAAACCGAGGACACTATGGGCTGGCGGGTGGCTGCGCAAGCGCTGAGCCCGAGGCGACGTGCATGCTCCACCAATCGCGCGCACCCTCGCCCGTCCAGGGGGTCTTTACTTCGCACGCTCCTAGCAGCTGCGAGAGCTCGTCGACAGTCTGAGGTCGATCATCAGGATCCTTCTCCAGGCAGCGGAGAATGACTTGCTCGAGTGACACGGGTATGTCGAGCTCTGTGCGCTGCGATGGCGGGACAGGTTGCTCTCGTACATGCTGAACTACGGTATCCATCGCCGTAGCACCGCGAAAAACGAGCTCGCCGGTCACGAGCCAGTACGCCAGGCAGCCGAGGGCATAGATATCGGCGCGTACATCGGTCGGTCGGTCACCCAGGATCTGCTCCGGCGCCATGTACCCGGGTGTCCCGCTCACGGCGTCCTCGGCCGTTAACTCCCCAAGTCCGCTCTCCGCCTCCCCCCTCTCCTTCACCAATCCGAAGTCCAGAACCTTGATGAAGTCCACTTCACGCCCATAGCGGCAGACGTATACGTTTCCCGGCTTGATGTCGCGGTGAATGAACCCCATCTCGTGAGCTTCGCCAAGCGATTCACAAATTTGCTGAAGGAAGAAAATCGCGCGCTCGGCGGGCACGGGGCCAAAACGCTTGACGATCGTTTCTACATCGAAGCCTTCGAGGAGCTCCATGACATAGTAGAACGTCCCGTCGTCCGCGACGCCGAAGTCGTAAAGCTGTATGGTGTGCGGTGACCGTAACAGCGCGGTCGCCTGCGCCTCGCGCTCGAACCGCTTGAGCCCGGTCTGCTGGTTCGGGGCGTCGCCTCCCAGCACCTCCGGATGCATCAGCTTGACCGCCGCCGGACGAGCCAACAGCCGGTGTTGGGCGCGCCACACCTCACCCATGCCGCCGCGCCCCAACATCGTCTCCAGCCGATAGCTACCCATCTCCAGCGCTTCGGTTGCCTGAACGCCCAGCCGGTAGACGATTCTGGAGACGAGGGCGGCCAGGACAACCGCAACGACATGGGGAACGAAGCGGGCAGCGGTGATGGCGGGCGGCGCTGGGATACGTCCGGAGGCGATGAGAGTCAGCAGGCTCAAGGGATCCATGGCGACGATGAGGGTGGCCATCAGAACGACCTTCCCCGTTCGAGCCGGCAGAACGACTGAAAAAACCACTGCCCAGACGGCGATCGGCGACCAGTCCATGCTGGGTGTTTCGGGCAGCGGCATGCCGTTGACCACAACTCCCAAAGCAAAGCAGCCCACCATCGCCCAGCCGTACCCTAGATTCAACAGTACTTTCGGGGCGTAGCGCTCCGTGCGAATCAGATAGTAGAGGATGAAGCTCGAGGCGATGAAAATTCCGTCGAGGACGTAGTCGAACAGGGCGAGCGGAAGGATGTCCGTGAACACATACAGTGGTATCAAGGCCAGCTCTACCGATCCTACCACAAGACAGAACTTTCCGAGGCGCCGAGCGGCTTCCTTGTTGAGCTCCGCCCCCCAGGAATGGAGGGCCGGGATCATCTTACTTGCTGGTGTGCCCATAGTCGGTACGCGATTTACTTGCCGAGGGTGATATCTCGGTGAGAATATCAAGGTGATTGTGGGGCTGTTGCACGAAGGCACTTGGCTCGGCTTGTGCCAAGATGCGGCACTTGGGCGTCATGAGCAAACGAGGGTCGCCAGCTTGTGGACCGCCAGCCACGGGAGTTCTGCTTGAAGGGCACCGCTGTACTCAAGGAGCCGACGAGCTGCACGGAGGTGGAGCGCCGAGAGTTCGAGCGCCTCGTTCGCGAAGGCTTCGAGGGCTCGGACGACCAGCTACCCGCTCGCATTCGTGCTGCGAAATGGCTCGCGTTCTATTATGCGGCAGGAAACAGGCTCGTGGCCATCGCCGGTCTAAAGACGCGCAGCGAACGGTTTCGAGACGAAGTCTTCGAGAAAGCGGGCGCGGGCACCAGCGCTGCTGATTACTCACTCGAACTCGGCTGGGTCTACGTTCCCGCAGTCCACCGAGGAAACCGCATCGGCAAGTATCTCTGCAAGCAGCTACTGGAATGTGAGCCCGCGACCGGCATCTTCGCGACAACTCGCCCGAACAACACTCCGATGATCAAGATCCTCCGCGCACTCGGGTTCGAGCGGGTCGGCAAGCCGTACCCGCGTCGGGATGAAGAGCTTGTACTCTTCTTACAGTGCGGCACTGCCGAGTCGAAACCCCTACCCTCTGGCGTTCGTAGGACCCGGTAAAGCACAATCGGGAGGATTCATTTATGCACGGTGTCTTTCTCGCTCTTATCATGCCCCTACTCCTGGCCACCCAAGATTTGGACGAGGTGATCTACCCTGGCTACACCTGGAGGCCTTTGGGGGGGGACGTCTACATTCATACCAGAAACGACCCGCTCGCCGGGCCGATCGACGGCAATTCCACGGTGATCGTCAATGAGAACGACGTCTTCATCGTCGATACCCACATCAACCCAGCCGTAGCCCGGGCCGTCATCGCCAAGATCCAGTCGATCACCGACAATCCAGTAACGCACGTCATCAACACCCATTGGCACGACGACCACACCAACGGGAATCACGCTTACCGGCAGACGTTTCCGGAGGCCACCATCATCGCCCATCGGGCGACGCGAGCGTTTCTCGATGAGGAGTGGGAGCCCATGGAGGACCAACGACGCAGCGCGTTCGAGTCGGTTGCCGGCCGGGACATCTTGGCCGCGGCCGCCGCGGTTGAAGTCGAAGATCCCGAGCGGGCGATAATGCTACGAACGTTCGCGGGCTATCGGGACGCGCTCGAACCGGAGTTGCCCACGATGGAATTGGTCTACCCGGACCTGATGTTCGATGAACGCCTGGTCTTCGAGCGCGGCGAACGGACGATCGTCGTCCAGTGGCTGGGCCGGGGGAATACGGATGGCGATGCGGTGGTGTGGTTGCCCGAGGAAAAGCTATTGATCACCGGCGACATGCTCGTGGCACCCATCCCGTACGCGTTCGACTCTCCGATGGTCGAGTGGGTGGGCACGCTTCGGAAGGCCGCCGAGTTGGGTGCCGAGACCATCGTGCCGGGTCATGGCGCGGTACAGAACGACGCCACGTATCTCGATCAAGTCACGACGCTGTTGGAAGCGACGCTCGCCGCCGTGAGAGATGCGCAAGCCGCCGGCGTCGGCTACGAGGTTCTAGCCGAAGCGGTGGATCTGGGAGAGTACGAGCGGCTCTTCACCGGCGGCGACGTAACGCGCGAGTACGCATGGCGCTCCTACTACCTGCAGCCTGGTTTGGCGAGCGCCTGGAGATCTCTCGGATATCCGGTGCCTGACGAGCAGTAGAGACACCTCAGTCTCTTCTCAAAGCCTCCATCGGGGCGATCCCTGACGCCCTCAACGCCGGGGCCAAGCCTGCAGCGATGACCATGAAGAGCAGCAGGGCTCCGGCGGACAGGAAGGAGACGGGATCAACGGGGCTCAGCCCCAGGAGCATGGAACGCAACGCCGCCGCCGTGCCGACCGCCAGGAGACCGCCCGCCAACAAGCCGGGCCCCACCATGCGAAGCGCATCCCCCAGGACATCAAGGATGACGGTCTTTCGACTGGCTCCCAAGGCGATGCGAAGACCGATCTCCCGGGTACGATTCGTGACGGCGAAGGCCACGACCCCGTGGACGCCCATCGCGGAAAGCAAAAGGACCAGCAGGCCAAGACCGCCGGCGATTTGTCCACTGGTCCGCTGCTCCTGGGTGGCACGGGCCACAAGGTATGGGGCGGGTAACAACAACGGAGAGGGCAGACCCGGGTCCACCGATCGCATCGCCTCACGGACCGGTCCAGCGAGTGAGGACGGATCGCTGTCCGCCCGAACGAGAACGACGATATCGGGATCGGCCGACTGTCTAAGCGGGAGAAACGCGTGGGGCCAATCCTCCGTTACCGAACTCGATGCCACGTCTGCAACTACCCCCACGACCGTCCAGGTCATGGCGTCTTCGGCGCCGACCCGGTAGAACTGCTGACCCAGAGCGTCGGCGCCCGGCCAGAGGCGTTCAGCGAACGATCGAGTCACGACCGCCACTCGAGGTGCCGTCGCATCATCGGTTCGGAGGAGGGCTCTGCCCTGAAGGACCGGTGTGCCGATAGTGGAGAAGTAATCCTCCGTAACCTGTGTGTACTCCACCCTCACCCCAGTATCATCAGAGCCTAACCGATCCACAGAGGCGACGGAGAGATAGGCTCGCCTTCGATCGAGTGGAAAGCCATCGGCCACGGCCACAGATGCGACGCCCGGCAAAGAGCCGACCGCCTCCATCACTTCGTTCACCAGAGCCGATCCACCCTCTTCCATGCTGGGGTAGCCCTCTTCGGCAATGTCCAGACGCGCGAGGAACGGGCCACCGGTCCGGAAGTCGGTGACCACCATACCTTCGGGTCTAAATCCAATCTGACTTTCGTCCGTTTGCTGCAAAGAGCGGAGGAACAGTGCCGCTATCAGGAGCAGGAGAAAGGCCGCGCCGGTCTGGAACGCCGCCGCATAGCGTTGGAACCTACCGACCCGTCGGCCGCCACCGCCGCCGGTATCATCCTTTAGCGCGGACACCAGCTCCGGCCGGCTGAAGCGAAGCGCGGGCAGGAGTCCGAACGCCTGAGCCGCCACCAGAGAAAGAATCAGCGACATGGCTAGCGTCCATCCGCTGGGCGCGAAGGTCGCGCCGGGCGCGGAGATACCCAGGTCCATCGGCGAGACGCGTGTCATCAACGTCATGGCCAGGAGAATCCCGACTCCCCCACCAACCAGCGACAAGACGACCGCCTCCACCATGAGCTGCCTCACCAGGCGGAGACGACTCGACCCCAGGGCCAGCCTCACGGCGATCTCGTGTTCCCGGGTAGCAGATCTGGCCAACGCCATCCCCGCCAGATTGCCGCAGATGATGAGAAGGAGAACCGCTAATAGACCGGCGACACCGACTACGGCGATCACATCGTAGATACGGTTCTGCGCCGGAAAGCGCCCGTAGCTGACCGCCTTGACCGTGCGGTCCTTGTTGGTCTCGGGATACTCGGTCGCCAGACCGGCGAACACCGTCTGGACCGCTGCCCGGGCTTCGGACAGCGTTGCACCGGGGCCTAGCCGTCCCAGCACCTGAACCGTGAGCTGTTCCCGATCGCTGAACACCGATGCATCGCCGCCGGCGTCCGGGTGCTGAAAGAGGGGCACCCACACATCGACGCCAGACTGATTCACGCGCGCACCTATGAAGTCCTCCGGCGCGACGCCGACCACCGTGTATGGGATGCCATCCAGAATCAGAGACTGGTCCAGAACATCGGAGCGTCCAGTCAGCTGGTCTTGCCAGAAGTCGTGGCTCACCACCGCTACCGGGTGTTGGCCGGCGCCCCGGTCCTCGGAATCCAAGAATCCCCTTCCCATCGCAGGAAGAGCTCCAAGGACATAGAAGTACTCGGAGGTGGCATAAGCCATCCTAATCCGACTGCTGCCGTCTTCTGCACCCAAGGTCGCGTCTCTTTCGGCCCACGCGGTCAGGAACTGGAACGGAGTGTTTGCGTCTCTGACGCTTTCGAAGTCGGGATAGGCCCACCAGAAGGATTCGTGCCCCCTGATGACAGGGACCATGTCCACGATCCGATCTTCACCCGTCACGCCCGGAACCGGAGCCAGCAAGACGGAATGGATCGCCGTGAACATGGAGGTGTTCACCCCGATCCCCACGGCGAGGGAGATGACGGCTACAATGGCGAAGCCTCTGGCCTTTCGGAGGCTCCTAACCGTGTAGCGAACGTCTTGAAGGATATCGGAGAACAGTTTACGGAGCAGCTGAGCAAGCGGCCATACGAACGCTATGGCGCCGGGTCTTCGCGAGGGCATGTTAGGCTCCTTCGCCTTGAAGGCTCCTGGATGGGGCACCCGCCAATACGTTCAGGCAGCGAGGGAGGTTTCATGTGCAGACGCGGCCAGGCAGCCTGCGCCAACTCACGGCGTTGAGGCCAGTTCTCGTATCAGAGCGTTCTGCTCTTGCAGCAGCTCCAGGATCTGATCGTTCTGCTCAGCCAGTCGCGGCAGCGTAGACATCACGAGTCGCGGCGGGGAGTCTTCTGGCATCCCCTCCATCATACGTCCCATATGCGAGGTCAACCGTTCCCGCATCCTTGCAGCAAGGCGGCTGATGGGCTCGTGTCGCTTCTCCGACACAATCCTTGCGGCGACGGCGCCGCCAAGCACAATCCCGGAAACAAGCATTAGCCGCTTCATGGCGTTACCTCCTTGCTAGATGATCTTGCAGCACAGAGAGTCGGCCTTTCCCCTTATGAATCGAGCCAAACCCACCACCGCCTCGATCTCGTCGTCCGCGATGCCGACACTGCGCGCGATGGCCACGTGTTCTTCCAAGCTAGAGGTGCAGCTTACCGCATAAGCCGCACCGAGAGACACGAGTTCCTTGATCCGAGTCGGTTCGCCTGGCTCAGGATCCTCTTCGTCTTCAACATGCGCGACCCTCTTGCGGCCCAGTAGCTTGAAGCCGTGCCTTTCCATGATCTTCTTGGCTCTGTCGCGCACCGCGATGCCAGCCAACATCGCCTGTTCTACATCTCCGTCGGAAGCGCCAGCTGCGCGCACCCTCTTCAAATGATAGTCGGTGCACGGTTTACAGCCTGCCGCCAGCGACGTGCCAACGGCGACGAGCTCTCTTTCCTTTATCGTGAGCGACATATCAGATATCCGCCAGGGACGGCGCAGGCTAATCGCGTGTAGATATGGAGAAGTGTGGACTTGGCCTAACATACTACCCGGGCGGACACATGGAAACTCCTTCGTGGGCACGATCAGCCAAACCAGGGCTCGGCCACTGGCGCTAGCTTTCTCGCTTTTGCAGGAGAGCGAGGAGTCTCGTCGTTGTATTCCAATTACGGATGGTCACCTGCGGGTAGATCGGCGTTTGGGATATTTTTGATAAATAGCTTTGGCTCGCTCTCTTGATCAGGCGGGAGAAATAGAGAACGCCTTCACCAGCGTACGCCTTATCTACTCCTTCTCTCGTGCGGACGCTCCTCAACGCCTCGCGCGCAGTCAGCGGGCGCTTCAGAAAGGCGACGTCATAACGATAGTTATCCGCGTCCTTGCCAAATCCTCTGGGCGCTTGCTTCACAATCTTCTCGAGTTCATTCAGCGATACGACGACGACCCGGGATTCGTATTTGAACCGCCTCGAAAGCGCCTCTTCAATCTCTCCCGCAAGAGCGTTGCGGTTCTTTCCCGATGTTCTGATCAGGACGTTACCGCTTTGAATATAGGTGGCCACATCGGCATGTCCCATCTTCTCGAAGCATGCCTTGAGCTCGGCCATCTTGATGATGTTCTTCCCGCCAACGTTGATGCCGCGCAGCAGCACCAGGTAGTGTTTTCCGTTCATCTTCTTAGTAATGCAAATACCTGATAAAAGGTTCTGTGTTGATCCGGAAAGATGTCGTCGCGTGGCAGGTAAATTCAACTGCATCTTCCCCAGCAACGGGATGATGGCGCTTGCGTCGCCCTGCATTCGAGCGCTAAATGAAAGGCATGTCCACCGTGGTGACCGCCCGCGACGTCATCGTCCCCTGTGAAGCCAAGGGACACAAGGTCCGCCTGGCCGGGGGCCTGCGCTTCTGGGCCGGCGCACGCTGCCCGGTGTGTCGCTCTCGGGTCGACCCCAAACGGTACCGCCGGGTGCTGCGATGGGTAGCGAACCTCAAAGCGCCAGCTTCGTCAGCACGCGGACCGCGGGTCGCCTGGTGGACCACGGTTGTGTACCTGGCTTTCGCGATCGTGTCCGCCGCCGCGCTCTGGTGGCTGAGCGATCGCTGGTGGCTCGCGACGGTGCTGCTATTCGGGCCGAGGTGGGTCCTTCTGCTTCCCCTGCTCCTTATCGCAGCCGCAGCGATCCGTTGGGATCGTGCACTCCTCGTTCCGCTCCTGCTCTCGGGGCTGATCGTGCTCGGGCCGGTCGTGGGATTCCACACGGGCTGGCTTCGGGCCTTTGTGTGGGAAGACCAGGAGCGTGATATCCGCGTAGTGAGCCTCAACGCGGAGGGTGGCCGGCTCTGGGCACTCGAGGTGAACAGCCTCATCTACGACTGGGAAGTGGACATAGCGGCCTTCCAGGAGTGCCGTGGCCCACTGCAAGAAGCTCTAACGTGGCTGGGAGAAGACTGGTACACGGACGCTCGAAGCGGCTTCTGCCTGGTCAGCCGGTTCGAGATCGTCGAAACGCTCGAGATGGACCGTGAGGCGTTCCAGTTCGCCGGCGGGGGCGCTGTAATCGCAACCTACCTGCTCGATGTACACGGCGAGTTGGTCCGCCTGACGAACGTCCACCTCGAGACGCCTCGTGCGGGGCTCGAGCTAATCCTTGCCGGCCGCCTGGGCGAGGGAATCCTAAAACTCGGTGAGAGGTCGGCCTTGCGTGAGGTCGAGCTTCGTCGTGCGCGCGAATGGGTAGACCAGTTCTCGGGCCCACAGATCGTGGTTGGCGACTTCAACACGCCGCCCGAGAGCCCGATCTATAGAGGCCCCTGGTCCGACTGGCAGAACGCGTTCTCGCTCATGGGGCGCGGAGTCGGCGGCACCCGCATGAACGGCTGGATCCGCGTCCGCATTGATCACATCCTGGCGAGCGAGCACTGGCAGGTCGTCAGCTCGCGGGTCGCCGATGACGTCGGCTCCGATCACCGACCGATCCTGGCCTCAGTGCGCCGGCGCTGAGCGCGTCACTTCACGTTCCACATCTCGCGGAGCTGTTTCAGAACTTCCATCCGATCTGCCATAGCCAGCTTGACTCCCCTAGTTCTCCGCCTAGGCGCCACCGTTCGGCTGGATATTCTGGTTGAGCCTGAAGAAGTTGTCAGGATCGTACTTGTTCTTCAGCTCGACCAACCGATCGTAGTTTGAGCCGTAGGCCGCGCCCACACGCTCGAGTTCGTCATCGGGCATGAAGTTCACGTACACGCCGCCAGTCGCGAACGGCGCCGAGCGATCGAAGAATTCTCGCGCCCACGAGACGCACATTTCGTCTTCCGCGGGATCTTCCCAACGCGTGTGGACATTGAGCACGAACTCGGCATCTCTGTGGGTGTACGCCGTGGCATCGGCCGGAACGCGGCCCACCGCTCCTCCCAGGTGCGCGACGAAGATCTCGCACTGGTCGGTGGGTAGTTTGCCGGCGTACTCGAGGAGAATATCCAGTGCGTCATCGCTTAGCTCGGTGAAGTCGTGCGACTTCCAGTAGTTGCGTGAGCCCGGTGTGAGTAGCGGATCAAACGCCGCCTGGAAGTCGATGAAGTTGTGTGGAGCGATCGCGTCGGCAATCGGATTGCCGATCGCCCGCAAACCCGCCATTGCCGCTTCGCCATCCGCCATGTCGCCATTGTACAGAGCTGCGATCACCAGGACTTCTTTCCCGTGCACGTCCTCCGGCAAGAACGGCAGCGGCGGCGCCTTGCGCAGCACCACCCAGACCGTGAGCTCTTCGGGCACCGAGGCCACGAACTCCCTGTACTGGCGCAGGACGTCAGCCGCGTCGTTGAACGGATGAACGATCAGGCCGGCCAGCACCTCGGGACCGACCGGGTGCAAGTTGAACTCGAACGACGTCACGATCCCGAAGTTGCCGCCACCGCCGCGGATCCCCCAGAAGAGGTCGGAATTCTCGCTGGCACTGGCGGTGACCTTCTCTCCTGCAGCCGTGACCACATCGGCCGAGATCAGGTTATCGATGGTCAGGCCGTGTTTGCGGCTCAGCCAGCCGAACCCACCGCCGAGGGTGAGGCCGGAGATTCCGGTGGTCGAGTTGATGCCTATGGGCAGTGCGAGGCCGTGGGCCTGCGTCGCCGCATCGATATCACCCAGCGTGGCTCCCGGCTGCGCCCGCGCCGTACGATTGGCCGTGTCGACCTCAACCGAATTCATCCCAGACAGGTCGATCATCAAAGCACCATCGGCGATCGAGTTACCCGCGATGTTGTGGCCCGCGCCGCGGACCGAGGTCAGCAGGCCGTTCTCTCTAGCGAAGCCCACGGCTGCTGCAGCGTCGTCACCGCTTGCACAGCGGACGATCAATGCCGGGCGTCGGTCGATCATAGCGTTCCAGATGGCACGCGTTTCGTCATAGTCGGCCGAACCGGGCGCTAGCAGTTCACCTTGGATCGCCGAGGCGAGCCTGGCCACCGCATCAGCGCCAACGCTGGTCTCGCCTCCGTTGATGGCTCGGAATGTGAGATTAGACACGACTCCTCCTGTTGTTGGGCTGCTTCTCGTCACGACGCACGGTCAGGACGCACTACGTTCGTGAAGACGCAAGAGCGTTGAGCAAGTATCGGCGAGGATACAGCCCGGGTGCCGGGCATAGGACGGAACCCGCGAAAGCGGGCCGGCACGAGGTGCTCCAGACAGCTCGGGGGCAACAAGCTGATCATGGACTCCTTGGGGCTAATAACCACGCAACGAGGACAGCCGGGAAGATGCGGCGGATGGCCCGAGATGACAAGTGGGGTCCGGCTGGCCGCGTGGCGGTTCTTGCCCTAGGGTACGTCCATGTTGCGCAGGCGCCGGATCGTCAGCAGCAAGAAACCGGCAAACACGACGATCGAGGCGACTATCGCAAACCCCAAGCTCACATCATCGGCCTCTACAAACCGCCGTTCGTCGAACCCGTGCATCCAGGCGATCGAATAGTAGCGGACGCTCAGAAGCCGTACTCCCGATACGAACCCCGAAAAGAATCCTTCCCACAGGACGATGTACAGCAGACCGTACCCGATTACCCAGGCGGTCTTGAGGCCGAGCCAGATAAAGGCCGAAGAATAGAGCACGACCCCGATCGTGGCGGAAGCGGCGACCGCGACCGCCGCGTTCAAGTCTGCGCTGAACGCTATATAGCCGGTAAAGAACCCGCTGATGGCCATGAACGGCCCGGCGACGGAGATCGCCGCGAGCAGTTTGGGCACAGCGATCTGCCAGCGGGGGATGGGAGAGAGTGTCAGGTTCGCGAGCGTTCGGTCCTCCAACTCGTTCGCGAACGCGGCACTCGCGATGGCAAGTACGACCAGTGGTGAGATCGCGCCGGCGAGGATTCCGCTGAGCACACCGTCCTCGAACTCCTGGACGGTCGCTGCGCCGGTGCTGCTAACCATCAGCAACGCAATCACCACGGGCAACGACGCGAGCACGGTCAAGATCAGCAGTCGCCATTTGCCGGACAGCTGGCGCAGCGTCAGGTAGAAAACGGAACTCATCTTTAGCGCTCCACCAGATAGCCGAAAACGCTTTCCAGCGAGTCGTCGAGTGGCTCAACTCGGCGCAAGCTGATCCCAGCCGATTGCGCCAGACGCGGCAGTTCGACCTGGAGGTCACGCACGTTCCTGCTAAGCACGACGACTGTGCCATCGGGATCGACATTGACGGCCTCGACAGAGTCGAGCTGAACGACGGCTGCAGCCAATTCGCGAGGCGCGTCGGAAACCACCAACACATGATACGGTCTCTCGTCCAGTGCTACCCGAATCGCGCGAAAATCTCCCGACGCAGCCAGCTTGCCATTTACGACGAGCAGTACGGTGTCCGCGACCTGCTCCACCTCCTCCAGAATGTGCGATGAGAGAACAATGGTCCGACCTTCCGCAGCCAACTTCCGAAGCAGGCTCTGGAAATGCACTCGCTGCCTGGGATCGGCCCCATTCAACGGTTCGTCGAGAATCAAGACCTCTGGATCGTGTACCAGCGTTGCGGCCAGTCTCATCCGCTGCCGCATTCCTCGGGAATATGTGCCCAGTCGACGATCTGCGGCGTCGGCCATATCCACGGAAGCGATGGCCTTTTCGACCGCGCTCTCGTCCTTCACGCCCCTGAGGCGACCCATCATCCTCACGAAGTCGCGGCCCTTCATGAACCCATAAACCGTCTCGTGCTCCGACATCACACCTATTCGCCGGTACAACGGGGGGTTGTCGCGGACCGGTTCGCCAAACACCGTCACAGTTCCGTCGGAAACGTTGGCCAGGCCCGTGATAACTCGGAGCAGGGTCGTTTTGCCTGCCCCGTTCGGGCCTAACAAGCCTGTGATGCCCGGCCCGACGTCGAACGTCACATCGCTTACCGCGACAACGCTCCCGAACCAACGCGATACGTGGTCGACCCTAATTACGGGCGCTACACCGGTCGTGGTCACGGGGTCAACCGCCGATAACGCAGCCACAGAACGCCTGCGGGGACGAGTGTCCACAAGAAGAACCAGCTGACCAGGATCCACGCAGGTAGCTCCGCTGCGGGCGCCTCACGCGTGATGAAACTGGGCTCGCCGAAGATCACGTCATTCACGTGAACCGGGATGTTGCTCAGGTTGAACATCGAGATCCACTGACCCGCCGTTCCACCGATCTCCATAGCTAGACCCGTGGTGAACGGCGTCGTGATGACGAACAACCCGACGAGGAAGACGGCGGCGTACGCGCGTCGTGTCGTGAACGCTGCAACAAGCAGCGCCAATGTCGTGGTGTACGCGGCGAGCGGGATCCCCGCGGCGAGGAATCTCGGAATATCGAGCCAGTTCTGGAGCAGGTAGTCAACCGGCTGCGGGTCGCCCATGATCAGTCCGATCAAAAGGATGACCTGCGGCAGCCAGGCAACCGCCACCATCACCATAAAAAAGGCGAGCCAACGAGAGAGGACGTAGTCGGATCCGGTTAAGGGTCGCACCAGGTAAAGATTGATCACACCCTCGCGCCTGTCCGGGCACAACAGTTCCGGTGCGCCGACGGCAGCGAAAACGAAGAAGATGATCGACGCGATTCCGTAGTAATCGGAGTGCGAGGGAAGGTTCAGTTGTTCCGCGCCCTCGGGGCCGATGAGTCTGTCCGCCGCCCCAGCGACCAGGGCCATGATGACAGCGATGAATACCAGCACCCCGATGAACAGCCACGGGAGAACCTTGGGAAGCACGCCACGGCCAAATCCTAACGAGGTCCGCACGCCGTTCTTGATTACGGAAAGCCGGGCGCGGTTCCGTCCTTCGCGAGGACCGGTATAGCTCTGGTACCCGATGTCAAAGACGGTACCTCCGCGAGGGCTATTTGTCATGACACCGCGCTCCCAAACTCTTCACCGTCACGCTGGAACAACTCGGTCAGCGCCCGTCGGCAGGGCGCCATCCTACGTAACGGGGCTTTTGCCTCCACCAACGCATCTCTCACCTGGTCGTAGACCGATTCGTCGGGCCCCTCGATGTAGAGTCCGTGACCGTCGGAGGTTACTGCGATGCCGCGTTGCTCCAAGGCCCGGATGAGAGGTTCACGGTTGTCATCTACTTCGATGAACACCGTTTCGGTTTCCTTCGTGAAGTGTTTGACTTCGCCCGACTGGACCAGTCGACCGCTTTGAAGAACCATGATCCGGTCACAACTCCGTTCCACATCGGCCATCAGGTGCGAGGAGAGGAGTATGCTGATTCCGAACTCTCGGTGCGTCTTGCGGACGAGGTCGAGCATCTCTTCACGTCCCGCCGGGTCGAGTCCGGCGGTCGGTTCATCCAAAAACACGAAGGTAGGGTCGTGTACCAGTGCCTGGGCGAGCTTGACGCGCTGCTTCATTCCTGTGGAGTAACCACCTATCGCTCGATAGCGTTCTTCAAACAGGCCCACGTGTCTCAACGTGTCGGCGGCGCGTGTGCGCGCGTGTGACGGTGGAAGACCGCTCACCTCCGCCATATGGCCGAGAAACTCGGTGGCGCTAACATTGCTCGGCAGACAGTCGTGCTCCGGCATGTACCCAAGGCTGGCACGTACAGCGATGCTTTCGGAGGCGTTCTGGCCCAGCGCCTTTGCCGAACCGGACGTCGGTCGAATCAAACCCAGAAAGAGCTTGATGGCTGTACTCTTGCCCGCACCGTTCTCACCCAGTAGGCCGGTGATGCCGTCCGAGATCTCGAAGCTGACGTCGTCGAGCGCCACAACGCTCTTGTAATGCTTCGTCAGGTTCTCGGCGGTGAGCATCACTCTCATGCTATTCACTCTCACATGCCTCTTCATACCCAAGTCTGCACGCCCGGCGTAAGAGCGATGCGGCGAGTGCCGGTTGCCGAGGGACACCCGCGCCATTCTGATACAGGACCCCGAGGCTGTAGCAGCCCTCTGCATGTCTGCTGTTGCAGGCTCGGCGATACAGGTTGGCCGCTTGTTCGAAGTCCTGAGTGACGCCTACGCCCGTCGCGTACAGGTCACCGAGCTTGAAGCAGCCTGCCATCTCACTGCCGTCGCAGGCCTGTTCGTAGAGCTCAGCGGCTCGGGCGGGGTCCAGATCGACACCGGCTCCGCTGGCATAGGACTCGCCCAGGTTGTAGCAACCGGCCATCTCATCGGCGTCGCAGGCTTGCTGAAAGAGACCTGCGGCCCGAGGGAGGTCTCTAGTGGCGCTCACGCCAGCTCGGTACATGAGCCCCAAGCTGTTGCAGCCCCTCATGGACTCGCCCTCACACGCTTCTTCGAACAGCTCGAATGCGAGACTAAGGTCCCTGTCCACGCCAACGCTGTCATGATAGGCCTGTCCTAGCTTGTAGCAGCCCTCCGCCTCATCGCCATCACAGGCGCGCCGGTACAGGCTGATCATGAGGTCCAGGTCCCCCACGATACCCATGCTATCCTCGTGCATTCGACCAAGCCTGTAACAGCCCTCCGCCACGCCACCATCACAGGCCTGTCCTAGGACTTCGGCGGCGAAGACGAAGTCTCTCAGGACGTGATCGCCCTCAACGAGCCTGCGGCCCAGCTCGTTGCAGTCCGCCGCGTTGCCACCCTGGCACGAGAGCCGCAGCTGCTTGGCCTCCGGATTACAGGCCAGCAGGGCGACAGCCGCCATGGCGAGCAGGATCCTGCCTGCAAAGGCGCTAAAAGGTCGGGCGGTGATCTCGGACATGGCCGTAGATAATAGGAATCCTCCGAAAAAAAGCGAACCGGCTGGCTCAACTACGGACTGGAGGGTTGCGCGGTTTCGCGTTAGACGTTTGGACCTGTCTTAGAAAGGGTTTGTCGCGAAAACCGAGAACTCGGGGATGAAGCCACGATTGTCGACCTTCAAGGCCCCGATGATGGCGTCGGCGATCTCCTGGGACCGCAGCTTCTTGGCGCTGGCTTCCTGCTGACGGCCGAGCTTCGCCTGGAACTCGGTCAGCACTTCGCTGGGGTTCACCAGCATGACGCGCACGTCTGACCGCCGAAGCTCGTCACGCCAGCACTCGGTCATCCCACGCAACGCGAACTTCGACGAGCTGTACGCCGTGCTCCCGCGTCCGCCCTTGAGTCCCGACGTCGAAGAGATGTTGATCAGCTCCCCACTGCCCTGCTTCACGAACTGCCGCGCCGCCTCACGCGCCATGAGGAACGCGCCGAAGACGTTCGTACGGTACACGCCCTCCAGCTCCGCCATCTCCATCTCGACGAGCGGCTTGAAGACCCCGTAGCCGGCGTTGTTGACCAGGATGTCGAGGCGGCCGTGCTTCGCAATCACATCGGCTACGGTGCGCACCGCATCGGCCTCGATCCCGACGTCGCCCGCGATCCAGTCGACGCCCATCTCATCGGCGGCGGCTCGCAGAGGCTCTTCGCGCCGGCCGGTGATCGTCACGAGGCCTCCCTCGTACTTCAGAGCCTCGGCGATGGCTCTGCCGATACCCTCACTGCCACCGGTGACAATCGCGACTGCGCCCTTTAGGTCCACGGGAAGCTCCTAGGAGTTGAGTTGGAATAGAGGGCCCGCCGTTGGCGGGACGTTCCGACAGCCGACAGCGGACAGCCGTCGCTCGACGTCTGAATCCTGTTCGGCGATCGACTTCCGAGTTTCGACGTTCGCGTTCGACGTTCGGACCCTCTGGCTCACGGTGCGCACTGTACACTGAAGGACAGGGTTATCGACTGCCCGGCCACGACGTTGGCGTTCTCGTGATTGCTCGCGGTGACCGCGCAGTTGGTCGCCACGTCGGTCAGCAAGACCGAAAATGATCCCGGGCTCTGGTCCGAGAACGTGCGTGACGCGTTGGCGCCAATCGTCCCCGCCGCAGAGCCGTCGATCGAGACCCCGTAGCTGTCATCCAGCGCGTCCCCCGTCGTCGTCGCCTGGAAGACGATGCTTCCGGTCGCGGGAGGGTTGGTACCATCGTCGTCTCCGCAAGGACCGTAGTGAACAGCAAGAAGTACGTTCTTCGCATAATCATGATCTCTTCCTTGCAGGTTTCGTCCCACAGTCAAAGAAGATCGCTGAAGTGCCATGGCTGGAGATGGCGGGAACGACACGCATGGATGTCAACCTGGAACTCGATCCGGTACAAGATATCACCGGCTCACGTCTTCCGATCGGGGCGCCGATCCTGCATAACCGGTCACGACACGCACCGGGAACGGCTCTGTCACGCTACCCGTGTAGAGCGTTCGGTGCGGGAACGGGATTTCGATGCCATGCTCGTCGAACGCGGACTTGATCTCTTCGTTGATCGAGTTCCGGAGTGCGAGGAAGTTCTCGCGCTTCGCCCAGACGGAAAACTGCAGTTCGAGGGCTGAATCCCCATAGCCTTTATAGATGAACAACGGAGCCGGCTCCTCGAGGCACAGGGGATTCCGGTCCGCGACGTCGAAGAGAATCTGGCGGACACGTTGGGTGTCCTCTTTGTAAGCGACCCCAATCTGTAGATCGAGTCGGCGGATAGGGAATCGCGTGAGGTTCACGATGGTGGCATTGATCATCTCCGAGTTTGGCACGCGCAACATCAGATTGTCGAACGTGCGGACTTTCACCGAGAGCAGGTCTACGGAAATGACGGTGCCCACCCGACCGTTGACGTCAAGCAGGTCGCCGACCACAAAGGAGCGCTCGGCGATCAAGAAGAACCCGCTAATGAGATTAGAGACCGCCGTCTGTGACGCGAAGGCGATGGCCACCGAGAGGACCCCGGCGGCACCAAGAAGCACACCGACCTTGAAGCCCAGCTGATGGAGCGCCGATGTGACCACGAGCGCCAGCAGAACGTAGTAAGTCAACCGCTTCACCAGCATGACTTCCTGCGCACTCAAGCGCCGCCGTAGCCCCCGTGCGGCCGCTCCGCTTGCGAGCCGGGCCACCAGGAGCCCGACGACGAGGATGAGTGCGGCGCGCACGATGTCCAGTACCCGGTCAGTTGCCAGAAGATCTGACAGGCCAAGGTTACTTAGAAATTCACTCACGGCCCTTACCGCCTTTCTTGACGAACAGCTGTCCGAAAGCGTCAAGTAGAAAGCCCTTCGACATCTCTTTCCGTGGCCCTGCGATGCGTTGGGTGACCGCGATCTGCGTAGGCTTGTTATCCAGCTTGACGTTGGTGCCTTCCGCTGGTCTTGCGTACTCGAGCGTGAGGGCCTCCGTCCACAATTGGCCTTTGTCCGAAGCGAACAGCGAGAGAAGTGCCACCGGTACTTTGAGCTTCTCGATCAACAGCACCGACTGCGCGCTGTTCCGAATGCGCACGGCCGAGATGGCTTGGTGGGGCCTGCGAGGGAGATCCTCGAGGTGAAGCCTGGCGCTTGTTTGCAGGGCGTAGCATAGCTCACCGGTCATGGTGTCTGGACCAAACCACGTATCCGAGGGCCTATATATGGGTGTATCCATCAGCTCCTCTTCGCGCCCATCCAAGTACACCTGAACCCAGAGAGGAACCGACACGTAGAGAGTTGTTTCTTCCCTGGTCGGTACGAAGAATGGTTGAGTGGTCTTCACCACCACGTCGAGGTCGGGGAGTGCCGGCGCGAGGCGAACTGATCGATTCCCGCTCCGGCTCGCGAACCGCTTGAAATCAATGTCATCGCCGGCAGGTTCATCCGACGGCTCGGCAATGACCAGCCGGTCATCGAGGCGGTCCTGCCCGCCAGCGCTCCCGACTCTCCACTCGTTGTCACCACGCGTGACCCAGAGAGTCTTGGGACCGAGTTGCCAGCGCAGGGTTTGATTTGCGGCAACCTCATACTCGCCCCACCAAACGTCCATAGACGTCAGCCTTTCATTACTCTGATCGGATCACGTGATAGGCGGTGGAATAATCCCGCCGTACTCTCGTCCGACAACAGGTTTCAGGGATTCGTCGCCCAGGTCGATAGCTCCGGGATGAATCCCCTATCATCCATCTCGAGGGCGGACTTTATGGCGTCCCCGTGCGTGCACGACCTAACCTGGCCTCACACAGCTGAAACTCGCAGCACCCCTCGGGTCACCGACGCCGTCGTATTCCAGCACGTTCGGATAGGCGCACACCGGCCGTGACCCGGCTGGCTGCATGCTCTCGTCCAGCCAATAGGCGACGATCTGGTCCGGCGCTCTTCCGGACTCTACCCAGTTGTCGATTTCATCCAGGAAATTGACCCAGGATGGCCCGGGACCACCGAAACAATGCTCGACACCCGGCATCAGGAACATCCGCACATCGTCTGCCGCGGTCTCGTCTTCGGTCAGCACCTGCTCGTAGTACTCGACGAACGCGAGCGACGTCTGCGCGTTGTCCGACCACCCGTTGTAGATCAGGAGCTTGCCACCGCGCTCGCGGAACGCCGACAGATCCGGATTCGTGGCGTTCAGGGTCTGCGCGACCCGCTCGGCGTCCTTTTCGAAATCGTCCCAGTCGTAACCCACATAGCTCCAGTCGGGATCGTTGTAGACGAAGTACTTCATGACCCCGTTTCCAAACCCGAAATACGCGTTGGGTTCGA
>JBDHJS010000038.1:0-51868 GCA_039586795.1 Gemmatimonadota bacterium
CAAGGCCAACAGGTATTGGCCGCGAACGTGGACCGCCTTTGGATCGTGCAGTCCCTGGAGACCCCTCCGAATCTCAGAAGCCTGGAACGGTACCTCGCAGTGGCATGGGAGAGTGGCGCCACCCCTGAGATTGTCCTGACCAAGTCGGACCTCGCCCAAGATTTGGATGCTGCGACGACGTCCGTAGGAGACGTGTCCTTCGGTACACCGCTTTGGGTGGTGAGCGTAGAGGATCCAGCTGCTATCGGAGCTCTCCAGGGCAGCCTCACTGCAGGACAGACGGTGGCGCTCCTCGGACCTTCCGGTGCGGGCAAGTCAACGTTGATCAATCGACTCGCTGACTCGGAACTCGCGAAGACGGGCGAGGTGAGGCCGGGAGACCGGAGGGGGCGGCACACGACGACAAGCCGACAACTCTTCCCGATCCACGATGGCGCACTTCTCCTCGACACCCCAGGCATGCGGGAGCTGAAGGTCCTCGATCTCGAGGAGGGCCTGGGGCAAGCGTTTCCGGAGATCGAGGAGCTTTCTGCCGAATGCCGATTCCGCGATTGCTCGCATTCCTCGGAGCCTGGATGTGCAGTGTTGGCAGCGATGGAAGAGGGCAGACTCGATCCGGATCGGTTGGCTAGCTACCGGAAACTTGAGGCTGAAGCTGCCTACGAGCGGCGGAGGGTCGATCCTCAAGCTCGGGCGGAGTATGTCGCCGAATGGAAGACCGCAATGCGGACACTCAAGTCCCATCCAAAATACAAGCGACGCGAGTAACCTATAGGCCGAGGCTGTAGGAGTGATGCAAGGTACCGGAAGTCCCGAAACCTCGGGAGATGTCGTGACACTGAGGACGGACTTGGAGCCGGGCGACATCGGCTACGTGGTCTATCTACACGGCATTGTCTATGCCCGAGACTACGGGTTTGACCACACCTTCGAGGCGTATGTGGCCGGCCCACTTTCGGAGTTCGCGCGCACTGCTTCGGCCCGGGAGCGACTGTGGATTGCGGAGCGAGAAGGACGCATCGTCGGCTGCATCGCTATCGTGGCTTCCTCGCCGTTGGTGGCCCAACTCCGCTGGTTCCTCGTGGATCCGAGTTCCAGAGGACAGGGTATCGGCAAGAGACTGCTGTCCGAAGCGGTGGCGTTCTGCAGGGCTTGCGGTTATCGATCTGTCATTCTCTGGACAGTGAGTGCCCTTGCTGCTGCGGCGCGTCTGTACCGCTCGGCGGGTTTCAAGAAATGTGAGGAGAAGTCTGGCAAGAAGTGGGGTGTGGAGGTAGTTGAAGAGAGATACGAGTTGACCTTGAGCTAGCCGCGGTCTTACACGCTTGTTTGCAGTAGGGGCGCGCTGGCGAACACGCAGGCAGAGGGGTCCCCGCAGGATGATTCTACGTTGAGCAAGCCGAAGAGCGACAGCTCGTTCACAACTGAGGTGGCCGAGTTCTACGAGTCGACGCTCGTTCCCCTGATCTTCCACCCCTACGCCCGAGACCTCGCAGAGCGGGCGCGTGCTTTCGCACCGAGCTCTGTACTCGAGGTGGCTTGCGGCACCGGGGTGGTGACCCGGGCGCTGGCCGAAGCCTTGCCTGAAGAATGTGGCATCGTCGCGACCGATCTAAACGAGGCCATGGTCGCACATGGACGGAAGATCGGAACGACTCGGCCCGTGACGTGGCGTCAAGCCGATGTGATGGCTCTGCCGTATCCGGACGCGTCGTTCGACGTTGTGGTGTGCCAGTTTTCGGTCATGTTCTTCCCAGATCGTGTCGCTGCCTATCGAGAAATTCACCGGGTTCTCCGGCCCGGGGGTGTGTTCTTGTTCAACGTGTGGAACAGCATTGACCAGAACGAGTTTGCCGACGTCGTGACGACAGCGGTGGCGACCCTCTATCCTGATGACCCTCCGCTGTTCCTGGCACGGACTCCACACGGCCACGGGTCACCAGCGGAGATCGAGGCCGATGTTCGAGAGGCGGGCTTCGAGAGCTGCGTACTCATGCAGCGCAATGAGATCTCCGTGGCAGCGGACTCCGAACTGCCGGCGGTCGCCTACTGTCAGAGTACTCCGCTACGCAACGAGATACTAGCTAGAGAGCCGGGGGGACTCGACCGCGCGACGGCCGCTGCGTCGGAGGCCCTCCGCGCTCGCTTCGGAGACGGACAGATCGAGGGACGGATCAGTGGCGTGGTCGTGGTCGCCAGCTAACAACCGTTTGCTGCTAGGCCGCGTTCCTTTCAGAAAAGATGGGTACGCGAACTGGAGTTTCCAAAAATACCGAGGTCGCCCATGATGTCGCTCAGTACCCGCTTGCTCGCCTTCTGGCTCGTTTTGGCCCCGGTCGTCTGCGGGCCTGTATTTGCCCAGGGTCTGCCACGGGCCCAACCCGAAGACGTTGGGTTTTCATCGGCTCGCTTGCAGCGCCTCTCCGAGGTTCTTCAGGACTACGTGAGCGATGCTAGGCTCGCTGGGGCTGTAGCTCTGGTGGCCAGCCACGGGCAGGTGGCGTACATGGAGGCCTTTGGTCATAGGGACCTGGAGTCCGGCTCTCTCATGCGCGAGGACGCGATATTTCGCATTGCCTCCCAGACCAAGGCGATCGTGAGTGTGGGAGTCATGATTCTTCAGGAGCAAGGCCTACTGCTCATCGGCGATCCGGTCGGCAAGTACCTACCGGAGTTTCGAACCACAACTGTCGCCGAGCCCAGGGAGGAAGGGGAGTACGACGTCGTAGACGCGGAATGGCCCATCACGATCCGGGACCTTCTTACCCACACGGCGGGAATCGGCTACGGCTATGGGGTCGCCCGTGACCGCTGGGCTGAGGCAGGAATCCAGGGTTGGTATTTCGCTCATCGCGATGAGGCCATCGGCGCCACAGTCGCACGCATGGCCACGCTGCCCTTCGACGCCCAACCCGGCGAGCGCTGGATCTACGGATACTCAACCGACATCTTGGGCGCCCTTGTAGAGCGCGTCTCTGGTCTCGCCCTAGACGACTTCCTACGCACCCGAATACTCGAACCGCTCAGCATGCATGATACGCATTTCTATTTACCCGAGGCGAAGAGCGATCGCCTTGCAGTTGTGTATTCCGCAAATGCGCAAGGCGGTCTTGAGCGCGCGCCCGACCCCGGTGACATGGTGGGCCAGGGCGCCTACGTCGAAGGACCCCGGAAGAGCTTCTCAGGCGGCGCCGGCCTCCTCTCAACGGCCAGCGACTACGCGCGATTCCTTCAGATGCTCTTGAACGGAGGGGAGCTCGACGGTGTGCGGATCCTTTCCCGAAAGACAGTACAGCTAATGACCGTAGATCATCTCGGCGAACTGCAGTTCTCAGACGGTGTCGGCTTTGGTCTCGGTTTCTATGTCGTGGAAGATCTTGGCGCCAGAGGATTGCCTGGTTCGATAGGGGAGTATGGCTGGGGCGGGGCTTACCACTCGACTTACTGGGTGGACCCACAGGAGCAACTCGTGGTCGTCTACCTTACGCAGCTCATCCCCGCTACCCAACTCGACGACCACGGCAAGCTTCGGACCCTGGTCTATCAAGCGCTCATCGACGAAGACCGACGCTAGGATGGCGAGTCTAGGCGCCGCTGAAACGAGGAACCGTTAGGCGGCCACTCCGTAACCTGGAATCGGAGCCACGACGTGTTTGACGAACTGGAGGGCATCAATGCCCGCCCCAGACCATTCGAGTTCTACACCGCTCGCGAGCTATGGACGAATCAGCATACGTCAGAGCGTATGCTCGCGTTCCATCTCGACAAGAACATCGATGTATCCTCGCGCCGACTGGATTTCATCGACCGCTCCGTTGAATGGATCGCCGCTCACTTCAACCTCGGTGCGAATACAAGGATTATCGACTTCGGCTGTGGCCCAGGATTGTACGCAGAGAGGCTCGCTCAGGGGCACGCCACGGTGACCGGCGTCGACTTCTCGAAGCGTTCAATCGAGTACGCCCGAGACGTTGCCGCCAGGAAGGGCCTGAACATCCACTATGTGAATCAGGATTACCTAGAGTTTGAAACAACTGACTTGTTCGATCTCATTCTGATGATCATGTGTGACTTCTGCGCCCTCAGTCCAACTCAGCGCAAAGCGATGCTCAGGAAGTATCTCGGTATGCTCAAACCTGGCGGTGCGGTTCTCCTTGACGTGTATTCAATGACAGCCTTTGACCAGCGCCAAGAGACCGCGAAGTACGAGGTCAATCTGCTTGATGGCTTCTGGTCTCCTGACAAGTACTACGGGTTCTTGAACACGTTCAAGTATGAAGAAGAAAGCGTGGTGCTTGACAAGTACACGCTGGTCGAACGGTCAGGTACGCGCACAGTTTACAACTGGCTGCAATACTTCAGCGCGGACGGACTGGAGAGAGAGTTCGTTGAAGAGGGATTGGCAATTGAGGCGTTCTACGCCGACGTGGCGGGTTCGCCGTTCGACGCGGACGGCACCGAGTTCGCCGTGGTAGCCAGGAAGGTGGCCGCCTGACAAGCGTTGCTGCGGACGCGCTATGTATCGGGTTGGCCGCGCGCCGCCTTCCGAAACAACACGGCCGATCCAACGAATAGAGCAACGAAGAATCCGTTGGCGGTTACGATCTCCAGTAGCCCGCTATGAGGGGAACCGAACCGCCCGACCAGCGCGATCACGGCAACCAACGTCTGAGCGAGGGCCATCGCGAACAACGCACGGGCCATCCCTTCGGGTTTGAGTCGCGCGATTATGGCGCCGATCACTCCGACGATGAGCACGCCGCCATACATCAGGTTGGCGCGGTTATCCTCGGACCCTATGAGGCCGACGGCAGCGTTCACCCAGCCGAGGAGCAACGCTGCTACGAGCGCAAGTCCGATGGCGGTTCGGTAAGCGGCTTTACCGGTCTTCCTTGATGCCAGTTCAACGGCAATACCAACTCCGATGAGCAGGGCCCCGGTCTGAGCGAGAGTGTCCACCCAGCCGCCTTCACCGACGAACTGCCTCGCCACGAGGGCCGCCAGCAGCATGAGCGCTCCTACGGCCCAGCCGACTGGCCTCCAGCGGCTCCAGCGCCGTCCGCGGCTGGGACGCTTCGCGCGCGGCCCGACAAGGACGCGCACCTGTCCAGGTAAGCGTCCCTGATCCGAGTCGATCGACTTGCGTCTCGCGATTCAGTGCGATTATGCTGATCCCGGCCGGTGAAGCCGATCGCCGCCAGGCGAGTGTCCAGTGATGGTCGGATCTCACGCACGAGGCGCCACGGCGAACCAACATTTGGTGTGAAGGTCGCGCCGGACGCGGCGTAACGAGGGTGCTGTATAGATGCTCCTGCGACGTCGATAGTAAGTTGCGGCGCTGCTCAGACGGAGAATCGCCGGGAGGTGAGGCCAGGTCGCAGTGAGTAACCCACATACCGAAGATATCGTCTTTGACAATCTGGACATTCAGGACCGCTTCTTCGGAGCCTTTGAGGTCGTCTCGATATCTCCGGCTGCGCCCTACGATTGTCCGGTCGGCGGCTTCAGCACCCAGACGTGGCACTACGGCACAACCGTCATCAAGACTCCGCATTCTGTGTTGTCACCCATGCGGGCATTGGAGGGGCAATGAATCTCGTCGCAACGGGAGTCGTAGCCGGAGTGTTGGGGACGTTGGCGATGGATTCGTTGAACAATCTCTTTGCCCGAGCCGGGATGCTTTCGAAAATAGACGTGGGGATGATCGGACGGATGGCCGTGGGCTGGGCACACGGGCGATTCCGTTACGGACATCCAAGCGAGATAGAACCAGTCGCAAACGAGAGGTTCTACGGTCATGCGGCGCACTACACCATCGGTGTGGTTCTCGCGATCCCTTTCGTACTCGGTTGGGACCTGCTGGTGGGAGGGCCCGCAGCACCGGGCTGGGCCGTTGCCTATGGCGTCGCGACCACCGTAGCCTCAAACTTCCTCGTCTTCCCTTCCATGGGGTTGGGAGTCTTTGGTAGGCGCTCGCCAGACGGCATCAAGGCTCCCCTTTCCAGCCTGGCCAACCACCTGTTCTATGGTGTCGGTCTCGCGGTCGGGGTCGCCTTGGCATGAAGACTGAGGATGGCAGAACGCGCAGGGCGGATGATAGACGGGCGCGATCGGCGCCGCGCAATTGAAACGCACGACGATTTGGTTGTGCCCTGCGAGAGGGGGTGGGCGAAATTGCAGTGGGAAGCATTAGCAGCGATCGCTGAGCTTCTCGGGGCCGTTGCGGTCGTCGCATCTCTTCTGTACCTGGCCATCCAGGTGCGTCAGAACACGCGGCAGGCTCGTCTGGCAGCTCAGCAAGCGACCGTGCACGAGTTGGGTCACGCATTGCGGGCGCAGGCTCAGGATCGGGAATGGGCGACACTGCTTTCACGAGCCCTCAACGGACTCGATGACCTCGATACTGTTGAGCGAGTCCAATTCCTTAGCCATGTGGGCAGTATTTTCAGGCTCTACGAATCGGCCTACCTGCACTTCCAGGACGGTACCCTGGATCCTCGTTTCTGGCGTGGTTTTGAGAGGGCGATTGCCGACGTCATCGGATACCCAGGCATCCAGGCCGCTCTCGCCCTTCGGAGACACCACCTCACCGACGAGTTCGCCGGGCACCTGGACCATCTCGCCGCGACAACATCACCGCGGCCGATCTTTGCCGAACCGGAAGGTGAGACCGGCCCGGTCACTACATAAGAGGAAGCGTCAATCTTCGGATTTGGGGATCGGGTTCTCTTTGGTTCCGATGGGAGCCTAGAAGAGGGGATCGACGCGATCCTCGAGGTGGACTTCCTCACGGACCAGCAGAGACGGGACATCCTATGCAAAAACGCGGCGCGGTTTCTACGGCTCGACGAGCAGACTTGCCGGTAGGCGATACCGCAACTACAAGATCGGCTCTAGGGAAGAGCCTGTATAGAACGACGGTTGTGGTCCTGTTCGCCACTGGATGCAGCGGCGGGGAGAGAACGGGCGCGGACGGATCACAAGAATGGACCGTGGATCAACGGTCATGGAACATGGGCACGTTTGCGGCCATGTCGGAGATGGTCGATTACGGGGTCAAGAGACTGGCATTGAGTGCGCCTCTACCTCCCGACGAGATGGATCGAGTCGTCGATGATGCGATCCGCATCGCCGGGGAGCACAATGTCGAGGTGTACCGAGAGACCGACTTCCTGGTCACCGACCTGTTTTCGGCCGAGCTCACGGAAGGAAAGCACGTACTGCTCTTGTGCCACGCGTCCACGTTCGAGGAATACCAGGCGATCAAGGCCGACAAGAAACGGCTCGAGGAGCTGGGCGAGTACCGTGGAGAGGCGCGGACCGAAATCGCGCGTCGGTTCGGCAGACTACTGAGCTATCCTGATTCGACTATCGAGCGGCTACTGGCCCGTTAAGTATTGGAGGAAAACGTGAACAAGATCCGATTCGAAAGTTTCACAGCGTCGCAATGGACTGTAAGGCCTTGCTCGATGTTCGTGGTGTTGTATTTGCTGACCGCGCTGGTCTTCCCGGTGACGGCGAGCGGTCAGGAGGAGGGCCCGATGCGGATCCTCCTCACCAACGACGATGGGATCGAAAAGGTGGAAGAGCGTGTGTATCCGCTCGCGCAGCAGTTACGGCGGTTCGCCGAGGTCTACATCGTCGTGTCGAACCAAGATCGAAGCGGGACCACGCACATCATGAGCCTAAACCGCAAAATGACGCTCGAGTCAAGGCTCGAGCACATCTCGGAGGCGGGCAACGGGCTGCACAGGTTGGAAATCCACGTGGTCGATGGATACCCAGCCGACTGCGTGGCCGTCGGCGTCGGCGGGATCATGGTTGAGGATCCACCTGACCTGGTCATCTCGGGTCCGAACGGCGGGGCCAATCTGGCGGATGCGTGGCTCGGCTCTGGAACGATCGGTGCCGCGCGGGCGGCCGCGTATATGGGAGTTCCGGCGCTTGCCGTTTCCGGGCTCGATGACGATTCGCCGGAACAGGTCGATGCTCTTTCGCGGTGGGTGGCCGAGCTAGCGCAGAGCGAGATCGTCAGGTCACTCCCGGAGCAAACGTATCTCACCGTCGGTTTGCCCCAACTTCCGCCATCTCAGATAGCGGGTGTCCGGGTAGCTCGCCGTGCCCGTCTGGTCGACGCTATGTCGCTCGAGCGTCTGGGCGAAATCCGTGATCCAGAGGGTGGCGATGAAGTCACTTCAGTTTGGGCCATCCAGTACGGCGAGCTGACATCGATGCCAGCCGCCGATTCGGACGTAGTCTTGTACTCTCAGAACTATATCGTCATTACACCGATGCGCGCCGACGAGCATGATTCCCGTCTCTTGGATCAGCTGAGCAAGGATCTCAGTCGTCTGCCATCGTGGCCGCCCAAGTAGTAGAACCGTTTGTGCCTGCGAGGCCGTGGCCTGTTTCAGAACGATACGTCGAGTCGGAGCCCGACGCCTGCACCCGGTGAGTACGTCGGGGTAATCGATAATGATGAGTTGACCGTCTCGTTGTAGTGACGGACGGCGCCCGGCACTCGGCCAATGTCGGCGATCGCTTCGATCACCAACAACCCACAACCGGCCAATCCGACCATCACGGCCGCGAAGGCTCCCGCGTAGACGTCGTCTTCTCCGACCTCTTTCCCGGCGCGGTAGGCTATCGCCGCGGTGCTGGTGATAATTCCGAAGCGCTGCGGCAGACTTCCTAATTCACCGATGTAGAAGTGGCCGAGTGACGGCCCGATTAGCAGGCCGCCGGCGATCAGCAAGACCGGCAGCAAGGGGTTCGGGGCCGCGTAATACTCGCGATAGAGATCTCCGTTGGCACCATATTCCCGGACAAGCTGGTCACCCCGAGTCGCCCAGACGAGAAGCCCCGCAGCTGTGGGTACGAGGGTGCCGAAGAGGGAAAGCGTGAGAGCTATGTCCTCTGATTTGGTGGCTGGCCGCATGTCAGGCTGGGACACGGTCACGTCCTGAAGCGCTGGGCTGTCTGAGAAGGTCAGCGGGTTGGCCGGGACCAGGACGATCTGTGCGGAGCCAGCGTCTGGCAGGGTCATTAGACCCACGAGGATGGCGAGGATGCTGAGGCTGGCTGATCGAGAGCTTGGCATCGGGTCCCCCTTTCGTTGTGTGCTGCCGATCCAGCTTTGCGTGACTCCATCAAGCGGGAGTCAAGGGAGGGCCGACGTTTGCCACGGGCGGCGGCTCTGCCGATCTTCTGAGACTATGAGCAAGCGGCGATACACGGACGAGGAAGTGACGGCGATCTTCGAGCGAGCCGTCGAGGCGCAGCGGGCCGCCCGGCGCCGGCTCGCCTCGGGGGAGGGGCCGACGCTGGCCGAGCTTCAGGAGATCGGCAGCGAGGTAGGCCTGCCGCCCGAGCTGGTGGCGCAAGCGGCACGGTCGTTGGAGCGGGCGGGGCGGCCGACGTCCCGGCGGTACCTGGGGCTGACGATCGGTGTGGGCGAGACGCTGGAGCTCGAGCGGCAACTTTCCGATCGAGAATGGGAGCGCCTGGTGGTGGATCTGCGGGAAACGTTCGACGCCCGCGGGTCGGTGAAGTACGATGGCCCATTCCGTCAATGGACGAACGGTAACCTGCAGGCGCTGGTCGAGCCGACGGAATCCGGGCACCGTGTAAGATTGCAGACGGTGAAGGGTGCTGCCCGAGGATTCATGACGGCGGGGCTCGCGTCTCTGGGCGGCGCAGCGGCGATGGTGATTGCCGTGGCCGTCGGGTCTGGCGACTCTAGCTCGCTAGTCGGGGCCGCTTTCTTGTCGGCGATGGGGCTTGGCGTGTTCGCGATGGGCGCGCTTCGTCTGCCGGGTTGGGCGCGGCTGCGTCGGCGGCAGATGGGGGACGTGCTCAAGCGGCTGGCGCTGGCTGCGCAGTCGCCGGCAGAGGACGCAGTAAACGCTGACGAAAGTTGAGAGGCGCGGTGATTTTCTCGAGCAAGCATGATCGGCGGATCAGGTTCCTGCAGGGCATTCTTGCGGTGTTTCTGTGCTTCCCATCGTTCACGGTCGTTCGCGCGGAGGCCCAGGAATCGTCCGGTCTGCGCGGCGATCCCATCGCCATAGCGGACGCCGAGGCAATGGTCGAGGCGATGGGAGGCCTGGAAATCTGGCGCGAGCTCGAGAGCGTTCATTTCGTTCACGAGTGGGATATCTACAGCCGTCCCGATATCTATCTAGAGAACGAAATCCTGGATCTCACCGGACCGCGCTCGTACGTGACGATGGAGAGTGAGATCTACGAGCGGATTCGGGCCTATAGTCCGGAGTATCGATACTGGAACATCATCAACGGTGAGTTCTCGTACGCTAGCGACGAGGCGTACGAGAATGCGATGGAGCGAGCACCGTACAGCATCTACCGACTGGCGAGAGCGATTGCCCGAGGTGACAGTCTGTATCATGTGCAGTACGGTCCGATGAAGGATGTTCCGGGCGCCACCGGCCTGGAGTTCCGCGGGCCCGACGACGAGATTCACGGCTGGATCCTTCTCAACACGCGCAATGAGCCCGTAGTCTGGGCGACGACCCAATACAGTTATGCCTTCGGGCCGCTGGAACGCTACGGGAATCTCCGCGTTCCGAAGTGGGCGATAACCGGCGCGGGTCGCGTTCGTTACGAGATGGTCTCGCTCACCGGCAGTAACAAACGACCCGACCTTTCGCTGTTCGCCCCACCGCCGGGATCTAGCGGAGGACACTGACCTGCAGAGGAGGAAGATATGCGCGACATCATCTCAGGCGCGATTTTGATCGGGATAGGGTTCGTGCTTGGCGGCTCTGTCTTCCTAGGCGACTTCACCCCGCTGAACTTCTTCTTTGATGGCCTGGGGACGTTCTTCATCATCAAGGGCATCATCTCGATCTACAAGAGCAAGCAAGCGTGACGCCGAGCGGGTCGACGCGGCAACGGTCAATTCGCGACTGGAGACGATCTTGATTGGGCACCCTCCGTGGCTGGACTAGCCGGAAGAGTGTGCGGGTTAAGAAGGGGTTCTTAAGAAAAGCGAGTGAGCATGACACGATGGTTCAGACTACAGACGAGGGCTGCGCTCGCGGCCCTGGTCTCTCTTACGACCGCAGCGTGCGGCGGTGCGGGTTCGGGATCGGAGCACTTCAGCGTTGACACACTGGAGTCGGGTACAATCGTGATTCACAACAGCGCCGCGAGTTTGTGGGGCCCGGAAGACGCGTGGACGGCGGTGGAGCAAGTACGGATCGGTTCCCGGGATGCGGCGGACCCGGTGGTGCTGTTCGGCGACATTTGGGACGTGACGTTGGACGAACTGGGGCGCATCTACGTGCTCGACCGGCAGCCGAGGGAGGTGCGAGTATTCGCGCCGACGGGCGAGCACATACGCACGTTAGGTGGAGCGGGTCAGGGGCCGGGCGAGTTCGTTAACCCGATCGGTATGGACTGGGGGCCTGAGGGCAATCTTTGGGTAGTGGACGTGAGGAATGCTCGTTACTCGGTCTTCGACACAGCGGGCAACTTCCTCGATTCGTATCCGCGGCAGATCGGAGGTTGGAGCTACAATTGGGGCGGTGGCTTCGATCGGGCGGGGCGGCTGTACGAGCCGAGCTTCTTCAGGAGTGCCGCGTTGGGAGGTACGCAGCGCGTCTACATCGGGCACAGCGTCGCAGGGGGTATCGTTGCGACCGATACCTTCGAGCTTCCCTACCATGACGTTTCCGCTTCCAGTTTCAGGATCAACACACAAAGCGGTTCCTCGATAGTCGGCATTCCATTCTCGACCCAGTTCGCCTGGCGTTTCGACGGTGCTGATGGGATCTGGTTCGCTGCAAACGACGGGTACCGCCTGTACCATAGACGCCTTGCCGGCGATACGGTCCGTATCCTCGAGCGTGATTACGATCCCCTTCCTGTAGGGAACGACGACCGGGAGGCGGTGCGCGACAGATTCACGCGGTTCGGTGAGCAGGTGACGAACGAAATCATCGCCCGCATTCCGGACGTGAAGCCGGCGTTCGAGAGTTTCGTCGTCGATGACCAGGGGTATGTTTGGGTCATGCAGACTTCGGCGACCGAACAAGACTTGTCGGTCAGGGGCATTCGGTTCGATGTCTTCGACCCCGAAGGCCGCTACCTGGGAGCGGTGCAGACCGACGTCGGCAGGATGCCGGCACCGCGGATCATCGGCAACCAACTGGTGGGTGTCACCCGCGACGAGTACGACACGCCGTATGTGGTGCTGTACCACATTGAGGAACGATCATGATAGTGCGACAGCATGCGTGAGAACCCCAGGGTCGGCGTCGGGATTATCGTAAGGAAAGGCGACGAAGTGTTGTTGCTGCGTCGGAAAGGGGTACACGGTGCCGGGAGCTGGTCGACGCCCGGGGGCCATCTGGAGTTTGGGGAAACGCCCGAGCAGTGCGCGGTGCGCGAGACGTGGGAAGAGACCGGGGTCGAGGTGCGCGATGTGCGGTTTCGGGGCATGACCAATGACGTGTTCGAGGACGAAGGGAAGCACTACATAACCGTCTGGATGGAGGCGGAGTACAGTGGCGGGGAGCCGGAGGTGAAAGCGGCGCATGAAATGTCGAGCGTCGGCTGGTTTGCTTGGGACCGTCTTCCGGTGCCGCTCTTCCTCGCCCTCGACAACTTGCTAGCGGGTCGGTGCTACACGGTGGTCGATGAGCGGGACGCGTAGTCACCGCATGAGTGATCGACAGTAGGGATTGGATTGATGTCCAGGAAGCGCATCCGCTTGGTTTGCTGGAACGCTGCCGAAGGCAAGGAGCGGACAGCGAAGCTCCGCGACGCGGGTTATGTGGTGAACTTCGGCGAGGTCAGTCAGGACACGTTCAAGGAGTTGAGACGCAGGCCGCCGGACGCGGTGGTGATCGACCTGGGCCGCATCCCATCGGCCGGGCGCGACGTAGCGCTCGGGCTGAGAAGCTTCAAGTCAACGCGTAGTGTGCCGATCGTCTTCGTCGAGGGCGATCCGAAGAAACTGGCAGGCATCAAGAAGCAGGTGCCAGATGCGGAGTTTACTACCTGGCGCGGGATCCGCGGTGCGCTGAAGCAAGCGATCGCCAAACCGCCGAAGGATCCTGCGGTGCCGGAATCGGCGTTGGCGGGCTATTCGGGGACGCCGCTGCCGAAGAAGCTGGGAATCAAGGTGGACTTCAAGGTCGCGCTGGTCGGGGCGCCGGCCGACTTCGAGAAGACGTTGGGGGCGCTGCCCCATGGCGTCGTTCTAAAGAGACGCGCCGGCGCAGCGGACCTGACGATCTGGTTCACGAAGTCGCGGTCGGAGCTGAGTCGGCGAATCAAAGGAATGGCGTCGAAGGTCGGCGATGGTGGCATGTGGATCGCCTGGCCGAAGAAGGCGTCCGGTGTGTCGACGGACCTAACGCAAAACGACGTGCGGGGTGCGGGGCTGTCCAACGGGCTGGTGGACTACAAGATCTGCGCGATCGATGAGACCTGGTCGGGGCTCAAGTTCGCGCGCCGCAAGAAGTAGCTGCCCGGGGGCGTGATGCCGATCTGTAACTACTTCATCTCATAGATATAGTTTGGCCGCACGTAGGCCACCTTGAAGCCATAGCGGATCTGGTTGCGGTACGAGGGCGCCGATTTGTCCGGCCGGTCCTCCGCGGTCTCGACGACGATCGTGCTACACCCGAGTTCGGCCGCGTCACGGATGCGGCGGGTGAGGATCGCGCCCTGTCCGCCGCGGCCGCGGTAGTCGGGGAGCGTCGTGGCGAAGTCGATCCAGCCGCAATCACCATCGACAAAGAGCGACCCGGTCGCGACGGGTTTCGAGCCATGGAAGGCGGCGAAGTGCCGCCAGCCGGACCGACCGACCAGCGCGGCGACCCAGTCCTCCATAGACTCGGGCCACCCGAAGCAGGAGGTGACGATGCGGCCGAACTCGGCGGCATGGGTGGCATCGATAAGCTTTACCTCCAGGTCCGTGCTCACATAGGGAGGCGGCGACACGTCACGGTAGAGCTTGACCCAGTTGTTGTAGTGGCTGAAGCCTTTGTTCTCCAGAAGCGCTACTATGTCAGCCGGTTGAGCCGAGGGTGCCAGTTGGACGAAGAAGCGCGGGACGTGGGCGCTGGTATACATCCGCAGAATCTCATCGATGTCATCCGCAGTTGCCGGACGCTCCAGACCGAGGCCTTCCGCCCGATTGAGGGCTAGAACATCGACGTTGGCGGCGATTGCGATTGAAGCGCCGGCGACCCGTTGGAGCTGCACGGCGCAGGCTCGCCGACTGGTTTCTGGGGCTGAGCGGTAGAAGTCGCCCCACGCCGCGATCTCGCAGCGCTCGAGCCGCTGAACGAGTTCTGGATTGGGGGTATCGGTCATATCATCAATCACTTGCCGTTTAAGGGTGATTGTGCGCAGCTTAGAGGAAACACCACCACTCCATGCCACACGTGCAGCAGGAGGCCTCCATGGCTACGCGCATCCGCCGAGTCGACTACTATAATACACACATCGAGGACCAGCCTGGCGAGGCCTACAAGCTGCTCGCCCTTCTAGCGGAGCTGGGCTTCAATCTACTCGCCTTCACAGCAGTGCCTGTGGGACCCAACGCCACACAGCTCACCATATTCCCGGACGACTCAGCGCGGTTGAAGGCCGAGGCCGACCGGGCGGGCTTCACGTTGCTCGGTCCTCATTCCGCGTTCCTGGTGCAGGGCGACGATGATGTGGGCGTTCTGGCCGGGATTCACCAGAAGCTATACGACGCCAACGTCAACGTGTACGCGTCGAGCGCGGTGGCCGCCGGGGCCGGGAACTTCGGGTACATACTGTACGTCAGGCCCGAGAAGTACGAGGTAGCAGCGGAGGCGTTGGGCGTTTGACGCTGCGCGCGGCGCGCGTACTTGTCGTTCTCCCGGCAATCGTTGGTGCATGCACCGCGAGCGATGACGGTCGGCAGGCGTCGGTTACGGATTGCCGCTCGGATTCCGCCGTCGTGCGACTCGACCATGTACCCGTCGCGGTCGCGGATCTGGAAGTTGCGCAGTCTACTTACAGTGATTCTCTGGGCTTCAGCCTGAAGCCGGGGTACCGTCATCCGAGCGGGATAAGAAACACGCACATCAAGTATGTTGATGGCTCGCAGCTGGAACTGATCTCGGTGGACGGCGCGCGGGGGTTGAAGGCGGCGTGGGTCGAGGTTTCCGACGTTGATTAGGTTGCGCAGATGATGTACGCCTTTGGTCATCGCTTGTAGCAAGGCTCGGTATCCGGGAGGCTTCGTTGGGCGCGGCCTGGGTATTCGGGATGGCTCAATCTATCTAGTGGAACGACCGGCTGCGGATGGCGACTTGCGTATCCTCGGCGTGACTGTTTTTGTTGACCCGACTTCAAAGCAGAGCGGGGAGCCGGGTCTCGTGCCGCCGGCGGACGCTCATGGCATCTGGGTCGAGCTCATCGCAGGTAGCGGATAGGGAGATGCAAGTGTCGGATAGTACGCAGAAGACGGGCTATCGGTCGTTCGTCGCCGGATCCGTCGCGCTGATCGTGGTCGGTGTACTGGTGGTCACGGGCCTCCTGGTCCGGATCGCAACCCCCGAGGGCGAATCGATCACGGTGCTGATGGAGGAGTTCAGTTTCGACCAACCCTTCGGGTTGCAGTCGACGATGATGGAGATCCATCAAAGCATGGTCCTGGCCGCGGGTCTGTTGATGGTCGGTCTGGGCTTCCTAAACCTGTGGCTCCCGTCGCGGGATAACCCCGTTCTGCTGAGGCGGCTGATCCTTGTTAACGCGGTTGTTGGGGGACTGTTGGTGTTGATATACGCCGTCGGCAAAGTGAGCCCGGTCCTGCTGCCGTTGCTCATCGCCGAGTTGTACTTCGTGGCCGCGGTCTATCAGTCGCGGGCGAAGGCGGATGCAAGAGATTAATCTCAACTTGTGATAGGAGTGTATTGAATGAGCGATGCCCAGAACGCGGAGTGCCTTGCCTGCAAGCGTGGAGCGGACGAGACGCCGCTAATCCGGTTGGCGTACCGAGATTCGGACTTCTGGATCTGTCCGCAGCACTTGCCGATCCTGATCCACGATCCCAGTCGACTGGTTGGAATTCTGCCCGGCGCGGAAGACTTGCGGCCGGCGGATCACCACGACTGAGGCTCGCCGCAGCACGTTCTGGCTGACGGAGCTAACGCGCGCTAGTATTCGCGTAGCCCCGCTGTCACTGCCGTTCGGAGGTGCACAGTGAAGGCAAGGGACATCATCCCTGGAACTCTGCCTGCCGCGGTTCTGCTGACGGCGCTGCTTGTTCCAACTGACGCGTTGGCTCAAAGCGCCCGCTTCGAGGAATTCACCGTCACGCCGCCGCTGGTGGGCGAGGTCGCGCCCGATTTCACGCTGCTAACTGTAGATGGTGAAAAGTTCACGCTCAGCGAGGCCTACACGAATCGGCCGGTTGTCATGGAGTTCGGTTCCTACACTTGACCACCGTTTCGTCGGCGGGTCGCCGACGTTGAAGAGGTGAGAGAGCAGTACGGAGCGGACGTGCTGTTCATCGTGCTGTATCAGCGCGAGGCCCACGCAGGTGAGATGAGGTTCGAGGATGTGGAGCAGCCGGAGACTTACGAGGAGCGCGAGGAGCTGGCGAAGAAGTCGTGTAGCGAGTTAGGGATTGGCGCGACCGTCGTCATCGACGAGATGGACAACGCGGTGCGCAGAACCTATGGGCAGCTTCCGAACAGCGCTTACATAATAGACAAGGGCGGGAAGATCATATACAAGGAGGCCTGGGCGCATCCGGAGAACTGGGGCGCGATATTGGACGGCCTGCTTGGCGCTCAGGACTGAAGCGAAGACGCTCGCGAGTCGTCATGACGGCCGTCGCGTCCCGCGGGTAGCGACGGCCGTTGCCTAGGGAGCGCGATGAATCCTCAGGTCGACATCTTCGCCGTGATCGCCATCGCCGGCGCGGGGTTCGTCTCCACGAGCCTGGACAACCTCTTCATCCTGCTCGGTTTCTACGCCAGCCCCGGGTTCTCGAAGAAGATCTCGGCCATCGGATACCTTGCCGCGGTCGCGGTGGTTTTGGGTGTAGCCTTTGCGCTGGGCGGCGTGGCGGACTTCGCGCCGGCGCGCTACCTGGGCTACCTGGGGCTGATCCCCATCGCGCTGGGTGTCCAGCAGCTGCTGTCGGTCTTCCTTGTGATGCTTGCCAACAGCGGCGACTCGTTCGTCGTATACCTGTCGATCTTCGCTGATACGCAGAGCGGGTATGAGCCCGTGATCTTGCTGACGGTGGCGGCGGGGGCGGTGGTGCTGAGCGGATTTGGGTATTGGCTGCTGAACCGTAAGGGTGTGTCGCGTTGGATACAACGGGCCGGCAGCTACGTGCTTCCGTTTCTGTTGATCGCTATCGGTGTGTTCGTCCTGCTCGATACGCGGACCGACACCTACGAGCCATTGCCTGAGGAAGATGTGAGCGAAGCCATGGGTGCGTGGCTTCCTCGATCGAATGGAGGGTCTGATGAAAACGTTGTGCCTGATCGTGTTGGCGTGCCTGCTCGTCCCGACGGCGGTTTCAGCGCAGAGCTATACATCGCCGGAGGGGGCCCTGAAGGTCGCGCTGGTGAAGATGCCGTACACGGGCGCGCGGAACGTAGCGGAGCTATCGGACACCCCGAACTACTTGGAGCAGGGCGGTCTGGAACGGATGCTCGCCGACGGCGGCGTGATGTTGAAGCCGATCAGCACGGTGGAGCTGACCTCCGAGGAGCAGCGGGACTACGGCGAATGGCATCGGCTGGGTCTGGCCAACGGCCATCTGGCGGAGATCATCGCGGCGAACCGCGAAGAAGGGTACCTGTCGGTGGGGCTGCTGGCGAATTGCAGCTCGTTGATGGGTATGCTGGGCGGATTCCAGCACTCGGGCGCGACGCGTCGACCGCTGAGGGTTGGCCTGGTGTTCGTGGACGCGCATGGCGACTTCAACACTCCCGAGACGACGCTGAGCGGGATGTTGGGAGGTATGCCGGTGGCGGTGTCGGCGGGGATGGCGTTGACAAATCTTCGGCTGAAGTCGGGTCTCGACCCGGCGCTACCCACCCGATACATCGTGATGGCGGCGCTTCGTGACACGGATCCACTGGAACAGGAGCTGATCGATCGGTCGGAGATCGAGCACATCACGGTGGATGACATTCGAGATCTGACACCGATGATCGATCACCAGATGGAGCGGCTCTCGAGGCTTACCGATGTCATCTATATCCACATCGATATGGACGTGCTGGATCCGTCCGAGGTGCAGGGCCACTCGCTGAACGTGCCGAACGGTCCAACGAGCCTGGAGCTGGCGGCGGCGCTGACCGAGATGTTCGAGTACGAGAAGGTGGCGGGGCTGGGTATCGCGTCCACCCCGTCGTTCGAGGATGATCCAGGCGGGAAATCGTTGAAGGCGGCGTACAACCTCATCGAAGGGGCGCTGGAAGGTGTGAGGCGCCGTTCGAGATAGGCGGTGGTTATGAGAACGTTGATGACATTGTCTTTGCTGCTGGGATGGTGCGCCGCCGCTCATGCGCAGGGCGGGGCCTGGACGTCCAGCACAGTTGCGGACGAGATCAAGGCGACGCTGGTGGACATGTGGGCGGCGATCGAAGAAGGGGACGTGGAGCGCTACGCGAGCTACATCCATCCTGATATCACCGTCTTCGGCGAGAACGATGTGTACAGGGCGGAGGGGAAGGAACTGGAAGTGCAAGGCGTTGCCGATTGGGTGCGGCGCGCTCCGGGCGTGCACACCGAAATGCATCAGCCGCAGGTGACGATCCGAGGTGACGTGGCGTGGATCACGTACTACTGGACCGACTCGGGCGTGGAGGAAGGTGAACGTTTCTCCACGCGAGGGAAATCGACGCGAATCTTCGTGAAGGAGAACGGCCGCTGGTTGTGCATTCACGCCCATTTCACAGCCGTGCCGTGACGAAGATGAGAAGTAACATTTCCGAACGTTACAGTACGCCACCGGAGATTGTCAGACGAAACGGTCTGATGCTGGTGTTGACGATCGTCGTCACGTTCGCGCTGCTGCGCCTGGCGCTGGACGAGTGGGTGTATTTGATCGCTACCGACGGCGGCAACGCGTCGTACCTGCTGCCCGTCTCGGTCTGGGGCGGCGTCGTGGTCGTCGGTCTGGCGTGCGCCTACGCGCTGGGACTGGTCGCCGGCCGGGCGTTGCAGACCCGAAAGGCCGAGGCGCGGAGCCGGGAAGCGGCCTGAGACATCCTAGAGCTACCGGGCCTGTTGCCGGGTGGTGAGAAGGGGAGTATTATTTGCGACCTCCTTGTGCGAAATATCTAAAGCCCCATCCAACGAAAACTGCCATGAGCATCATCTGACCTTCGCTTCCGGGAGGAACTCATGAGCCGAAGGATACTGTTGCGTGGGGCCGCCATATGCCTGGCGCTAGCGCTCCCGCTGGGGACGGGTGCGCTTTACGGTCAGGACGACGGCCCGACGTTCAAGTTCAACGGGCAGGTGCGGCTGCGCGGGGAGCTAGACGGACGGACGACGGGCATCGGCACCGACGAAGCGGTGCTGTCGCGGGTGCGGGCCGGCGTGAACGTGGGTCTGATCGATTGGCTGGGCGCCTACGTGCAGATACAGGACGTGAGGGCGTGGGGCGAGTCGTTCAACACGCTGACCGACGCGAGTGCGGACAACTTCGATCTGCACCAGGGTTATCTCGATCTGTTGTCGGATGACATGTACCTGCGGCTGGGTCGGCAGATCTATGCCATCGCCGACCAGCGCCTGATCGGTTCGGTCGAGTGGAGCAATCCGGGCCGGTCATTCGATGGCGTGCTGGGCTCCGGGTTGTTTGGCGATGTCACAGCGCAGCTCTATTGGATGAACCTCGTGGAGCGGGACAGTATTCTCGTGATCGGGCTTGACCCGCAACTGAATGAGGGACTGGACGCTGACGGATGGCTGGTGGGCGGCTTCGCCAGCTACCCGATGCAAGGAGGAGCGCTCGAGTTGACGGCGGTGCACGATCGCAAGGCGATAACCCGTGAATCGTATACCGTGAATTTGAGGGCGCACGGCAAAGCTGACAACATCATCTACGATGGAGCCGGCGCTTACCAGTTCGGCGACAATCGGAGCGCGTTTTTCCTGAGCGGCAAAGCGGGATGGGACACGGGAGTCTGGTCGCTGGCCGCGCAGGTAGATTACCTGTCGGGCGACGAAGAAGGCTCGGACTGGAAGAACGCGTTCAACACGCTGTACGCGACGAACCACAAGTTCTACGGCTACATGGACTACTTCCTCTTGTTGCCGGCCCAGACCGATGGTGCCGGCCTGGTCGATTTCATCGCGCGCGGTCTGTATCGGTTGCCGAAACAGTGGCAGTTGATGCTCGATCTTCACTACTTCCAGACGGCGAAGCAGCGGGACGGGATGCGGGGGCTGGGCTTTGAGGCGGATCTGGTTACGCGGAAGCCGATCGTGAAGTACGCGTCGTTGTTGGCGGGGTTCTCGATCTTTGTGCCGCAAGATCTTGCGACGCAGGTGATTCGGGCGTTTGAGGATGGGAAGGAGACGACGTATTGGGGCTTTGTGCAGTTTAATGTTGTGTGGAACTAGGAGTTCGGGAATCCGGGAATCGTGATCTGAAGTTGATATCGGGATTCTGACTTGGGGAGGTCCGAGCAGGAATTATCGAAGCCGATTAAACGATTTTCTCATTCGGGAGTTTGGAAGCGGAGCGATCAGGCGCTTTTCAACATCACTTCGCGGTTCCACAATCCCCGGATGAGGGACTCTTTGAATCGGCTTCGATAATTCAGAGTGAGTTCTGAAGTCCCCAGCTCAGAATCTCGATATCAGACTCGAGTTTCCCAACTACATAGCCTCGAATCGGCCCTGGAAGAACCGCAGTTTTTCCGGCTCGTAAACGAACTTCAGCCCTTTTATCTCTTCTCTTCTCTCATAGACTCGCTTGATGCCTTCGGCGACTTCTTGCATGTGGTCGTTGGTGTAAACGCGGCGCGGGATGGTAAGGCGCACCAGCTCGAGGGCGGGCCGGTAGTTTTCGCCTGTTTTGGGGTCGCGGCCCTTTGACACGTTGCCGCGCTCCATGGCGCGGACGCCGGTCTCCACATAGATCTCGGCGGCGAGTCGCTGGGCGGGGAAGTCGTCCTGATCGATGTGGGGCAGGAAGCGCCGTGCGTCGAGGAAGATCGCGTGGCTGCCGGGCGGCAGGACGATGGGGATACCGACCTCGATGAGCAGCTCGCCGAGAAACTGGGTCTGCTCGACGCGAGAGGCGATGTAGCGATCGTCGACCATCTCCTCGACGCCGCGGGCGATGGCGGCGAGGTCGGCGGTGGCCAGTCCGCCGTCGGTGACGTTGCCTTCGTAGACGCGGAGCATCTCTTCGGCGGCCTGGGCCCACTGGGCGTTCTCGCGGAAGCAGAGGACGCCGCCGATGTTGATGAGGAAGTCCTTCTTGCCGCTCACCGTGCAGCCGTCTCCGTAGAGCATCATCTCGCGAACGATGTCCCTGATCTTCACGTCGTGATAGCGTGGATCGCGGATCTGGATCATGTAAGCGTTCTCGACGAAGCGCGTCGCATCGAAGAAGACGGGGATGCCGGCGGCGCTGCAGTACTCGTAGACCTCCTTCATGTTATCCATGCTGATCGGCTGGCCGCCTGCCATGTTGACCGAATGCTCGAAGGAGATGTAGGCGATCTTGCTTGCGCCGTGCTCATCGACCAGCGCCTTCAGCTTACCCAGGTCGATGTTTCCCTTCCACTGGAAGTCGGTCGTCGGGTCGTGGGCCTCGTCGACGATGATGTCGACGAAAACGCCACCGGCCAGCTCCTGGTGCAGCTTGGTGGTGGTGAAGTACATGTTGCCGGGCACCAGCTGGCCATCCTTGATCATGATCTGGCTGAGGATGTGCTCGGCGGCGCGGCCCTGGTGGGTGGGAATCACGAACTCGTAGCCCGTAACATCGCGGAGTACATCGACGAGCCTGAAATACTCTTCGCTCGTCGTGGTACTGGCCTGCACGCCCTCGTAGGCGGCCCACTGGTCGGTGCTCATCGCCGTGGTGCCGGAATCGGTGAGCAAATCGATGGCGACATCGGCCGAGCGCAGCAGGAACGTGTTGTAGCCGGCGGCGCGTATCGCCTTCTCGCGCTGGCCGCGGGTCAGCACGCCGACGCGCTCGATCGTGTGAATCTCGTAGGGGAAGGTTTCGAACTCGTAGGTCTCGAGGTCGGGATAGACCCAGTGGTATTCCATCTCATCGCGCCAGGTACCGATGGTGGTGGGCTGGAGTCCGGTCACCTTGTCGCGCTGTTCGTGCAGGCTGACGATGGCGTCGGCGACTTGATCCAGTTGCTCGTTCATCATCGCCAGCCGCGGGATCTGTACGGGGACGAGGTTGTCGCGGCTCACCAGACCGGCCGCCACGGCGCGCACGCCGGACATCAGATAGAGGGCGGCGGAGAATGTGTCCTGGGCGAACGTATCGACGTGCGGCAGGAACTCGTCGGCCTTGATGTAGGCGCCGTCGCAGCCGCGCTCCAACGGTACACCGGCGTCCTTCAGCTGCTGCGTGAAGCGCTCAGTCTGATGCATCACCCAGTGCACCTCGTCCTCGTCACACATCTCGAGCAGTCCGCGGGCAAAGACCTCCATGGTGCGGCCGGCCATTCCGCCATAGGTGTGAAGCCCCTCGAAGACGACGACTTCGTTCATGAACTTCTCGTGGTCGTCGGGGTTGTCGGTGGTCAAGATGCCGCCGGTGGCGCATTTGGGATCCTGGGCGCCGTCGACCAACAGGATGTGGCAGGTCTTGGAGATCTGCTTCACGATGTCGGCGATCGAACGGTCGGCCTGCCCGGGCTCGTGGCGCTGGATGTACCAGGCGTTCTCGATCAGCCGCGAGCCGTCACAGATGAGGCGCTTGCCGTACTTGTCGGCCAGGGCGCGCACGGCTCGCAGGTTGTCGAGGCTAAACGGGTGCTGGCCGTCGGCGAACGCCTGCAGGCCGACGAAGGCGACGCCGCCACCTTCGAGAGTCTCCTCCAGTCTTCCCAGATCCACGTTGCCGGTGAAGACGGACTCGTCGTGGTCGCGCATGTCGGGATACTGAATCCCCAGAGGGTCGAGCACATCGAGCTTGGTGCGGGCGTTGCTGGGCAGGATCGATCCAGGCGGCACCATAGTTGTGACGACCAGCTTCACGCTTCCCAGATTGTTGTGGGTGGGGCAGATGTAGTGGTGGCCGAGCACGTCCTGTACGGCCTGCTGCAGCGCCTCGAAATTGCGTGAGCCGGCGTAAGCCTCATCGCCGATGAACTGTCCGGCGAGCTGCTCCTGGCTTACGGCGCCGGTACCCAGCGAGCACATATCGAACGTGACCTGAGAAGGTGTCAGGTTGAAGATATTGAACTGGGCGTCGGCGAGGCTCTTCTTGCGCTCTCCTAGTGACGGAAAGGAGAGCAGGCGGACGGTCTTTATCTTATGCGGCTCGTGGATCGACATAGCTCGTACCTGTTCGGGTAGTCTTTGCTGGATTGGGGAAATCCAAGCTAGCAGAGGCCCTGCCTCAACAAAAGGGGGCGTTGGGACGTCTCACGCAGGGAGCGTGGCTAGCCGGGCTCGGGAGCGAGATCTATCTTGTCCACTCACCCGTAAAAGGCGGAGGGGGTATCATGATCGACGGCGTTGGCGGGGCGTTCGTGTTCTCGAACGATCCGGAGCGATTGGCGGACTGGTACCGGGATAATCTCGGGCTGGCTTTCGAGGGGAGCGCGGAAGCCGGTGCGTTCTACCAGATGTTTTGGGGAGTCGATCCCGAGGACGCCTCTCGGAAGCTGGACACGACGTTCTCGATAATGAAGGCGACGAAGCAGCTGCCGGTGCGTGGTGACGAGCCCGAGCCGGAGAATATGTACGGCGATCAGCCGTTCATGGTGAACCTCCGTGTGCGGGACCTGGAGGCTGTCCTGAGCCATCTATCGTCGAGAGGCGTGGAGCCGATCATGCGAAGCGACTACGAGTACGGTCTCTTCGCCTGGGTGCGGGATGCGGACGGCAACCGCGTCGAGCTCTACCAACCCGTTCACAGCGGATAGTCCGAGGAGGGGAAGGATGATCTGGAACACGCTCGAGAAGTATCGTGACGTAGGACTTCTGATCGTCAGACTCGGCTTTGGGCTTGGATTCATCTACTTCCATGGGTGGAGCAAGTTGGTCGGGGGCCCGGAGCGCTGGGCGGGCGTCGGTAGCGCGATGGAGCATTTCGGGATCGGCTTCGGCCATACTTTTTTCGGATTCATGGCCGCGTTCTCGGAGTCGATCGGTGGACTCCTCATCGCCCTCGGTCTGTTCTTCCGGCCGGTCTGTGTGTTGTTGTGCATCACGATGGTCGTCGCGTCGGGTAACCACATCGCGACGGGGCGCGGGAGCCCGGCCCACTCATTGAAGAACGCGGCGTTCTTCCTCGGCTTCCTGTTGATCGGCCCGGGCAAGTACAGTCTCGATTACGTCATTCAGCAGAAACTGAAGGGACGCACGGCGGAGTGATGGGTCTCAATAGGAGCTTGGAATTTAGCGCGCTATTCGCAGCAGTCCTGGTTTGCTCGTGTGGCGGAGAGAGCAGTGTCGAGAAGGTGACGGTTCGCGACAGCGCGGGCGTCACGATTGTCGAAAGCAGCGCGCCGCTCTGGGAGGCGGGCGCCGGGTGGACGCTATCCGAGCAACCGATTCTGCAGGTCGGCGCGGTTGACGGGCCGGCCGAGTATCAATTCGAGAGCATCGAGGCGCTTCTGCGACTGGAGGGCGGCGCGATCATCGTCGCCGACGGTGGGGCGAGTGAGATCCGGGTCTACGATGAGGCGGGGGTGTTCGTCGATGGTGCGGGTAGAGAGGGGGACGCGCCTGGCGAGTACCGGCAGCTGATCTCGGTCGGCGCCGGCCCGGGTGATTCGCTATGGGCGTACGACTTCGGCAACCGGCGCTTCACAGTAATAGCGGAGCACATGCGGGTGGCGCGCACGGTGAGCGTCGGGGGAACGCTGTCGTCGGTGAGCGCGGTGGGGCGGATGTCGGACGGCTCCTTCATCATTCGGGAGTTCTGGTCGTCGGGGCCACGGACTGGCGAAATACAGCTTGGGTTGCTGCGAGAGCCCGCTGCGGTGGCGCGTCTGTCGAGCGATGGTTCCCAGCTCGATACGATTGGACTTTTCCCGGGTCGCGAAATCTATGTTTCCAGGCCGGACGGACGCGCCATCATGTCCTCACCACTCTTCGCGCACACCGCTAGCGCGGCGATGTGGGGCGATCGCGTGTTCCTCGGTACGCAGGAATCGTTCGAGATTGGGCTCTACGCGGTGGACGGGCGGCTGGAGCGGGTGAACAGGGTCATAGGCGTTGATCTGTCGATCTCGGAGGAGGATATCGAACGCGAGATCGAGGCGGATCTGGCGCGGGTTCCGGAAGCGCGGCGGCCAAATGTACGGAGGCATCTGGAGGAGATGCATGTGCCGGAGACGCGGCCGGCGTACGGCGACCTGATGGTGGATGGGGCGGGCAATTTGTGGGCGGCGGAGAACAAGCGATTTCCGCAGCTGCCGCGGTTTTGGACCGTCTTTGATTCTGAGGGGGCGCTCTTGGGGCAGGTGGATATGCCGGAGCGGTTTCGGTTGTATGCGGCGGGGGACGACTGGGTGCTTGGGGTGTGGATGGATGGGATGGATGTGGAGTATGTGCGGGTCTACTCTATAAGGAAGTGACTATTTCGACAGCCGAAAGCGGACAGCCGTCGCTCGACGCCCGAGTCCAGATTCGGCGATCGACGTTCGATTTCCGACGTTCGTCGTTCTACGTTCTCACCATTCTTCTCATTGCTGGAACATTTCTGGGTTGCTGGTCCGGTGGCTCTGGGCAGCCCAACGTTGTTTTCATTTTGATTGATGATTTGGGTTGGACTGATGTTGGGGTCTATGGTAGCAGTTTCTATGAGACGCCGAATATCGATGAGTTGGCGCGTGGCGGGGCGATGTTTACGCAGTTTTATACGGCGAGTCCGGTTTGTTCGCCGACGCGGGCGAGCATCTTTACGGGGAAGCATCCGGCGCGGTTACATATCACGAATTGGATTGGGGGAGAGCAGAAGGGTCTGCTATTGCAGGCGGAGTATGAGCGGCAGCTTCCTCTGGAAGAGGTGACGTTTGGTGAGGCGTTTCGGGCGGCGGGGTATGCGACGGGTTACATCGGGAAGTGGCATTTGGGGAGGGAGGGGTTTCTGCCGGACTCGCAGGGGTTCGACTTCACGTTTGCGGTGAATCATGCGGGACAGCCGGGATCCTATTTTTCTCCGTACGAGAACGAGAATTGGCCGATCACCAACGTCCCCGATCTGGAGGGTGATCACGAGGGCTCCTATTTGACCGATCGCCTCACCGATGTCGCGGTCGAGTTCATCGAGGAGCACCGAGATGGGCCGTTCCTGCTCGTGCTGTCGCACTACGCGGTGCACACGCCGCTGCAATCGAAAGAAGAGCTGACGGAGAAGTACCGGGAGAAGGCGGCCGCGTTGCCGGCGCTGGAGGGGCCGGAGTTCCTTCCGGAAGGCGAGCGGGCCGTGTCGAAGCAGCGACAGGATCACCCGGTCTATGCCGGGATGATCGAGAGCACCGACGAGAGCGTGGGTCGCGTGCTCGGTGCGTTGGAGTCGTTGGGTCTCGAATCGAACACCGTCGTCATCTTCGTCTCCGACAACGGCGGACTCAGCACTTTGCTCAGTCGTCGTATGCCGACGTCCAGCGTGCCGCTGCGGGCGGGGAAGGGCTGGTTGTACGAAGGCGGGATCCGGGTGCCGATGATCGTCAGGTGGCCCGGTATCGTGGAGGGCGGTCAGCGCATCGATGATCCCGCCGTCAGCATGGACCTCTACCCGACCCTTCTGAGACTGGCCGGCCTACCGCTGATGCCGGGTCAGCATCGGGACGGTGTAAGTCTGGCTCCGCTGCTGGACGCTTCCGGTGAGCTGAGCCGGCCGACGCTGTACTGGCATTTCCCGCACTACCACGGGTCGGGGAACCTACCCTCGGGAGCGGTTAGGGTGGGCGACCTCAAGCTGGTGGAGTGGCTGGAGGACGGCGCCGTGGAGTTGTACGACCTGAGCTCGGACCTGGGCGAGGCGCGGGATCTGGCGCCGTTGATGCCGGAGACGGCCGAGCAGTTGCGCGGCGCCCTGCAAGGCTGGCGCCGGCAGATCGGGGCGGCGATGCCATCGCCGAACCCGGACTGGCGGCCGCCGGAGTAGCGTCGCCAGGCGGTTTTCCGGTCGCTCCTTGATCGGGCATCGGCTCCCGAACATCTTATCTGAGCCCCGGCAACCCAACCAGCGGGCATCTCCCCACAGGAGGATCACACGCATGCAGGGTTCGCTAACCATGGGCGCGACCCGGCCCCGGCTGCTCAGTCTGCTCGCCGGTCTGGGAATGATCGTCTCATCGATTATCACGATCCAACACTACTACGCGGCAAATTTTCCCGAGTCGATCTACGAAGGCACGTTCTGCGATATCAGCGCCTTCTTCAACTGCGATGGCTCCGCGTTCTCCGTGATCTCGGCGATCGCCGGTGTGCCGCTGGGCTACTTCGGCATGTTCATCGGTTTGATGATCGTGCTGGGCGTGATATTCCCGTCGGAGCGTTTCGAACGAACGAACAAGTGGCTGTCGCTGATCAACGCTTTGGGCGTCGTGGCCTTGTTGATCTTTTCGGTCTTCATCCTGAAGAGTCTCTGTCTCTACTGCTCGGGCTTTTACGTTTTCGGGTTCTTCAGCTTCGGCCTCTTCTGGGTGTACGGGATCGATAAGCAGGAGCCGGGCCTCTTCCGCCGCTGGTTCCAGCCGTCGGTCAAGTACCTGGCGACGTATGGCCTGCTGGCCCTGTTGGGCGCCTACGGATTCGCCGAGTTCACCGGTGCGAAGCGAGATGCGCAGTCGGGCGGCGTGGCGGCCCGGGTGGTGAAGGAGTTCTACAACCTCGATCTGGTGGAGTGGCCCAGTCATATCTCGCCGTACTGGACGGTGAAGGCGACGGACAGCTTCGAGGACGCACCGATCCGTATCGTCGAATACGGCGACCTGCTGTGCTCGGATTGCCTGTACCTCTACGAGCAGCTGAAGCAGCTGAAAGATGAATTCGCCGGCAAGGTGAACATCGCTTACCAGATGTTCCCGCTCGAAGCGCAATGCAACGATGTGGTGGAGAAGGATCTGCACCCGGGCGCCTGTGATGTCTCGTTGATGGCGATCTACGATCCGGCGAAGTTCCTCGAGATCCACGACGAGGTTTACGAGAACTTCCGGCAGGCGCGCTACTCGCGAGAGTGGCAGGCGGAGCTGGCGGTACGTTTCGATGTGGAAGCCGCGCTGACCGACTCGGCGACGATGGCGGAGCTGCAGCGGCAGATCCAGACGGGCAAGGAATACGAGAAGACGCACGAGCGGTACTCGCACGGTATCCGTTCGACGCCCACCATGATCATCAACAACCGTATGATCATCGGGACGCTGCCGTACGAGCAGTTGAGAGCGATCTTCCAGGCGCTGGTCGATGAGGCGGAGGGCGAGGGGCAGTTCATGGAGAACTGGGTGGACACGGGCCCCTGATTCCGGCTCGATGGCGGGACGGCGGGCCGGGCGGCTCTGGAACACGAGCGCTCCCGGCCCGCTCAATTTGAGGAGGTACACGGTGTTGCGACGGTTTTTCGTTTTCGGAGCTCTGGCACTGGCCGTACCGACGGCCGCAGCAGCGCAGGGCGCCGCGCTGTCCCGGCAGGTGCAAGCGTTCGTCAGCGTGGATGAGCCGGTCGTCGCGCTGATCAACGCACGGGTGATCGATGGGACGGGCGGTCCGACGCGGGAAGGCCAGACGGTCGTGATTCGGGACGGAACGATCGTCGAGCTGGGCGCGACGGGAGAGGTGAGCGTGCCCGGCGGCGCCGAGGTGATCGACCTGGACGGCCGCACGCTGCTGCCCGGCTACGTGATGCTGCATGAGCATCTGTTCTACCCGGTGGGCGGCCGGCACTACAACGAGCAGGTGGTGAGCTTCCCGCGCCTCTATCTGGCGGGCGGCGCGACGACGATCCGCACGGCGGGGAGCATGAACGCCTACGCGGACCTGAACCTGAAGCGGGCGATCGACGCGGGGCAGGTCCCCGGCCCGGAGGTTCACGTCACGGGTCCGTACCTGAACGGTCCGGGCCTGCCGATTCTGGGCGTGAAGGCGTTGGAGGGTCCAGAGGACGCGCGGCGGATGGTGGAGTACTGGGCGGGAGAAGGCGTGACGTCGTTCAAGGCGTACATGCAGATCTCGCGGGCCGAACTGGGCGCGGCGATCGAGGAGGCGCACGCGCGGGGTCTGAAAGTGACGGGCCATCTCTGCTCGGTGACGTACCGGGAGGCGGCGGATCTTGGGATCGATGACCTGGAGCACGGCTTCTTCGCTGCCACGGACTTCGTCGCCGAGAAAGAAGCGGACCGTTGTCCACCGGGCGAGCAGAGGACGGCCTCGCTTCTCGAGTTGGATGTCGATGGACCGGAAGCGAAGGCGTTGATCGATCATCTGGTGTCGCGCGGCGTGGCGGTGACGTCAACGATGCCGGTGTTCGAGACTTACACGCCGGGCCGACCTCCCGCATGGAACGACGTGCTGGACGCCATGCTGCCGGAGACACGGGATCAGTATCTGCGCACGTACTCGCGCATCGCCAGCCGACCGGACTCGCCGTGGACGGAGCTGTTTGCCAAAGGAATGCAGTTGGAATACGCTTTCGCACAGGCGGGCGGACTGTTGGTGGTCGGCACCGACCCCACCGGCTACGGGGGAGTCGTCGCCGGGTTCTCGAACCAGCGGGTGGTGGAGTTGTTGGTGGAAGGAGGCTTCACGATCGAAGAGGCGATCAGCATCGCGACGTTGAACGGTGCCCGGTATCTGGAGATCGAGGACAGGGTGGGTTCGATTGAGGTGGGCAAGCAGGCCGATCTGATAGTGATAAGCGGCGACCCGCGTGAACGCTCCAACGCGGTCCGCAACGTCGAGTTGGTGTTCAAAAACGGAATCGGATACGACTCGGCGAAGTTGGTCGAGTCGGTGCGGGGCCTGGTAGGCTTGCGCTAGCAGATCGACCGGCCGTTACCTGACGTGATCGCCCGCCTCGATCTTCTCGATTCAGCCACGGTAGCCGTTGGCTCGCTTGTTTTCTTGGCTCTCGTGTGGGCCGCCGTGGTGTCGTATCGAGAGCGAGAGCCGCGAGCGGTTGCTGTCGCGCTGCTGCTGGGTTTGCTCGCGCCTCTTCCTTATTTGATCGTTGGGCTCTCCACGTTTTCGCTCCAAACGGCATTCGAAATTGTTCTGCTGTCGGCTACGGGCCTGACCCTTTTTCTGCTGTTCGTGCCGGCAGGTAATCGCCCGGTGATCGGGGATGACACGCCGACGACGCGGATCGATGAGCGGGACATCATGTTCTCGCGCAACCTGTTGCTGGAGGGTGAGGACCGGTTCGAGGAGTACTACGCGGCGAACCCTGAGAAGCGGGCGCTGGACGACGCGTTCAGGGCGAAGCCGGGGTTCCTTGGTAGAAAGGCGACGGCGTACAACGCCTATCATTTCGCTTCTACGGATGCCAGCTTCTGGACGATCGAGCAGCTGCGGCCGCACGTGGAAGGGCGACCGGCCCGCAAGCGGGTCGAGTCGGATCCAGAAGCGATCACTCTATACATCAAAGGATGGGTGCACAAGCTGGGCGCCGAGTCGGTGGGCGTCACCGAGCTGCGGGACTATCACAAGTACAGCGTCATAGGTCGTGGCACGAAGTACGGCCGACCGGTGGAGCTGAACCACGATTACGCCATCGCGCTGACCGTGGAGATGACGAAGGCGATGGTCGACCGGGCGCCGCTGGGTCCGACGGCGATGGAGTCCGCCCAACAGTATGTGGACTCGGGGGTCATCGCGGTGCAGGTCGCTCAGTTCATCCGGCTGCTGGGCTACCACGCCCGGGCGCACATCGATGGCAACTACCGGGTCGTCTGTCCGCTGGTGGCGCGGGACGCGGGGCTGGGCGAGCTCGGTAGGATGGGGCTGCTGATGACGCCGGAACTGGGACCGCGGGTACGACTGGCCGTGGTGACGACTGATCTACCGCTTGTCGTTGATGAACGGGTTCCGGATCACTCGATGGTCGACTTCTGCACGCACTGCAAGAAGTGCGCGGAGGTCTGTCCATCGGAAGCGATCCGTTTCGATGACAGGCGGGAGGTCGACGGCGTCCGGCGTTGGCAGATCAACCAGGAAGCGTGTTTTACTCTTTGGTGTGAAGTGGGAACCGACTGCGCTCGCTGTATGTCGGCCTGCCCTTATTCTCATCCCGACAACGCGCTTCATCGACTTGTTCGATTCGGTGTGCGCAGGAACGGACTGTTTCGCAGGCTGGCGATTAAGGGCGATGATCTGTTCTACGGAAGGAAGCGTCCGCCGGCTCGACTCGCGGGCTGGCTGAAGATCGAGGAAGCCGCAGGTCCCCAGGACGCGGGAGGTAAAAATGGCCACGATGAATCAAGCCGTAGATGACTTTCTCTCACAGAAGACGATCGCGGTCGCCGGTGTCTCGCGGGATGAAAACCAGCCGGCGAACTTCATCTATAGGAAGTTGCGCGGTGCAGGCTATAGCGTATACCCGGTGAATCCGAACGCCAAGGAGCTGGAGGGCGATCGCTGTTACCCCGACCTGGGTTCGATACCGGAGGGATTGGACGGCGTCGTAATCGCAACGCATCCCAAGGCGGCTTTCGATGTGGTGCGGGAGTGCGCGGACGCGGGTGTGAAGCGGGTATGGATGCATCGGTCCTTCGGAAAGGGGAGTGTGTCGAAGGGCGCCGTCGAATTCTGTCGGGAGAACGGTATCGCGTGTATCGACGGCGGGTGCCCGATGATGTACTGTCCGCCTGTCGATATGGCGCACCGATGCATGCGGTGGGTGCTGAGTGTTACGGGCGGTCTGCCGAGGAAGATCTGAATCCGTATTTCGAATAGTAAACGCCCTCCACGCGCTGAGAGCACGTGGAGGGCGCTGTCGTAATTGCGAGAGTCTTCTTCAGGTCGCCTGCACGATCTTGAGACGAAGTACGTACTGGACGTCGAGCTCGTCGCGCCAGACACCATAGATGTGGTCGCCACGGAACAGGCGGGGCGCGAAGCGATCCGGCATCGTGACGACGCCGAGATAGCGGCCCTCGGCATCGAATACATCCCACTCGGGCGCACCCAGATCCTGTAGAACGTCGAAGGACTCGAGTTCTTCCTCGCTCAGCTCGGTCACCGACTGGATATGCTGGACCCAGATCGTTCCGTCGGAACCGCCGATGACCGAGGAGAAGGCCGGGATATACTCGCCGAAGTCCAGGGCGTCGATGATCTGCTCGGCGAGCCCCGGCGGCACGGCGGCGCCGGCCTGCTCGATCTGCCGTCTGAACCACCCGCTGATGGCGTCCTTGGTCCCCTGGCCAACCAGCTCGGGCTCGAACTGTTGAGTGATCACCCGCTCCAGCTCGCCGTTCGCGTAGACCTCGATACGGTAGTCGTTATTCAAGCCGAACAGCAGCTTGCCATCCTCCGTGAGAGCCCAGGCTCCCTCTGTAGAGAAGATCGTGTAGTCCGGGAAGCCCTGGGAGAACGAGACGGTCTCGCCGGTCGGGAATCTCTTCAGCGTGTCGGTAATGGTCCCGTCGGCGGTGATGACGAGCACGGCATCGGAAGAATCCTGTCTCGGTAGATTGGGCAGATCCAGCGGCCGCTGCTGGTATGCCATGACGCCAGATGGAGTGGACGCCCAAACAGCGGGGACGCCACCTTCCAAGCTCAGGGGGAAGCTGCTGTAGTCGGTGCGATCGGGCGGGAAGATGTTCACCCGGCGATTGTTCATGTCGGGAACCAGAAGCGTATCTCCGGGACCCATCAGGAGGAAGAACGCTCCCGTGAACTCGCCGGGCCCGCCACCGCGCTGACCTATGGTCTCGACGTAGTTACCCTCCGTGTCGTAGACCTTCAGGTTTTGGGCCTGCACGTCCATCACGTAGAGGAAGCCCTTTGAATCAATGGCGATGTCGCCGACCTGGCCGAACTGATACTCGGGGTCGCCTTCGATCGATCCGATCTTGAGCTCCTCTTCCAGGAACCAGCCCTCGCCCGTGCCCCAGGTGCCTTCTGCGGGGTTGGATACCATGGTTACGCCAGCGCTGTCGGATACCGAGCCGGTCCAGTCGCCGCCGCCGCCGCTGGAACAGCCAACGGCCAGCAATGCGACTGCGGCCAACGTGAATGCTTTGCCTTTCATGGATTGCGTGCCTCCGTGTAATCACCGTGGGTCGAGGATGCCTACTGTATGCAAGGCGGCACCCGGCCGAATCGGGCCAGAATGGCCTCATGACTCGCTTCTGCCGGCCTGCCTGGTTGGGTCATTGACGCCTCCGCGCTGCTTCCTGTCTAGGAATACACTACGGGTGCGGGATTATTCGCGTTTCTGGATCGGTCGGGGCTGCACAAGTATCTTCGTTGCTGTCTGAAACGCAAGGTTGAACCACAGGAGGCGTGCGATGGACCCCAACCAAAAGAAGACGGCCCTACGGATGATCCCGTACGGCCTGTACGTGTTGACCGCTGAGACAGACGACGGGCAAGTGGCGTCTGCGACCGTGAACTGGGTAACGCAGGTGTCCTTTGAGCCGCCGCTCGTCGTGGTCGGCGTGAAAGCCGACTCGGGACCCCACGAGGTCATCAAGCAAGCGGGCTGCTTCGCGCTGAACGTCCTGGGGAAGGATCAGGGTGGCGCGGCATACACGTTCTTCAAGCCGGCCGAACGTGAAGGCGACGCGATCGGCGGCGAGGCGGTGCGTGCTGGTTCGACGGGGGCGCCGGTTCTCGAGTCTTGTCCGGCTTACATAGAGTGCCGGCTGGTCGAGACGGTGGAGAAAGGTGACCACTCGATATTCGTGGGCGAAGTTGTGGATGCGGGAGTGGCGTCGGAACCTGACGGCCGGCCGGACGATGTGACCCTCACCCTGCGCGATCTCGGCGACAACATCTTCTACGGCGGCTGATCTCACTCCTATGGGCATCCGAATCGCAGTGGGTCCCGCTCGTAACTTCGAGGGATTGACTACCGACGCGATCGTGTTGGAGGATGATACGCAAGGAGTGTTGGGCGCCGATCCGTTCCCGAAGGAGCGTTACGAGGACACGGGTCGGTTGCTGCACAAGGCGGTGGCCAACGTGCCTGAAAAGCCGGGCAACGTGCTGGTGCGGGAAGGGACTCCAGTGGCCCTTCACGCGGTCATTCACGATCTGGAAAGCGAACCGACCTGGCGTGAAGAGTGGATCGTCGATGCTCTGTGCGGGATCTTCAAGGAAGCCGAGAGCCGAGCGCTGCGATCGCTGACGATGCCCATGCTCGGTACGACCCACGGCAGCCTGAAGCCAGGCCGCTTCGTTCAGTTGCTGCGCTCAGCCCTCTCCCACGCGAGCTTCGAGGAGCTGGAACTGATCCGGCTGGTCGTGCCGCCAGGAACAGCTCCCAGCGACCTGGACCCGCTGCGCGAGTACGATCTGGAGGTCCGCCTGACGCCCTGAAACAGCGGTTTCTTTCGGGGTTGGGGTGCTTTAGATTTCCGCATACGGAAAGGAAAAGCACCATGCTGCACGGAACCGCTAAACCGATTCAGGATAAGGGTTTTGGGCGGCCAGTCGCCGCGCCTCCGGCGCGTCAGGGCCCCCGGTTCCAGCCTCCCATTCGGGTCCTGCCCGAGGAAGCCCGTCCCGGCATCTTCGCCCCACCCAACTAAACGTGGCCCGGCGCGGGCGACGTCGCCGGAACCGCCGCGGGAATTAGCTCAGAGCGAATTGACCGCCCGTCTTCCCGGCGGCAGCCGTGATATGTCCGCTGTCGTGCTCTCCGCATTCGTTCGGCTGAACCACTGAAGACACCGTTCTTGGAGATATGTAAGATGCCTGAGGTCACTGTACCCGCAGACGCGGTCTTTCCGATACTGAAAGACAACATTCTGGTCGACGGATTCCACGTGGTGATCGATTTGGAGAAGTCGCGAGGCTCAGTCATCGTGGATGCTCTGGAAGGAAAAGAGTATCTGGACTGCTACGGCTATTTCGCGACGCTGCCGATCGGCCACAATCATCCGAAGATGGATGACGAGGGTTTCCGCAAGTCTTTGATGATTGCCGCGCTGTGCAATCCGGCGAACAGCGATATGTACTCGAAGGAGTTCGCGGCGTTCGTTAAGAAGTTCCGCGACCTGGCCGTGCCCGACGATTTCGTGCACCTGTTCTTCATCGCCGGTGGCGCGCTGGCGGTGGAAAACGCGATGAAAGCGGCATTCGATTGGAAGGCGCAGAAGAACCGCGCGAAGGGCATCGACGGCGGCGCCGACAAGATCATGCATTTCCGCGAGGCGTTCCACGGCCGCAGCGGTTACACGCTGTCGGTGACGAACACCGACCCGACCAAGACAGACGACTTCCCGAAGTTCGATTGGCCGCGCATCTCCAGCCCGGCGCTCGAATTCCCGGTGAATGAGGCGGAGATCGCAGCCGCCGAAGAGCAAGCGTGCAAAGAGATCGAGGCGGCCTTCGCGAACGATCCGCATGGCATCGCCGGGATCCTGATCGAGCCGATCCAGTGCGAAGGCGGTGACCGTCATTTCCGGCCCGAGTTCATGAGGAAGCTGCGGGATTACGCCGATGAGCACGAGGCGCTGCTCCTCTTCGATGAGGTGCAGACGGGGATGGGCGTGACAGGCAAGATGTGGGCGTACCAGCTACACGGCGTGACGCCCGACATCATCTCGTTCGGCAAGAAGACCCAGGTGTGCGGGATCATGAGCACATCGCGGATCGACGATGTGCCGACCAACGTCTTCCAGGTCTCATCACGCATCAACTCGACCTGGGGCGGTAATCTGGTCGATATGGTTCGTTGTGCCCGCTATCTGGAGATCATCGAGGAAGAGTCGCTAATCGAGAGCGCGGCGAAGGTCGGCTCGTACTTCCTCGAAGGACTTTTGAAACTGGCAGCCGACTTCGACGTGGTGAGCAACGTACGCGGTCAGGGTCTGTTGCTGGCGTTCGATACACCGGACGGCGAGACCCGCGATCGGATCCGACAGAAGTGCTGGGACGCCGGATTTGCTGCCCTGGCGTGCGGCCCGCGTTCGCTGCGTTTCCGACCGCCGCTGGTCTTCAGTCGGGAGGAAGCGGACCAGGCGCTGACGACGCTGCGCGAAGTGCTGGGAAAGATGTAGCTTTCGATTTCGACTCATACTACCGGGAGTGAGATCCATGTACTGGCGTGGCCTGTTGTTGTCGTTGTTCGTATTCGTGACGGCGGCGCCGGCCCTCGCGCAGAGCCCTGCGCCGTTGCTGGATGCGGAGCGGCGGAATCTGCTGCACGAGGCGCTGAGCGGCGAGATGGCGAAGGAGCACGTGATCGCCATCACTCGACACCACCGGATACAAGGGTCGAGGGGATACCGTGACGCGGCGAACTATGTGCTCGAGCAGTTGCGCGCCTACGGGTTCGGCGAGGACGAGGCGTGGATCGAGTCGTACCCGTCAGATGGGCGGATTCATTATCAGACGTGGCAGTCGCCGTCGGGCTGGGATATCGACTGGGCGGAGCTTCGGATGGTGGAGCCGTACGACGAGCGGATCGTCGGGTATCCGGAAGTCGCGATGAGCTTGATCACGTACTCGAATCCGGGCGATGTGACGGCGGAGTTGGTGTGGGTAGGCTCCGGAACCCGGGACGCGGACTACGAGGGCAAGGACGTAAGAGGCAAGTTCGTGCTGGCCACCGGCTACGGCGGGTCGGTCCACCGACTCGCCGTGCTGAAGTACGGGGCAGCGGCGGTAGTGTGCTATCTGGACGATTACCGGGCGGCGGAGCACCCGGACATGCTGGCCTACACCGGGATGTGGCCCCTTCCGCATGAGTTGGAAGGCGTGACCTTCGGTTTCAACCTGACGAACCGGCAGGGTGAGCGACTGCGGCAGATGTTGGAGTCGGGTCGACGAGTGGTGCTGCGGGGCAGCGCGAAGGGCATCGGGCTCGAGCCCTATTATATGGACGTGGTCGTGGCACGAATCGAGGGCGGTGAGCGATCGGACGAGGAGATGGTGATCGTCACGCATCTCGATCACCCGAAAGAAGCGGCCAACGACAACGCCAGCGGGTCAGGTGCGACTCTGGATATCGCGGCGACGCTGAAGACGCTGATCGATGGCGGGCGGCTGGAGCGACCGAGTCGTTCGTTCCGTTTTCTTTGGGTCCCGGAGTGGCACGGCACGATGGCCTACATCGAGGAGCATCCGGAGATGGTGGGGCCGGAGCTCGGCGGATCGTACCTGGCCAGCATCAACCTGGATATGGTGGGCGAGAATCTCGAGTTGCTGCACTCGCGGATGTACATCACGCGTGACCCCGCCTCGATACCGTCGGCGCTTGACGATGTAGTGGAGAACATGGCGCAGATGGTGGATGGGATGAACGTGCGGACGCCTCGGGGTAGCCTCTCGGACTTCAACTACAGGGTTACGTCGTACAGCGGTGGGTCGGATCACATGATGCTGATCGATCGTAAGGTGCCGTCGATGATGATCGGGCACACCGACTACACGCATCACACGTCGGAGGACACGCCGGATAAGGTGGACCCGGTGGAGCTTGAGCGCAGCGAGATCATCGCCACCGCATCGTTGCTCTATCTGTCGGATTTGAGCGAGGCGGAGGCGTTGGACCTGGTGTATCTTGTCAGCGCCAATGGGGCAGAACGTCTGGGTGGTGCGGCGCGCCGGGCGCGCAGCCAGCTTGTGCGGTCGGATCTACCGGCTAGTCAGGCGTTCTTCGAGGCGCGAAACACCGTCGTCCACACGGCCCATTGGCAGATGCAGGCGGTCGCATCGGTTCTTACCTTCAACGATTCCGAAGTAGTTCGACGGGCCGTGAACGCGGCGAACGCTCGGTTGAACGAGCAGCATGTTGCGTTGGTAGATGCGTTACGCGCGGAAGCGGGATTACCGGAGGGAAGCGCGCTGGCGGAGCGGCCCGAGCTGGAGGATAATCGAGTCCCGGTCCGACTGACTCGGGGCCCCCTGGATTTCGATCTCCCGGCGAGTCAGCTGTCGGCGGCGGACGCGGCGTGGTATTCTACGCGGGCTTTCACGCTGAGCGGCAACGCGCGCTTCGAGCTTGTGAATTTCATCGATGGTGAGAGTACTGTAACGGAGATCCGCGACGCTCTGGCAGCGGAATACGGACCTGTCTCGGTGGAGCAAGTTGGGCATTATCTTGACGACCTGGTGAAGGTTGGCGTGGTTGAGTGGAAGTAGGGTAAACAGAGGATCCGGAGGATTCACCATGGCACGGATGTACGTAGTGGCAGCCATCGTGGTATTGGTGGCGGGGTGCGAATCGCAGACTTTCAGTCGTGCGTATGTCGAGACCCTGGGCACTGACACGACTTCGGTCGAGGTGTTCACGCGGACCGCCGATGGATTCACGGGTGACCTTCTGGTCCGATCGCCGGTGACGCGAGTCGCGCACTACGAAGCGACGCTGACGCCGGAGGGCCACATCAACTGGATGAAAGTCGACTGGAGCACGCCACCGGAGAATCCGGACGGGCCGCCGCCGGCGAGCTTCACCGTCACCATCGAGGGTGACAGCGCGACGGTGGAGATGACGGGCGCGCAGGGAGATCGAACGGTGCGTATAGCGGTACCGGAAGGCGCGATTCCCAGCGTTGGCAAGACCCCGGTGTCGTATGCCGTTTTGGAGCAGGCCGGGCATCAGGCGGTGGCGAGCAGCGGCGGCGCCACCTACGGGTTGAACATCATCTCCGTGGCGCGAAGTCGGATCAGCCAGAACGCACTCACGCGAATGGGCGGTGACACGGTGAGCATGGACTTCTTCGGTAGCCAGATGCTCTCCGGCATAGACGCAGAAGGCCGGGTGCTCTGGCGGTCGGGCGCGCGGACGACGTTGAAGGTCGAGGGGACGCGTGTTGAGAGTCTCGACTTCGCGGCCCTCGCGGCGGACTACGCTGCCCGGGACGCCCGAGGCGAGGGGATGGGTGTGGCGTCGCCGGAAGCGAGCGTCGAGGCCAGTATCGGACGCGCCCAGATCACGGTGGTCTACAGCCAGCCAGCGAAGCGCGGGCGCGAGATTTGGGGTGGCCTGGTACCTTCGAACGAGGTCTGGCGAACGGGCGCCAACGCAGCTACGGCGTTTTCAACGACCCGCGATTTGGCGATCGGTGGCGTCCTGGTTCCGGCCGGGGACTACACGCTGTTCAGCCTCTACACCGGCGAGACCTATTCCCTGATCATCAATCGACAGACCGGGCAGTGGGGTACCTCCTACGACCAGTCTCAGGACTTGGCCAGGATTCCGCTGACCGGCGAGCCTCTGTCCGAGGCGTCTGAACGATTCACGATCTCGATCGAGCCAGGCGAAGGGGCGAGCGGCGTTCTGCGGTTGAGCTGGGACACGATGAGTTACGTCGTGCCAATCGCCGCGCGGTAGTCGACGGAGGCCGACTCGGCGGCGATGGAAGTACAGATCATCAACAAATCAGAAGTGGGCCGCCTGCTTCCGATGACAGACTGCATCAAAGCAGTTGGCGACGCCCTCGCCGCGCTGGCGCGCGGTGAGGGCGTCCAGCCTTTACGGACCGGCATGTGGCTCCCGGAACGGGCCGGCGTATTGGGGGCGATGCCGGGCTACCTGTCGAATATCGGCGCCTTCGGAATCAAGGTGATCAGCGTGTTTCCCGGCAGCGGCGACTCGCACAAAGGGGCGGTGCTGCTGTTCGACTCGGAAGACGGCCGGCTACTGGCGGTGATCGATGCGGGTGAGATCACCGCGATCCGCACTGCGGCGGCTTCAGCCGTTGCCACCGACCTGTTGGCGCGACGCGACGTGAGTCGACTGACGATCCTCGGGTCCGGCGTTCAGGCGGCTTCGCATCTGTCGGCGATGCTGCTGGTTCGGCCGTTCACACACGTACGCGTATGGAGCCGGACTGGTAAGAACGCAGAGCGGTTCGCCGAGCGGGAGTCGCGGACGCGAGGGATCGAGATCGAGGCGGTGTCGGATGTAGAGGCCGCCGTCGCGGGAGCCGACGTGATCTGCACAACCACGGGATCGACGAAGCCGGTCCTCCCCGGGGCGCTGCTGAGCGAGGGTATGCACGTGAACGCGGTGGGCGCCAGCGTTCCGAAGTTCCGTGAGCTGGACACGGAGGCTGTGGTGAAGTCACGGTTTTATGTCGACTCGCGAGAGTCGGCCCGCAACGAGTGTGGCGCGTTGATCGCCGCGATGAACGAGGGGGCGGTGGGGGATAGTCATATTATAGGAGAAGTCGGAGAAGTCCTGGCTGGCCTCCGGCCGGGGCGTGGCTCTGACGACGAGATCACGATCTTCAAGTCGATGGGGCTGGCCGTGGAAGATCTGGCCGCCGCTCACCTGGTCTACCAGCGGGCGGCCGCCGAGGGGCTGGGAACGCTGGTCGACCTCTAGCGCACAGCGGCTAACCCTATTAGTTACGGGGGCATGAGCCTCCTACATCTCTATAGGGCACCTGGGCAGTCCGCGGCCTCGCGGCATGCTCTTCTCCAGATGGCCCGGCAACGGGTCTCTCCCGACATCCAGGGACTAGATACCGAGTACTGCTTCAATATCGATGCGTCTCAGCGGCTCACGGCGGACCAGATGAGCGCGCTGACCTGGCTGCTGGCGGAGACGTTCGAGCCGCAGGCGTTCGGCGACCGGAGCTTTCTGAACCCAGCGGACGGCGAGCTGCTGGAGGTCGGGCCGCGGATGAACTTCTCCACCGCCTGGTCGACCAACGCCGTTTCCATCTGCCGTGCGTGTGGACTCGATGTCATCAAGCGGATCGAGCGGTCGCGGCGATATCTGCTGCGGACGGGGAAACCGCTGACCGACGAGCAGAAGGTGGCGTTCCTGGCGGATGTGCACGACCGGATGACGGAGATGCCGTACCCGGAGCCCCTGGAGAGCTTCGAGACGGGAGTCCAGCCGGAGCGGACGTTCGAGGTGCCGGTGCTTGAAGAAGGGCGGGCGGCACTGGAGAAGATCAACGCGGAGATGGGGCTGGCGTTCGACGACTGGGACCTGGACTACTACACCCAGCTATTCCGGGACAAGGTGGGGCGCAACCCGACCAATGTGGAGTGCTTCGATATCGCGCAGTCGAACAGCGAGCACTCGCGCCATTGGTTCTTCAAAGGCCGGCTGATCATCGACGGTCGTGAGGTCCCGAAACACCTCATCGATCTCATACGAGAGCCGCTGCAGGCGAACCCGAACAACAGCGTGATCGCGTTCAAGGACAACTCCAGCGCGATTCGGGGCTACCGAATCAACACGATAGTCCCGGCGCGACCTGGCGAACCGGCGCCGTTCGCGATGTCAGATCTGAATTACGACATCATCTTCACGGCGGAGACGCACAACTTCCCGTCGGGCGTGGCGCCGTTTCCTGGCGCTGAGACGGGAACCGGGGGACGGCTTCGCGACGTGCACGCGGCGGGGCGCGGCTCGCTGTACGTGGCGGGCACGGCCGCCTACTGCGTCGGCAACCTCCAAATACCCGGCTACTCGCTGCCGTGGGAGGATGCGGCTTTCGCGTACCCGGGTAACCTCGCCACGCCGTTGGAGATCGAGATCGAGGCATCGAACGGCGCCTCCGACTACGGAAACAAGTTCGGCGAGCCCGTGATCCAAGGATACACCCGGTCGTTCGGGATGCGCTTGCCGGGCGGCGAGCGCCGAGAGTGGATCAAGCCGATCATGTTCAGCGGTGGGATCGGGCAGATCGATGCCCGGCACACCGAGAAGGAGAGCCCCGAGAAAGACATGCTTGTCGTGAAGATCGGTGGGCCCGCCTATCGCATCGGGATGGGCGGCGGCGCCGCATCCAGCATGGTGCAGGGCGAGAACGTGGCGGAGCTGGACTTCAACGCGGTGCAGCGCGGCGATGCCGAGATGGAGCAGAAGCTTAATCGCGTCATTCGTGCCTGCATCGAACTGGGCGACAGCAATCCTATCGTCAGCATCCACGATCAGGGGGCCGGTGGAAACTGCAACGTTCTGAAGGAGATTGTCGAGCCGGCGGGTGCGCAGATCGAGATTCGAGAAATCCCGCTGGGTGACGAGACGCTGTCGGTCTTGGAGATCTGGGGTGCCGAGTACCAGGAGAACGATGCGCTGCTAGTGCGACCGGAGCATGCGGAGCTGTTCCGCGCGCTGTGCGAGCGCGAGAAGGTACCGTTCGCCTACGTCGGCCACATCACCGGCGACGGAAAGATCGTCGTCCACGATGCGGAGAGCGGATCGACCCCGGTGAACCTGGATCTGGACGATGTGCTCGGCGATATGCCGCAGAAGAAGTTCGAGTTCGCGCGTATCGCTCCGGAGCTGGAGCCGCTGAGATTGCCGGATGAACTGTCGCTGCGCGACGCCCTCGATCGAGTGCTGCGACTGCTGTCGGTCGGCTCGAAGCGTTTTTTGACGACGAAAGTTGACCGCAGCGTGACCGGTCTGGTGGCGCGGCAACAGTGCGCGGGCCCACTACAGCTCACCGTGGCTGACGTGGCCGTCATCGCCCAGAGTCATTTCGGGATCACGGGCGCGGCCACGGCGATCGGCGAACAGCCGATCAAGGGGCTGGTGGATATGGGGGCGATGGCGCGGGTCAGCGTCGGCGAAGCGTTGACCAATCTGGTCTGGGCGCCGGTGACGGCGCTGGAGGACGTGCGCTGTTCGGGCAACTGGATGTGGGCAGCAAAGCTGCCGGGCGAAGGCGCTGCGCTGCACGATGCGGCGGTCGCCATGAAGGACATGATGCTCGAACTGGGCGTCGCGGTGGACGGTGGCAAGGACAGCATCTCGATGGCGGCGCGAGCACCGGGCCCGGACGGTGAAGACGAGACGGTGAAGGCTCCGGGCTCACTGGTCATCTCGGCCTACGTCACGTGCCCGGATATCACGAAGACGGTAACTCCAGATCTGAAGCTCCCGGGCCGCGGGCGATTGCTTTACGTCGACCTGGGCGGAGGCCACCGTTTGGGCGGTTCGGCGCTGGCCCAGGTCTTCGATCAGGTGGGGGACGAGGCGCCGGATGTGGAGGACGCGAGCCTGCTCAAGCGGGCGTTCAACGTCGTGCAGGAGCTGATCGCGGCGGATGTCGTGTCAGCGGGTCACGATCGCAGCGACGGCGGCTTGATCACAACGCTGCTGGAGATGGCGTTCGCCGGAACCTGCGGAATCGATATCGATCTGCGGACTCCGACAACTGAGGATCCCATCGCGTTCTTCTTCGCTGAAGAACTGGGTCTCGTTTTGGAGGTCGATGGCGAGTACGAAGCGCAGGCGTTGTCGGCGTTCGTCAAGGCGGACGTTGCGTGCGCGGTCATCGGCGCGTCGACCGAAGGATACGGCGTCACCGTCCGGTTCAATGGACGGGACGTGCTGAGCGACGACGTTCGGGACCTGAGGGACTTGTGGGAAGCGACGAGCTTCCAACTCGATCGGCTGCAGGCGAACGCCGAGTGCGTTGAGCAAGAGCAGTCGGGACTGAAGGATCGAACTGGCCCGAACTTCAGCGTCCCGTTCCAGGTGACGGCGACGCCGCCGGCGATAATCGAGAGTGGGTCGAAGATTCCGGTGGCGATCCTGCGTGAAGAGGGGAGCAACGGGGACCGGGAGATGACCTCGGCGTTCTTCGCCGCCGGCTTCGAGCCCTGGGACGTAGTCATGTCGGACCTGCTGGCGGGGCGCGTCGATCTGCGGAGGTTCCGTGGCGTCGTTGCCGTCGGCGGCTTCTCGTACGCCGATGTCCTCGACTCGGCTAAGGGATGGGCCGGAGTCATCCGCTTCAACGAGGGGCTGTGGAATCAGTTCCAGGAATTCTACGAACGGCCCGACACGTTCAGCCTGGGCGTGTGCAACGGTTGCCAGTTGCTGGCTCTCCTGGGCTGGGTACCGTGGCAGGGAATAGCGGACGAGCAGCAGCCGCGCTTCATCCAGAACGCGTCGGGGCGATTCGAGTCGCGGTTCACGGCGCTGCAGATACAGAAGAGCCCGGCGATCATGCTGAAAGAGATGGAAGGCGCGACGCTGGGCATCTGGGTCGCCCACGGCGAAGGCCAGGCCTACTTCCCGGAATCCTCCATCATGGATCGGGTGCTGGAGGAAGGGCTGGCGCCGTTGCGCTTCGTTGACGACGACAACCGCATCACTGAATCCTATCCGTTCAACCCGAATGGCTCGCCGCGCGGCATCGCCGGGCTCACATCTCCCGATGGCCGTCATCTGGTCATGATGCCGCACCCCGAGCGCGCGTTTCTCAAGTGGCAGTGGGGATGGATGCCTCGGGAGGTGGACCGGGAGCTCGAGGTTTCTCCCTGGCTGCGAATGTTCCAGAACGCCCGGGAGTGGTGTGAACGAGGTTAGCGGCAAACGGTACGCAGTAGGTGACCGATCTCTCCTCAGCATCGTGCTATGCTGCGACGGTAGCAGTGTTTGCCGCTGGACCTTTCTGCTTGTGTAGCCGCCTAAGGTAGCGGTATGATACACGAGAACACGCCGCACAATCTCCAGTACAGTTGATACACATAGGCTGCGCAAGCCCTTTTTCGTGCGTGGGTTTTCGCTGCACAAGACCTGTTAGATGGCGTCTGAGCGCCCAACTTGTCGAAACGAATGAAGCAGCCAATCCCGTGGACTAGGTTGATTGCAGAGAGTATCGCCATCGTCGGAAGCATACTTCTTGCCTTCGCGATCGATGCTTGGTGGGATAAGCTTCAAGATACAGCTGAGGAGCGTCGAATCTTGGTGGGCCTTAGCGACGAGTTCGCTGAGACCAGGGCGCTCCTGGAACGGGAAGTAGCCAGGACGGAGACGTCGATCACGCTGATCGTTGGTATCTTGGACGAGGCGCGTGGCGAGCCCGTGGTCGTTGAAGCTGAAGACGTAGAGAACGCCCTGAGGCGTCTTCTCTTGACGCCAACCCTAGATGCTTCGACTGGAACTCGCCAGGCACTGATCAGCGCGGGAAAGCTCGATCTGATTCAAGATGAGGCTCTGCGGACCGCGATTGCCGGCTGGGAACGCTTCCTTAACGACGCTCAAGATAATGAGTTGACAATGCGGCCATTTGTCGCTGGGGTGATCGTTCCTTTTTTGGCCAGACATGGAGTACCATTATCGCGGGTGTTAGTACGGTCCTCGCTTAGCAACGTCCCGCCGCCCGAGCAGTCGGTTGCAGCGTTCTCGAAGCTTGTCCGCGATCCAGAGTTTGCGGCGCTGGTGTCATATCGACTTTGGTGGTTGAGAGGTTCCAGGAGCCAATACCAGCGTGCCTTAGAGGCTACAGAGAGAATCCTGGATCTGATCCACCAGAATCTCCGCAGAGAGGAGGTTGTAGCCTCCTAGTCGACGCCATCTAACAATCGTTTGCAGCGGGCGCGCTATGTATCCAAGTGGACTCTTCTGTATAGATGTTCTTTCGGTGCCTCTAGATTCTCACGGCGCCGCTGAAACGAAGAACTGTTAGGCGGCTGGCAGACAAGGCTCTCGTCTGCAATGTCGCGTACACTCCGGTCTCCACTAGCGACTCCAAATGGGGGGAATATGGCCGAGTACAAAGTGGTTCAGCTCAAAGAGAAGAAGGCGCTTGCTCAAGAACTCGAAGAAACTCTCAATGAGCATGCGAAGAAGGGCTGGACGTTTGTCGAGATGGAGAGAGCGCATCGAGCTACGAGTCTCTTCTTCCTCCTCGTCTTTACGAAAGACTAGTATGCTGCTCGGGGACTGATGCCGAAGATCTTAATGATACATCCTGTGTTACGCCGCCTAGCGACGCCTTCTTTATAGGGGAGGAGATTGGATGAATCGCTACGCCTTCTTCTACTTTATGAGGGACGTCCCTGAACAAGTTCGAGACGCAGTCCCGCGCCACATCGATTACTGGAAGGCTCTTTCACTGGCTGACTACATGGGCGGCCCATTCGGCGATCGAAGCGGCGGTCTCATCACATTCTCAGCGTCAAGTGAAGCTGAGGCAGAGAGATTGGTGGTCGAGGATCCTTTCATGACTGCTGGCATCCTTTCACAGCATTGGCTGAAACCATGGCTGGTCTCGTAACCTATGACTGCTGGAGCTCCCCTAACCGGGAAAGTGCCGGAACTGTGCGAGTCGCTCTTCTCCGTGTGACTGCTGTAAAAGGAGTACAGTTCGTCCGGTGTGTCCGCCTAACAACCGTTTGCAGCGGGCGCTCTATGCATTGGAGTGTACTCTTCTATGTAGGTGTTCCTGCGACGCCGCGACCTCGTCACGGCGCCGCTGAAACGAAGAACCGTTAGAGTAAGCTTGGAACGTGGTTAGCCAATTGCCAGGTAAGATTCCGTGGACCCGAGTGCTTGCTGAAGGCACGGTTATCGTCGTCTCGATCCTCTTGGCATTCAGTATCGATGCGTGGTGGGAAGGGCGAGGGGAGGCAAGAAGGGCAGAAGAATATCTGGCCCGACTTCGTGCCGACGTGGTCCAGGACACGGCCAGCATCTCCTATCTGCTAGGTGGCCTACACCGAAAGGAGATTGCGCTCCGCTCGCTCCAAGCGGCCCCGCAGGGTGGGATTGATCAGACTGAGGTCGCGTCAGCAGTCATGCAGGCGGAGCAGTTTGGCTGGGGGCAGTTTCAGTTCAGCGGAACGACATTCGAGGATCTGCGGAGCACGGGGAACCTTAGGCTTATCGTTGATGATGGACTTCGAGCAAGACTTGTGGATTACTACGAAGCGTGGCGCTTGGAGCAGGGGCGAATCGCTCAACGTCGCTCGGGCCTACCCTCGATGGTTTACAAGTTGATCCTTATTGATTTTGTGCTGGTCGACTCACTCGGTGTCACGGTCGATGAGAACCGAGCTCTCGATCTACGCACGTTGGGTGAGGTTAACCGTGAGGATCTGATGGACGCTATCGGTCAGCCATCCTTCCAGCGTGAGATCCTTCACGAGCTGAACTACACCGGCTTCGTTCGTACCGCCTTGAGCCGTCTCAAAGACCGTGCGCTGGAAATATTGGAGATCTTGCGGAACGCGGATGCCCCCGGCGCACTCTAACAAACGTTTGCAGCGGGCGCGCTATGAACCGGAGCGAACTCTTCTGTATGTGTGCTTCTGCGACGCCGCGACTTTCCTCACGGCGCCGCTGAAACGATGAACCGTTATGGAGTGCTTGACAGCTTCGAAAGGTGGAGATGAGTTGAGAACCGGGAGTAGCTGGCGTCTAGCTCTGCTGACCCTGGCAGCCATTGGCTGCTCGGAACCGGAAACCACTAATGGCAGGTTCACTGTCATGGACAGCGCCGGGGTCATTATCACCGAAAGCTCCACCCCAGCCTGGGGACGCGAGGACGGCTGGGTGCTGACGGCAACCGCAGAAACAGAGATAGGGCGGGACACCGACGACCCCGGACAGCAGTTTCACGACATTGTGGGAACCACTGGGCTCCCCGATGCTGGGATAGCAGTGGTGGACCGAGGCTCTCAGATGCTTCGCCTCTTCGACAACGCCGGAGAGCTCGTGGCAACGGCAGGGGGCGAAGGCCAGGGACCCGGTGAGTTCCGCTACATCTGGTCCATGGCCTGGTCGGGGAGAGACACGTTGTTCGTGATGGACGAAAGCGCCATCGAGGTCTTCTCCACCTCCGGCGACCACCTCGGATCCTATTCCCGGCAAGTTCGCTCCAGCCTACTGGAGGAGCCGGGCGTGGGCATCAATCCTCTGCTGGTAAACCCAGACGGATCGATCCTGGCCATGGTCTTCGAGCCCCGGGCCGGGCGCACCCGCCCCATCAATAAACCCTTCCGACCTGCCCAGGGCTGGGCTCTCTTCTTCGCGGGCTTCGACGAAGAGGCCGCGTTCCTAGGGTGGTACCCAGGGTACCTCCTGGAAAGGATCAAGATCGGATCTGAGACGGTACAGCTGAGCCCACCGTTCCATACCGCCACCTATGTCGCCAGGGGGGCAATCCCGCTGCAAATAGTCATCGGAGACTCAGAGGTAGCCGAAGTCAGGGTTTTCGATGCCAGCGGCCGTCTGATACGGATTTCTCGGTGGCAGGGGCACCGCAGAGCAGTCGAGAGCGGGTGGGTGGAGGCATGGAAAGAGCAGGTTCGCTATGAGGAAGGCGCCCAACGGCAACTTGCACTGCTAGAGGTGGCGTGGTCCCGGATGCACGTGCCTGACCGGCTACCCCTTTTTCAGGCTCTGGCCGTGGACGCCGAGGGCAATGCCTGGGCTCGGAGGGCCCAAGCTCCCACCGACTCAGTTCTCAGCTACGAAGTGATCGATGCGGAGGGCCGCTGGTTGGGTACAGTCGACGTTCCGCCTGGCCTCATTCATACCGTTGATCACCCCGTTGACATCGGACCGGACTACTTCCTCGGCATCTGGCAGGACGATATCGGAATCCAATCCGTGCGGAGATATGGGCTCCTAAAACCCGGAGCCAGCCCTCCATAACAAGCGATTGCTGCCGATGGGTCTAACTCGAGCGCATCGTCCTTTAGTTCGCGGGCGTGAGCCTGCATCTTGCACCGCAGCAGAATCGCAGGCCGTTAGGCGGATGCTGAGTGACCCCGTACTCGCTGGACTTCTCAGCGACGAAGGGGTGATCACAGAAGCGAGCTATCCGGTCCTACGCCTTCACCCGTGAGCGAGTCGATCTCGTCCGTCATCTGGTTTGGCTATTTCACCGGCAAGGCTACTGGCGCGGCCGCGGCGAGCTGTGTAGTCTGTTCGAGTTCCCTCAACTGCGGAGGTTACTGAACATGACGAAGAACATGGGTACAGTGGATCGTAGCATCCGGATCCTCGCCGCGATCGCGATCGGCATTCTCTACTTCATGAACGTCATCTCCGGCACTGTGGCGATCATCCTTGGCGTCTTCGCCGTTATTTTCGTGGTGACAAGCTTCATCGGATGGTGTCCAGCCTATTTGCCAATCGGTCTGTCGACTCGTAAGGAGCCGCCACCCGATGCGTGAGATCGAAGCGGACTCGATCGCCTAGCAGAGGACTCAAACGGACTACAGACATAGAAGAATGCTGAATCCAGGTCAGCTTGTATCTCACTATGAGATACTCGAGGAGGAGGGGCGGGGGGCAGTTGTTCGAAAACGGACGGTTGATTCTGGCAGTGGACGGCTGGGGCGGGTTGCATCGGTCTTGCCTGACGCATAAGTCATTTTATTGCATACAGTTAAAGATCAGCTCCGTTTGACGGGCTTGGCATCCCTCTTGCCTTCATCGCTGACACTCTGGGCTACTTCGTGGTCGCGTTGGGACTGATCGTGGGGGCGATCGCGTTTGGGGTGTGTGGTTACGCGTGGCCAGCCAGGCGATCGGGGAGCGATAGCGAGGCGACGGTTGGAGCATCTATCATAGATTGCAGATGTACGGAACGCGTCAGGGGCCCGGGTCGAATGGGCCCTTTTTCTATTGCCGATCCAGCTTACTTCTTCTTACGTGCGCGGACTTCGCGGAACTGCGCGTTGACCCTACCGGCGCAGACAGCCATGACGATGGCTTGTGCGGCGCCGATCTCATCTTCGGTGATCCCCTCATCCCTGGCGACGCCAAGGTAATGTTCCATTCAAGGGTAGCAGCCGATGGCCATGCCGGTGGCCATGTGGATGAGCAGGGTGGTTTTGGGGTCGAGGATGTCGTTGTGGCGCGCCGAGTCATAGAACTCGGAATAGGCCTGTTTGAGCTTATCGGGCAGCAACGGGGTCACCTCCGGTTTCTCGAATTGGCTGTTCCTCTGGAAACTCGTAGCACTTATCAGTCGTAGTGTCCAGAGCCCGCAACCATGATCGCAATCCTGCGCCCACTCACGAATAAGATGCTGACCACGCGTGTAATGAGGGTCAGTGAAGGACAACCCCTTCCCGATTAGCCCCGGGAGCCATCTGCGGACAACTGTTATGAACGCGGTCGAGATAAGAGGCGTGACGAAGACCTTCGGAAAGGTCACGGCGGTGGACGAGCTATCGCTGAATGTTCCGAAGGGGAGCGTCTACGGATTCATCGGCCCCAACGGGTCGGGGAAGACGACGACGCTCCGGATGATCATGAACATCTACTACCCGGACGCGGGCGCAATTCGAGTGTTCGGGGAGGAACTGCGGGGCGCCTGTACGGACCGTATCGGCTACATGCCGGAAGAGCGTGGTTTGTACAAACGGATGAAGGTACGGGACGTGTTGCGCTTCTACGGTGACTTGAAGAACGGGGTCGATGTGAAGCGGGAAGTCGATCGGTGGCTGGAGAAGTTCGAGCTGACGGACTGGGCGGACAAGAAGGTGGAAGCGCTGAGCAAGGGAATGGCTCAGAAGGTCCAGTTCATCTCGACGGTCGTCTCGCGGCCGGAGCTGGTGATCCTGGACGAGCCGTTCACCGGGCTGGACCCGGTCAACGCCGATGTTCTGCGAGAGGCGGTGTTGGAGATGCAGGGCAAGGGGGCGACGGTGATCTTCAGCACGCATGATATGAACGTCGCCGAGAAGATGTGCGACTTCATCTTCATGATCTTCAAAGGCAAGAAGGTGCTGGACGGGACGTTGGCCGCGATCCAGGAACAGTTCGGCAAGGACACGATCCGGATCCGAGCGGATAGGGGAGCGGCTGCTTTCGACGGGCTGCAAGGCATAGAGAAAGTGGGCGACTACGGGCAGGTGCAAGAGCTGCGCCTGGCCCCAGACCGCGATCCGCAGGACGTGGTCGAGGAAGTTCTGAAGCGAACGCGGATCCAGAGCTTCGAGCTCACCCGGCCGTCACTCCACGACATCTTCGTGCGCATTGCGGGACCGGAAGCGCGGGAGGTCAACGATGCGTAGGGCACTGCGGATCGCGAGGCGCGAATATCTTGCGACGGTACGAACCAAAGGCTTCATCATCGGTCTCGTCGTGGCGCCGGTTCTGTTCGGTGGTAGCGCGCTGGCGATGTGGCTGTTGGAAGACCAGGTCGATACGCGGGACAAGGCGATCGCGATAGTGGATCGCTCGGGACTCGTGGCAGAGACGGTCGAAGCGGCGGCGGCGCGGAGAAACGCGGTGATGGTCTACGACTCGGTGACCGGCGAAAAGGTACGTCCAGCCTTCATCGTTGAGACCCTGGAACCGAACGACGCGGATCCTGCCGCTCAGCGTCTGGAGCTGTCGAATCGCGTGAGGAGTCGCGAGCTACACGCTTTCGTCGAGATCGGCGGGAACGTGCTGCATCCGCGTATGGACACGACGACAACCCGGATCGGTTACTATGCGAAGAGCGCGGCGATGGACGATGTCCGTCGCTGGGTGGAGCGGCCGATCAACAACCGCCTGCGCCAGCTGCGGCTGTCGGAAGCCGGTGTCGACCCCAGGTCCCACGCCGACATGTTCGATTGGGTGAGCGCCGGTCCGATGAGCCTGGTCTCGATCGACCCCGAGACGGGAGAGGTGAGAGCGCCGAGGCGAACCAGCGAGGCGGAGGCGATTCTCGCCCCGTTGGTGATGCCGATGTTGATGTTCCTGTTGATGATGATGGGCGCCGTTCCGTTGCTCAACGCGGTGATGGAGGAGAAGTCGCAGCGGATAGCGGAGGTGGTTTTGGGCTCGGCGCGGCCGTTCGAGTTCATGCTGGGCAAGGTGATGGGTGGGCTGGGCGTC
>JBDHJS010000080.1:0-13086 GCA_039586795.1 Gemmatimonadota bacterium
CGTGGGAGAGTAGGACGCCGCCGGTGTTTTATCCAAAAACGCCGCGCTTATCGCGCGGCGTTTTTCTTATCTAGATGTTCAACAGCCCGTCCAACAAACCCCGCACCGCCCCACCTGGATCCCGCGCTCTCATGACAGACGAAACGACCGCCACGCCCACGGCTCCCGCAGCCGCACACTGACCGGCGTTCTCCTCCGTCACGCCGCCGACCCCGATCACCGGGATCGCGACCGAGTTGGCAACACGCGCCAACTGCTCCGTGCCGATCACTTCGCCGGCGACTTCCTTCTTTGTCTGCGTACCGAACACGGAACCGACTCCCAGGTAGTGGGCTCCGTCGGCTTCGGCGGCGCGCGCATCCTCCTCGGTGTCGGCCGAACGCCCGATGATGAAGTCACCGGGGACGACACTGCGAACGACGGCGACAGGCAGGTCGTCATCGCCCAGGTGTACGCCGTGGGCTCCGGCCGCTAGGGCGACGTCGAAGCGGTCGTTGACGAGGAATAGGGCGCCGTGTCGTTCGCACAGCGGACGCACCTGCGCGGCCAGGTCGAGCAACTCGCCGCTCGTGGCCTCTTTGTCGCGGAGCTGGATCGAGGTAGCGCCGGCCTGCAGCGCTTTCTCCACTATCGACAGCCAGCGTTCTCCCGCCATCTGGCGGTCGGTGATGACCATGAGGCGCAGGGCGCCGCGAAGACGAGTGGCGCGGTCCATATCGGGCGTGCTCGGTTCAGCGTGCGGCGCCGCGTATCTCCCTGATCTTCTGATTATGCTCGCGCAGGGTGCGCGAGAACTCGTGGTGTCCATCGTCTCGGGCCACGAAGTACAGGTAGGTCACATCTGCGGGATGCAGCGCCGCATCGATGGCTGCAGCTCCTGGCGAGCCGATGGGACCGGGCGGCAGACCGGCATGCGTGTAGGTGTTGTATGGATTGTCGGACACCGCTTCAATGTGGCGGTAAAGAAGACGGCTCTGGTGCGCTTCAAGGGCGTACTGGACCGTGGGGTCGGCCTGGAGCCGCATCCCGCGGGCCAGTCGGTTGTGGAAGACGGCCGAGATGAGTGGCATCTCTTCCTCCCATCGGGCTTCCGCCTGAATGATGGAGGCCAGGGTCACCAGCTCGCGCTCGTTCATTCCGATGGAGTCGAGGGCAGCCCGGCGCTCCGGCGTCCAGACCTCCAGGTAACGCTGGAACAGCTCGGCGGCGATCGTCCTCACGGGCAGACCCTGTGCAAAGCGGTAGGTCTCCGGGAAGAGATAGCCCTCCAGGTTGGGGCCGGGAGCACCCAAGGAATCGGCGAGTTCCGGGTCGAGGAGTTGTTGGGTTACGGAGTCCGCCGAGAGCTCCGTGACCGGAGCGACGCGCTCGGCGATCTGCCGGATCGCCCATCCCTCGGGGAAGGTAACGGCGATCGTAACGACGCGTCCCTCGACTAGGGTGACGAGGGCCGTGGCCCAGCCGCTGTTTCGCGGGAGGTCGTAGGTGCCGGCTTTGATGCTGGAGTCCGCTCTTTTGTAGCGGGCGTAGAACCGAAACAGACGTGGCCAGCGGATCACCTCATGGGCCGCCAGGCTATCCGCGACCGCGATAAAAGAAGCGCCTTCCGGAACAACGAAGCGCTCGATCTCTCCTCGCGAGCCGTCGCGGATCGCCATGAAAGCGAACGTCACGGCAGAGATCGCGGTGACCAGTACTAGGACCAGAGCGATGAGCACCGGCCGTCGCGTCATCACGCTACTCATCTTCGTGCGCGTCCAGGTAGGTCTGCAGGATGAACAGAGCGGCCATCGCGTCCACCCGCTCTTTCTGTCGACGAGCCGAGGCGCGGAGATCGAGCCGGGCAAGCTCGCGCTCGGCGCGAGCCGATGTTAGGCGCTCATCCCAGAAGTCGACGGGCAGGCCGCTCCGCTGACTCAGAGCTTCACCGAAGGCACGGACTTCCTCAGCCATCGTACCCTCCTCTCCGTCCAGCTCGACCGGCAGGCCGACGACGATCGTCTCGACTTCCCAGCGCTCCACCTCTTCTAGAATTCGCGAGTAGGGTGGCCGCTTGCCGCGTCGCCTTTGGATGGTGGGTAGCGATTGCGCGATCGTTCGCGTCGGGTCGCTGACCGCCACGCCGATTCGACGCTCGCCGTAGTCCAGTGCGAGGACCCTGCTCATGAGGTAGCTCGGTGCCGCGAGGGTATCGGATGGCGTGGCCGGTCGCTCAGATTGCAGCGAGCGCGTCGTTCAGGTCGCCGGACTGGCTCAATCGTCGATGCACGGCCAGCAGCGTCGTTGGCGCGCCGAACAGGAACTGGCAAGTTTCGTCGCCCTGCGAGCGACAGGAGACCTCCATCACGGCCACCGGCTGCCCGACGGCGCTCGTCAGCAGCTCGGCCAGCAGGCCGGTGGAGATGTGGCATCCGGGAGCGGCACGCGATTCGTTCGGATCGGCTTCGGCCCAGTCGCTGGCGACGAGGGCGCCGACACCTTGTCCTTGTTTCTGGTGCTCGACACGGCCCCAGCCCGCCTCTTCGAAATAGCGGTTGAGCTCGGCCCAGAAGACGCCCATCGATAGCGAGGGTAACGGACCGCCGCCGCGCTCCGAGATCACCATTTCAACGTCAGCCGCCAATCGACGTCCCGCCTCCCGAAGCGCGCGCACCGCGTCGTCGGTGGCGGTCTCTTCCATGGCCCGCCGCAGTTCGACGAGGCCGCCGGTCGGAAGTCTGACTTCACCCATGCGCTACCTTCGGTTCCTGGTCGAACGGGAGAGAAGTGCCTATCCCGCAACGGTTTCCAGTGCTGAGTCCCCGGCTGTCGGGGAGCGATAAACGTGATAATAAGGATAGACGGGCGGGGCGCTCCGTACAAGGTGCCGGCCGCCGACTGGGCTGGAGTCGATTCGCTAAACTGCTAGCTTTAGTTGACCGGCCCCGTTTCGAAGCGGGGCCGTTTGTCGGTCGAACAGAGGACCTGAGAACGTAGAGGAACCCAATGCCGCAACGCCTACTGCTCTTCGCTCTGATCTTTTCGCTCACCGCAGCCCTTTCTGGCTTCACGCCGCACCGTACGGTCGCACCGGCGGCGGTAAGCGCAGCCAGCGGTCCCGACACGACTGTCGTACCGGCCAAGGTGCTCGAGCTACGCCGAAAGGCCTTGCTGTCGAAGCTCGATCCGGGCATTGCGATCATCCCGAGCGCCAGGCCGCGCGAGAGCTGGGTGCATGCGCAGGACTCCGATTTTCGACAGGAGAACAACTTCTACTACCTGACCGGTCTGGAGACACCGGATTCCTGGTTGGTGCTGTTCAAGGGTGAGGGTGGTCAGGGCAAGGCCATGCTGTACATCCCGGAGCGGAACCCGGGGCAGGAGATGTGGAGCGGCAGGCAACCGGGCGTCGGCCCGGAAACGGCCGAGCTGACCGGGGTCGAGGCGGTGAAGCCCGCGAAGCTGTTCGAGGAGGACATCCTGAGCCGGCTCAGCGGCGGTACTTCGTTCGGACAGTACGAGCGAGTCTACATGCCACTGGGCGGCGACCCCTCTCTCACGCGACCGATCATAGATCTCGCGCTTGACGGGCGCCACACGATCATAGATATCGAGCCGCCGCTGGCCAACCTCAGACAGACGAAGGATTCGGTCGAACTGGTCCGCCTGCGCCGGGCCGTGGACATCACAGCGGAAGCGCACGTCGCCGCGATGAGAGAGGCACAACCGGGCATGCACGAGTTCGAGCTCGAGGCGACCATCGAGTACGTGTTTCACTCTCGTGGTGCTCAGCGTGTCGGCTTCCCGAGCATCGTCGGTTCTGGCCCGAACAGCGTGATCCTTCATCACGATCGCAATCGGCGACGCATGGAAGACGGCGACCTTGTGGTGGTCGACATCGGTGCGGAATACGGATACTACACCGCCGATGTCACACGCACGTTCCCCGTGAACGGGAAATTCAGCGAGCGGCAGCGAGAGATCTACGAGCTGGTGCTTGGCACACAGAAGACCGTCATCGACTCGGTGCGCCCGGGCGTGTCGATCTGGGAGTTGGAACGCATCGCGCGACGCTACATGCGCAATCATTCGGACGGCCTCTGTGGCGATTCGACCTGCGACCGCTACTTCGTTCACGCTGGCGGAAGAGGAACTGGGTGTCCGGATCGAGGATGACATTCTGGTGACGGCGAAGGGTCGGGAGGTGTTGTCGTCGAGGGCACCGAAGGGGGTGGAGGAGATTGAGGCGCTGATGGGGGGTGGGCGGTAGACGGTGGACAGTTGACGGTAGACGGTCGTACTTGAAGTAGTCGCTGAAAAGAAAGCGGCCGCGAGGAACGAGCTAGACTCACTTGCGGCCGCTCTGCTGTTTGGCTTGACCGTCGACCGTCCACCGTCTACCCGCTACCTCCTACCTCCCCCCGGCGGCAACCCCCACGGCGTCGGCTGGTGCAAATCACACTCCTCCTCCGGCTCCGTGCCCGGTAGGTACACTTCGGTATAGATCCCATCCAGCGGACAGTACTGGGTCGCCAGCTTGCCGCTCAACTTGTCGACGGTGCGATAGACCAGGCCACCGGGACGTTCCCAGGGGTCGGGGATGGGGCGGTTCTGGTAGACGCGCTGCATGAAGGCGCCCCAGACGGGAGCCGCGTGGCCGCCGCCTACAGCGCGATCGAAGATCTTGGTCGGATTGTCGAGGCCAATCCAGACAGCGGCGAGCAGTTCGGGGGTGAAGCCGACGAACCAGATATCCGACTCGTCGTTGGTGGTGCCTGTCTTGCCGGCGGCCGGGATCTCCGGGGCCAGGTAGTCGCGGCGGATGCGCCCGGCGGTGCCGCCCGGATTGACGACATCACGGAGCACCGTGAGCATCACCCACGCCGTTTGGGGATCGAGGATCACCTCGCTCTCCGTATGCGACTCGTAGAGCACACGGCCCGTCTTGTCCTCGACGCGCAAGATCGCCTGCGGCGTGACGCGGACTCCGAGGTTCGCGTAGGTCGTAAAGGCCTCGGCGACGTGTAGCGGGATCACCGAGGCGGCGCCGATCGAAGCGGCCGCAACTCGGGGCACCGGTGTACGGATGCCCATGGACCGCGCCAGCTGCGCGACGGTCTCCATCCCGACTTCCTGTCCCAGCTTCACCGTGACCACGTTGACCGACCGCTTCAGCGCCTCGCGCAAGGTCATCGGCCCGTGGAAGCGATCGTTGTAGTTCTTCGGCGACCAGATCCACGTCGAGTCGCCCTCGGGATCGTACTGGTCGAGCTCCAGTGGCGCGTCGTAGATCACGTACGAGATCGGGAAGTCGTTGGCGATCGCCGCCGTGTAGACGAACGGTTTAAATACCGAGCCCGTTTGACGTAGCGCTTGCGTGGCGCGGTTGAACCGAGAGTGTCGCCAATCACGACCGCCGACCAGCGCCTTCACGTGCCCGGTCTTCGGGTCGAGGGCGACGAACATCCCCTGCAGGTAAGGAGTCTGGGTCCAATCGATGGAGTCGGACGGAAGCTTGAGCGCTTCCTCGTACGTCATATGTTCGTACTCCGGGACAGCCTCCTCCAGGAAGGTCAGGTGGGCCTGGAGCGCCGAGTCGGCCAGCGCCTGCATCCCCAGGTCCAGCGTGGTGTAGATCCGAAACCCGGCCCGATAAAGATCGCTGCCGAACCGATCGTCCATCTCCTGGCGGACCCACTCGACGAAATAGGGCGCTATTTCGTTCTCCTCGCCCTCTCCTCGCGACCTCGGCAATGGGAACGCCTTCGCCGCCTCCGCTTCCGCCGCCGTGATGTAGCCCTGCTGCACCATCAGGTCGAGAACTAGGTTGCGGCGGCCGAGGGCGGCTTGCGGTCGGCGGAACGGCGAGTAGGTCGATGGCGCTTTCGGCAGCGCCGCCAGCAGCGCCGCCTCGGGAAGGCGGAGCTCTCGGGCCGGGTGGCCGAAGAAGTACTGCGACGCGGCTTCGATGCCGTGCGCCGGCCCGAAGTTGATCTGGTTGAGGTAAGCCTCGAGGATCTCTTCCTTGCTGTAGATCCGCTCGATATCCCGCGCCACCTTCGCTTCCTTCAGCTTGCGGGATGGCGAGACCTCAAAGCCGATTTGCGCTCGGAACTGGTTGCGCGCCAGCTGCTGGGTGATCGTGCTGCCGCCGGGGCGGCCGGCGCCGAAGACCGCGTACTCGACCGTGGCTCGCGCCGTTCGCAAGTAGTCGAGACCGCTATGTCGGAAGAAGCGCTTGTCCTCGATGGCTACGAAGGCGTGCGTCACGTAGGGAGGCAGATCTTCGATATCGATGACCGTCCGGCGCTGAAAGAAGAACTCGTGGACAAGGCTGCCGTCGGCGGCGTACAGCTTTGAAGACTCTTCCGGCTCCCAGACCGTGATCTGGGCGATGGAGGGGCAGCGGTCGCCCAGGCAAATGCGGTCCCAGGTCGCTTTCCCAACGCCGGCGCCCAACGTTCCCATGAAGAGCAGAATCACCAGAGCCAGGTTGTGCCAGGGCCCCCAGCTTCTGATGATGCGGGTCAGGAGGCGCGGCTTGCCGCCATTTGCCGGCGACTGTTCCGCTCGGGTTGGCTCGCTGTCGCTTGCCTCACCGCGCTTCTTCTTTCGGGATGCTTTTCTCTCGGTCTTCTCGAACATCACGCTACGCTCACCGCGCGTTTATGCGGTATTGCGCGGTTTCCCCTCACATTGTCGTCCGGCTGGGCGGGTTGGGACCCGCCGAAAACCATAGAACTTGGCCCGTGATGCAGCAAGATACCGCTCCTAGGGCTCTGTTGTTCCAACAGAGCGAGTACGAGTACGATCACCAGTAGGAGTACGAGTACGACCATCTACCTCGTACTCGACTACTGTCCCGGCCTCCGCAACGGAGCCAGCGTGCGGAAAGCCCGCGCCCTCAGCGACTGAGCCGTCTCCTGATCCCCCGCCGCTGCGAGAACCTCAGCCCGATAGAAATCCGCGCCCGCAGTCCTGTAGAGCCGGGGCTCCGCCCCACCCGCGAGTAGTCGATCCCCCGGAAGGTCCCGCGCAGCGTTGATCGTATCGAACAGGTCCGCCAGCTCTGGTCCCGTCAACCAACTCGCCTCACCCGCCATCACCGCTCGCAGCGTCCGCGGCGCCAGCCACTCGATCCGCGGCCGCCGATCCGTATTCATCGGGACGTGCTCGAGATCCCCAACCTGACCGCTGAGATCACCCGCGTAGAGCACCATGAATCCGGTAAGCTCGCTCAGAAATCCGTCTTCAAACGGGTCGCTGTTGCGAAGCTGGGCCAGCCGAGTCTCGAGCCCGGTTAGGTCTATAGACCGACCGTCGGCGTGGGCCACAAGCGCCAGGCTGGCCCCGCTGGGGCTGAAGACGCCGCGCCACAGGGTGACGTTCTCGAAGACGGACAGGAACGTTGCGGCGATGATATCGAACTCGCGCCGCGAGAGCTGCCAGAGCGGGAGCCACTGCGCGTAGATGCCGCCCGGCGCCAACCTCGACCTGACCGTCTCGAAGTGCTCCCGGGCGAACAGCGCACCCACGCCAGCGCGCCACGGGACGAAGAGATCGCCGATGATGACGTCGAACTGTTCCTTCGTGCCGGCCATATGGTTGCGGCCGTCCTCAGCGACGATCTCGACTCGCGGATCACCCACCAATCCCTGGTTCCAGGGCTCGAAGTAGTCGCGAGCCGCCTCGACAACCTCGGGGACCAGCTCCATGACGACGACGCGTTCCACTTCCGGATGCGCCAGGGCGGCGCCGGCGCTGATTCCTGTTCCCATCCCGACGAACGCGACGCGCCGCGGTTCCGGGTGCAGCAGCAGCGGCACATGGCCCTGGCGACGCTCTTCTGCTACCACGGCGCTGCCGCCTATGGCGTAGTGGTTGTCGAGCTTGATGCGTCGATCGCCGCTCCGCTCGACGACCGCCACCGCACCCCGGGCCCCTTCCTTGGCCCAGATGATCCGCTCGCCCGCCTCCACGCTCGCTACCGGCAGCGACAGTGGGGAGGCGATCAGCGCTATGAGGAGTAGAGCCGAGAAAGCTACCGCCCGTTCCGGCCCGCCCCAGCGGGGCTGCTCGGGCCGGGGGACGCCTGCCTCCGCCATTACCAGATAGAGGACGGCCATCGCTGCGAGGCTCGGGCCGAGCCCCAACCACGGTAGGGCAACGAACCCGGTAGCTATGGGCCCCAGGATCCCGCCCAGCGTGTTGACCGCCGTCGGACGACCCAGCCGACTGCCCGATCCCGGCCGATCGCGCCAGAGCTCCCAAATGCAGGGAAGGGTCATGCCGGCGGCGACGACCGGCAGCAGCACGACGGCGGCGGTGAGGGCAATAGATGAGAGGCTGTCGGTCAGCCAGCTCCCTCCGGCGGAAAACGGCTGTAGTCCTCCCGTCAGCAGGGTGAGCACTGCCGGCGTCAGGGCTACCAGCACGGCGGTAGCCAGTAAGCTGAGGCGTAGAATGCGCCAGGCCGGGTACCGCCGGAGCAGCCAGGCGACGAGCGCGGCGCCTATGGATAGGCCAGCGAGGAATACGGCGACCACCGAACCGAAGGAGTAGACCGAGTTCTGGAGGACCAGCGCCAGCATCCGCGTCCAGAGAAGCTCGAGCCCGATGGTCGCGAAGCCGGAAGCGAGGGCCAGCGTCAGGAGCCGACGCGACCAGGGCGCCTCGGCGGGCTCGGCTGCTGGCCGCTCGAACGCCGGCGGTTGGAGCCGCTCCTCTCGGGATAGCCAGCCAGCGAGCGCCGCGATGCCCAGGCTGATTCCAACCGCCAGGCCGTAGCTACCCGGCACACCGAGCCATAACGGAAGCGCGAAGGTGGCGATCAGAGCGCCCACCACGGCTCCGACAATGTTGGCGGCGTACAGGCGTCCGCCCTGCTCGCCGAGTTCCCCTTCGTCGCCGACCACGGCCCGTCCCAGAGCTGGGAGCGTCCCGCCCATCAACAAGGTGGCCGGGACAAGGGCGAGGGCTGCCAGCGCCATCTTGAACAGCGTGAACGCCAGCGGCGCGCCAGCCAGGGCGCCGAACAGGTCATCGTAGAGTGATCGGTAGAGGATCAGAACCAGCGGAACCGGCAACGCCGCGATGGCGATCCCGAGCTCGAGTAGGGCGTAGAGTCGGAGCGGGCGCGGTGTCCGGTCGGCGTGGCGGCCGAACAGATCCGATCCGAGTGCGAGCCCGAGAAAGAACGCGGAAAGGACGGCGGCCGCCGCTTGAGCGGTGACGCCGAAGACGGCGGCGAAGGCGCGCACCCAGAGCACTTGATAGATGAGGGCGACAGCTCCGGAGGCGGCGAACAGGATGTGGAGCGTGGTCTTGCGAGTGATAGCGGTCTCCCGGGAACGTTTGTTTCCGCCGTCTCAGCTTTATCGAATTGCCAATGGCGTGGAAGCTTGACGCCGGGGGCGGAAAGTTGCAAGATCCCCCCTCGCGGTGACGGGAGACGCCGCCAGATTGGGTACTTGACAGGGTTAGGAAATAGGCCCTAAATTGGGCCCCGTCATTGATCCGACTCAGTAGCAGTTCCTTTCGCCAGGGTTGAGATGCCGCAGAGCCGGCTCTAGCTGGCCAGTTTCGGCACCTTCATATAGATCATTTCGTTTTGGAGTTCGGTTAACCAAACACGCTCCGGTGTAGCGGACTACGCCGGAATCGCTGTGTAGTCGTTCAACTTTCACAGGAGGAAGGTCGAGGGGGCTTTGTATTTTGTTTGTTTCCCAACATCATAGTTTCACACGTGTTCCATTGGCCGTACCCCGGTACTGCCGGGGGGACTCGCATCTCTAGCGGCAGGTAAAAGGAGGAGGCCGTGAAAGAGCGTCTATCGTACGTCTCGCACGTCCTGACCCTGGCTGCGGCGTTTGTCCTGTTTATTGGGGTGAACACCGCGAGCGCTCAGGTCGGGAAGATCACGGGAGTGGTCACGGACGCCCAGACAGGCGAAGCGCTGTCGGGCGTGCAGGTCTACCTGGAGGGCACGGGTCGTGGTGCTCTGACGGGTGAGAATGGCCGCTACTTCCTGGTGAACGTTCCGGTAGGAACGTACACGGTAGTGGCGGAGTTTCTCGGTTACGCGACCTACCGGATCGAGAATGTCTTCCTGCGAATCGACCAAACGCGGACGATCGACTTTCAGTTGACGCCGCAGGCGATCGCAGTGGAGGAGATCCGAGTAGAAGCCGAGCGAGTACCGCTCATCGACGTGACGTCGACGGGCAGCGCGAATACGGTGACGGCGGAGCAGATTACGGCGTTACCGGTGAACAGCATTGAGGAAGCGCTCGCGCTGCAGCAGGGCTTCCTGAATGTACCGGACCAGACGAACCTGATCGCGTTCTCTGAGACACGTCGTAACGCGCTGACGCCGGTCCGGATTCGCGGTGGACGAGCTGGTGAGACGCTGATGCTGGTGGACGGGATTCCGGTGAACAACTTCCTGTACGGAAGTCCGGCGATCTCGATCACGCCAGAAGCGGTTGGCCAGATCGACTACATCCGCGGCGGCTTCCCGGCACAGTACGGGAACGCGCTGTCGGGGATCCTGAACTACGCGACCAAAGAGGGTTCGGGTACGAACCTCGAGGGCGCGGTCAACTTCCGAACGGGCAGTTTTGGCGATGCTCTGGGCAACGGCTACGACGAAGTGTCGGAGTTCGACCAGTTCGAGGCCTACGTCGCTGGCCCGGTACCGGGAACGGAGTGGGGCGCTGACAATCCGCGCCTGCGCTTCATGATCGCGGGTCGCCGCACGGGCGGTGCTGACCGGGCGCTGGAGTTCGACGACGACGTATACGATCCCACGGAGCGGGTTGATGACAACCTGAACCCGTTCTTGGGTCCGAACTTCATGGACGTGTGGCCTGGCTGGCGCGGACTCGGTTTCCGCCGCGCCCGGGACCTGTTCGGCAAGTTGACGTACTACTTTACGCCGACGATGAAGCTGAACTTCACCTTCATCGACTATCAGATCGACCGTAAGCCTTACGACTTCATCTTCCTGCCGAACTACGGCAATCCACTCGAATCTCCGATCATCGACACGCAAGCCGACTCCGTGGTTTACTTCATGAACCGCTTCGGCAGCCGGCTGCGCCCGATGACGTTCCCGCTCGTCGTTCAGAACTCGGTTCAGCAGAACCGTCGTCTGTTCGTGTTCGGGTGGGACCACACGATCGGCCGTGGCGCCTATCGAGTGGCGGTGGGTCGGTTCGACCAGGACCGGAAGACGTGTAACGTGTTCCAGGGCGTCTGCCTGAACGACGTGATCGAGGATCCGTTCCAGGCGTTCGCCGATGGTAACTTCACCGACGACCAGTTCTTCAGCCCGAAGGACGGCACATGCGACACGCACCCGACCTGCGGTGCGGATGCGTTCTACGGCGGTGAGGAGCTCGAGACGCTGGTGGGCCGCGCCGACGCGCAGTACCAGGCGACGGACCATCACAACCTCGCGTTCGGCGTCTACTACGAGACGCACGACATCTTCATGGACGAGTGGCAGAACGTCGGCACGAACCAGGTGAACATCTACCGCTCGCAGTACTCGGCGGACCCCTGGAACGCCGCGTTCTACATTCAGGACCAGATCGAGTACGACTTCGTGACGGTCAACATCGGGCTGCGCTGGGACATCGGTAAGGCGGGTGGCCTGTTCTTCCCGGATCCGCTCGACCCGACGAACGGGACGACGGCGACGGGTACGAACAACCCGCGGTCTTCAGGCTATAGCCCGATCATTCGCCGGGACGGTCCCTGCATCGCGCCTGAGGATTGGCAGGACGTGAACGTTCGCTACTTCGACGGCTTGCAGACGATCGACACCGTGATGAGCGCCGACCTCAGCTGGACGCGGGATTCGTGTCTGGCCTCCGAGGACGCGATCACCAGTGCGGCGCTGATCGCCTCGTCCGACGACTTCTCTGAGGCAGGCACGCGCAGCGCGGTTTCGCCGCGCATCGGACTGTCGTTCCCGGTGACGGCAAATTCGTCGTTCTTCTTCAACTTCGGTCGCTTCACCCAGAACCCGTTGCTCAACAACATCTATGTGAACACGGGTATCGGTAAGGACACGGCGATCATCGTCCCGGTGGCGGACGCCAGCGAGTGTGCGTTCTCGGGCGAGGGTACGTCACGGTCGAGCTACTCGTTCAACGCTGGCACCGGCGAGTGCACGATCGCGTCGCCGCTCGAGGGCACACCCTCGGGCGTCACGACGACCGTACCGGGTGAGGGTGGCCCGGGCATCGTCGGCTACCCCGGCCTCAAGGTCGAGAAGACGACGCTGTACGAGCTGGGCTACCTGGCCGAGCTGTGGGACAACTACGCGCTGAGCCTCGTGGTCTTCGCGAAAGACCAGACCGGCCTGCAGGGTATTCGCACCGGCGGCGTCAGCCAGGGCTTCCAGGTGTTCGACCCGGGCAACACGTATCGTGACCCGACGCCGAACTACCAGATCATCGTCAACCAGGACTTCCAGACGGTCCGCGGCTTCGAGATCTCTCTGCGCCGCCGGGTCGTGAACTACTGGGGCTTTGACATCAACTACGCGTTCGCCCGCACGAAGACCAATGCGGCGGCGCCTGAGCAGGAATTCGAGAACCAGATTGACCAGGGCGACCCGGCCCAGCTGCTGGAGATCAACTCCGAGATCGACCAGCCGCAGAATCTGGCGGCCTCGCTCTTCTTCCAGATGGGCAACGAGACGCCTCAGGGATGGGGTTGGGCCAGCAACTCGTCGTTCTCGCTGGTCGGTCGATTCTCGAGCGGCTTCCCGTACACGCCGACCACCAACGTGTTCGGCTTCGGGATCGCGCAGCTCAACCGGAACAGCAATCGTGGTCCGTCCACCTGGACACTCGACTTCAGGCTGGCCAAGGCTTTCTGGTGGGGCAACATGCTCTATGACTTCTTCTTCCAGGTTTCCAACCTGCTCGACAAGAAGAACTGCACGCAGGTCTACCCGACTACGGGTGACTGCGTGATGGGTACCTTCGACCAGAGCCGTCGTCGCGAGGGTAACACGGTGGCGGCGGACGCGATCACGTCGACGCTGGTTGACAGGCCACAGTACGTCGGTCAGCGGCGCACGATCCTGGCTGG
>JBDHJS010000081.1:0-11419 GCA_039586795.1 Gemmatimonadota bacterium
GGGGGTAGCCAACAATGTGCTGGGGGTCTTGAGCACGGCAAAGGCCGCGGCGGCTGCCGGCGCCGATCACTTCGTCTTCATCTCCACCGACAAGGCGGTACGACCGGTATCGGTGATGGGCGCCGCGAAGCGCATTGGCGAGATCATCATTCAATTGATGGCGATGCGTAACGACACCAACTTCAATGTCGTGCGCTTCGGAAACGTGCTGGGCAGCTCGGGAAGCGTAATCCCGAAGTTCGCCGACCAGATCCGCCGGGGCCTGCCGGTGACGATCACCGATCCGAAAGTGACGCGCTACTTCATGTTGACGAGTGAGGCGGTGCAGTTGGTGATGCAGGCGGCAAGCTTGAACCGCAGCGGCGATATCTTCGTGCTCGATATGGGTGAGCCGGTCCACATCGAAGAACTGGCACGGGACGTTGCCCAGCTCATGGGCGCGTCTCGGGATGGCGAGCTGCAGGTCGAATTCGAGTACACGGGGCTCCGACCCGGCGAGAAGCTTGAAGAAGAGTTGTGTATCGAGCCTTCCGGAGAAAGCCCCACAGGTTTCGACAGCATCATGGTGGAGGGCTACCGCTCCGGGCTGAAGTGGGACGAACTGCAGGCCGGGCTCGATGTGCTGGTACTGGCGGCGCGTAACGGCCGCGTGAACGAGACACTGAAAGCGCTGGCTGACCTGGTTCCGGAATACCGGCCGGTCAGCCAGCGCTATGTGGAGACACTCGGTTAGGTCAGGAGTCCTTTCGCCGCCGGATCAGCCGGCGGCCATGTCTCACTCTTCGTCCTTCGTCCAGATCCAGGGTATCGCGCCAAGCGCTCTCAGGTCGACGGTAAGCGAGGCGTAGGGCTTCAGCTGGTTGTAGTATTGACCGGGGAATGTCTTCGTCGGGTCGAACGGATCGGTCGGGTCTTGGCCCTCGGGGGCCTCTCCACGCCCGGCCGACAACAGACCGATCGCCAACTCGAGCCCCGAGAGATTGGCCATCGCGCCCAGGTTGATGTCGAAACCGTCCCACTCACCGATGAAGCGCAGGAAGGCTCGTTCCGCCGCTTGGAAGTCGAACGAGATGGCTCCGAACACGCCTGCCGTTCGAGTCTTGTCCTCGATCTGCGGGTTGTTCTCCAGGAACAGACCGGTTCCCCAGCCGCCGGAGATCGTGACCCAACTCGGGAAGCTCGTCTTTCCGGGACCAACCACGTAGGTGAAGACGCCGAAGATCGACGTCGCCTCCCACGGGTCGTTGTAGAAATCATCCTCGATCCCGTAACGGCCGTTGTTGGCGTACGTTAGGTTCTGTACGCCCACAGCGATGGCCGGCCAGACTCCGGTCTGACGGATGATCTGGAGCTTTCCGAAGAGGCCCGGACCGTTCTTTGACCCGCCGTACGCGCCCACCTCCAGGAACTGGGCGAGGGTAATGCCGGCGGCCAAGCGAGCCACGGTGTAAGAATCCCTGGGGTCGCCTGCTGCGGGCTGATAGCCTTCCGGTGCGATGATCGTCCCGGTGATGTACAGGGAGCTCTGCGACACAAGGGCGTGCGGGGTGACGATGTACCCCGATCCTTGCATGAGGGTATGTCCGTAGACCGGTAGCTCCGGCTCGGGACGCTGGGCCCAGGCCGGCAGAGCGGTGATGACCAAGCCGATAGCCGCAATGGCCGTCAAGCCGGTTGCTCGGCGCATGAGTTTCCTCCTGACCTTATCTCCAAAAGACGGGTTAAGGCGGATGGGGGAGGGGGGCGGTGGCCCTAAGATAAAGCGATTAGGCCCGTTAGGTCAATAGACCTGAGGGGATGCTGTAAATCAGGCCGGGAAAGCCAGTCCCGCGGCCTCCAACAGCTGATCCACCTCCAGGTACCATTCCTGACAGGGACCCCGCGCAAGGACCTTGTCCACCAGCTCCATTGAGAACGAGTGGCTGGATCGATCGCGGCCACGCAGCACGGTGACCACCCACGAGGCGCTCTCGCCGTCGCCACGCCGTTCGGCGTTGGTCACCACGAGCTCGTTCGCCGGCACGCCGCGGTCCGACAGAAGTCTAACGACGGCGCGGCTGGTCGCCCCGGTCACTCGAGCCGGTGAAGGTCCCCCATTGCGTTGCGATGTGTTGTTCGTCGCCACGATAAACATAGGTTCCTGGGAAAACGAATTGTGGGGAAGCACCCCTAGAGTAGCATGTTAGGGCTCCGCAGGCAAGGGTTTGTGGTTCAGAAGCTTGGCAAATCGCCTCAGGCCGCCTAGCTTCTGGCGTTGGAAGGACTTGGCGGCGGGAGGGCGCTCCGATATGACACAGTTCACAGAGACTGAGACGCACGAGGCCAGCGGAGCCGACTGGGACGGTTCAGCCCAAACCGGCGGGTACGGCAGTTCGGGTGCGGGTGACTCAGGCGAGCCCGTCGGTCTGCTGCGACTCGCCGTTGTGCTTCTCAGGCGGTGGAAGTTGATCGTCGGATTGCCGGTCGCCGCGGCGCTCGTCACGGCTGCGATATCGTTACTGCTCACCGAGAAGTACACGGCTATCACAACGTTCGTCCCGGAAGTGGAGGAACGCGGACTTAGCTTGCCGAGTGGTCTGGCGGGAGTTGCAGCGCAGTTCGGCCTGTCGGTTCCGGGCGCCGGCGGAAACTCCCCGAGGTTCTATGCCGACGTGTTGCGGAGCCGCACGTTGCGGGACCAGGTACTCGCCGCGGGTTTCGCAGATCCGCGAACCGAAAGTGCCACCGATAGCGTGACGTTGCTCGAACTGCTGCAGGTGGAGGGTGAGTCGGAGGCGAAACTACTGGAGATGGGCCGTGCCCGATTGAAGAGGATAACCACGATCTCGGTCGACAACGAAACCAACATCGTCTCCGTTGGCGTTGAAACGCCATACCCCGAACTGTCCGCCGCCCTCGCCAATCATTACATCACACTGCTCAACTTCTTCAACTTGGAGACGCGGCGATCGGAGGCGAAGATTCGGCGTACCTTCATCGAAGGTCAAGTCGCCGCGGCGCAGAGCGAGCTCTGGAAAGCTGAGGAAGCACTCAAGGAGTTTCTCGAGCGGAACCGGCAGTACAGAGGCTCCCCCGATCTCCAGTTCCAGTACGAACGGTTGAACCGGCAAGTCTTGATTAAACAAGAAGTGCTGACCTCGCTAAGTCGCCAGTATGAAGAGGCTCGCATACACGAAGTGAACGACACGCCGATAATAACGGTCATAGACCGTGCGGTGGCGCCCGTGGAGAAGTCGAGCCCGCAGCGCAAGGCGTCGGTGATGTTGGCGTTCTTTCTTAGCAGTATGCTGGCTCTGGTCTGGGCATTCGGTGCCGACTACATGGAAGGCGCCAAACAAAGAGACAGGCACGATTTCGATGAGCTTACGTCTCAGTTGTCTTCGATCAAGGATGAGATCAGATCGAAGCTGAGGCTGAGTCGGCGCGGCTAGCCAGCGCTTACGAAGCCTTTGTCCTTCGAGCCTTGGAGTCCATGGGCCGGGATTGCGATCAATCCCGGCCTCTTTGCATCGACCACGCCGATGACCCGGGCGTCGGGTGCGCCGGCTCCATGCAGCGCAGCTAACGCTTGGTCGGCTTGCTCAGCGCTGACGACGGCGGTGAAGCCGACGCCCATGTTGAAGACCTTGAACATCTCTCCTTTGTCGACTTGCCCTGCAGATTCAATTAAGTCGAACACGGGGTGTGGCTCGAGAAGATCGGTGATCTGGAAGCCAACATCTGATTCGATGCGCAGCAGATTCAACAAGCCGTCGCCGGTAATGTGCGCCAGTGCTTTTACATCGTGCACTGCGTCAAGGAGTGCTAGGATCGGGCGTACGTATATCCGTGTAGGTTCGAGCAGCGTCTCCCCGAGTGGTCGCCCAAGTTCGGGAACATACTCGTCCGGTGCGTAGCCTGCAGCTTCAAAAAGCGCTTTTCTTGCCAGAGTAAAACCGTTCGAGTGAACCCCGGTCGAGGCGAGGCCGATAACGACATCTCCGTCGTTAAGATCGTTGCCCACTATGATCCGGTTCAGTGGCACGACGCCAACCGCGGTCCCGACGATGTCGAACCCGGAGCCGGGCCGGACACCGCGGATCATCTCCGCTACCTGCGCCAGCTCGCCGCCAGCTATAGAGATTCCAGACTCCTCTGCTCCGCGGAGCAGGCCATCAGCAATAGCCCCCAGTGTTGCGGCGTCGACCTGTTCAACGGCGATGTAGTCGACCATCGTAACCGGTCGAGCACCGACGCACAGAATGTCATTCACGTTCATCGCTATACAGTCGATTCCGACTGTGTCATACTTCTCGAGCATTTCGGCGATTAGCAGTTTCGTGCCAACACCGTCGGTCGAGATGGCCAGGCCGAGGTCCGGTGCGATCTCGATCACGTTTGCGAAATGTCCTAAATCGAGGTGGACACCGCCCAGGTTCCCAGGTCCACCAGTCACAGCGAAACTCCGCCTCACGCGTTCTGCCAGCGCGCCAAGCCCCGTGTCTTCGCTCACGTCGCTCACGCCCGCAGTGCGATAGTCCAAGCCGCGTTTACTCATCATCTCCGCCAGGAATGGTAAGTTGGTGTTGGGCCGAAGCAGGAATCTGTCGGACACGCGGCTCCCGCACAAGCCGTCGGCGGTATCCACAGCAATAGAGTGCCCTTGCCTTATCCAACTATCTGCCTTAGACTTACGGCGTTGAAAGGGAAACTCCCCCGTCCCCGTCTCCGGACCGGTTGGAACACCTGTCTCATCCATACACAACCACTATGCTCACTAGAGTAGCGATTGTTGTGGGCGCAATTTGCGCCTTGGCGTCCCCGGCGCTTGGCCAGGCTCGTGATACGGCCACCGCGATAAGGCAACTGCAACAGCAGGTCCAGCGCGGTGAGATAACGCCCGAAGAGATTCTTGCACGCCTGGAAGCTGCTGAGATGACGGTCGATGACTTGCGACAGCGACTCGTTGATGCGGGTTATCCGGCAGATTTGCTTGACGAATACCTGAGCACGGGGGCGTTCCCAGCCGGCGTCCCGGCCCTGACTTCCGAGCAAGTCGAGCGCCTCCTCCAACGGTTGTCGATTCCGCCTCTCGGTCCGGCGGTGGATAGCCTGTACGGGCCGACCCGGGTGGCTCGGGAGATACTGGTTGATACGCTGGCCCTGCCCCTCGAGTTGGAACCCCCGGTATTCGGCCGAAGCCTGTTTGAGCGCGCGACGACCGAGTTCGTACCCGTGACGATGGGACCCGTGCCTGCCAACTATCGGCTAGGACCTGGGGACGGGCTCGTGCTCGTCCTCACCGGGGATGTTCAGGCGATCTATGATCTGCCCGTTACTCGTGAGGGCTTTGTCGTCATCCCAGATGTTGGTCGGGTTTCGGTCAACGGTCTCACGCTCGACCAGCTACGCAACGCGCTTTACACCTACCTTGGGCAGGTCTACTCGGGCGTTCGGCAGGGGCCTGAGGCGACGACCTTCTTTGAGGTAACCATAGGCTCGCTGCGCAGCAACCAGGTATACGTGATCGGCGACGTCGACCGCCCAGGCCAGTACGAGGTGACCTCGGTGTCGACGGCCCTCGATGCGCTGTATCGGTCAGGCGGTCCCACGAAGAACGGCAGTTTCCGGAACATCCAGGTCCGCCGTGGCGAAAGGGTGGTCGCCAATCTGGATGTCTACGAGTATCTGACCCGGGGCGCGGCGACGGGAGACATCACCCTCAACCAGGGTGATGTCGTTTATGTGCCGGTTCGTGGCCGGCACGTCGAGATCGCCGGCAACGTGATGCGTCCCGGCATCTACGAGCTCAAGGGTGAAGAAGGCTTGCGCGCCTTGATCGATCTGGCGGGCGGCGTGGAGCCCGAGGCGGATCTCCGCCGCGTCCAGCTCGACAGGATCGTACCTCCGGATCAACGTCAACCGGGCGTGGGCCGCACTTTGGTCGACGTCAATGTGGCCGAACTGCTCGACACGGAGGGTGAGTTCGTGCCTATCGATCGGGGTGACAGGGTCTACGTCTTCGCGGTGGGAGAAGAGCGGCGCAACAGCGTGACACTGCGCGGCAATGTCTGGTCACCGGGCGTTTACGCGTTCAGTCCCGGCATGACACTCGGCGATCTCCTTGACCGTGCCGGCGGCGTCAAAGTCGACACTTACCTGGGGCGCGCTCAGATCTTCCGTCTCGATCCGATGGATCTGTCGCGCAGCGTCGTAGCCGTACCGCTTACGAGTGATCTGGAAACAGAGCTGATGGAGTACGACGAGGTTGTCGTGTACTCTATCTCCGAGTTTCAGGCACGCCGCACGGTGAGTATCGATGGCGCGGTCAACGATCCAGGCGTCTACGAGTATCGCGAGAACATGACGGTGAGAGATGTCATCCTCGAGGCCGGTGGACTAACCGAAGCCGCGTATGTTCTCGAGGCGGAAGTCGCTCGCGTCATCATGAGTCCCGAGCGACCGGGCGATCTCACCGAGATTCTCACAGTGCCCCTCGACAGCTCCTATGTCGTAAACGAGACGGACGGCCCGCGAGCTGGTCGAGAAGCCGAGTTCCTGCTCCAGCCGTATGACAACGTATTCATCCGTAGCCGCCCCGGCTTCGAGCTGCAGCGCAAGGTGACAATCACTGGTGAGGTGATGTTCCCCGGCAGCTACGCGCTCGTGAGAGAAGGAGAAGATCTGACGTCGTTGATCGAACGGGCTGGCGGCCTTACACCTGAGGCGTATCCCGACGGTGTCCGATACTTCAGGATCGAGCAAGCGACCGGTGACCCGGAGTCTCACGTGTCACGCTTGAACGTTGATCTCACTGAGCTGCTGGACAATCCGTCAGAACGCAACCGGTTCGCCCTGATGGATGGTGATTCCATCCATATTCCGGGATACAGCCCGACGGTGCTGGTCGACGGCGCGGTTCTATATCCCACCAGTGTGATGTTCGAGCCAGGTCAGGGGCTGGACTATTACATCAGTATGGCTGGCGGCTACGCCTTCGATGCGGATAAGGGGCGTACTCGTGTCGAGTATCCGAACGGGTCTGTGGGTAACATCAACGGCTGGTTCATATTCAAGTCGAAGCCGGTACCTGAAGCCGGAAGTCGCGTGTTTGTACCGGCCAAGCCACCGGCCACGCAAGGCTCGATTGACCTCCGCAACCTGGTTGCGGTCCTCACGGCGCTCACCACGATGGTGATCGTGTTGTCGCGGAACTGATCGGCAGTCGCACGCATAAACCGCTAGCGGGGACGAGGAACAGAGGAGATGGGGGCGCGGGACCTACTGCCGTTTAAGGTTCGCTACTGGGCGAAACGAAGTAAGGCTCGCCTTTCTAGGCTACGCCTGCAGTTAACAAGGATTCGCCACCGCAGCGAAGTCGATAACGCGTATCATTGCTGTGTGCACAAGACCGGCAGCCAGTGGATTCGGGCGATCTTTCAAGACCGGCGTGTCTACACGTACTCTGGATTGCGACCGTTCAACTACCAAACGCAGCGTTTCGGCGGAATTGACGAGCGCCGCATCACCGAGAGATCGCTGACCGAACCTTTCCCGTTGCGTACCGTCGTCACGCCAATCTACATCGATTACTCCAATTACGCCGGCATTCCCAAGCCGGAGAATCACCGCGCTTTCTTCGTCATGCGCGATCCTCGGGATGTACTGGTGTCCTGGTACTTCTCCAGTCGGTATTCGCATGGATTGATGGGAGTCGTCGGTGATGTCAGGAAGATGTTGAGTGATATCCCCAAGAGTGAGGGGCTGTGTTATTCAATTAACCACCTCGGTGAGTTCGGCTTGTTCGAGGCACTCTCGTCGTGGGTCGATGCGGCACGGGAAGACAAAAACGTCATGCTCGTTCGCTTCGAGGATATTACAGGGGATGATGCCGCGATCCACTTTGGCCGCCTGTTTGAGCATCTGGACATTGCGGTTCCTGATCCGATTCTCCGCGAGCTTCTGGATGAGTATTCTTTTGAACGCCTGAGCCGTAGAAAGAAGGGCGACGAAGACAAGAAAGCGCACTACCGTAAAGGCGTAGCTGGAGATTGGATGAACCACTTCGATGACGCCGTCAGCACCGCCTTCAACGATCTGACTGGCGATCTGATAGCAAAGCTCGGCTATGAGTGACAACCGGGAGTTGGAAGAGGCCGGGCCCACGCCATCGCAGTCCTTGACCCGAACGCTTAGGAGCAAGTACCAGCAAGCGTTCCGTCTGTTTGCGCTCAACTACCTTTCGCGGCGTGTACCCTATCTACTGGTGACGGAGTTTCCCAAGTCCGGCGGTACATGGCTCGGCCAGTTGATTTCCGGATACACAGGACTGCCGTTCCCGCGCAACGAGGCACCCAGCCTACAGGAATCAGTATTGCATGGGCATTACCTGCCCGGCGCCAAGCTGGACTCACTCCGCCGCATCTTCTGGCTCTTGCGGGATGGACGTGACGTGCTCGTCTCGCACTATCATCACCTTCTCATTTGGAACGAGCGGAACGCTAGGCAGCCAAAGGAAGTGCTGTATCATCGCAGGAGGCTGAGGTTCGAGGACTATGGAGACGTACGTGCGAATTTGCCTGCCTTCATCGACTTCGCGTTCACGCATCGACCCTCGCGGTTACACCGCTTCACCTTCATGGGCGACTGGGCCACGTTCAACGAAGCGTGGTTGACGCAGGATCGCGTGCCAGCTGATTTGATAGTGCGAACCCGCTACGAGGATCTGCTGGAGAATACGAAGGTGGAGCTTGCCCGAGTCTTGGGGGCAGCGCTCGATGAAACAATCGACGTCGATCGAGTTGAGCGGTCGAAGACCACTCCTTCGAACGTTTAGCAGGTCGCAAGCCGGGCCAGGAGGAGAAGAGCAGCTTCCTGCGGAAAGGCATCGCCGGTGACTGGAAGAACTACTTCAGCCGCGAGGCGGCAGAGGTTTTCGATCAGCACGCTGGGTCGACTCTGGTGCGACTCGGCTACGAAGCAGATCGGAGTTGGGTCGATAGGGTCCCTTAACGCATGAAGGCCTCTCATCTGGGTTGGCTCAATGCCCCGACAAAGCTTGTCGACCGAGCTGCGGCGAAGCTTGTGGGTGAACGCGCGGCGACCGTCGAGATCACTAAACCACTGCTGATTCTGGGTCCGGAGCGATCCGGTACCACGTTGCTCTACAGCCTTCTCGCCAACCACCCGGACCTCTACTGGTTCTCACGACTCGATTCCATCGTGCCCGATGCCCCGGTCATCGCAACACGCGTCAGACAGCTAGCAGCCCGTCTTTCTTCGGCTCGACGCCAGTACCACGCGATCCCGGGCACCATCTCCAGGTCACGCGGTGCGCTTCCGCCATCAGAGTGCTTGCCGTATTGGAGGGGCATCTTTCATTGGGGCGATGAGCAGGACTACGGAGTCGAGGATGATCGGTTTCTAGCCTCTGAGCTAACAGAAGAGACGCGACTTAGCGTTGCTAGGGACCTGAGAACACGGCTTGGTTTGTCTGGGAAACCCCGACTGCTGTTCAAGCAACCTGGATTCTCCCTGAAGATTTCATTCCTCGATGCACTCTTTCCTGATGCCATCTTCATCCACTGCGTTCGTCATCCCATGGACAATCTTCTGAGCATGGTTAAGGCTAAGCGTGGGTCGGGTGAACGATATTGGGGCACGAAGATCCCAGCGTGGCGCGACTACATCGATGCTGACCCCACTCTGCAAGCGGCCGTGCAAATTGAGGCGGTGGAGCGAATCATCGCGGAGGATGTGGCGCTCATTGATGATCGGGAGGCTCGCTATACCCGCGTCAGACTGGAGGACCTGCAGACTGATGGTGCTGCGAGGATGGCCGAGCTACTCGAGTTCTGCCAACTTGATCCGAGTTCGGCTGTCGACTCGGCGATGAGCCACGTGGTGTCACGCGATGCCGTGAAGGACTACTCATCTTTAGAGATGTCGCCCGGAGTGGTCGAGATCGTGAAAAGGCTCTGTAGCCAAGCAGATTATCCGCCGCCTTAGCTTCCGTCTCCGTTTTTCCCTCTTGCCAATTGTGCTGCAAACAGCGCCAGAAAGCGCGGGTTATGGTAGAGGTATCTGTACCATAAGCGACGCGGCTCTGTGAGAAGGCGGAAGAACCACTCCAGGCCCAGGTTCTGTATCCACGCTGGAGCCTGACTCTTCGTACCGGCCAGAAAGTCGAAGGCAGCGCCGACACCCAGCATCACAGGGCGCACGCGCCCTTTGTGCTCCGACATCCAGCGTTCCTGCTTGGGACATCCGAGTCCAACGAATAGCACGCTGGCTCCCGACGCATTGATCTCATCGACTATGCGTTGATCTTCTTCTTCCGTTAGAGGGCGAAACGGTGGGCTGTAGACGTACGCGATGTCGAGTTCGGGATACCGCTCTTCTAGGTTGGCGACCATCGCATCCAGAACCTCTTGTGAACCCCCATAGAAGCCCACCGGAGTTTTCGATCTGGCGGCGTGTTCGCAGAGCACAGGCGTGAGCTGGGGGCCGTAGACTCGAGTCGCGTGATCCACTCCGAGAAGACGAAGGCCCCAGACAAGCGGAACCCCATCAGGAGTCACCAGGTCGGCCCCGTTCACGAACTCTCTGAAATTCGCATCGTCGTGGGACTCCATCACCATATGCACCGTGGAAATGCAGACGTAGCGAGGCTCGTTGTTGGCTGCCCACTCGAGAACGCGGCGGCTAGCATCATCATAGCTCGTCGCGTCCACACGCATCCCCAGGATGTAACGTGATTCGAGATCCGGAATGGCGTCCATCAACCGTTGGCTCTCCTTTCAGCGTGACGAATGGCATAGTCGTAGATCTTCATCAGCGACTGGTAATTACCTCCGGCTTCGTATTTCGATTCAAACTCGAGGCGCGCGCCGAGGCTCAGCCGCTCACATACGTCAGCATTGTTCCATAGTCTCGCGGATGCGTCGGCCAGCTCATGGGCATCGCCTGGCGCAAACAGAATCCCTGTAACTCCATCCTGCACGATTTCGGCGATGCTGCCAATCCGTGACCCGATGACCGGCAGACCGCTGGCGTAAGCCTCCGCAAGTGTAACTGGCAAGTTCTCATAGCACTCGGATGGAAAGACCAGAAACCTTGCTCCTTTGTACAGGTCGATCAGCTCCTCAGGTGTACGGTGGCCGAGAAGCTCTACGTTCCCCAGCTTCCAGTCGTCGATAAGTCGTCTGGCTTCTTCGAGTAGCGGCCCGTCGCCGGCGATCTTGAGAGGGATCCCGTCCAGATTGCGCCAGGCCTCGAGCAGGGTGTGTACGCCCTTCTCGATCGAGAGGCGCCCTACAAACAACACGTAGTCCCCGCCAGCCGGGCCAACGCCCGGGTCAGGTAACAAGAAGTTGGGCTTGACGTGAATGGCGTCCTCTGGGAGGCCGGCGCCCACGAACTTTTCTCGGGCAAACTCGGT
>JBDHJS010000039.1:0-33023 GCA_039586795.1 Gemmatimonadota bacterium
TCCGTACCGGTGTCCTATATAGTCGGCGGCCGACAGGCCGATGAACAGCAGGTCGACGTGCTCATCCACGCCCAGCCCTTCGTTCCGCATCATTTCGCCGGCGAACTCGAGGGTGAGCTGATCGCCGAACGGCGTCTCGGGTATCCGGCCGAAGTACCTGGCATCGGGCAGACCGTCGGTGCCGGTGAGCAGGTGGGGAAAGACCCGACCCATAGAATCCCGCTCGTAGGGAAAGTCATCTTCCCGTGACAGCGCGTATGCCGAGTCGGGAAAGAGCTTGGTCCAGTGAGTGCCGCAGAAGCGTTCCGAGCGGTCGCTCTGGTTGAATTCGGTGACCCACGCAGGGTACTCGCTGCGATAATACTCCGACGTGATGAAGTCGCCGGTGGGAAGATGGAACCAGTAGGCGCCATCGGGTCCTTTTCCGGCGAGGGGGATCGCCGCGCGATCCTTGATCGCCACCGAATACACTTTGCTTTCGGGCGACTGCGCCTTCAGCCAATCGCCCAGTCCATCGTGGAGCAGATTGGCCGGCGAGCGACCGGGCGCCTCCGGGTAGTTCAGAATGGCGCTGGTGCTGTCCGCCATTGAATAGGTCGAGCGGCGCAACCGGCGGTCGTAGTAGTCGTTGCCGACGATCCCGTGGTGCGAGGGAAAGACACCGGTGCCGAGGGTCGTGTGCCCCGGCCCTGTCGAGGTCGTGGCGTGATCGTGGTGGGCTTTGGTGAAGCGCAGCCCGTTGTCGATCAGCCAGCGAAGGCCGCCGGTGAACTGGGCGTCGAAGCGGTCCAGGTAGTCGGCGCGCATCTGGTCCACCGAGATGACCACGACCAGCCTGGGCGTTGGCGCCGACCCGGGCGTGTCACAGGAGTTGCCGATCGCGAGAGCCATCAAGATGGCCGACGTCCGGAGAAACCGAGCCTTGTTTCGTATCATGCAAATGTCGGGTTTCGAGTCGAAGGGGCCCGCACAAATTAGCCCTGTCGGCGTTGAGAGAACACTGCTCACGCAAGGCTGCCGGAACTGGAAGAGGGCAGCGCGGAGCTGCCCTCTAGCCAGTCAGTAGTGCGCACCGGAGGATGCCCGGCATTCACTTCTTGATCGTGATGTTCCCCGCCTCGACCTCGTTCCAGACGGGTCCCCCTGGTGCCCGCGCGCAGTATGAGGCCGGGTAGCCCTCGGCCCTAGCGACGTTTTGCAGGCTGATCCGGTCCGCATCGTCGGCCTTACCTTGCCCGTTGTCCTCCACACGCCAGGCCACGCCGTTGGGTGGATCGCTGTAAATGCCGCTCGTGGCGTATCCGCCCAGCCAGGCCCTGTTACCCACGATCGTGAAGCAGGTGACGACTCCTTCGCTGTGGGTCTCGGCGGCGTTGCCATCCACTCGGCGTACGCGCTGCCATTGGCCGTCGACAGTTCCGTCGGCGTAGCGGCGCGCGATGAAGGCGAAGGTGCGCCAATCCCCGTCCTGCCCAACGACCGTGAAGGAGCCGCTGCCGGTCACGGATTCGACGACCCGGCCCCTACCGTTAACCCGAGTGCGCGTGATGCGCAGCTTGCCCTCGAGGTCATCGGTGAACACTTGCCTCATGAGGAGATGATCGCCCGACTCGGACCGATGGCTGGCATATCGCCCGCTCCGTATCTCGACGGCGGCGGCGGCGCCGCCACCACCGTATTCGTCCCAGACAGCCAGCTGTGCGTTGGTGTTTGGGGTATCGTGGTAGCTTTGGTCGATCGAGAAGTCGACCTGCACGTCAAACTCGCCATGGAGCACCGGGCTTGACGTGACGATCTCGGCGCCATGCTTGCCGGAGGGCCCGGCGCCCGCCGCGATATCGAAGGTGAGCACGCCTCCTGCTTCGCATGCTGTCTCCCCTACCGACCCTATGCAGCTATCACCACCCCAGTCCCAAATAGGGCCAATGACTCCGTCCTCGAAGTCATCTACCAGCCCCTGAGGCAAATCGTGGTCTCCGTAGGCGTAGACGTTGTCGAACCTGATCTGAAAAGCTGAGTACTCTGGCTCCCAGTTCCAGGCCATTATCGAAAACGAAAGGTCTGAGTCTAGATACGCCGCGTTCCACGACGCGAGCTTGACCCAGTCGCCATCCCAGTAGTAGGTGGTGATCACCCAAGACTCGCCGGCCGAATTGCTGGCGGTGGGGGCGCCGGATGTGGCCACTGAAGTTGGGGTCTCCCGGGTGCACGCCGCGGCCAGTGCTAAGGCACAGAGCGCGGCGGCGATTGGCGCGGTTCGCATTCTCCCTACTCCCTTTTCGTGTGACCGCAGAAGCCACTGCCCCTATCCCGATCGACGAATAGGCGGAGAACGCTCTCTCTCTAGGAATAATTGTTTGCGGGTTGGGCGACGGGAATCTACACCGATACGCTTCGTTGGATGGACGGATACTACTTGAACTGCCAAGCTGAGGTCTCCCGGCTGGCGGGACTCACTTCGCTACATTCTCAGCCACCCCCGGTCAGGATCAGAATGCTGCGGCAACCGACGAACCGCAAGAGCAGCCGCTCTGCGCCGGGGCGTGGGTCGGGGTATGATCTCGGTCCCGATCGACGTTGATGATAACGACGACGATCAGCTGGGGGATCGGGTGTTGGCCGCGGTCATACCCGAGCGCCGACAGAAACTGAACCGCGGAGACGGCCTGCTGAAAGAAGTACTCACCGTCCAGCACGTAGAGGACCGGGTACTTACGGCTCGTCCCCTCGTAGCCCTCCGGCAGTCGCACGAGGAGCGTGCGTTCCTCAACAAGCATCTCAGATTGGAAGGATACCTTCTCGGGGCCTGGCAATCGCTCCACTTCGGTTCGCAAGGCTGATGAGCCACGCGCCAAAAGCCCAAGGGTGCCGACGAGCACCAGGACACGGAACAGTTCGAATTTTCCCATTGAATCAACCTCTCGTCAGCGCGCCCATCAGGACGATGGCGGACACACCGAGGACGAGCACCAGGTAGCTGGCCATGATCAGGACAGCCGTTCGGTTCCCCCAGTTGAACGCGTAGCCGATGCCGAAGCGCTTCTCCACCAGGATCGATGGGTCGTTTCGATTGACGTAAAACATGCCCATCACCCAGCGCGCGTCATCGGCCAGCCCGTCGGTGAGGGGCGCATCGACTCCGCCCCTCTCCCTCAGCGCGCCGCCCTGCCCGTAACTCCGCATGATGCGAACCAGGCTTCCGAACCCGAAGCCCACGACGATGACCGCTCCGACGAGGAGCGTGATCACCAACGCGCCTTTGTTGGACTCTTCGAAGTGTGCGACCTGCACCGAGAGCACAGTCAGGAAAGCGCAGGTCAGGAGAGCCATCCAGCTGAAGACGCTCGTGTTGATGTCACGGAAGGCGGCCTGCGCCTCGGCGGACCGACCGCCCCCGCCTTCGCGGACCGATAGCTTCGCCGATGCTGTGAGTACCGCGCTCAAGGCCAAGATCGGGGTGACCACAAGGTTGAACGCGGGAACCGACATGACCACCAGGTAGGACAGCTCGGCCGAGGGATCCCAGGCGATGTTCGCGTAGGCGAACGCTCCCAGACTCGCGACCGCGCAGATGGCGAGGGCCACCTTGGCGAGGGTCTTCCCTTTCGGCTCACCCGCGTCCAGGACGGCGACGGCCTTCTCGCCCTGTCGGGCAGCAGCGGCGGGCGCCAGTTCTCGAGCCTTGAAATGGAATCGGATATAGAGGCCCAGGGCGAGGAGCAGTATGAATGCGGTCCCCGTCAGGTTACCCGCCACCGGCTGCCCGGCCAGGCTTATCCCGTAGCCGAGAGCCAGCGTCAGACCCATCGCCCCGATGACGGAGCGGGTCCAGCTGCTCAACAGCCGACGCGTCGCCTCGCGATCGGCCGTCGACTCGCCGATATAGACACCGAACATCAGGCCCTTCCGGCTGATGCGCGGGAAAGCGATGAAGATCGCACCAAGAAAGACCACCCGGGCCGTGAAGAACAGGTTCACAACGATCGCTTCACTCATCTTCATTCTCCCTGTCGCCATCCAGGGCTAGCAGCTCGCTCCATGCAACAGCCGACAGTTCTTCTGGCGTCATTCCCGCCTGCCTCAGGCGTGCCAGCGTTGCCCGCAGGTCGTCCACCAGATCAGCCCGCACGGTCTCATCGATCTCCTCCGCCGGGGCTGCCACCACGACGCCGGCCCGGTCCCGTATGGTCAGGAAGCCCTCGTCCTCCAGGACCCGGTAGGCCCGAGCAACAGTATTGAGATTGACCCCGAGATCGCCGGCAAGGCGGCGCACCGATGGGAGCGCCGCACCCGGCGCGAGGGCACCGGTGGCGATGAGCTGGCGCACCTGGTCGGCGATCTGCTCGTAGACGGGGTACTCGATACTGCGGTCGATAGATATTGTCAGCATAGGAGACGCTCTTGTATACCGTCTGGTGTACAGCAATGTACACCAGACGGTATACAGATGTCAAGAAGTAGTGACGCGAGTGATGTTCTGCAAGCGCAATGCAGCATTCAGCGCCGCCACCGCCTCAGCGTCCGATGTCGCCTGAATCAGTCGCTCCCGCGCCGGAGCATCGGCCAGCCCCTGTGCCAGGGCGGCGAGGATCTGGACCTGGAGACCGCTCTCGGGCTCCGGACTCAACAACAGGAACACGAGATGCACGGGCAGTCCGTCGGGCGCATCCCAGTCTACGCCGACGATCGACCGGCCGAACGCCAACACCGGCCGCCTCAGGCCCGGCAGCCGCGCGTGGGGGATCGCGACCCCGTGACCCGTGCCCGTCCCCTGGAGCTCCTCCCGTCTCCACACCTCGGCGGCGCACACTTCGGCGCCGGGCGCCCCGGAGTGGTGGGCCAGACCGCGGCACAGCTCGTGGATCACCTCTTCACGTGTGGTGCCGCGCAGGTCGTGCACCGCCGCCGCACGAACGAAGAACGAGAGCACGTTGACGGCCTTGCGCCGGTGGATGGACCAGGACAGCCAGGGCGCGACGAGCAGCGACGATACGATGGCGGAGACGACGATGCCGACGAAGACCTCGTTGGTGAGGATCCCGTGCTCGAGGGCCAGGTCGGCGACGACGATTCCGGTGACGCCGCTGGGCGTGAAGGCGATCCCGATGGAAAGACGGTCCTCCGGGGATACCGTCTTCCCCAGGGCGCCCAGCCAGGCGCCACCGAACTTGGCGACGATGGAGATCACGGTTACGAAGGCGACGATGAACCAGTCGAAATCCGCCAGGAAGTCGAAGCGTAGGCCGATGCTGGCGAAGTAGAGCGGTACGAAGACCGAGTGCACCATCTGGCTCACGACGTTCCGCGTGCGTTCGCTCAAAGCATGTGACTCACCGGCCATGATCCCGGCGAGGAAGAAGCCGAGCAGAGCCGTCAGGCCGACACGGTGCGTGAGCGCTCCACACGCCAGACCCAAGCAGCTGACCAGGCTGAGAACGACGCCGGGCTGATCGGGCAACCGTTCGCTCACGTACGCGATGGCCCAGTCCACCCCTCGCAATCCCCAGGTCAAGCAGAACGCCGTAAACGCGACGGCGACGAACAGCGCCAAGGCGACCGGGCCCAGGCGCACGCCGAGGGGCGTCGCCATTCCCACCACGACGCTCAGGATGACCCACGCCAGGATGTCGTTGACCGCGTATCCCGATAGCGTCACCAACCCCAGATCGCTCTTCACCAGGTCCAGGTCGTGCAGGACGCGGGCGATGATCACCATGGCGCTGATCGCCATCGTCGTGCCGAGGAATAGCGCGAAGGGGAGGCGGACGCCGGGACTGGTCAGGTACTGATCGGGCAACAGCCAGGACAAGCCGAACCCGACCGCCAGGGGAACCAGCACGCCGATGATGCCGATCCGCAGCGCCGGCCCGCGCTGTCGCCAGGCCGCCGACACGTCCACCTCGAGTCCCGTCTCGAGCAGCAGGAACAGCACGCCGAACCAGGCGACGGTGTCCAGCATCGCCAACTGGATCGGGTCGGGGGGAAACAGCGCGCTCTGAAGCGCTGGCCAGGAGCGGCCCAGTATAGTTGGACCGAGCAACAGGCCGATAGCGATCTCGCCGACCAGGGGTGGATGCCCCAGACGGCGCAGCACCTCACCCAGGCCACGGGCCAGGCCCAGCAGCAGGAGAACCTGGATGAGGAAGATGCCAAGGTGCTCCTCGGTCACGCGTGGCTCCAGTCCAGTTGGTTTGTAGTAAGCGATAGGGCTAGCGGACTGCCGCTAATCAAATTGGGCATATCGGGTCCATTGCGAAAGAAACTGCCCACGGTAGCGCTGGGTGCCCTGACAACCGTAGGAAGTTCTCCCAGCCGCAGAAATCCTTGCGTTTCGTCGCCCAGACCATATATTTGGAGAATAATGATCGGTATATTACCCGAAAGAGAGTATAATGGACGCCATAGACGCCAAGATCCTGACGATCCTTCAAAATGACGCCCGGACCTCCAACGCCGCCATCGCCCGGGAGCTGGATATGGCGCCCTCCGCCATCCTGGAGCGAATCAAGAAGCTGCAGGCCAATGGGGCGATCGTCGGCTACGAGGCGAAGCTGGACCCCCAGGAACTGGGTCTTGGCCTGCTAGCGTTCGTGTTCGTCGACACCGACGAGGTGGGGTCGGAGACGTCTACGGGCCGGTCGTTGGCCGAGCTGCCCGAGGTCCAGGAAGTCCATCATATCTGCGGCGAGGATTGCTACCTGGTGAAGGTGCGGGCGGAGAGCACCGATGCGCTGAGCCGGGTGCTGCGGGAAGGCATCGGGAACGTGGAGCGGGTGAAGGGCACGCGGACAACGATCGTTCTGGACACGATGAAAGAGACGGGCCGGCTACCGGTCCGCTTGAAGGATATAGGGGGCGACGATGATTGATTTCAAGACGACTAAGGAGAAGGCACCCGTCGGACTGCTTCTCGCCTTCGCGGCGGTCTATTTCATCTGGGGCTCCACCTACCTGGCGATCCGCTACGCGGTGGAGACGATCCCGCCGTTCCTGATGATGGGTTCACGCTTCCTCGTGGCCGGCGTGATCCTCTATGCGATACAACGCGCGCGGGGCTTGCCGAGCCCCACGTTCAAGAACTGGAAGGCGGCGGTTCTCATCGGCGGTCTCATGTTCCTGGGCGGCGGGGGCGCCGTCGCCTGGTCGGAGCAGTGGCTGCCGTCGGGGCTGGCGGCGCTGCTGGTGGCGGCGGTTCCCATGTGGATCGTTCTGGTCGATTGGCTGCGGCCGGGTGGAGTGCGACCCGGACGTCGGGTCCTGCTCGGCCTGGCGATCGGTTTTGCCGGCGTGGCGGTACTGGTCGGCCCCATCGACCTGAGCGGATCGAACCGGATGTACCTGATCGCATCGATCGCCATCATCATCGGCAGCCTTTCGTGGGCGATCGGCACCGTGTTCTCACGGCGCGTGAACCTCTCCCCCGCCCCGGCCATGGCTTCCTCGCAGAAGCTATTGATGGGCGGCGCGCTGCTGATGGTCGCGGGCACGCTGGCCGGTGAGTGGGGCCGGTTTGACGCCGGAGCGATCACTCTGCGCGCCGGCCTGGCCTGGGGCTACCTGATCGTCTTTGGCTCGCTGATCGCTTTCGCCAGCTACGTGTGGCTGTTGCACGAGACGACGCCAACGCGCCTGGGGAGCTACGCCTACGTGAACCCGGTGGTGGCGGTACTCGTGGGGTGGGCGTTCGCTGGCGAACCGGTGGGGCCGCGCACGCTGTTTGCGGCGGCGATCATCATACCCGCCGTGGCGTTGATCGTCAGCTTCCGGCCACAGAAGGAGGTCGAGGAGTCCGACATCCCCTCAGGCGTGGTGACAGCGCTGCACCGGGAGCGAAGGCCGCCACGACTCGAGATCGTGCCGATCGATTTCGGTAGCCGCCATGTGGAAGTGGATTTGACGCGCCTATCACGGAGAGCGGAGCAAGAAGAAGGGGCCCACGTTCCCTCGGAACCTGAGCCCCCAAGCACAACCAAGCTCTGCTAACCCGCAGCACGGGTCCTGAAGAGCTTTGAGGAAGTAAGAAAGCGCGTCGCTGTAGCGGGCCAGCTGAAAGTGGACGTGGGTATGGATCGCGCGGACACGGCTGAGGGTCTCCCGGTACGGGCGAGCCTGGCTCGCTACATCCTCAGCGTTCTCTCCTAAGCGTTGCCACGGTGAAGAGGAAATCGCCGCAAATCAAACGATAGGGATAAGCGCTGTCAGTCGGAGTCGCTCAGCGCCAGCTCGCTGACCTCAGTGGAATCAAATCAATCCGCGCCAACACCGGTCATGCGCGATTCCCAGACGCTCATCATCCGTATGATAGCCTCGGTCAGCTGCGGATCGAACTGGCTGCCGGCGCCCTGGCGCATCAAGTCAATGATCTCGTCCGTTGACAGCGGATCGCGAAACGGGCGGCGAGTGCGACACGCGTCATACACATCGCAAATCTGAATCAGCCGGCTGGCCGGGTGGAGGCGCCGACGATATCGGAAGCCGGGGTAACCGCCACGACCGTTCCAATTCATGTGGTGTTCGTAGGCGACAGTAGCCGCGAGCTCGAGGCGCTTGCCCGACCTGAGCAGTAGCCTGGCACCATCGATCGGGTGACGCTTGACGATCGCCCACTCATCCGGGTTGAGGCCGCCCGGTTTGCCCAGAACCGCGGGCGGGACGAAGGTCTTTCCTACATCATGGAGCAGCGCAGCCTCACCGATCCGCCTGACATCACCGCTTGAGAAACGCAGGAACTCGGCCAGCCCCATCGACAGAATCGATGAATTGATCGAGTGGATCGTCGTATACTGATCGGCCTGCTTGAGCGGCACGAGGGGAACCAGTAGCCTGCCGCTATGCCGCATCGCCTGCGAGAGCGTGTGGACAACACCCCGTGCCAACGACTCGGAGACGCGGCCCTCTTGATAGGCCTTTTCGTGCAACGCGTCGACCGATTCGATCGCCTCAACGAGCCCGGACTCCATATCCGGCAGGCTGACGGGTCCGAACCTGATGTGTTCCGTATTCCAGGTTGGCTTCCTGCCGTCTCCGTTCTCGGCACCAAGTCGGAGATGGACCTCGTCGATCAGACTCTGCAGTTCTTCTTGGCTGACTCCGGGGACAAACTCGAGGCGCTGGATCTTACTTTCGGCCAGCCGCCGACCCAGCGGCCAGGACTTCGCCTCTCTCAGCGGCTGGTCACGATAGACAACTTCGCTATCCAGGAAGCAGAACACTGGTTTCGGTGACTCACGAATGAGCGCGCGGAGCTCCTCGAGCAGTTCGATGACGGCTTCGTTACGCGCCGGGTGATCCGGCGCGTACAGATTCATCGTCGCGAACACTTGCGAGAAAGCGCTGAGGAACTTCAGGGCTTGGCTCATTCGCTATCCTCCGCAGCGGTCAGCGCAGCGCGGATCGACGAATTGCTGGACCGCGCGGCGCGCCGTAGTATTCGGCGTGCCCGGCTATCGGTTGGCCAATCCTTGGCCAGCACAGTAAGTGCCGTCACGGTGATGGGCGATGGCGGCGCGAGCCTACCACGCCACGGAAACTTGCGCAACCAGGTCAGCCGGATCAGCGCCCGCAACGCTTTTTCGCTGCGACTACCACTCAGGGCACGGACTCCCCGCAGCCGCACACCCGGGCTCAACTCGTGATCCAGCACGTGCCTGGCGACGTAGGGAACGGCAGCCGCCGGACATTCATCCGCGGCTGCCGTCAAACCGATCCCGATCGTTCGCTCATCCTGCTCGCCCAACGCCGTCAGGACCGCCCGTTCGCGCAGCGTCGGCACCTTCAGCGCCAGCTTCACCGCCTCGTGCCGGACCCTGGCCTCGGAGTGCTCCAGGAAGGGGGCCGGCGTGAAGCCGGCGGGTTGTGTGTCGAGTTGGTTCAGCAGGTTGAGCATGTTGCGCAGAACGAACCAGCGGCCGTCGTCCAGTCGCTTCACGGCCAGAGGACCGACTTCCGGACCCAGCGAGACAAGACGAGGGAGCAGCTCTCTTCGCGTGGGGCGCGACTCTGTTTCCATCAACACATCCAGCATCGGCTCGGCAGCGTCCATACCGAGGCGCGGGATGATGCGATCGAGAGCATCGAAGTCGGGTTGTTTACCGGAGAGCAGCTGTCGCACGCGCTCCGGTGTGGCCACGACCTTCCATAGCTCGCTCGCAGTCTCGCTTCGTACGGTAGAGCCCTCGAGTAAATCGACGATACTCGAGAACTCACCCTGGTCAAGCAGTGCCAGCGCGGCCCGCCGGGCCGAATTGCTAATGTCGTCGATCTCGAGGCTGATCTGAATGATCCGTTCCGGCCGTGGTTCTGAGAGCAAGCTCTCGCCGGTTTGCAGGGCAGGAGTGGCGCTGATGAGTTGACCCAGCGCCTTCTCGTAGGTCTCCGGCTTGTGATCACCGACTTCCCAACCCCCCGCCAACTGACCGACGAGGTCTCCGAACGAGTTGTCCGCGGGCATGCTTGGTGCCTCCGTCGCATTCTCCGCGTACATGCCGATCTTGGTGAGCAGCCGAACAAGCCAGATGGGAACCTGCTCGTTGGAGACGTCCTGGGCCGCCTGGATAAGTTCCTCTACCGCCTCCGCCGTGACCTCTCTCCGTCCGTCCTCGTCATCGAGCTCGCCGGAAGACCGGGCCAACTCGAGAAGTTCCGAGAGCTTGTCCCTGTCAAGACTCAAGATCAGGCGCGACACCCCCCGCCTCACGGATGCAGCGTTCTCATCCGATCCATCCCACGCCTGCAGTATGTTCGGGAGGTGGTTCTCGATCAGCTGGTCAACTCCGGGCTTCCCTGCGCTGGCTTCCTGGCTCGCATCCGCGCTCAGCAGATCGATCGCATCGCCAGCGCCCGTCTGCGCATCCGGAACGCGCGCCCAAAACCGATTTACGTCGGCCGCGTCGACTCGGCCATCTTCGCCATCCTCACTACCACGTGAGATCGCATCGTACGGCACCGGCTCCACGAGGATGTTCGGCCACCGCTCCAGTTGCTCAGCACTCGCCGCACCGAGCGCCGTATCCGCCTGTTGGGGCTCGATGCCGATCGTGGTCAGAAAATCGTGGAGCTCTTTCTCGCCGCACTCGCTGCGCAGAGTGACAGAGAGCAGTTGATGGCCATGCAGCCACTTCGCCAGCGCTTCAAGCCGAGGATGCTTTGGAGGGGTGATCCAGTCTCCGACCACGAGGGCGTCCGGCAGTACCTTGATGCGCAGAGCATCGCCTGCGGCAACCACTTGAGTGAGGTGCTCGAGCAGCTTCGCCGCCTCCGTCGCCAGAGCCGGGTGCCCGCTGGGATACATCGAGTGCCTGTGCAGGGCGACTGCCAGCCGGACCAGAAACTCGGTCATCTGACTGGGCATCACGCCGCCGTCAGTTGCCTTAGCACTCGTGTTCATCTAGGAACTGGCCAGTGTAATTGACTGCACATCATACTGATACGAAGCCGTGATCGGCCTAAGGCAGGAACTGTGGGGGAGGTTACCCCGGAGGGGGAGGGGCAACAACAGCGATAAAAGATCCTATTTTAATCGATATTGCGCAAGTGCCAGTTGTTGTTTGCCTTACGTACGCTCACGACGCCCCTGGTTCGAGGGGGCGGGATGCTCTTCTACTGCGCTCCGAGGTAGTCCAGAACCAGGTCGTTGAATTCCTCCGGCTTCTCCATGTTCACCATGTGGGCGACATCCGGGATTACGACCTTACGAGCGCCCGGCACCTGCTCGACGATGAGATCGGCGATCTTGAAGATGTCCGGCATGTCGATGCTCCCTACGATGACCAGCGTGGGGACATCGATCGCGCCGAGGCGCCCGAACGCCGGTGGATCGAGCTGTTCGGCCAATTGCCAGTACCGCCAGCGCTCTTCACTGCCTTCGAGCATCGTCAGGACCTTGCCACGTACGGCCGGGTCGACTTGGGAAGGCTCTCGTTTCGGACCATCACACCAGTAGCGAGTGAAGACCTCGATAGCGTCGGGAAACCCCGTCTCGAACGCTGTGGTGAGTGAGTCCACGTACTCCTGAAGCTCCGGGCTGTCGAACGGGAAGCCCGACATTCCGGAACCAACGAGCACCAGGGCGCGGGTCATCTCGGGATGGGCGAGCGCAAAGTCGATTGAGATCTGGCCGCCCATCGAAAGACCGACGAGTGTCGCCTCAGAGATGCCCAGCGCCGTCAGAAGGCCGTGAAGATCTTCATGGTCGCGAAAGGCAACAGAATCGGCGCGGGACTGACCGTGGGCGCGAACATCATAGCGAACCACGCGATAATCGCGGGCGAAGGACTCGAACTGGCCATCCCACATGCGTCGGTCCAGAAAGCCCCCGTGGATCAGGACCACCGGTTCACCCTGTCCCGCCACCTCGTAGTAGAGCTGCGCGCCGTCAACATCGACAAACCCAGCCTCGATCACCGGTCCACCCTGGCAGGCGGTCAACAGAAGAAGCACAAATACAGTAACACGCATTGTCATATACTCCCGAGCCGTTTTGGCAATTCTGAGCTGAGGTGCATCAGAACGTCATACACGGACGTATTCGTAGCGGTCGCTAGTGCATTGGGGTGAATCGCCGGGTCGTCCGGGCCGACAAGCGTCGCCACGTCGCCGACCGCAGCCGTCCGCTCCACGCCGAGCTCAATGATCGCGTGGCTGGCGCTCACGGCCCCGATGACCGGATAGAGATGTCCGTTGATCAGGACTCGGGCGCCATCCACGGCCTTGCGCGTGTAACCATCGGAGTGGCCGACGGGCAACGTGGCGATCCAGGTGGGCTCCTCCGCGATGTAGTTTCGACCGTAGCTCACACTGTCTCCGGACCTCAACCGCTGCACGCGAACGACTCGGGCGCGCAACCGAAAGGCGGGGCGAAGCTCGGCGATTTCTCGTTCGGTGCCTTCATTGCTGGGATAGGCTCCATACAAAGAAAGCCCGGGGCGTACCATGTCCAGGTGGGACGCGGGGAAGTTGAAGACCGCGTTGGATGAGGCCGCGTGCAGAAGACCCAGATCCGCGCCGCGCGCTCGCGCCCCCCTCGCAACCTCTTTGAAGCGGCGCAGCTGTTCCTCATCGAACTCCGGCTCCTCGGTGAAGCCCATGAAGGTCCCTTCGATCTTCACGTTCTCGAGACGCGTCACTTCCGCTAGCCACGGGAGCGCCTCGTAGTAGGGCACACCCATGCGGCTCATGCCCGTGTCCAGATAGACGTGGGCGCGTGCGGACCGGGCCGCACGGGTCGTCGCCCGAGTCACTCGCTCGGCGGCGTCATGCGTGCAGAGACTGAGGTGGATCTCGCGGCGGACGAGCTCCGGACCGTCCTCGTCGGTGAACAATCCCATGAGCAGGACCGGTTTTCGGATACCGGCATCGCGCAGCTGGAACGCCGCAGCCGTTTTGACGACGGCGAAGCCGACGATCTCGGCAACCGGCTCCAGCAACTCCGCCACCGTTGTCAGCCCGAGGCCGTATGCGTTGTTCTTGATCACGGCGAGGATGGGACGGCCGCCCACAAGCCTGGAGATGACGCGGACGTTTTCGACCAGCGCCGCGCCGTCAACTTCCAGCCACGGATCGAATCGGGCGTCGGATACCCCTACGGTCGCAGGTGACGGCGAGGCCAAAGACGGTCGCGCGAGAGCCGCCGCGGTTGTTGTCGTGAGGAATGTGCGACGAGAAACGCTCATGGAACTGCCCTCCTGCGACGGTCCGGGCGCTAGCAGCCCGAACATGGTCTCTCTTCCACGAGGAGGCTAAACTCAGGTCTCGGGCATCTTAGGTTAGGCAGCCCGGGTCCGAAAGGCGCAACAACATCGAGGAGAACAGCACCATGTATCGCTGCACTCTGGTTAAACATCTCAGTCGCGCGGCCTGCGCCCTGCTTTTGACGGCGTGTGCGGTACCCGCTCAGGAACCGACCGATCCGCTGGCGAGCATCACCGAGGCCGAACTGAGGGACCACATACACTACCTCGCATCCGACTTCCTCGAGGGCAGGGGCACCGGCGACGAAGGCTTCATGCTTGCCGCTCATTACGGCGCTATCCTATTCGCCGCCGCCGGCCTGCAGCCGATGTTCACCGACGCGTCTGGCTCACCTTCGTTCTTTCAAGCGATCGATTTCGAGCGCTCGAAAGTCGGAGGGGCGAGCGCCATGCAGACGACGGAGGGCGGAGTGGAGAGGAGCTATAGCATCGGAGATGACTTTCTCGCCTTGCAAGTCTTTTCCGGCGGCGCGTTAAAGGTTGAAGACACACCGATATTCCTGGGATACGGCATCGACGAGGCCGACCGCGGCTGGAACGACTACAACGGGATGGACGTGTCGGGGAAAGTCGCGGTCATCGTTGGCGGTGCGCCCACGCGTAACGGCGAACCGGTCTTGCCGGAGGAACAGCACGCTCTGTACAGCGACCTCTCCAGAAGCGCCGGCGAACGAGTGGAAGCCGCCAGGAAGAACGGCCTGGCGGCGCTCATCGTTGTGGTCGATCCCGCGTCGACTGTGCTCTGGAACAACGTCGCGACCATGATGGGTCGCAGCCGCATGCGGCCCAAAGCAGCGGGCACGGCCGACTCCAGGCCCGGCCCCTGGATCATCCTGATCAAGGCGGAACAAGCGACAGGCCTGTTGTCGGGCACCGGCTATGACCCGGTCTCACAAACCGGACCCTGCGTTCCGGGCACTCTGGATGGTGTAGGCATCGAGTTGGATTTGACTGTGGAACGGGAGCCCGCGTTCTCCGCACCGAACGTCGTAGGCTTGCTGCCCGGGACCGACCCGGTGCTGAAGGATGAGTACGTCGTGGTCACGGCGCACCTCGATCATGTTGGAGTACGTAACGGCGAGATCTTCAACGGTGCTGACGACAACGCCAGCGGTAGCGCGGCGGTGATCGAGGCCGCCGAGGCCGCGGCGATGGCGCCGGCCAGGCGCTCGATCATCTTCGTGTTGCTGACGGCCGAGGAGATGGGACTGCTCGGGGCGATGCACTTCGCGAACCATCCACCGGTACCGATCGAGAACATCGTTCTCAACATCAACCTCGACATGGTGGGAAGGAACTCCCCCGACTGGCCAGAGTTGCTGCTGGCCATGGGCTCGGAGAACCGGCGGCCCGAACTGCTTCAACTGATCAGGGATGTGAACGAACAGGTGGGAGCTAATCTGGACTGGCGGCTCAACGAGGGGTCGGACCCTCACAACCACGTGCAGCGGAGCGATCAGCTGGCGTTCATGCAGAAAGGCATCCCGGCCATCCTGATCACTCGGGGGTTCATGCAGCCCGACTATCACCGCCCGTCCGACGACCCGGCGACGATCAATTACGCGAAGGTGCTACAGGCTTCGCGCCTCGCCTACGCCCTGGCGATCGAGGCGGCAAACCGGGAGGTTCTCTTCGAGTAGACCTGGATCTACTCAGAACGGAGGGCCTCCATCGGGTCGACGCCGGCCGCCCGGCGCGCCGGCAGGTAGCACGCGAGTAGAGCCACGACGATGAGCGACCCGGCGACTACGGCGTACGTTAGTGGGTCCACCGGGCTGACCCCGAACAGCAGCCCCGTCATCAAACGGGTCAGTCCGTAGGCCGCGGCAAGCCCCAACGCCACGCCGATCCCCGCCAGGAAGAGTCCGTGCTTGAGGACCATCCCGGTCACCGAGCCCACTCCCGCACCCAAGGCGATGCGGATGCCGATCTCCCGGGTCTGCTGACTGACCACGTAGGAAATCACTCCGTAGACACCAACGACAGCGAGCAGCAGGGCGACGGCGGCGGCGATCCCGAGCATCACCAGAGTGAACGATGTGCGAGCCGTATGACCGCGAAGGATCTCGTCCATCGTCTCGACGTTTGTAAGGGGTCGGTCGGGCAGTATCGACCACACAGCCTGCTTGATCTCTGTGAGGAATGCTTGCGTCCCGACACGTGAGCTGCGGATCGCGTAGAACAGGGTGCGAACTACCAGGATCTCGTCCCCTCGCAACTCGGCGAAGTAGTCATCGACTAGCATCGGCCAGTAGACAGTGGCCACGGGGTCCTGGGTAATCCCGGAGTCCCGCACGTCGCCGACAACGCCAATGATCTCCCGCCAGCTGCCCGGAACAGTACCCGTTCCGATTCGCTTGCCGATGGCGCTGGCCGGGTCTCCCCAGTACTCACGGGCGAAGTTCTCCGTGACCACGAGCATCCGGGCTCGCCGTTGGATGTCCGCCCACGTTAGCGTGCGGCCGGCGATGACGCGGTTGCCCATCGCTTCGTGATAGCCTCCGCCGACCCACTTGAAGCGGCGGAGCGGTGGCAGCTGACCCTCGGGGAGCGGGAAATCCTCAACGAAAATCGGGTCGAATCCACCCCGGCCGTCCATCGTTACCGAGGTGGACGGTCCTACCGACTCCACGCCGTTGACGTCAGCCAGGCGCCGGGCGATCAGCTCATGGGTCTGTGCCACCTCCTCGGGGTCCTCCACCGAGGCTGTGGGGACGGTGATGCCAAGAACGAGGATCTCCTTCGGGTTCCGGAATCCCGGGTCCGCTTCGCGGATCTCCTGAAAGCTCCTGATCATCAAGCCCGACCCGATCATCAGCACCAGCGCCAGCGTGATCTGCCCGACGACCAGCGCGCTGCGGGCTCTGTTTCGCTCGCGTCCAGCGCCGCCACCCCGCCCGCCCTCCTTGAGGGCATTGACCAGATCGATGCGCCCCACCCGCAGGACCGGGAAGAGCCCGAACGCCAGACCAGAAAGGACCGAAATCGTCAGCGTGAAGAGCAGCACGACCGGGTCGAGGGATACTTCGGCCAGCCGGGGCAGATCCTCCGGCGCGATGGCCACCAGCAATTGAAGACCGTAGTAGGCGAGCCCCAGTCCAACGACGCCGCCCAGAACGCCCAGCAGGACACTTTCCACCAGGTATTGCCCCGTCACCTGGCTTCGCTTGGCGCCGATCGCCGTGCGCACCGCCAGCTCGCGACTTCGCGCCTCGGCCCGCACCAGGAACAGGTTCGCCACGTTGGCGCAGGCGATGAGCAGGATGATACCCACCGTTCCCAGCAGCACCCAGAGTATTTCGCCCACGTCGCCCACGATGTCCTGTTTCAGAGGCCGAAGCGCCGGCGCGGCCTGCGCCTCCTCCAAGAACTCCATCGTCAGGCCGCCGGGGAAGTTCTCCACGGCTATGGGCAGTAGGCGGGCGAGGTCGGCGGTCGCCGACTCGATGGTCACCCCGGGTTTCAATCGACCGATGCTGAAGAACGAGAAGTTGCTCACGATCAGAGTCGAGCGATCGAACTGGTAGGGCAGGTACACCGCCGGTTCGTGTTGTAGGAACCTGAAGCCACGAGGAAGCACGCCGATGATCTCCCGGAGTTCCCCGTTGATTTCGATCGTCTGGCCAAGGATCTGTGGGTCTCCGCCGAACTGACTCTGCCAGTATCCGTAGCTGAGGACGACGCTATAGGGCGCGCCGTCCACCGTGTGCTCCGCGCTGAACAGCTGGCCGATCAGCGGTCGCACGCGAAGCGTGGGAAGCGTTCCAGCAGTGACGAAGATGGCCGGGACCCGAACGGGTTCGTCATACCCTGTTACGTTGACATCGAAGAAGTTCCACAGGCCGACCGACTCCAATGCCTGAGACTCCTCCTCGTACGTGTAGTGGACCGCCACGGACTGCGGCAGAATCTCCTCGCCGATGCCAGGGGCGGCGGAGTTCACCGTGACCAGCCGTCCCGGATCGTCGTACGGCAGCGGGTCGAGCAGTATCCCCTTCACCACGCTGAAGATCGCTGTGTTCGCACCGATGCCAATGCCGAGGGTAAGAGCCACGACCGCGCCGAAGAGCGGCGCCCGTCGCAGTCGACGAACGGCGAGCCGCAGGTCGCGCAGGACATCGGCGACGGGAATCCATGATCCACCACGTGACCTGAGAGTGACTTCCGAGTCCTCGACGCGTCGCTCGATCCGGGGCGATGCACCGAACCGTTTGAACCCGGGGATCTCATCGGTAAGACCCATCAGGTCGCCGGCGAACGCCCGGGCCTCGGTGTCGGCCTGCTCTTCTGTCGCCCCGCGGGCCAGCGCCTCTCGGTACCGATCTTCGAGCTGCGAGGCAACCTCCTCGATCATCTCGCTTTCGTTCGCCCCCTCGATATCGGGACGGGGCATCTGCTCGCGTACGTATCTATTCCAATCACGCATGGCTCGGTTCCAATATCAGGTTCACCGCCAGGGTGAACTCGTGCCAGGTCTTTCGCTGCTCCGCCAGCGCCTGCTCGCCTTTCTTGGTCAGCCGATAGAATCGTCGCCGTCGCTCGCCCGGTAGCTCGACCCAGCGGCTCTTGATCCAGCCCTGTTCTTCCATGCGGAGAAGGATCGGGTAGAGCGAGGAGACCACGAAGCTCAAGCGCCCGCCGGACCGCTGCTCGATCAGCTTGCCGATCTCGTAGCCGTGGCGCGGCCCGTCCTGGAGCAGGGCCAGGAGGAGCAGCTGGACGCTTCCTTTTTTGAGAGTTGGGCTGAACAAGAGGCCTCCCGTATGGTGCGGTTCTATATGTTTTACTGAAACCTATACGAGAGGAGGGAGCTGCCGGTTTCGCCGCCGGCGCCAGTTGGGGATGCGCCTCCCGAGAAGCCAGCCCTGGAGCCAATCTCAGGCCGCTGTCCGCTTCCCGCCCCATTCTGCGCCTATCCCAATAGAGACGAGAACACGCCAGGAATCTGGCTTATAGCCCCAACCAACAAGGAGAAGAAGAATGAGAACCTACGCGACCCGACGGAGCCGGACGATCCGTCACCTCGTGCCCGCCGCCGGTCTGTTCCTGGCCGCGGTGATCATGATGGGTGTGGGCGCCACGTCGCCCAGTCACTCGCTGGTAGCCGGTCCTGACACTACGGTGTCGATCGACCTGGCCTTCGTAACGCACCTCGACATGGACATGCCGGAACAGGATGTCTACATCGAGCGCGAAGCGGGCTCGGGCAAGGTTTGGCGCGTCACCAAGGGCGACAACAACATGAACGCCCCGCTGTACGCGACGGCCCACATGGTGAAGCACGACCCATTCAACCTCGACGCCATCGGCCCCTACGAGAAGGGCAAGCCCCTGGGCTTCACCCTGGGCGAGTGGCTCAGGCATTCGGCGACCGGTACCTACCGCTGTGTCGACGGCGAAGGGTCGCTCGACATTCGCTTCAGCGGCCTGGTCCCCAACGGCGTTTACACGATGTGGCATGCGTTCATCGCGCTGCCGCCGACAATTCCCTTCTCCGGCACTCTCGATCTGCCGCTGGGCGCACGTGATGGCTCCGAGAGCGTGTTCACGGCCGACGCGGACGGCAATGCTGCCTTCGTGCACCGCTTCAAGCCGTGCCTCGAGATGTCGGACGTTTGGACCACATCGATGCTCGCCATCAACTACCACAGCGATGGCAAGACGTATGGCGGCGACCCGGGCGAGTTCGGTTACAACGCCCATATCCCGCTGTTCCTGATGCTCCCGAATCGGGAAGGGATGTAAGCAAGACGGTATCACGGACTGCCCGGCACACGGGTGCCGGGCAGTCATATATAAGCGAGGAATAGATCATGAAGACTCTACTTGGACTGACGGCCATCGCCGTGATACTGGGGGCGGGACGCACAACGGTGGACAGAGCTGAGCTCATCGGCTTGCCCGCCCCGGTGACGGACGCCGACTACTACGAAGACGGGCACTTTGCGTCAGAGAAGGTAGAGTTGGGCCGCGCTCTGTTCTTTGACAAGATCCTGAGCGGCAACAAGAACATCTCGTGCGCCACGTGCCATCATCCCGACCTGGCCACCACCGACGGAGTGGCCCTGGGGCTCGGCGAAGGCGCCGAGGGCCTGGGCGAGGATCGCAAGACCGGGAGTACTGTGGAAACTTCCGTTCATGCCCGGATCGCGCGGAATTCGCCGGCGCTGTTCAACCTGGGCGCTGAGGAATTCGAGCGGCTCTTCCTGGACGGTCGCGTCGAGACCGATCCGAACGGATACTACGAAGGCGGCTTCATCACCCCAGCCAAGTGGAAGCTACCGAGCGGTCTGGAGAACGTGCTCGCCGCGCAAGCGATGTTCCCCGTCATATCACCCGCCGAGATGGCCGGGCAGAAGACGGAGAACCCGATCGCCGATGCGGTATCGCTCAACAACGCGGCGGGCGCCGGCGGCGCCTGGCAGTTGTTGGCCGAGCGTCTTCAGCAGATCCCCGAGTACGTCGAGATGTTCAAGGCCGCCTACCCCGAGCAAGTGAAGGACGCCGACGACATCACCTACGTGCTTGCCGCCAACGCGATCGCCGCATTCGAGGCGACGGCGTTCCGCGCCGATGACAGCCCGTTCGATCGCTACCTACGTGGGTCGAGCGATGCGATGAGCCCGAAGGCGATCCGCGGCATGGAGCTGTTCTACGGCAAAGCGGGATGCGCCCGCTGCCACGATGGAAAGTTTCAGACCGATCAAGACTTCCATGCGATCGCGATGCCGCAGATCGGACCCGGCAAGTCGGACGGCAAGCATCCGGACTACTGGCGGGTGAGCGGTGAGCGGGCGTTTCTGGAGGACTTCGGTCGCGCGCGTGTGACCGTGCGGCCGGAAGATGAGTTCTGCTTCCGTACGCCGTCGCTACGCAACGTTGAGCTGACGGGCCCGTGGGGGCACGACGGCGCCTTCGACAGCCTGGAAGATGTCGTCCGCCATCACCTCGACCCCATCGCGTCGCTCGATTCATACGAAGCCGATGCCGACGCTTTGCCCGACATGGGTAAGGTCGTCGAGCTGAACGCGAACGGCGCCCGCTGGAGCCAGAACTACTTGAACGACGTTCGCCTGGAAGGTTTCCTGATGCGGGACACATGGGTGCAATACAACGACGACCTGCGCGGGCGGATCGCCGCCGCGAACGAGCTCGCGCCGCTCGCGTTGACGGACGCCGAGGTCGAGGCGCTTGTCGCGTTTCTCAAAAGCCTGACCGATTCTTCGTCCCGAGATCTCCTGGATATCACCCCGAAGCGGGTACCGAGCGGTCTCCCGGTCGATAAATGATGACATAGATGATCGGCAGATTGGAGGAGGAAAATCAAATGAACGGCAACAGCAAGAACGAAATTAAACGAAGGCTGGACAGTCTGGACGCACGCATCGCGGGATGGATGGCGCGTAACGGAGTGACCTTCGTCCGCGTATCTCTGGGGATCGTGTTTCTCTGGTTCGGATCGATCAAACTGATCCCCGGCCTCAGCCCGGCCGAGGACCTGGCGGGTCAGACGATCCTGGCGTTGACCGCCGGGCTCATCAAGCCCTCCGTCAGCGTACCGCTATTGGGCGCTTGGGAAACCTTGATCGGCATCGGGCTTCTGTCCGGGAAGGCGCTGCGGGCAACGCTGGTGCTGCTGTTCGCTCAGATGGCAGGGACGGTAACACCGCTCGTGTTGTTCCCGAACCTGGTCTTTCAAGCCGAGCCGTTCGTACCGACGTTGGTGGGACAGTACATTATCAAGAACATCGTCCTGGTAAGCGCGGCAATCGTCGTTGGCGCGACGGTCCGTGGCGGGCGCCTCAAAGCGGAAGCCACGACGGAATTCTCGAGGAGTCTGATCCCGGCCGAAGCTAGGTCTCACTTGTCCGTCCTGTTTCGCGAATCGGACAAGCGTCTGTTCAAGGATGGGAAAGCCGTCGAGGGTTGGCCCGAATCCGCCAACAAGAGTACCGACTCGGAGATCCCGCGCTTCCGCAGCCCGAGGTCGGCGATCCGCTAATCAGGCATCGGCCTACCCTTCCCCGAGTCGACGCAGCGCGGCCCGCGCCGAATCGACTCGGGTCTGCAGCAAGAGGCCGCTGTCGGCATCGGCGACAGCCTCGACGAATTTCCGCAGACTGCTGATCGCCGCGGCCGACTCGCCTTCCGCTTCCAGTACTCGACCCAGGAGATAGAAGCTGGGAACGCTGTAAGAAGGATCCCCCGGCCAGATCAGTTCGAGGATCTGTCGTGCTTGCGCTCGGGTCTCCGGGTAGCGGGTCATCCAATCCACCCAGCGAAAGCGGAACGGCTCCGTCTGGCCGGAGAAGTGAACCAGTGCGGTATCGACCCGCGCCAGACCCGTCACCGACTCGCCCTCCAACGCCTGCAGGAAACCTTCCGCCGCCTGGGCCCGGACCTCCCAGATCGGCGCGTCCGTTTCGCGAGCCCGTGCTCGCGCTCGCTCGATCACATCGCGCAAAGCGTCGGGGTCGGCGCGATCGATGGCGGCCAGAATCTCGACACGCAACCGGGCTCCCGCCGTGAGTCCACGCCCAACTCGATCATAGTAGTCCAGATCGATGTATCCCAGGTCCGAAGGCACAAGCGTCATTCGCTGCGTGGATCCTGACGACACGATGGCCTGGATTTCCGGCAACTCAAGGGTTCGCCACAAGTCGCTGAGCCGGCCGGAAGCGCCGAGCAACCTTCCCAGAAGATTGATCAGAAAGACGTCGCGAGTGTTCTCATCGACGTGCCGCCGTAACCATTCGAGCAGCGCCCGCTGATCGGCGGCCGGCAGAGTTAGCGTCAGACGGGCCACCGGAGCCTCCGATGCGTTCCTGACCTGCCAGGCGAGATCCCGTGACGATGTGTCCAACCCGAGAACAAGAGCGAGCGCGCGTATAAGAGCATCGACGTCGCCCGGATTCAGGATCGCGTGCGCCACCGCTCCGTAGGCTTCCTGCGCCACCCTGTTCCCCGGCGCCGCGGCCCTCAGCGCCGATACATACTGAGCGATGAGCGCCGAGTCGCCCTGGAGGGCGATTCCTAGAGGATGGACCAGCGCCGGTGTGTAGGTTGGATCCAGGCGCAGCACACGGTCGAATGGCCGGACGCGCTCTGCGGGCGGAGTTCGAGCATCCCGGAGTGGGTCCTCTTCCTCCCTTCGGTGATACTCGTTGTCGACGATCACGAACCACGCCTCTGGATCATCAGGGTATCGGTCCAGATAGCTCAGCAAGGTGTCGTCTGCCTCGGCCTCGCTTCCGGAGAATCTAAGCTCCTGCGCTACAACCAGAGTCCGCTCCCGCGTCGGCAGTCGATCTCCGTACCGATACGCAAGCCCGGCCGACCGCCGCGCTATCTCATCGTTCACGCCGGCGGTCCACAGGATTGCCCTCGCCGTCTTGTAGTGCGCTAGGGCGAAAGCGGTATCGGCGGCAACCGCTCTCTGAAATGCGGCCACCGCTGAATCCCATTCCGATGCACGGTAGAAGCGCTCGCCAGCCAGGTAGGCCCTGATCGCCGCCGGGTCTCCAGTCGTGATCGCGCTCACGTTGAAGCGTGGGACCGGCTGCTTCGAGCGCCAGACTTCCCTCAGCAACGCGACGCTGAAGCTGTCCACCAGGGCCAGGACGTCCTCAGACGATCCGTCAACGGAAACGCTCGCCAGTTCAACGCCTTCAACCGTGTACAGGTCGCCGGCGATGACCACCTCGCGGCCCACCGCCGTCACGCTGCCCCACAAGATGGAACCCGCTTCAACCGAGGCCCCCAGCTCCAACGCGTCGCCCAATTCGATATCGATGGAGGCGAGCTGATTCCACCTCGAAAGAACGGTACGGGGATCGACGGTGCGTATCGCGCCCACCTCGTCCAGGTTGCGGGAGAGCAGGTCCACCAGCCCTTCCCCCATCACCTCCAGACCTTCACCCCGCACGTCGAATGGGAGGACGGCGATCACGTCGGCGCCGGCAGCGACTTCACCTGCGACGCCCGGCCGCACCCAGTACCAGCCGATGGCGACCACGCCCGCGATGGCGAGCAGGCCAGCTCCGTAGACCGCCCACGGCCTGAGCCGCGCGACCACCGGATCACCCTCACCGGCGGCTTTCGTCAGGCGCACCCCCTCCGGCGTCAGGTCGAACAGCCACGCGAGTGCCATGGCCACGGGAAATCCGACCAGGGAGATGATGACGAGAAGGCGGTAGAAGGAATCGGAGACGCCGAGGGCCGGAAAGACCAGATCGGCGCCCTGGAGGACGACGAAAACGACGGCGGCGTAGGCGATCGCCACGCGGATGACGCGCCGTCGCTTGAGCTCGGCGAAGAACCCCGTCGGTTTGGTGTCTGGGTCAGCCATAGAATGAAGACTAATCGCGTTGCGGTGCCCGGGGCAAACTAACCACTACGGTCGCCCACGTCATCTTAGATAGACTGGCAACCCTATACGTTGGGTGCGGGTCCAATAATTAGCTCAACGGGTTAGCCTCGACCATCGATCCCCCCGACGGAAAAGACCGATGAGACACAATTCCTGCGCTTTCCGCCACAGCGCCCTGCCCGCGCTGCTCGTACTCCTGTTGTCGTCCGGCTGCGGCGCTCCCGAGCAGCAAGACGAAACCTCCGATTCCTCGATCTCTCTGGAAGCACAATCGGCGGCCGCGGCCGCGGAGAGCGGGGACCTCGAGGCCCTGCGAGAGCTGCTCGACAGCGATCCCAGCCTCGCCACCCAAACCGACGAGCGGGGACGAACCCTGCTCTACATCGCCGCGGCGTACGGCCATGTCGACATCTGCACAGAGCTCACGAAGGCCGGAGCCGACGTCAACGCGGCGACCGAGAGCGGTGAGACACCGCTTCACGTCGCCATTCGGCGCAACCAGGTAGCCGCCGCCGAATTCCTGCTCGGCCGTGGCGCCGACACCGAGCTCCGTAACGAGTACGGCCGCACGCCCCTGCTCCTGGTGGCCAGAGAGACCGGCAACTTGGAGATGGCGCAGATGTTGATCGCCGCCGGAGCCGATGTGAACGCCGAGGATCGATTTGAGACAAAACCAATCGAGCTCGCCGCGTGGAGGGGCTTCAAGGGCCCGGTCAACCTGTTCCTAGACGAGGGCGCCGAATTGCCGCCCGCCGATTCGCGGGACGCCAGACTCCTCGTCATGATGAGCGCCGAGAAGGGACTCGACCGGCTCTTCGTGCTCCTCGCCGACGCGGGCAGCGATCTCGCCGCGCGCAACGATAACGACGGCTCGCTACTTCACTCGGCCAGTCAGGGCGGTTCGGCGTTGATCGTGGCGCGGCTTCTGGATGAGGGCTTCGACGTGAACGAGCGGGACCGCTACGGCCGGGTCCCCCTTCACTACGCGGCGGAGCTGGGACGCGAGGATGTGGCTCAGACGCTGATCGATCGGGGCGCCGATATCGACGCCCGCAGCTTGTCCGGCGAATCAGCATACAACACAGCGCAGGCCGTGGAGCGTCCGGCGATGGCGCGCTTCCTGGCCGCGGCGGGCGCCAGCACCGAGGCGCGCCGGTTCCCGGTGCTCGAAGGGCCATACATGGGGCAGACACCCCCCGCAGCAGGCGCGGAGCCCGTCCCGTTCGCCCTCGACATCGTTTCCACTCATCGCTTCCAGCACGGGACCATCGCGTTCTCGCCCGACGGGACGGAGGCGTACTGGTCCACGGAGTATGCCCTGCCCGACTCGGGCTATTCCTACGGGATGATCTATTTCTCGGAGATCGTGGACGGCCGCTGGACGGAACCGGCGCCGGCGCCATTCTCGGTGCCACGCCAGGGCGACGATGTACCGATCTTCGCCCCCGACGGCCAGAAACTGTATTTCCTTTCGACACGCACGACGGAAGGCGAGGAAGGTCGACAGGCCGAGCGCATCTGGTATGTGACACGAACCGCGGATGGTTGGTCGGAGCCGCAGATCATCGAAGGCGGGCCCAACACGCTGGATCTCCACTGGTCGTTCTCGGTGGCGGCGAACGGCAACATCTACACGCCCGGCGATGACGACATACATGTGTCGCGTTTGGTAGATGGCGTGTACCAGCCGCCGGAGAACCTGGGTGCGCCGGTGAACAGCGAGACCGGCGAGGGAATGCCGTACATCGCGCCCGACGAGAGCTACCTGGTCTTCCAGCGCTCCCGACACGAGGACAACGTGGGCTATCTGGACCTGTGGATCGCCTTCAAAGACGAATCGGGCGATTGGATGGACCCGGTGCACCTACCCGTGAGCACGGAGGCCCATGAGATCTGCCCGCTGATGTCGCCGGACGGGAAGTATCTGTTCTTCAACAGCAGCCGGCTCGGCAATGACGACAACTACTGGGTGGACGCAAGCTTCATCGAGACCCTGAGACGCGAGGTGACTTACTGACCGGACACTAACCGAGCCAACCTTTTCGACGGAAATAGACGACCATTCCGAAGGTGACGAGAACCATCACCGCGATTATGATCGGGTAGCCCCAGTACCAGTTCAACTCGGGCATGTTCCAGGGCGACCGCTCAACGTTGAAGTTCATCCCATAGATGCCGGCGATGAACGTGAGCGGAATGAAGATCGTGGCAATGATCGTGAGCACCTTCATGATTTCGTTCATTCGATGCCCGACGCTGGACTGGTAGAACTCCATCAATCCCGAGTTGAGGTCGCGATAGGTCTCGACGAGATCGACGATACGCACCGCATGATCATAGCAGTCGCGCAGATATGTCTTGGTCGAGTCGGAGAACATCGGTGCCGGGTCGCGGATCAGCGCGTTGAGCATGTCCCGGGTCGGCCAGATCGCCCGGCGCAACGCGAGCAGATCGTGCTTGGTGGCAAAGACTCGCCCGACAATCTCGGCGGTGGGCGCGAGCGCTATCTGCTCTTCCATCTCGTCCAGCCGTTCGCTAAGCCCTTCGAGCACCGGGAAGTAGCTATCGACGATCGCATCCAACAACGCATAGGCGAGGTAGTCGGCATTTAATAATCGGCTGCGCGTCGACTCGCGAATTCTCTTGCGAACCGGCTCGAAGCAATCGCCCTTCCATTCCTGAAACGTGACCACGAAGTTGGGACCAAGGAACATGCTAACCTGCTCCATCTTTATAACATGTTCTAAGATCTCGGGCATGCGGACCACAATGAACGCGTGGTTTTCGTATTCCTCGAACTTCGGCCGCTGCCTGGAATTGGCTACGTCCTCCAGAGCGAGGGGGTGCAGGCCGAACTGCTCGCCTAAAGCCTGAAGCGTCCCGGCATCGCCGACGCCATCGATGTTGACCCAAACAACCGGCCATTTGTTGATATAGCCAGCGATATTGCGAGGCGCTTCGACGGTCTCTTCCACGACCTCCTCCGCACTGTACGCGATCACCCGAACAACCGGCGGCGGTGCCTCCGGGTCGGTCTCCAGCGTGCCGGGAGCGGTGCCCGGCGCGGTCCGCGCTCTGATTCGCGGACGCCATCCTTTGCGAAGGATCTTAGTTGTCAGCATGATGCCTCCATAGTTGCCCGGCCACCGTTGCCCGCTTTTCGCGCACACTGAAAGCACGTCGCACCTACACGAGAGCTTTCGACACGCTCAGCGCCAAGCCGATCGCTCTACATCCCGGGTTTGGGCGGGTACATACTTGCTCCTACCGAAGTGCGCCGCTTTCTTTTTGTTGTACTTCTTTACCACCACTAGGTCGTCGAAGACAGGGGGTCATATGCAAAGGCTGATCAGCATGGAAACCGCGGAGCAGTTGCGAAACATGATCGTGGGCTTCATGCCGCGAGTCGCGGCGGCACTAACCGTTCTGATCGTATTCTGGGTCGTGTTTCGGATCACACGCAGACTGCTAGAGTCGGTCTTCCGCCGTGCAGGCATCCACCCAGCTCTCATACACCTGTTGCTCGACACCGTCTATAGAATAACGCTTGCCATCATAGCCGTAATAATGGCAGCAAGCCAGCTCGGCATGAACGTTGCCGCTGCGATTGCCGGGCTCGGTGTGATGGGCATTGCGGTTGGTCTGGCATCGCAAGACTCGATTGCAAACATGATCGCCGGGTTCCTCATTTTCTGGGACAAGCCCTTCACCGTCGGGGACTACCTGACAATCGGCGACCTCTACGGCGAAGTTCGCGTGATTACAATCCGCACCACGCGAATCCGCACCAACGAAAACAAGTATGTAGTCATTCCCAACAGGCAGATCATGGACGGGACGTTGGTAAACCATTCTATGTATGGCGCAACCCGAGTCAACGTTCCCCTGGGCATCGCCTACAAGGAGTACATTCCGGAAGCGCGAGCCGTTCTTTTGAATGCCTTACAATCAGTTGAAGGCGTTCTGAAAGACCCGGCCCCGGATGTTGTGGTAGATAGTCTGGCAAGCTCCAGCGTGAATCTGATGGTTCGCGTGTGGATCGATGACTTGTCAGCCGAGCGGCCGATCCATTTCCGTACTCTGGAGGCGTGTAAACTGGCCCTTGACGCGGCCGGCATCCAGATCCCTTACCCGCACCTGCAACTGTTTGTCGAGAACGTAGATGACCGCGTGTGGGGTAAGGCGTCCGAGCTTCCGGTACTCGCCATGGCCTCCGGTGGCCGCGAGAAGAAGAAAGCGCGCTGATTCACGCGGGCGTTTGCCGTGACGTTGGCTGGTTAGCGCTCGGCCAGTGCATCAAGATGGCTACGACGAACGGCGCCGGGGCTTGGGCTCGCCGCCGTAACCAGCCTACCTCACCGGCATGAAGTTCTCCGTTACTCCTATCACACTCTATACAATTCTCGTGGCCGCTGTGCGCGCTTATAGGGAACGGCGGCTCGGCTTCTACCTCTAGTAGAGAAGGTACTGGACGCGCAGTCCGGCGAAATCGGCGAGCTGGTCACGCCACTCGCGGGTCGCTTCCTCAAGTGAAGCCCCCCCGTCTATATACTGCCGTAGCTGAGAAGTACCGGCGAGGCGGTCGAAGTGTGCTGGCCGCCACTCCCAACGGTCGCCCGCGAGCCGCCGCGCCTCAATCAACGCGGCGACGGCGGCCAGCGTGGGATCGTAGATCGCTCGGTCCGTCGTGATGAAGCGCACGCCGTTCACCGACTCGCCGCTGTACTTGCGGTCGTGGGCTCCCTCCGGCGTGAAGCTGACGGCCTCGAAGCGCACCCCCGGCAGGTCGTAGCCCTTCAGGCGCTCGGCCAGGGCCGCGCCATCGAGCCATGGCGCGCCGATCTGCTGGAAAGCGATCGGCGTGCCGCGCCCCACCGACAGGTTCGTGCCCTCGAACAGGCAGGTGCCCGGGTAGTGAGTCGCGCTCTCCAGGTCCGGCATGTTGGGCGAGGTCTTGATCCAGGGGAGGCCGGTCGCATCGAACCAGTCTTCCCGTCGCCAGTTGTCGACCGGGATGACATGGAGCGCGGCACCGATCCCGAACTCGCCGTTGAAGAGTCGAGCCAGCTCGCCAGCCGTCATGCCGTGCCGCATCGGAACCGGGTACAGCCCGACGAAGGTGGAGTGTTCGGGCTCGAGGACGTTGCCCTGTACGTGCAACCCGCCGATCGGGTTCGGCCGATCGAGCACGATGAACGTGATATCTTGCTCGGCAGCGGCCTGCATCGCCAGTGCCATGGTCGATACGTAGGTGTAGTAACGCGCGCCGATGTCCTGGATGTCGAACAGCATCACATCGATGCCTGCCAACATCTCGGATGTCGGCTGGAGCGACTCTCCGTATAGAGAGTGCACGGGCAAGCCGGTGCGCTCATCTGTGCCACTGGCCACGCGACTGCCCTCGGCGACGGTACCTCGGTAGCCGTGCTCGGGTCCGAAGATGGCGACCAGCTCGATGCCCTCGCTCAGCAACAGATCGATCGAATGCGTTCCATCCCGAGCGATGCCAGTATGGTTGGTGATCAGTCCGACGCGCCGGCCTTCCACGAGATGGCTCGAGTCGCTGAGCAGCACTTCGATTCCGGGACGCACGTCTTCTACCTCCGGGCTCGGCGGCGCACACGCCGCGAAGGCCAGCAGGGCTATGATGGCCGGGCACGATTGCCGACGTATTCCGTGCCTTTTAGCTTGCACCGTCCACCTTCCGGCAGCTCTTGTTCGGTTGGAAGACTCACGTCGGCTAAACGTCCGCCGAAGCGAGGTCGCCGTCAACACTCTATCGCCCGACCTGCGCCGAATGCCTAAATCGAACGCCATCGCCCGTGGCCTGGTGCTGCTCGCTTTGTTCGGAAGCTGCGGGCCGCAGCCGCAGCCCGTCAACGAGAGTCCCGCCCCCGTTCCCTTCACGGCCTCGCCCCCCGATACCGACACTGTCGCTTGGGTCGAGAGCACGCTGTCATCTCTGACATTGCGGCAGAAGGTGGCCCAACTGGTCAATGTCTGGGTGCTGGGCGACTATCTATCGACGGCCTCGGCGGAGTTCGATGTGCTGGACAGCCTGGTCAGCGTCGAGGGCATCGGCGGCATCACGATCTCTGTGGGGCTACCCAACGAGTACGCGGCGAAGCTGAACGCCTTGCAGCGCCGCGCTGGGGTCCCGCTGCTCGTCACGTCCGACCTCGAGTCGGGCGGCCCGGGCAATCGGCTGGCGGGTATCTACTCGCTGCCTCACATGCTGGCGATGGGTGGCGGCACGATGTTCCCGCCGACGATGGCCTTCGGCGCCATCGGGGACGCGCGGTACGCTTACGAGTTGGGGCGGATCACCGGGCTGGAGGCGCGGGCGGTGGGTGTGCATCTGACCTTCGCGCCGGTGCTCGACGTGAATAGCAACCCCGCGAACCCGATCATCAACACGCGGTCGTTCGGTGAAGACCCGGAACGCGTGGCGGATCTGGGTGTGGTGTTCATCCGCGGCGCCAAGGCGGCGGGTTTGATGACGGCCGCCAAGCATTTTCCCGGACACGGCGACACGCGTACCGATTCGCATCTCGAGCTACCGGTTATCAACGCCACACGGGCGCGACTCGATACGCTGGAGTTGGTGCCATTCAAGCGCGCGGTGGCGGCAGGCGTCGACGCGATCATGACCGCGCACATCGCGACCCCGAACATCCTTGGCTCCAACGTTCCGGCGACATTGTCGCCCTACTACTTGAGTGGCCTGCTGCGTGACGAGTACGGTTTCGACGGACTGATCTTCACCGACGCTTTGCGTATGCGGGCGATCGTCGACGACTACGGCGTCGGCGAGTCCGCGGTGTTGGCTATCGAGGCGGGCGCCGATGTCATCTTGATGCCGGCCGATATTCGGACATCGATCGACGCGCTGGTCGAGGCGGTCAAGCAAGGCCGGCTCTCGGAGTCGCGTATCGATCGGTCCATCGAACGTCTGCTAAAGATGAAGGTGCGGGCCGGGCTCCAGGCAAACCGCTTCGTCGATTCCGATGGGTTGATGGAGATTGTCGGGCGCCGGGAACATGTCGCGTTCGCCGATAGCGCTGCCCAGCTCTCCATCACGATGCCGCGAGATGATGCGCGCCTGGTGCCGATCGACACGACGGTGACACGCCGAGTACTCAGCATCGTCTATGCCCGACGCGAAGATCCGGCCGCCGGGCGAACCTTCAACAGCACCCTCGCCGACGCCCTGGAGACCGTGGGTGAAGCCTGGGTCTTCGACGGTACCACCGCCGCAGCTTACGATTCGCTGCTACTCTTGGCCGACGCATACGACCGCGTGTTCGTCTCCGTTTACGTCTCGCCGGCGGCCGAGGTCGGTACGGTGGGGGTCTCCAACGCGTTCGCCCGATTCGTTGCGGATCTGGCGTTCGAGGATCAATCGCCGGTGGTGCTCTCCTTCGGGAGCCCCTACCTGCTCACGGCGTTCCCCGATGCCGGCACCTATCTGTTGGCCTGGGGCGGCCGAGAGGTCTCTCAGCGGGCGGCGGCCCGAGCGCTGCTCGGCGAGGCCGGGATTAGCGGGCGGTTGCCGATTTCGCTGCCACCCTTCCACAGAATCGGTGACGGGCTGAGTCGACCCGCGGGAGGTGGTGGTTGAGCCGCGCGTTCGGGGGCCTCGACCTCGCCGTCATCATCATCTACCTGGCGGGCGTCACGTTGTGGGGCGCCTGGCTGGGTCGCAGCCAGACCGGCGGGCGCGACTATTTCCTGGGTCGCCGCTCGTTGCCGTGGTGGGCGGTCATGCTCTCCGTGGTCGCCACCGAAACGTCTACGCTGACCTTTCTCAGTATACCGGGCGTCGCGTATCTGGGCGGTCTCGGCTTCTTGCAGCTCACCTTCGGCTACGTTGTCGGCCGCATCATCGTAGCCGCCCTACTACTGCCGGCGTACTACCGGGGCGAGTTGTCCACGGCTTACCAGTTGCTGGAGTCTCGCTTCGGCCTCGGCGCGCGCCGGTTCACATCCGGCATCTTCATGGGCACGCGGTTGCTGGCCGACTCCGTTCGGTTGTTCGCCACAGCCATCCCCCTGGCCCTGGTCACCGGTTGGCCGTATCCGGTGTCGATCGCGGTCATCGGGCTGCTCACGTTTGTGTACACGTACGTCGGCGGGATCAAGGCGGTCGTCTGGGTCGACGCTCTGCAGATGGGCCTCTACCTGGTCGGCGCCATCGCGGCGGTCGTTGCCCTACAGCTTTTGGCACCCGGCGGCTGGCCGGAGATCTTCACCGCCGCCGGCCAGGCCGGGAAGCTCGCCGTGATAGACCTCTCCTTCGACTTAGGAAAGGCGTACACCCTGTGGGCCGGTCTGCTGGGTGGCGGATTCCTGTCGATGGCGTCGCACGGGACCGACCAGCTCATCGTGCAGCGTCTGCTGACTTGCCGCGACCTGCGGGCCAGCCAGCGGGCGCTCGTAGGTAGCGGTTTCGCCGTCGTCTTACAGTTCGCGCTGTTCCTGATCATCGGTTTGGGGCTTTGGGCGTTCTACGATGGTCGCGCTTTCGAGCGCGGGGATGAGATCTTCGCGCTGTTCATCGTCGAACAGCTTCCCGCCGGGCTCACGGGCCTGTTGATCGCCGGGATATTCGCCGCGGCGATGTCGAGCCTTTCGTCATCGATCAACTCTCTGGCTTCGGCCAGCGCGTACGACTTCTGGGCGCCGGCCCGAGGCATCGACGACGACAAGCGCGTGCTGACCGCCGGGAAGAAGTTCACGGCGATCTGGGCAGCGCTGCTCATCGGTGGTGCGTTGTTGTTCATCCCGTTGAGTCGCGGAACGACTGCCGTAGAGGTCGCGCTGGGCATCGCATCGTTGGTCTATGGTGGATTGCTGGGCGCCTTTGCCCTCGCTCGCTTCGAGCCAACGGCACGGGCCCGGGATGT
>JBDHJS010000082.1:0-8507 GCA_039586795.1 Gemmatimonadota bacterium
CCGGCCTATACCAATCCCGATGGCCAGCGCCGCCGCTACCGCGACACCCCAACGCGTCCACGGCGAATAGAGAACTCGCAACTGTTGCCGCCGTCGCGCCCGCTCTGCCCGCGTCGCCCCGATCCGCGCCCACATCACGTCGCGCGGCGTGTCCGGCGGCTCGTTGTAGTCCTTCGCCGCGTCGATCAAGACCTCATCAAACCGATCGTCCATCATGACGCCCACTCCTCGGCAAAATCCACAAGCGCTTCTCTCAGTTTCGCCCGCGCCCGCGACAACTGCGCCTTCGATGTGCCCGTTCGCACGCCCAGGACCTGCGCAATCTCTTCGTGCTTGTAGCCTTCCACGTCGTGCATCACGAACACCGTCCTGTATCCATGAGGCAGCTCGTCTATCGCTGCCGCCAATCGCTTCTTCAAGTCCGGATCCGCCCCGCCCGGGTTCTCACTCATCATCGCCGTCTCGCTCAAATCCGTGTGCCGCTTCTGAAGCCGCGTCACTTTCCTCATCACGTTGTACACGACCGAGACCGTGATCGAATGCAGCCAGGTCGAAAGCGCCGCGTCTCCCCTGAACTGCTTCAGCCGATCGAACGCCCGGATGAACGTCTCCTGAGTGCACTCCTGGGCGAGATCTTCATCACCCGTCATCCGGTAGGCGAGCCGGTAGACTCGGTCTACATGAGCGTCGTACAGCTCCCGCTCGGCGACCGGGTCTCCCTCCAAAACCCGCACAATCAGTTGACGTTCGTCCAAGTCTTTCCCTGGGCTAGGATTCCCGATCGCCCGCTTCCGAACATATGACACAGCGATCTCCCAAAGGGTTGCGCGAAATCGGACACCACCCAACCGCACTACGTAAACAATTATACCCCAACAACTTACTCACCACAAAGCGCCTCACTTCGACAGCCGCCCGACGAACATCGGCCATCGACCGTCGATCGCCGAACAGCCCTCGACCGCCGGTACGCGGCTGTCGGCTGTCCGCTGTCGAAATAGATCTCGAACGTCGACCGACGCCCGTCGCAACGCCCCCGCCACCGCCGTGACCCAAGACTCCCCAAATCCCCTAATTCACCACCCGCCATACACTTGACAGGCTCACACTAATCCGGGATGTTACTGCACACCTGGCCCTGGTATGGCCGCGCCCCCCGCCCCCCTGTCGGAGCTCCCTACACGCGGCACCCGAAACGGCTTACGTTAGACGAGACCACGCATTAACCGCGCGGATCACCCGCGCTCAACCCACAAAGCTGATATGACTACGCCGAGCGACGTGCCGGTTTTCGTACTGTGCGGAGGATTAGGGACCCGCATTCAGGAAGAGGCCGGCCTCAAACCGAAACCGATGGTGCGCGTCGGAGACCACCCCATACTCTGGCACATCATGCGGAGCTATGCCCACTACGGCTTCCGCAGGTTCGTCCTCTGCCTCGGCTACAAATCGGAAGTGATCAAGTCGTATTTCTTGAATTACGCTTCGATGAACAGCGACTTCACCGTTAAGCTGCTCTCCAACGAAGTCACCGTCCACTCCGTCGACCACGATCAGGATTGGGACGTAACTCTCGCCTACACCGGCGAGCTGACGATGACCGGCGCCCGCGTCGCTCGCGCCGCACAACGCTACCTCGGCGCTGTCGAACACTTCGCCGTCACCTACGGCGATGGACTCACCGACGCCGACCTTGGCGCGGAGTTTCAGTTCCACCTCGAGTGCGGCAGGATCGGCACCGTGATGGGCGTCAATCCCCCGTCTCGGTTCGGCGAGCTGAAGAGTGACGGCCAGCAGGTCGTAAGGTTCGACGAGAAACCGAAGTTCGGCGACAACTGGGTCAACGGTGGTTACTTCTTCTTCCATCGTGATTTTCTAAGATACTTGTCGACCGACGAAAGCTGCGTCCTCGAGCGCGAACCGCTGGCTCGACTCGCCGAAGATGGGGGGCTCAGCATCTACCGGCACCCCGGCTTCTGGGCCTGCATGGATACCCATCGCGACAGCCAGCGCCTCAAAGAACTGTGGGACAGGGGCAACGCGCCCTGGAAAGTGTGACTCTATAGATGAAGGCCTTCGTTACAGGTCACAAAGGGTACATCGGAGTCCACCTCGTTGAGCTCCTCAAACGCGCCGGCCACTCGGTGACCGGTTGCGACCTCGGCCTGTTTGACGGGTGCGAGTGGGAGCCCTACGAGAAGCCCGACCGCGAGTTGATCAAGGACGTTAGGGACATAACTCTCGACGACCTCGATGGACACGACTGCGTGATGCACCTGGCCGCACTATCGAACGACCCGATGGGCGACGTTAACCCGGAGATCACGCTGTCCGTAAATCGTGACGCTTCGTTTCGCCTGGCGCAGCTGGCCAAACAGGCCGGTGTCGGCCGCTATCTGTTCGCCGGAAGCTGTTCGGTGTACGGCAAGGGCGAGAAGCTAGATCTGGAGGAAGGCGACCCGCTCAGTCCGCTTACCGCCTACGCGACATCGAAGATCGAAACCGAAGAGTTGGTCGGTGGTCTGACGGACAAAGGCTTCTGCGCGGCGTTCCTGCGCAACGCCACAGCCTACGGCCACTCCCCGATGCTCCGCATCGACATCGTCGCCAACAACCTGCTCGGCGCCGCGCTCGCCTACGGCGAGATCAGAATCATGAGCGACGGCTCACCCTGGCGGCCGCTCATCCATTGCCGTGATATCGCCAGCGCCTTCGTCGCTCTCGCTCAAGCACCGGCAGAGCGCATCAACAACAGGGCCATCAACATCGGCGCCAGCGACCAGAACTACCAGGTCCGCGACGTCGCCGATGCCGTCAAGCAGCTCGTCCCCTCGGCAGACATCGTCTACACCGGCGAGATCGGAGAAGACCCCCGCGATTACCGGGTCAGCTTCGCGCTGCTCGAACAGCTGCTCCCCGACTTCGAGCTCCAGTACAGCCTGACCACCGGCCTCGAGCAGCTGCACCGCAAGATGGTCGAACACAAATTCTCCGCCGCCGACTTCGAGGGCGACCAGTTCGTCCGGCTCAGGACTCTAAAAACCCGGCTCGACCGTCTGGAAAGCGCTGACGCCGCCGGAAGCACGGAGTCGTAGATGCCGAGCGAGAAGCCCCGCGACGAGCGCCAGATACGGGACGAGATCGCCCGGCTCACCCGCGAGCTGCACGACCTCCGCAAGCGCAGCGCCGACTTCGTTCCCGGCGAAGACTACGTCTCCTATGCCGGCCGCGTCTTCGACGAGCGCGAGATGGAAGCCGCCGTCGACTCGACACTCGACTTCTGGCTGACCCTCGGCGAGCACGGCAAGGCGTTCGAGAGCGAGCTCGCGGGCTATCTCGGTGTCCGCTACTGCGTGCTGGTCAATTCCGGTTCATCCGCCAACCTCATCGCCCTCTCATCGCTGACCAGCCCCAAGATCGGCGACCGACGGATCAGGCCCGGCGACGAAGTCATCACCGTCGCCGCCGGCTTTCCGACAACGGTCAACCCCATCTTCCAGTGCGGCGCCGTACCCGTCTTCATCGACGCCGACCCTACCACCGGCAACTGCCGAACCGAGCAGCTGGAAGATGCGGTGTCCGACAGGACCCGGGCCGTCATGATGGCCCACACGCTGGGCAACCCATTCGAAATTGATGCCGTTCTACAGTTCTGCCAGCGCCACGAGCTGTTTCTGGTCGAGGACAACTGCGACGCTCTCGGTTCGCTGTACGACGACCAGAAGACGGGTACCTTCGGCGACGTGTCCACGCAGAGCTTCTACCCGCCACACCACATCACGATGGGCGAGGGCGGCTGCGTGAATATCAAGAAGGGCGCGCTTGCCAGCCGCATCAAACTGGCTGCCGAGAGCTTCCGTGATTGGGGTCGCGACTGCTACTGCGAGTCCGGCAAGGACAACACCTGCGGCAAGCGCTTCGAGTGGCAACTCGGCGAATTGCCCGAAGGCTACGACCACAAGTTCATCTACAGCCACATCGGCTACAACCTCAAACCGCTGGATATTCAGGCAGCGATCGGCCGGCAGCAGCTGAAGAAGATCGACGACTTCGTCGCCGCCCGCGTTCGCAACTACAAGGCGCTAACCGACGCCATCGCTCCGTTCCAAGACGTCATCAAACCACAACGCGCGACGGAAAAGGCCCAACCCTCCTGGTTCGGCTTCCTCATGGTAGTCGAGCCCGACGCTCCGTTCAGTCGCAACGAGCTGACACAGCATCTCGAGGGCCGGATGATCGCCACTCGCATGCTGTTCGGCGGCAACCTGGTCCGTCAGCCGGCCCTCACCCAGCTCAGGGAAGACGCCGCCGCGGCCGATCGACCCCAACCGTACCGCGTCGTCGGCGAGCTCAGCGGCGCCGACCGACTGATGAACGACGCGCTGTTCATAGGTACCTATCCCGGCATCGACCAGGCGCGTCTCGACTACGTTTGCCAGGTACTTACCGACTTCCTCAAAGACAAAACCGGGACACGACCATGATCGACGGTGTAGCCGTACATCCACTCAAGAAGATCCCGGACGAGCGCGGCGCTGTCATGCATATGCTCCGCAGCGATGCCCCGCACTTCGAGCGCTTCGGCGAAATCTACTTCTCATGCGTGCATCCGGGCGCCATCAAGGGCTGGCACCTGCACACGCGCATCGGCCTCAACTACGCTGTCATCTCCGGCATGGTGAAGGTCGTCCTCTACGACGATCGAGATGGCTCACCCACCAAAGGCGAGCTGATGGAGCTGTTCGTCGGCGACCAGAACTACAGCCTCGTTCAGATCCCGCCCATGGTCTGGAACGGCGTGAAGGGCTATGGCGACGAGATGGCGATCATCGCCAACTGCGCCACCGAGCCCCACGACCCCGACGAGATTCAACGACTCGATCCGTTCAGCGATAAGATCCCCTACGACTGGGACCTCAAGCACGGATGAGAATCCTCGTTCTCGGCGCCTCCGGTCAGGTCGGCCACGCCCTCATGAAGATCGGCGGTGAGCGCGGCCACTCGATGATCGGAACGTTCCGATCCCACGAGATGCCCGACCTGGTACAGCTCGACCTTCTCGATTTCGATGCGACCCGCGGAGTGATCGCCGACTCCCGGCCCGACTGGGTCATCGACTGCGCATGCTGGCCCTGGGTGGACGGAAACGAGAACGACCCGGCGAAAGCTCAGCAACAGAACGTCGATACGGTAGCCGTCGCGACAACCGCTGCCAGTGAAGCGGGCGCCAGCTGGTGCTACCTGTCTACATCTTACGTATTCGACGGTGAGCAACGGACGCCTTACGGTGAGTCGGACCCCGTCAGCCCGGTCAGCGTCTACGGTCGTACGAAGGCCCAGGCAGAAGAGATCAGCCGTATCCACTTCGGCGACGAAGCTCTCATCATCCGCACCATCGTCGTCTGGGGCCCCGATCCTCAGGGAAAGAACTTCGCTCATCAGCTCATCGGAAGCGCATTAGAAAAACGGAAGATCCGCGTGCCCAGCGATCAGCTCGGCAACCCCACCTACGGGCCAGATCTCGCCGCAGCTATCGTCCAGCTCATCGAACGCTCGGCCGGCGGCACATGGAACATCGCCGGGCCCGAAGCGAGTCTCGACCGTGTCGCCTTCGCCAGGCTGCTCTGCGAACGGCTCGGCCTCGACGACGAGATCATCGAACCCGTTACAACCGACGCGCTTGGCCAGGTCGCTCGCCGACCCCTCAACGGCGCCCTCGCCACCGACAAGCTCGCTGACGCCGGCCTGTCGCTGCGCGGCAACGCCGAGGCACTCGAGGACTGGCGCAACGGGGAATGGGAGTGGCCATGGCAGGGTCTCTGACCGTCCTCGTTCCCAACTACAACACGGCGCACCTGCTGCCGCTGACCCTGAAGTCGCTACTCGCCCAGACCTACCGCGACTTCGAGCTCATCGTCCTCGATAATTGCTCCACCGATGGCGCCGCCGAGGCCGCCGAGGCGATCGACGACCCACGCCTCAAAGTCATCCGCGCCGACACGCACGTCGGGATGGCCGCAAACTGGAACCGCGCCGTCGACCTCGTGAGGACACCGTACTTCGCCCTCTGTCACTCCGACGATGAATACGAGCCGGAATTCCTCGAGGTCGTCCTCGGACATCTTCAGGAACATCCCGACGCCTTCATCGCGCACTGCAAGGTGACGACGATCGATGAGAACGGCGAAGCGATTAGATCGGAGGCGGAAAGCTACAAGGACAGCTTCTGGCCCGCCGACGACCCCTACGAGCGATCGGGACGTGACGAGATCGCCGCCCTGAGCCGCGGCAACTACATCTTGATGCCTTCAGTCATCTATAGAACGGAAGCCGCACGGAAGATCGGACCGTTCAGCGAGGAATACGACTTCGCACCCGACTGGGTCTACTGGGTCAGCGGCGTACTCGTCGGGTACTCCGTCGTCGGCACTCACCGCCGCCTTGTCCGCTACCGCCGACACCCCGAGATGACCACCCGCCAGGTCGAGGGAAGCCTAACCCGCTACCGCGACGAGATCGCCATCCCCGCCTGGATCGCCAAAGCCGCCCACGAAAAAGGACTCGCCGACACCGACGAGCCCAATTACGACATCACCATCAACACGTTGCTAAGTCAATTCGCCACCCGCCTATCAGCCGGCGATCACGATGGCGCCCAAACCCTCCTAACCTTCGCCAACCAAAACATCCCCACCTTCCCCAACTCCCCCAAAGGCAAACTCGCCAACGCCAGCATCAAACTCGGCCGGCCCGCCGGCAAGACCCTAAAACTCCTGGAGTCCCTCTACCTGAAACTCCTCTCGCCCCTCTAGCACCTACCCCCTACCCTCCACCCGTCCGCCCCACGCCACAATCTCCCCCGCCAACGCCGAAGCCGCCACAGTATACGGACTCGCCAAGTAGACCTTCCCCGGCCCATTCCGCCCCGGGAAGTTCCGATTGATCGATGAGATCGTGTTCTGCTCTGGCGACGTGCTCACGCCTGGACCCGCATTGATGCACGCACCGCATCCCGGCGCCAACAGATTCGCGCCGACACCTTCAAACACCTCCAGATAACCTTGCGAACGGCAGTAGTCCTCGACGTCGAGCGAGCCCATCTGGATATAACACGTCACATCTTCCGGAATCCGCTGCCCGGCTTTCGCCGCCGGCGCGAAGACCTCTGCGTACATATCCATGTCGTCACGCTTGGCGCCCGTGCACGATCCTATGTAGACGATGTCGATCTTGACCGGGTTATCCAGCTCATCCACGAAGACCCCGCGGCCCGGATCGCCTGGAAGCGCGACGATGGGACGCAGCTCCGAGGCGTCGACCTCTATCACATGCGAGTACTCGGCATCGGCATCACTCCTCAGACTCTCGCACAGCGCTTCCGCTTCGCCCCGCTCCATCCCGCGCCGCTCGACCAGAAAGTCCGCCGTCTTCTCGTCAGCCTCACAGATACCCGTGAACGCTCCGATCTCCGCCGACATGTTCGTAACCGTCGCGCGCTCGTCTATGGTCAACGCCGCTATCGCCGGGCCGGTCCATTCGAGGATCTTCGCCAGCGCCTTCCCTTCTCGAACGAACGGCCGCCGCAACACCTCCAACACCATGTCCTTGGCCGTGACGTTTTCAGGCTTCTTCCCTGTGATGTGGATTTTTACCGTCTCCGGAACCGAGACGCGGACGTCCCGAGTGGTCCACGCACTGGCAATCGCGGTCGAGCCTACACCGAACGCGATCGTCCCCAGCGCGCCGGAGTGGGGCGTGTGCGAGTCACTGCCGACGATGACCTGGCCCGGCACGGCGTAGTGGCCATATACGATCGTGTGGCAAATACCCTCGGAGCCCTGGCGATCCTTGAGGTCCCCGTGCAATCGCAGGCCTTGCTCCTGAGAGAACTCGACCTGACGCTTGGACAAGCCATTGGCCAAGTCGAGCAACCCGGCTAACCGCTTCTCTTCCGAGATCACCAGGTCGAGCATCCCAAGGTGATCGCGAAACAGCAGTACGGAATCCTTGTCGACGATGTCAGCGTTCGGTGTGTACTGCTCGTACAAGCCCGCCGCCATCGGCGTCACGTACTCGTGGGAGAACCGGATGTCTGTCCGCACGAAACCCGTGTCCCCCGGCTTCACTGCGGGCACACCGACCTCACCTTTCGACAGATCGGCGATCCAGCGTCGGGCAAGCACTTTCTCGGCAACCGTCATCGGCCGGTCCGCCGGCGTCTCCGGCAGCGGCGGCGAAACCTCCCCGTCCTGCCGCGCTTTGTTGTACGCGAACAGGCCACCTCGCTCGATGATCTCTTTCGTGATCGGATCGGCGCCTCCCGTGAATTCCGACAGCGGTATCGATTCGCCACGACGCACCCGATCGATCATTCCGAAATCGGTGGACGTGAGCAGCCCCAGGTTCTGACAGTTCTCCCGGTAGATGCGTTCGATGTTCTCGGCGATGACGATCCGAACGCCGGCGCATAACTCGGCGAACGGCGACGCTTCACGGCTCGACCCCTT
>JBDHJS010000040.1:0-32850 GCA_039586795.1 Gemmatimonadota bacterium
AGCCTGTGGGGAGACACGGCCCGCCTGGAGCCCGAAGTGACGATCGGCGAGCTGGAAGGGGCTGACGAGTACATGCTGGGAAGAATTCGATCGCTCGCCGTCGCCGAAGACGGAACGATTTACGCCGTCGATCAACAAGTGCCGGCGCTGCGAGTCTACAACCCAGACGGCACGTACAAGGCGACGTTCGGCCGAGAGGGTGGCGGCCCCGGCGAATACAACAGGCCGGACGGGGGTCTGGCCGTGCTATCCGACGGCCGCGTCGTCTTGCGTGACCCGGGTAACGCACGCCTCACCGTCTACTCGCCCGCCGGAGACCCCTTCGATACCTGGCGGGTCATGGGCAGCGTATACACATCCCGACGCCTCTACCGAGACACATTGGACAACGTGTACACGTACGCCCTCCTTGATTCCGATGCCGGCATCGACAATTGGCAATGGGGGATCGTGCGAATCGGGCCGGACGGGACCGTCGGCGACACGTTGGAGCTTCCTGAATGGGACTACGAGCCGGCCGAGATCTCGGCCAGCGGCGGCGACGAGGGCAACACTAGCTTCATCGGCGACAACGTGCCGTTTTCGCCTACCGTCGCCTGGGCGTACAGTCCGCTTGGCTACATGGTGGGCGGCATCTCGACTAAGTACTCGATCAGTCTCTTCCTTTCTACTGACCGCACACTGCGCATCGAACGGGGCGACTGGCAGCCGCTCCCGGTCACCCCTGAGGAACGGGAAGAACAGGAGCGCATCATCACCGCCAACATGCGGCAACTCGATCCTGGTTGGCGGTGGAACGGCCCGCCGATTCCCGAGACCAAACCACCATTTCAGAGGTTCTTCATCGGCGAGGACGGGCGGATCTGGGTCCAGCTCAGCCAGCCGGCGTACAAGAGCGAGGATACCGATTACACGAACGACACGTCACCACCAGGCGTCATCGAAGTGCCTCCCCACACCTGGGTCGAGCCCATAGCTTTCGATGTCTTCGAGCCGGACGGGACCTACTTGGGGATGGTGCGCGCACCGGAAGGCTTCTCGATGAACCCGACGCCGGTCGCACGAGGCGACTACGTATGGGCCGTGGTGATGGACGAGCTGGAGGTTCCCTATATCGTTCGGTTCCGGATCAAGCATCCAGACGAGGAGACGTGATTCGTAAGCGGCAAGGGGTGAGGGGTAAGGGGTGCCCCTTACCTTCTACCCCACACCCGGGAAACCTCTCACAGCACAACGGCGTTCTCCTCACCGACGAAGCGCAACGTCCGACCAGGGGGATCGATGACTCTAGGCAACGTCAACGAGCTGGAGCGCCGCCTGCCGCTCGCGCTCGCCATCCTGCGGATCACCACGGGCATCTTCTTCCTCTACTGGGCCGTGGAGAAGTTCGTGCGACCCGACGTGAACGCTCGGATATGGGACTACTTCTTCCGTATCTCGATTTCGGTGAACTTCTCCTACGTCATCGGCGCGGTGAACACAGTCCTGGCCATCGCGATGATCGTCGGTTTCAAGCGTCGCATCACGTATGGGTACTGGCTGCTGTTTCACACGCTTTCCGTCGTCTCGACCTACCGAGAGCTCATCCACCCCTACACGAGCAACAACCATCTGTTTCTCGCCGGCGTGCCGATCATCTTCATCATGCTGGCGCTCTACATGCTCAGGGATTGGGACACGCAGTGGGTGGTGGGTGGTAGGTAGTACAACCAAAACCCTTCCTGGCCTATCCAACTCGTTGGGTCGCGCGACTCATAGCCCCCCACCTCGCACACAGAGAGCCCTACTACATATGAAAGCGACTGAACCATCGAGGCGCGGAATTCAGTGTCTGTTGGCGTTTGTGCTGGCCCTCACCCTTGTCGGGTGTGGCGACTCTGATCGAGATAGCGGCTCCGGATGGCAAGCGGTGTACGATACCGTCGGTGATACCGTCGTCGTCCGGACCGTGAGCGGCAGCGTTTGGGGTGACACGGCGGAATTGTTGGCCGATCTTCGTATCGGACAGTTCGACGGCCCCGATGAGTACATGTTCGGCAAGATCCGGTCTCTTGCTGTGGGGCCGGACGGCACGATCTACGTGTACGACGTCCACGCCGAAGAACTCCGGATGTATTCGGCGACCGGCGACTTCGTGAAGAAGATCGGCAGAATGGGCGGCGGTCCCGGAGAATACCGCGAGCCCGACGCCGGCCTAGCCGTGCTGCCGGACGGGCGGCTGTTGCTGCGGGACCCCAGGAACACCCGCATCAACGTTTACTCCCGAGACGGCGAGTACATCGAAGCCTGGCGAATCCGAGGCTTCTGGAGCGGACGGCCGATGTGGGCGGACACGATTGGGAACGTCTACACCGGAGTTCTGCTTGACCCCGCGGCTTCCTTGCCCGATTGGCGACTCGGCGTCGTGCGCTACTCGGCAAGTGGTATACCCGGTGACACGATACCGATGCCGCAATGGGATTACGAGCGACCCAAGATGTACGCGGGCAGCGGACGGAACACCTCAGACTGGAGTGTGCCGTTTACACCCGACGCGGCATCAACATTCAGCCCCCTGGGCTACACGCTGGGAGGCGTACCCACTCGATACGCTTTTGATCTCTTCATCGCTCCCAACCATGTACTTCGGCTGTCGCGGGACAATTGGAAACCAGCTCCGGTGGCGCCCGGAGAACGCGCCGAGCAAGAAGCGATGGTCACAAGCATCTTGCGCCGCACCGAGCCGGGATGGAGATGGAACGGGCCGCCGATACCGGACACCAAGCCATCCTACAAGGACTTCTTCGCCGATAGCCAGGGGCGCATCTGGGTACAGCTGCACGCCGAAGCGTACGAGCTCCCGGAGGACGAGGCGGTACCGCCACCGGACGCGCCGTGGATTGACGACGTCACCCAACGCTGGCTCGAACCCGTCGTGTACGACGTCTTCGAACCCGACGGTCGCTATCTCGGAATGGTGCGCGCGCCCAACGGCTTCCTGCCGAAGCCGCCGCCCGTCGCTCGTGGAGATACCGTATGGGCTGTGGTTCTTGGTGAGATGGATGTGCCGTCCATCGTTCGCTTTCGGATCGTGCGAGGTGCCAACGGGTCAACGTGACTTACCGCGCAACGCTTTCTGTCTACTTTGCATCCATGTATTGAGACCGGTAGCCACGCCCGAAGCCACGCTATCTAAGTTGGCACGCTCTGGAGGGAGAAGCGACATCATGACATGGCTTGGAAAGCTTCAGCGTCTGGCGGTTGGTACGTTCTTCGTCTTCGCTTCAGCATGTGGGGGGTCGGAGGCACCTGACGGACGCGATTGGCATGCGGTGTACGACACCATCGGCGACACGATCGTAGTGCGCACGGAGCGTGGCAGTATTTGGGGGGGCGAAGCAACCCTGGTTCCGGTGCTGACGATCGGAGTCGTGGATGGCGCGGATGAGTACATGCTCGGCAGCGTGCTGTCCCTTGCGGTGGCGCCGGGCGGTTCCATATACGCCTTCGATGGCCACGCTAAAGCGCTACGCAAGTACACACGGGATGGCGTCTACGTAACGACGTTTGGGCGCGAGGGTGGCGGGCCCGGAGAGTACAAGACTCCGGATGCCGGATTGGTCGTGCTGTCTGATGGGCGTGTTGTTCTTCGTGACCCGGGAAACGCTCGCCTCAACGTCTATTCGCCCGACGGTGAGCCACTCGACAGCTGGCGAGTTATGGGATCGATCCGTAGCTCGATACCGATGTTTCGAGACACCGCGGACAACGTCTACACCCGGGCCCTTCTCGATCCTGGCGCCGCAATTAGCGACTGGACATTCGGCTTGGCTCGATACGGCCCCGACGGCTCTGTGAGAGATACATTGCCCGAGCCGACGTATGACTATGTTGAACCGCAGCTCGAAGCGCGTGGCACAGATGAAGACAACCCGAGCTACGCGAGCAGGCCCGTGCCTTTCACGCCCCAGGTCGAATGGTCCTTTAGTCCGATGGGCTACATGGTAGCCGGGCTCCCAACCCGCTACGCCGTCGACTTGTTCGTCGCGCCCAATCGCGTCCTCCGGGTCGAGCGTGCAGATTGGCAACCGGTGCCCGTGAATTCAGAAGAGCGCGCGGAATATGAGCGACTCATCACCGACATGCTTCGCCGTTGGGCGGATCCAGCCTGGAACTGGAACGGTCCGGCCATTCCGGACACCAAACCTCCCTACCGCGGTTTGTTCGTCGGGCTGGATGGCCGGATCTGGGTGCAGCTGTATCAGCCGGCATACCAGAAGGTGCCACCGGCCGGCCAAGAACCGGACCCCACAGAGCAGACATGGGTCGAGCCGATCGCCTTCGATGTATTCGAACCCGATGGGCGCTACCTGGGAATGGTGAGAGTACCCGACGGGTTTTCCACCTATCCGCAACCTGTGGCGCGCGGCGAAACCCTATGGGCTGTTGTAAGGGATGAGTTGGATGTCCCGCAGATTGTCCAGTTCCAATTAAAGCATGGGGGATAGCCGTAAACGGTAAGCGGTAACGGTCAACTGCGAACGTTACCGCTTACGGGCTACGGCTTACGACTTACTGCAGTATCACCGCGTCCCCGGCATCTCCGGCGGCGGCCCCAGCACGTCCTCGATGCTGAGGTTCACGACACGACCCAGGTCCATCCCTCGAATTCCGTCCTCGATCACCTCACGATCGCCGACCACGATGATCGCCATCTGGTCCGGTACGACGTATTCTCGAGCGACCCGCAATACCTCAGCCTGCGTAATACCCAGAATGCTTTGTACATACTCGTTGAAGTATCCGTCAGGAAGATCGTACAGCTCCAGCTCGGTGAGCTGGCCGGCGATGCCGGCGACCGTCTGGAATCGCGACGGGAAACGGAGCGCGACGTAATTGCGCGCCCGTTCCAACTCCTGCGCGGGCACCGGCTCGTGGATTCCGTTCAGCTCCTTCATGAACTCGCCCAGCGCCGCGGCGGTGACATCCGTCTGCACGCTAGCGCCGGCTGTGAACGGTCCCGCCATCTCCGAGAAATCGAAGAACGAGAAGGCGCCGTAGGTGTAGCCCTTATCCTCACGCAGATTCTGGTTGAGGCGCGACGCGAACGACCCACCAAGGATCGTGTTCATCACGATCAGCGAATAGTAATCGTCGCTCAGCCGCGGAACGCCGATTCGCCCGATACGAATCTCCGACTGGGCGGCGCCCGGCTTGTCCACCAAGTAGACCGTGCGCGTGGTGACTTGATCCGCTTCCGACCAGTCTTGTGATGGGACTCTGCCGCGCTCCCAGCTGCCGAACAGCGCCTCCAGCTTCGGTTTGATCGCGTCCATCGTGATGTCACCCACCACCACGAAGAACGCGTTGTTGGGTCGGAAGTACGTCCCGTGCCAACCTTGCACGTCGTCCAGCGTCATATCCTTCACGGACTCCGGGTAGCCGATGGTCGGGTGACCGTACGGGTGGTCGGGAAAGAGTGTGTGATCATAGATCACGGAGGCGATGGCTCGGGGCTCATCACGCGCCGCCAGCATCTGGTTCAGCCGCTCCAACTGCTTGCGCTCCAGTTCCGCCTCCGGAAAGTCCGGTCTCAAAGCCACATCGGTCATCAGCTCCAGCGCCGGATCGAGGCGACCCAACGGCGTATGCAGCGACACCGTGGTGTGGTGACTGGCCGCCCGCACCGAAATCCGCGCGCCCAAGAAGTCGATCTCGTCAGCCAGCTGCAGCGCATCGCGACCCGCGGCCCCTTCATCCATCAGATCCGCCGTCATATTCGCGAGCCCAATCAACTCTGTCGGGTCGGACGCGTAACCCGTCCGCACCACCAGATTCACCTGGACCAACGGCACATTGTGCTTCTCCAGCAGGATTACTCGAGCCCCATTCGACAGCTCGGTCCGCTGTATCTCGGGCAAGACCAGCGCCGGCGGCGGCCCCAACTCCGGCGGCCTACTCCGATCCGGCACCTGTGCCCCTATCTCAGAGGCAGCAAGCCCAACGGCAAACAAGAGCGCCAACACGACTCCCATCCCCCGGCAGTTCCTACTCGATCTAAACATCGCAGTATTCTCCATTCCAACTTCCCTCAATCCGTCTTCGGTTTCAGTCCCTCGGACGCCAACTCCGGCTGCCCCTGCGGCACCACGCTCAACACCACGCGCCCATTCGTCAGCCACGTCTGCGCCGCCGCCTGAATATCACTCGGATCCAGCGACTTGTAGCGCTGCAATTCCTCGTTGAAGTAGTCCGGGTTTCCCGTATAGATATAGAACGCGTTCAACCGATCGGCCTTGCCACCAAACCCACCGACCCTCTCCAACCCATCCAGCCGGCTCGCCTCGATCTGATTGACGACCCGCTCCACCTCGCGCACGTCCGGCGCCTCCATCTTGAGGCGGTCGATCTCTTCGATGATCACCCGCTCGATCTCGTCCAGGTCGACTCCGGCCCGCGCCGTCGCCACGATCTGGAACTGGGACCCCAACTCGCTCGACGCTTGATACGCGAAGACGTTCTGGGCGATCTGCATCTCGTAGACCAGCCGCTGATACAGCCGCGATGTCTTACCACCGGCAAGGATATCGCCAAGGATGTCGAGCTCCGGATCACCGGGCGTGTAGTATGCCGGTGATAGCCACGCCATGTAGAGACGCGGGAGAGAGACGCGATCTTCATGGACCAGCCGCTTCTCCTCGGTCAGGAACGCGACGGTCGCGTCGGCCGGCGGAACCGGCGGTCCAGCGGGCACATCGGCGAACCACTTCTCCACCAGCGCCTTCGTCTCCTCGATGTCGATGTCACCGGCGATGGAGAGGCTGGCGTTGCTGGGGCTGTACCACGTGTTGTAGAACTCGACCACGTCCTCGTAGCTGGCCGCCGACAGATCGTCCATCGATCCGATCGTCGTCCAGTGATACGGATGCTCCGGCGGATACATGTTCCGGCGGATGATCTCAGAGGCCAGGCCGTAGGGTCGGTTCTCGTACGACTGACGCCGCTCGTTCTTCACCACATCGCGCTGACCGTCCACCTTCTCCGGCGACATAGCGTCGAGCAGGTAGCCCATGCGGTCCGACTCCAGGAAGAGCGCCAGCTCGAGCGCGTTGCTCGGGACGTCCTCCCAGTAGTTGGTCCGGTCCGGGTTCGTCGAACCGTTGTTGTTTCCGCCCGCCGCCTCGAGCCAATTGTCGAAGGCACCTTCGGGCACGTGTCCCGAGCCCTCAAACATGATGTGCTCGAACAGGTGGGCGAACCCGGTACGACCGGGTTTCTCACGACCCGAGCCCACGTGGTAGTAGACGTTCACGCTCACCGTCGGGGTCGTGTGGTCCTCGTGGAGGATCACGTTCAGCCCGTTCGGGAGCACGAATCGCTCGTACGGCACCTCGAGCCGTACCTCCTCCTGCGCGAACGCCGTCGACGCCGCCAGAAGGAGGATGACCGGTACAATGCGTCGCATCCCTTCGTCTCCTGCCTGTATGTGATGAGTAGACTAGCGTTTCCGCCGCCGGGCCAGGCGGCATCATGTCTTAGACTGCCCGGGCCGCACTGGCGTTGCCGGACAGTTTGGGGAACACGTGGCCAGATGGCCAGAGTTCCCCCTGCCCCAAGTACGAAGCGGCCGCGCCCGAGGATTCGAACGCAGCCGCCACCGTCTACTGCCTACCGTCTACTGTCTACTGCCTACTCATCCTGCCGCCACGCCAATACATAAGTCGTCGCCTCACCCACGCGCAGAACGACGAGCTCTTCGAACAGCGGTATCTCCTCCAGGGGGAACTCGGCCCGGACCGGATAGTAGCATCTCTCTTCCGGCGCGCCGTACACGCAGTGCTTTGGATCGTCCTGAAGCTCGCGACACTCGGCGCGCTCCGGGACCATGTAGTGACAGCTGAGGTTGCCGAGGCGCATACGACCGGGCTCGAGCGGCACGCCATCGCCAACGCGTAGCTGGAGCAGCGGGGCCGTCGTTGGGCCCACGTCGGGGTCCGTGGACGGGACCTGTATCTCGACGACAGCGCGGATCTGGTAGCCAGAGGTGTCGACAGCCACCCAGCCCCCCTCCACCGGAGCCATCATCGCTGGATAGGTAATCAGCTTACCGGCGCAATCGTACAACGCCGGCTTGCCGCACCCCGCGGCCGCCACAGCCAGAAGCGGGAATGTCAGAAGTCTAAGTCTCAGCATGTCTTGCGTCGGGTGCCCGCAACACGGTAACACCGCTGTTAGTCCGACGCGGTAGGGGCGTTTGTTACAATCTTGGGGTTTTGAGGCGCTGTGTAAAGCAGTTCTTATTCCGAGACCGAAGGCGTTCAGGCGTACGGGGTAAAGGAGTGGGTGGGTGGGGGTGGGGGCGAAGAACGAGAGCGCTGCGTCGATCCCTGGCTCCTTACCCCCTACCCCCTGCCCCACACCTCTTGCCCGATCACTCCATTGTCGCATCCACTCCCACGGACATCCCCAAGCTCTTCACCAGGAACGCCCACCGATCCGCCTGCTCCTGGATCACCATCGCGGTAGGCTTACCGCCGCCGTGGCCCGCCTTGGTCTGAATCCGAATCAAGACCGGAGCATCGCCCATCTGCGCCCGCTGCAGCTGCGCGGCGAACTTGAACGAGTGGCCCGGTACGACCCGGTCGTCATGGTCGGCGGTAGTGACCATGGTTGCCGGGTAATAGTCGGGGTGCAGGTTGTGCAACGGCGAATAGGCGTACAGGTAACGGAAGCCCTCGGGGTCGTCGGACGAGCCATAGTCCGAGGTCCACGCCCAGCCGATCGTGAACTTGTGGTAGCGCAGCATGTCCATGACGCCGACGGCAGGCAGCGCGGCGCCGAACAGGTGCGGTCGCTGGGTCATGACGGCCCCGACCAGCAGTCCGCCGTTCGAGCCACCGGCGATGGCCAGCTTCGGCGTCGAGGTGTAGCCCTCATCGATCAGGTACTCGGCGGCCGCTATGAAGTCGTCGAAGACGTTCTGCTTCCGCTCCTTCGTCCCCGCCTTGTGCCACTCCTCGCCGTATTCGCCGCCGCCTCGCAGGTTGGCGGAGGCATAAATGCCGCCCATCTCCAACCAGACCAGCATGGTGGTCGAGAAGCCGGGCCGACGGCTGATGTTGAATCCGCCGTAGCCATACAGGTACGTCGGGTTGGAGCCGTCGAGCTTGATCCCCTTCTTGTAGGTCAAGAACATGGGGATCATCGTCCCGTCTTTCGACGGATAGAATACCTGCTTGGTCTCGAACGCGCTCGGATCGAAATCGACGCTAGGCGCCTTGTAGACCGTGCTCTCCCCCGTCTCAAAGTCGTAGCGGAAGATCGTTGTCGGGTAGAGGAAAGATGTGAACGAGTAGAACGCCTCGGTGTCATCGCGCTCACCGCTGAACCCACCGGCAGATCCGATCGTGGGCAGCTCGACCTGCGTGTCGAACGTACCATCCATGTTGAAGACGAAGATCTGCGTATGCGCGTCGTGCATGTAACGAACCACGAACTGGTTGTTCACGATGCCAACGCTCTGCAGCACATCGTCCTTCTCCGGGATGATCTCCTTCCAGTCCTTGCGCTCCGGCTTGCGCGTGTCGATGGCGATCAGCCGATACTTGGGAGCGTCGAGGTTGGTCAGGAAGTAGAAGACCGGCCCATCGTTGCCGACGAAGTTGTAACTGGCATCGAAGTCATCCAGCAGCTTCACGAACTCGCCACCGAGGTTTGGATTCGAAGGGTCGCCGAAGTCGACATAGTAGAGACGATTCCGTTCGTCGGTGCCGTGCCCCACGTTGAGCAGACCGTAGCGCCCGTCATCGGTCACGCCCATGCCGAAGCCCCACTCCGGCTGGTCGGGCCGCTCGTAGATCAGCTGGTCTTCAGATTGGGGTGTCCCGACCCGATGGTAGTAGAGACGCTGGTTACGGTTCGCCTCTTCATAGGTGTCTCCCTCTGTGGGCTTGTTGTAGCGGCTGTAGAAGAAGCCAACGCCGTCGTGGGTCCACGACGCGCCGGAAAACTTGATCCATTCCAGGTGGTCGTCCAGATCCCTTTTGGTCTCGACGTCACGGACGAAGAACTCGCGCCAATCGGACCCGCTCTTCGAAACGCTGTAGACCATGTACTTCCCGTCTTCGCTGATATCGAGCGGATACGCTGAGACCGTACCGTCCTCGGACATCTTGTTGGGGTCGAGGAGGACTTCGGGCTCCGCGTCGAGGGAGGTCAGCGTGTAGTGGACCGACTGATTTTGAAGACCGTCGTTCTTCGAATAGAAGTAGCGGCCTCCATCCTGATATGGCGTGCCGAACCGTTCATAGTTCCACAACTCGGTCAGGCGCTCTCGGATCCACTCACGCTCCAGGATCGCATCCAGGTAGGCGAAGGTCACCGCGTTCTGCGCCTCGACCCACGCCGCCGTCTCCTCGCTGTTCGTATCCTCGAGCCAGCGGAAAGGATCGGCGACCAGCGTCCCGTGGTAATTGTCGATCTGGTCCACCGTGCGGGTCGCCGGGTACTCGAGCTGCTGAGCGCTCACCGGGAGCACCGCAATGAGAACCAAGGCGATCGCGATTCCGAATACCTTTCTTACTGCCATAGCTGGACTCCTCCCGGCCACGTGGGCCGTCTTGTCCTCCATATCCTTTCCGGCTGGGTTGGATAGATGCTATCGGGTGGTCACGGCTTGGTCAACGGCAGGAACAGCAGTGTGTACGACCTATGTCGAGTACGATCACGAGCAGGAGCACGAGTGAGTTCTCGTGCTCGTGCTCGACATGCGCCAGCGTCAGCTAGCCCCTATCATTTGGACGTGCGGATACGGTATCGAACAACCCGCCGCCTCCAACTCTTCCTTCAGTGTCCGCAACAACTCGGTTTTCAACCCCCAGAAATCTTCCTTCTTGCACCACGGCCGCACCAAAAGATTCACCGACGAGTCGGCCAGCTCGCCGACTCCGATGAACGGCTCGGGATCGGCCAGCACACGATCGTTACTATCGAGCACGCGCTTAATCGTCGCGATTGCCTTCCCGATGTCATCATTATACGAGATCCCCATGACAAGATCGTTACGACGCGTCTCGTTCGCCGCGAAGTTCTTGATCGTCCGACCGTAGATCTGCGAGTTGGGAATTACGATCCTGACGTTGTCCGGCGTATTGAGCTCGGTGGTGAACATGCCGATCGCCGCAACCGTACCTGCGGTTCCGCCCGCGTCGATGAAGTCTCCAACATGGAACGGACGGAAGAGCAGCAGCATGACCCCGGCCGCGAAGTTTGACAGCGTTCCTTGTAGCGCCAGACCGACGGCAAGGCCGGCCGCACCGAAGACGGCGAGGAATGATGCGGTCTGCACGCCGACGATCCCCAGAACCGCGACGAGGATGACCGCGAACAACGTGTAGTAAACAAGCCCGGTGATGTATGGAATGAGAGTCGGCTCAACTTCCGCCAACGTTAGTGCCCTCCGGACACCGCGTCGTGCCCATCCCGCCACCATCCGGCCGATGAACAGCAGAACGATCGCACCAACGACTTTGAGACCCCACTGGCTGACCAGGTTGACGACCAGATTCCAGACCTCCAACAACGTTTGCTGCGCCGCCGCCGCCTGTTCCTGTGCCGCGCCCACGACGCCCTCTGCCGAACCCTGCATTGTCGCCCTCCAGTCGTTCGGGGATCCTTTGACCAATAGTGCCCGGCAGCCTTCGCCGGGCACCGCACTTTTGATTTCCGATTGACAGGGCGAGAAAACTAGGCGCCCTCATATGCTCCGAAAAGGGGCAGATTCCCGACTTCGGAACCTACCGTACACCCGGATCGTAGTTATGGGTAAGAACGAGCACGGCGAGCTGGAAGCCCGGGCGCTGGAACATCGCGCGATCCGGGGGCATTGATAACCGTCGCGGTGTCGGTCATTTTCCCCGTGCACACCAGCCCGCAACCATCTGCAACCGGCAGAAAGACAACACTGACTAGTATGTCGCGTCTCAAGCGGCTGATCGTTGAGATCCACAGACGTTCAATCTGGCAGGTGCTCGCGGTCTATGTCCTGGGCGCCGCCGCCGGCTACCAGGTCATCCAGAGCCTCACCGAAGGCCTGAGTCTGCCACCCTGGTTCCCCAGTTTCGCCGTCGTCCTCTTCATCGTCCTGCTGCCGGTTGTGGCGGCCACGGCGTTGGTACGCGAAGGACCGGGCCAGGATCTGGAGCAACCGACCATCCTCGACGAAGACAGCCCCGCCCCGATCGAGCCAAAGCAGACCACGCCTGCATCGTCTCCCTCGCACGGTCGCCGCCGTGTTCTCACTCTGCGCGGCGCGCTTGTATCCCTGGTCAGCGCGCTGGCCGTCTGGGGAATCTTCGCGACGGGATATCTGGTCATTGGAGGATTCCCCGGCCTCGGGAGCGGAACCGACACCCAGTTGACCGCGCTCCGCACCAAGATGGTCGTACTCCCGTTCGAGAACCTGGGACCCGCTGAGGACGAATACTTCGCAGACGGTGTGACGGAGGAGATAACCTCGCGTCTCGCCGAGATCCCCGAGCTCGGCGTCATCTCCCGGACAACCGCCATCCAATACAAGGGAACGCAGCTCTCCGTTCGCGATATCGCGCGAGAACTGGATGTGGAATACGTACTGGAAGGAACGGTTCGTTGGGAGCGTCTGCCCGGCGGCCCGAGCCAGGTGCGAGTTACTCCGCAGTTGATAAGAGTAGCGGACGACACCAACGTCTGGACCGAACGCTATGACGCGATCCTTTCCGAGATCTTCGACGTCCAGACCGACATCGCGGAAAACGTAGCCCGCGCATTGGACATCACCTTGCTCGAACCACAGCGCCAGGCGATGGCCGTAGCGCCGACCGCCAACCTGGAAGCCTACGACCGCTATCTGCGTGGGAACGAGCGATACAGCGATCGCTTCCAAGAAGCCAACGCGACCGCCGCGATCGAGCTCTACGAGCAGGCGACGCGTCTCGATTCCACTTTCGCCGTAGCCTATGCCGCGCTCTCACGCGCCCACGTCTGGTTGCACTGGCAGTTCGGTCGCACCGATCAACTGTCGCGGGCCAGAGCGGCGGTGGATCGCGCCCTGCAGCTCGCTCCCGACCTCGCCGACGCACACATGGCGCTGGGCGACTACTACTACTATGGACAGCAGGATTTCGAGCGAGCGCTCGAGCAGTATATATCGGTCCAGCGGCGCCAACCCGGGAACTCTGACGCCCTGGCGCTCACCGCCTGGATCCTGAGACGGCAGGGCGAGTGGGACCGTTCGATCATCAACGGCCTGCGGGCCGTCGAGCTCGACCCCCGCAACCCGGTCTGGGTCATCGGCCTGGCTCAGAACTACTACTACACCCGCCAGTACGCCGCCGGCGAGGTGTTCTTCCAGCGGGCCATCGCCCTGGCTCCGCAAACGGCGTACAACTACCAGTGGACCGTCGCCTTTTACCTGGCCTGGGATGGGCACATGGAGCGGGCCCGTCGCACTCTCGAGGACGGTAGTCTTCGCATCGATCTCGGTGAACTGCTCGTGGGACCCGAGGTCGCCTGGATCGGCGCCAGCGTGTTCGCCGAGGAGTATGGCGCGGCCATCGACAGCCTCAGCCTCGAGACTGCGTCTGTAGATTCCGCCGACTACTACCTGACGAAAGCCCTGGTCAACAAGCGGCGCGACCGCGCCAACCTGGCCCGCGTCTACTACGACTCCGCAGGCGCCGTGCTGGAGGGCCGCACAGAGGGGCCATCGGGCCAGAGCGACCCTCGTATCCTCCTCGGGCTTGCCTACGCCGGTTTGGGGCGCGGGGCGGATGCGATCCGCGAAGGCAACCGGGCGGTCGCTCGACTCCCGTTGTCTGCTGATGCCCTCGTCGGTGGCGAGCGGCTCCTCGATCTGGCAAGGATCTATGTAATGCTCGGCGATTTCGACGCCGCAATCTCTGAGCTCCGGCTGCTCATCTCGATCCCTTCGGTGATATCACCCCAGCTGCTGCGCCTCGACCCGACCTGGGACCCGCTCCGCGACGACCCTCGCTTCCAGCGGCTGCTGGAGGGGCAGCCCGGGGAATCGGAGCGAGACGCCGCCCCGGTACGCATAGCGCAACACGTTGAGCGGCCCTCTGAACCGCCTGGCAGGTCGCGGGCTCCCTAAAGCTTTACAGATCAGCAAGATCCAGTATTTTGTATCAGTGCTCACTTGAGCCGGCTCCGACGCCAAGCGTATTCCCCGCCTGAATAGCTTGACAGGGTTAAAATCATGCGTCGACTCCACCATGGGGAGTCCGTGGGCGACAGAGGTCTGCTCCGCGGATGGCACCGCTATCTCCTGGCGGTTCTTCTACTCCTGACGCCAGCCACACTCCAGGCACAAGGTGACTACGGCCGCGACGGCGTAGAGCTGGAGGGATTCGGGGGCGTCTACATTCCCGGCAAGCTCACCTTCCAACCCGGCGAGACCGAGTTCGTCATGGACGACAGCCGCTGGATGGTGGGTGCACGGCTGGCCTACACGTTCGCCTTCAACCTCTTCTTTGAGGCTTCGGGAGCGTACGTACCGCTGCGGATGGCGGATCAGACCAGCGTGACGAATCTCAACACGCTGATCGCCACGGGCGCGATCGGATACAATATCCAGATCATGCCAACGGCTCAGCTCTTCCTCGTGGCCGGTGGTGGGGTCACGCAGTGGAAGCCACAGAACTCGGCGATGGAGAGACAGCCGGAAGCTGTCTTCGGCGGCGGTCTACGAATCTTCATCAGCCGTGGGTTGGCGCTGCGAGCCGAGGTGCGGGACCACTTCATATTCAAGACGCTTTCCGAGACGCGGCAGCGCTTGAACCCGGGACTCACGATCGAAGATCAGTCCACGCACAACATCGAGGTGACGGCCGGTGTCACCCTCTTCTTCCAGTCGACGAGGGATTCGGACGGTGATCGGGTGATCAACCGCTACGACACGTGCCCCGACACTCCCCCAGGAGTAGCTGCCGACGCCTGGGGCTGCCCCCTCGACGGCGATGCTGACGGCGTGCCCGACCACCTCGATCGGTGCCCGAGCACACCGCCGGGTACCCAGGTGAATGATCAGGGCTGCCCGCTGGACTCGGACGGCGACGGCGTCACCGATGATCTGGACCGTTGTCCCAACACGCCAGCCGGAGTGACGGTCGACGCCACCGGTTGCCCACTCGATTCCGACGGCGACGGTGTGTTTGACGGGGTCGACCAATGTCCGAACACCCCAGCCGGGGCCACCGTGAACGAGACCGGTTGTCCTCTCGACACGGATGCCGACGGCGTGTATGACGGCATCGATCGGTGCCCGAACACGCCTGAAGGTCGCGAGGTCGACGAGTTCGGCTGCAGCGTCATTCAGGCCGGCCTGGAGGAAGGACGGCTGGTACTCTCGTCCATCTACTTCCAGACCGGAAGCTCCACACTCACCCCGCAGTCACGGATGGTGCTGGACGAGGTGGGGCAGGCACTGCTGGATCGAGCGACGATCAGGGTAGAGATACAGGGTCACACCGACTCCAGCGGCTCGGCTGCCGTCAACCAGCGGATCAGCGAGCAGCGCGCCCGCTCCGTCTTCACCTATCTGGTGAGCACGTTCCCGGGCCTGGATCGAGGCCGCTTCACAGTTCGCGGGTACGGTGAGGCTCGACCCATCGCCACCAACGCGACCCCGGATGGCCGCAGCATGAATCGCCGGGTCGAGTTCGTAGTGGTGAACCAGCAGTAGAGTACAAGAGATCGACGCATGATTCGAGCGGGGTGGCCGATTTCGGGCCACCCCGCTCGATTTAGGAGGGACGTCGCGGTAGCAGTATCGTGACGGTCTCGCCCGGCGCCAGCGACGGAAGCCGCACCCGCAGGCCATCAGGAATGAAGTGCGACTCCGGGATCACATCGCCGATCTCCGGCGCCGCGTAGTTGGAGCGATTCTCCGGCAAATGGATGTGAAGCCAACCGTCAGCCAACGGCTGGTCGCTTGAACTATGGACCTCCAGGATCACGCTCCCATCACCCCGTTCGCGTGCCCGCAGCTCGATCTGTGATCGGCTGAGCCACCAGTCGGCGATGTCGGCGGCGGGAGCGATCCACACGTCACCCATCTCTCGAGCCGCGATCACCGCGGCCTCGACCGCGTCGACCCGGCGGTCCGAGTCGATGAGCTGCGAGTGAACGGTGAGTAAGTTGAGCCCACCCACCGATCGCATCTTTTCCAGACCACCCAGCAGCGCAGCCGCAAGCGAGTCCCGCGACAACTCGTTTCTTAGGACCATCACCGTGTAGTCGTCATCGACGACCCGGGGCAAAACGACGATCCGGCCCGACGACACTTCAAAGATCTCAGGTACCGCGCTGCGGGCATCGTTGGATGCCGCCATGTATGTACCACCGCTGCGTAGCCATGCTTCCAAGGTGGAGATGTCAAACAGCTCGCGCGGCGGACGCAAACCCAAGGCCGGGACAGCCGCCCAAGACTCGATGTCAGCCCGCGCTTGCGTCGCGTTGCTCAGCTGCGCGAGCCAGCTTCGCCCGGCAACCTGCCGATGGTCGACGCTGTGGCTGCCCAGCTCGCCAGCGGCGCTGAGCGGTTCGGCCAACTCGGGATAGGCGAGTGCCAACTGGGTCACGACGAAAAAGGTGATGGGCGCGTCGATCGCCGCCATGCGTTCCGCCAGGCGCCGACTGTTCTTGAAGCTGTGCTCCACATCCTCGGTCACCGCCATAGCCGCCCTGAAGCCGGCGGGCCATGGATCGACTTCGGCGACCGCGTGACCCGATGTCCACAGCGCGGCGTTCTGCGCCAGCCGGTCAACCAGCCGCTGGTCGGTCGAGCGGGCGGCGACATCGAGACGGTATCCAAACCACGCAAGGCGGCTACCGCTGCTCGCCCGATAAGCGACGGCAGCCCCCGCGGCGCCGCCATCCGGGGCGGCCAACGGGTTGAGCGACCAGTCGGACCAAAAGACGGAGCTCGAATTGGAACGCACGGTCACCCATGGCTCCGACTTGAGCTCGATACGTGCCCCAGGGGGGAGGCCTGCGGCAAGGGCACTGCCGTGAGGTACCGTGAGGTAAGTCGGAGGTTTTCCTTCCATCGTTCCGGCGGCGCCGGCGCCAGCCAGCCCCCGGAGGAATTCGTAGCCCAGCCACTCGCACTCCTCATTCCGGGCGCCCAGCGCCCAGGTGGCGAGCAGGTGACCGCCGCTCTCAACGCGCCGGCGGATCGCTGTTCGCTCCGCATCGTTCAGACAAACCGCGGCGGGTATGATCAGCAGATCATCCCGATCGATGGAATCGACATCGTCGATATCGGAGATACGGCCGACGGCGGCTCCCACGCCGCTCAACAACTCACTCCAGCGGTCGATCAGCGAGTCGTAGTAGGATGAGTCGGGGAAGAACGCGACTGAAGTCGGCGATCGATAAACGACCGCCCTCCAGATCACGGGCACCGGCAGCTCCGGCAGTCGAAGCTCGGCCACCGGCTGCACGAACGGCGGCGGCGTGTCATCGTTCGCTTCCAGCAGCGAATCGATATCGATGATCCGCCACAGCAACACCGCGGCGCCGATCAGCCCCGCGCCGAGAGTGCCGAGTAGGATCAGCGCGCCGGCCCAAGCCCAGGGCGTGCGCGTCCGGGGCGGCTCAGAAACCGGTGCGGCCATTCCCCTCGCCCTGACCCACGGCGACTTCTTGGGCGTCCAATCGATCGCCGTTCGCCTTCGCCAGCTCAGGATCCGTTTCGACCAGCTCTTCGGGTTCGATCCGCTCGTCCTCCGGCAAATAGCGGTAGAAGTAGCGCGGCGTATCGTCCACCTCGCTCGGCGATGTCGGCCGCCTTCCGCGACGCAGCCAGTAGGCCGCGTACGACGCGACGCCGAGGATCACCGTCACGAGTATCGTGACGATGATGATCGTCACCATGATTTGAATGATGCTCATATGCGACCTGCCCTTTCCAACTTGCCCCAGCTCATCCGCAGGTTCAGCGCTTCCTCGATGGTCGAGCAAAGCTTGGTCACGTCAATCAACAGAATGAAGAAGAATCGATAGATCAGCGCGTACGGTACCAACGACAGCTGCTCCTCCTCCATCCCGACCGTCGCCAGCGCGGCGACCAGATCGAGCAGAGTGAGCAGCACCCACCAGGCCAACAGCATCTCGCTCATGCCGAACGCCACCGCTACGTACGCGAAGAACAGATGCCCGTACACGTTCAACATCGGCCAGATGACAGCCTCGAAGCCCATCTGCATCAGCGACAGCCACAGCGGAACATCGGGCAGCGGGAAGAAGAGTGTCTTCTTGTGCTTGCCCAGAGCTTGCAGGATGCGCCGGGTCCAACGGTATCGTTGCTGAATGAGATCTATGAGTCGCTCTGGCGCCTCGGTCCAGGCGATCGATCGCGGCTCGTACTGAATCTTCCAGCCCGCCGTCAAGATCTTCAGGGTGAGGTCCGCATCCTCGGCGAAGGTATCCAGGTCGTAGCCACCCACAGCGCGCAGCACGTCACGCCGAAAGAGCCCGACGGGACCGGGAACGATGTTCACCGCGTGCAGGAAGCCCTGCGCGCGCCGCGCCATGTTCAGACCCTCGATATATTCCAGCGCCTGCAACTTACTCCAGAGGTTCTTCCGGTTGACGACCTTGACGTTGCCGGCCACGGCACCGACCGCTGGGTCCTGGAAGTGGACCACGGCCGCCTTGATCGTCTGCCGCTCGAGCCGCGAATCAGCATCCATGCAAAGCACGATCGGGTACTCCGCCATCGCCAGGCCGGCGTTCAAAGAACTGGCCTTACCGCCGTTCTTCTTGGTCGTCACCTTCACGCGACAGTGACCATACTCGCCGGCGAACCGTGCCGCGTTATCAAGCGTGTCATCCGTCGAGCCATCGTCGACGACGATGATCTCGAAGCGCGGATAGTCCAGCTCGATCAGACTCTCCAACGCCGACTGGATCACCACTCCCTCGTTGTATGCGGGGACGATGAGCGAGACAGGCGGATACTCGATTCCGTTCTCCTTCGGGTGCGGCACCGCTTCCAGGTGATGCAAATACCCGAACCACAGCAGCGTGAAATAGCGCGCGATCAGAATGATGAGAAAGAGCACCAGCGTGACGACGGACACCCGCACGATGAACGACTGCACCTGGAGCGGCGCCCGGCTGGCCCACACCAGCAGCAACCCTCCAATCGCCACGACGATGAACGCCGCCAAAAGCAAGAGAAACGGCCTCTTCCTCACAGCGTCCCTGTCCCCCTTCCATCTGATCCCGTGCTCATGTTCATGCTCGACTACGAACCAAACTTCCGCGTCCCCGCCAACTCAAACCGAAACATCCGATATCCATCCGCCCGCGCCTGACTCACCGCCGTCCTACCCACCACCGTCCACAACCCCACGTTGTACTCCAAATCCATCAAAACCCCGAACTGCACCGCCGACTCCACCCCGCTCACCCGCTCATCCATCCACGCCACCCCAACCAGCCCTTGCGCTGCCAGCCGCCAGCCACGCCCCAGCTCCCCCGTCCAACTCCCAACCGCCGAATGCAACCAGTACCACTCGGGCGACCAGTAGATCGGCCGCCAGGCAACCGGCGCCGGATCCCGAAATGCCAGCGCCCGACTCTCGTAACCCATCAACCAACCGCCGCCTGGCCTATATAGAAACGTCAGCGACGCATCGCCTCGCAGGTTCTCATCATCGACCCCCGCAAACCGCGCTACGCGTCCCGACGCCGACAGCTGCCAACGGTCGAACAGCGGCCGGTAGAACTCCAGGCCGAACAAATCGGCCCGCATGTTCACTTCCGCCGCCTCGAACGTGTTCGTCTGCCGATACGCAGGCTCGTGCCGGTACTCCAATCGGTAGGCCGAACCACCCCAATTGGGCGCCGACATCGACAGCATGACCAGCGGCTCGATCGACTTGGACGATGGCATCCAGGCGCCCAGCGACGCCGAGGCGTGCAGGCCGCCGTCCTGCCACCAGCGCTCGCCGACCACCCGCGCCTCGAAAGCGGTCAGGTCGCTATCGCCGCCACTGATGTCGAAACCCGCCACCCGCTCCACCGCCGCCTCGAATCCCAAGCGACGATCCGGCTTGCCGAACAGCGCTCCGCCGCGCCAGCGGGCGTCGCTGTAGTTATCGTTGTCGGCGAAGTAGTCGACCCGACCGCTCGGGCCGATGGTGCCCTCTCGGGCCAGGGCGGCGTCGGACTGCGTCTTCAGCTCGGCCAGCCCTTCCTCGGCGCCGGCCGCCTCAGGATCGATCGCCAGCGCCGTCCGGTAGGCGGCGTCCGCCGCTTCCGCATCGCCGCGCCAACGTCGCAGGTCACCCAACAGGACCCACGCTTCAGCGTTTTCCGGCTCCGCCGCAACGATGGAGTCGGCCGTCGCTTCGGCCGCCTGGAGGCGGCCCGACCAGGTGAGCAGCCGCGCCAGCCGCAGCCGAACCGTCTGCGCGTCGGGCTGTCGCGTCAGATACTTCCTCAGGTAAGCCATCGCGCTGTCGGCTTCGCCGGCTCGATATTCGAACACGTCGGCGATCTCCAGCAGCACGGTATCCGCTTGCGGCTCCGCCTCGAGGTGGAGCCTATAGAGCGCCAGCGCCGAGTCGACTGCGCCTGCCATCGCCTGCCCGCGGGCTTCAACCAAAAGGTTGATTGGTACTTCGGGAGGAGGTAACGCGGTGGCTACTGCAAGACGCAGAGAGTCGACGCTGGCACTCATGAAGTCTTCGGGAAGTCCTTCCAAAGCGTTCGCGGCTCGGCCCGGCTGACCCGACCAGTAGAGCACCCTAGCCCACCACAAACGATGCATGGGTTCGCCAGGCTCCAAAGCTGTAAGACGGCCGTATAGCCGATCGGCCAACTCGTAGCGCTCGGCCCAGGTCGCCGCTTCGGCATACTCACTCAGCAGCTGAACGTCGTCCGGGCGGTCCGCCGCAAGGTCGGCGTAGAGCTTCAGAGCGTCGTCCCAGCGTCGGGCGCTCACGTAGAGGCGCGCGAGTTCGAGCGCCAGCACGGGGCTCCTGTCGTTCGAGCTCACGAATTCATATGCCTTGATCGCTCCGGCATGATGCTCTGCCCGCCATAGCGCGCGACCGTATTCCAGAGTCGCGCCCAGGTCGTCCGGGTATCGGGTGATGTATTCGCGCAGAAGACCGAGCGCCCCAGCCTCGTCGCCGACTTGCACGAGCTGCAGGTACTCGGCCCAAAAACGTTCCGCGGGACCGCGGGGAATCGGGCGCGACATGGGATAGGCGGACGCTGCCGGCGGCGGCTCAGGTAGCGGTGGTCGGATAGCCGGATAGGCGAACCCGCTCTCGGCAAAATCGAGCTCTAGCACGATTCGCTGCGGGAGGAAGCCTATAGTGAACAGAAAGAGCAGCGACAACGACACCGTGGCGAGCGCCGTCAGCCGTGCCCAATACGGCCAACGCACTCTAGTCATCCGGCTCGATGATCCTCAGCAGCTCTTCACGGTCCGTCGGCGCGGTATAGACGACGGCAGCGATCTTCGTCCAGTCGTCCGTCCGCACCCGTGTCAGGAAGCGCTCGGCGTGTTTCGCCATCGCGCCATCCAGCAAAACTTCCACGCGATCGTCGTTCACCGACAGCAGGTCGCCGGTGCGCCGACGCATACGGCCGGTCACGTGCTCGGCCAGCTCATCGATCCCGTGGCCGTTCCCCGGCCGCAACAAGACGAGCGAGAAGATGGGCGCCCCCGGTGTTTGCAGTCGCTCGCGCACCAGATCCAACACCTTCAGGTCCGGGCACACCTCTGGCTGGGCGACGGCTGCGATGTCGACGTCTTCGTCACCGTCGTTGGGGATTCGTCCGCGGCGCAACAGAGCCTCGACCCGCGAGGCCAGCTCGTCGGGGTGGAAGCCACCGGAGATGAAATCATCGGCGCCCGTCCGGAGCGCCAGCGCCCGGTCCCTCGCCCGCAGGTCGTACGGACAGAGTACCAGAATGGGCGGCCGTGACGCCGCGCGCCGCAGCTGCGCCATCACGTGGAGTCCCCGATCGACGGAGCGCCGATCGACATGTACCACCACCAGACCGAAGTCCCGTCGAGCCAGCTCGGGAAATGCATCCACCGCGTCGGACGTGTAGAGGAACTCGTACGAACCCTCGAACCACAAGCGCACTTCTTCCGTCAGCTCGCCGGTGACGTCCACCATCAGGATCCGGCGCCGCACTTCCGGTCCAACATCGCTGGAACGCTCGCGATGCTCCAGGCCCGCCGGAACGATGCCGATCCCGTTCGCGATATCGAAGCTGATCGGACCCGCTGCCTCGTGCGGCCCCAACGTCTTCCGCACCACGAACTGTCGGCGACCGTTCGCGCCCATCGTCAAATGCAGTATGAGCGCCGCGCGCTGCGAGACGAAATCGAACGCGTGGTCGAGTGAGGCCGGGGACTCTGCCGCGAACGTCAGCAGAGCCGTTGACCTCAAGCCCGACAGCATCTCCGCCAGCAGCTCGGCGCCGTTACCCGAACCGCGCGCTTCCACCAGCGGGCTACACGTGTCTATCGCCAGCCGATCCGGCTCGCCTTGCTGGCAGACGAACGTCTCCAACTCATCGAACACGTTGACCGGTTCTATCGTACGTCGGTAACGATCGCGAAAACCGGATTGATAGCTGATCAGCGACCAGCGGCCGGAACGCAGATGCGTCGTGAGGTCTATGCCGATGGAATGCGCTAGCTTGATCACGTCCTCGGGTCGCGCCTGCGTCAGCATGGCGGCCCGACCGCCCTGGCGTATTCCCTCACGCAAGAACTGCAGTGTGGCTACCGTTTTGCCCGTCCCCGCCCCACCGATCAGCACGTGCGTACCGCTCTCGACCGGCCCGGACAGCCGCTCGTCGAGAAGACGGATACCAAAAGAGCCCGTGCTTTTAATCAAGATGAACGTCCCCTTGTGGCGCTGCGGATGCGCCAGGGAGGAAGGACCAGAGGGGAGGTCAGCGGACAGAGTCCGTTGGTCCAATAAAAAAGCCCAGTACACGGGCATTTTTCAGCCCGCGCATTGGGGGGACGTTTAAGTATAAGCCCCCTACCCCCCTCTACGCAAGCTTTGCGCCCCGGGAAAACCCAAGCACCACAAAGAAGAAGTCCCACCTACTGAAAACATTACCAACCCTGTGCAACTCTTTCACTCACCACTCCACAACGAGCCGTAAGGCAGAACAATCGTACTCGCACTCGTACTCCTGATCGTACTCATTATCTTACTCGTACTCGGCATTTCCCCAACAAAGCCCTCTCCACATATTGAGACCCCAAAACCACCACCCGGAGGCAGCATGTCAACCGATTGGTCCTACGCCCACGACCTCGTCAACATGTACCTCGGGATCGCCCACCTGGCCGACCACGAGCTACACGCGGAGGAGGAACGGATCTTCAGCGAACGGTTCCGGGAATGGATGCCGCACATGCGGGAGGAGTCGTTCCAGAGCATCTGGTCCGATGTCAGGGAGCTGTACGATTCTCTGGGCTCCGACGACAACCGTTACGCCGTCTTCCTCCAGTCCACGCTCAAGGTCGCCGAGCTGCTCGATGACAGTCGCGACCAGCTGAAGTACATCATACGCGACCTGGCGGCCATCGCCGGTGCCGATGGGGTGCTGCGGGACAACGAAGCGACGATGATCAAGGCCACGGCCTGCGTCTACGGCCTCGATATCGAACTGGACGTCGACGAGGAAACCAACGTCGTCAGCGTGGACTTCAAGAACGATCTGGGCTAGGACTACCCCGCCGTCACTCGGGAGATACCAACACCTCGTAGTGCGAGACCTTGGGCGCCAGCTCGTTGAGAAATCTCTCGTCTTCCGGGTAGTAGACCGCCCGCTCTACATCGTCGCCAGCAAAGCCCTTGATCACGTCCAGCGACTCCCAAAGCGATATCATGGTGAACTCCGCTTCGTCGCCGACGACACGTCGCAGGACGTAGACCCCTTTGTTCCCCGGCGTGGCCTGAAGGTCGGTGACGCCCGTTTGCTTCAAGTACTCGACATAATCGTCCGCCAGCTCCGCTGGCGTCCGCCCGGTCCACGATCGCGCAATCATTCGAAACCCCTTTCCGTTCAGCCAAGCAACGCGCCTGGAAAATCGGCGATCGAGTCGATCACGACGTCCGGTTGGACGCTCGCCTCCGTCAGCGCCGTCGCGTTAAACTTAGCGGTTCGAACCAGAACGCCCAGACAACCCGCGGTTTGGGCGCCGGTGATGTCTGTGTCGAGCGAGTCGCCGACCATGGCCAGCGCGTCGACCTCGAGGCCCAGGCTGTGCGCGGCGGCCTCGAACAGGACGGGGCTCGGCTTGCCCATCAGCTTGGCCTGGCGGCCGGTCGCGTACTCGAGCGCCGCGACGAAGGCGCCGGCGTCCAGTTGGAACCTGCCCTCCGTCTTCCAGTAGGGGTTGCGGTGCAGCGCCAGGAACTCGGCGCCATCCCGTAGCCCGCGAAACGCACGATTCAGCACGTCGAAGGTCCAGCCTGTCCCCAGGTCGCCCACGATGAGCGCCTCGGGCTCTTCTTCGACGATGTCAAAGTCGGCGAACTCGGAGAGCGCCCGCTCGGGTAGCAACACGGCGACGCGGCGAAAACCGTTGTCACGCAGCCAGACGACGCCGGCGAGCGTCGCGGTGAAGACCTCGTCGGCGGACGCGGGTATGCCACGCTCGCTCAGCATCTCGGCCAGCACCTGCCGAGACAGTCGCGTGGTGTTGGTGACGAAGCGGACGGGCAGGTCAGCATCGCGCAGTCGCCCGATCGCATCCGCCGCGCCCGAGTAAGGCGTGATCTCATCGTCCCAGACGGTTCCATCCAGGTCGAGGAGAACGCCTTTGACAGAAGGTCTCTTGTTCATGTCCCAGTCAGTTTCGCAGCGGGCGCAGCTGGATCACATCGCCATCGATCTCGACATCGGCGAGCGTCGATCTCAGCGTCAGTCCGGGTGACTCGATCTCGACCTCGGTCGCCCCGCTGATCATGTCCGTACCGCCCAACGTCACGAGCTGGCCGGCCACAGTGAGCCTCACTTCTCGTGGCGGCCCGATCACCGCCTCGAACGACCCGACGTTGCGGTCGTGAACGACTGGCGTGTTGAACTCGCCTTGCAGGGCCGAGCCCGCGCAGGGACGGAGCCAACGGGTGTGGAAGAGGACGCCCGCATCCACCTGGAGCAAGTTCTGCGGGTCGATCCCGCACAAGCCGACTCCGCCGAGTTGATCCGTCAGGATGACGATTCGGACCCCCGGCTGCGACAGGGCGCTGTCGACCCGGGTGCGGAGCCGGGAGCGTAGCGCGTCCACAAGTGCGCCGGCATCGGCGGCCAGGGTCGCCGCATCGAACTCGAGCTCCGCTTCCCGGCGAAGCGTCGCTTCCCGTTCCCGGTAGCCGCTGTACTCCGCCACCGCCTCCTGGATTGTGATGTTCTCCTCGACCAGTCGCGTCTTCCAGTCGTCTTCCGCCAGGCGATCGAGCAACAGCGCCATCGCCGGCCCGCTATAGTAGAAGCGCAAGCGGAACGAGCGGTCGCCGCTGTCAATGAGTCGGAGCAGATCGCCCATGTCTTCTTCGGCGGCTTCGACCAGCGGGCCCGGGTCATCCGCATCATCAGCCAACATCAAAAGGGCGCGGATACCCGCGTACTGCGCCAGACCCTCGTTCAACTCGGCCAGCGTCTCGAACTCGACGAGATCGGCATCCAACCGACGCTGCCGCGCCTCGCGGACGGCGATGAACTCGGTGGCCAACTTCCGTGTATTCGACCCGTTCTCTGACTGGAGCGCCGCGAGAAGGATCTGCCCCTCGAGAGCGAACGCGGCTTCGTTCTCGATGTCGAAGATCGGGTAACGGGTCACGAGGAACGAGTTCTCACCCTGACCGAAGCGCCGCCCTTCCGCGCGCTGGCTGCCCTGGAAGACGTGGAAGGCCTCGTGCACGCTGGTGCTCAGCAGCGACGGCCCATCCAGTTCGCGCACGACGACCTGCGCCGTACCTTGCCCTTCCAAGCTAACCCCGGTGCTCGCCGCGCCGCGCTCCGCCTCCGCACGCCAGCCGGCTCCGGACGCATTGCTCAACGATGCGAAGCCCTCCGGCAATTGACCGCCCCAACCCAGGAGCAAGGTGCCTTCGCCAGGTAGGACATACAGCACGGGTATGCTGGCCGGCGCGAAACCGGGCCAGACGGATCCGGGATGGTTCCGGTCCAACGATTCGACCTGCGCGCGCACGCCCATGAGAACCGACAGAGCGTCCTCGGACGGGGCCTGTGCGTAGCTGAGGGCCGAGCTTTGACAAAGCAACACAGCCAGGGCGGCAAGTGGATGTTTCGGCATGAGTGTGACTCCAAGAAGTCGTTGACGGCGATCCACAAACGCTATAATAGATTGGGTGCCCTCTCGTGCGACACCTCACGGCCGTTCTTTCGTAGTATTACGTGTTAGCCCCACCTCCTAACGGAGAACTACCTTATGAAGATCTCATCTCTTAAATGGATGCTCCCGGTGGCACCATTGGTCGCACTACTCTTGGCTGTCACCGCCTGCGACGACGATGTCACAGGCGTGAACGACTTCGACGCGGCGGAACCGTTCTTCGTCATGGTCGATGCGGCAGGTATCGTGACGCTCGAGGTCAACGGCATCAACGGCGGCATCACGATCACCGGCTCGGCGACGGCCGACTCGGTGACGATAACCGGTGTTAAGGGTGTTAACGCCGACACTCAGGCAGAAGCCGACGCGGCGCTGGACAGCATCGAAGTCCAGATCCAGACCGTGGGCGACACGATCGTGGTGACCTCGGTGCACCCGTCCAGCGGCGGCGGCATCAACTACACGGTCAATTACGAGATCACCGTGCCCGAGAATATCGACATCGAGATCGATAACGCTAACGGTGGAGTATTGATAGACAGGATGACGGCCGATCTCGATATCCAAAACTCGAACGGCGGCATCGAGCTGAACAACATCACGGGGAGCGTCACCGTCGATCTAGGCAACGGAGGCGTCGATGCCGACATCACGCTGCCGACGAACGGTGAAATCGACATCACCGTGAGCAACGGCGGCCTCGTGCTCGCCATTCCCCAAAGCACATCGGCAGAGTTCGCCGCCGACGTGAGCAACGGTTCGATCAGTATCACCGGACTCACGCTACAAAACCAAACGACAACGTCCACATCGGTGACGGGGACGCTGGGCGCCGGCGACGGTGAGATCCAGCTGACCGTCAGCAACGGCGTCATAGAGGTGTTCGGCTTCTAGTTGCGGAAGAGCATGATAGCTATTTGATCGTTACCTGATAGTTAACATGACAGGGGTCGCCCGAACCGTGGACGACCCCTGTTCGATTGTGGTGGGGGGGAGGCGGCGGAGGAGCTCGCGAGCTCCTTCGCCTCTGACTGATCACTCTACACGATCCTGCATCCCTACTCGCACGACCAGGTCGTAGAGCGCCGTAGCGGCGACCGGTCGCGTGAGGAACGGCCGTCCCGCACCCGTGAGAAGCTTCCGCGTTTCCGAGTCACCCAGATCGTTCACGAGAAAGATGATCCGACTTGCCTTCTCGATATCGATCGCCACGATGTCGCGGAAGAGCTCGGCCGGAGACATTTGCGGCGGTGGGAGGTGGACGACGATCACGTCGAACTGTTCATCGCGCAACCGCTCGACGGCGACCCGGGCATCGCGCTCCGACTCGACGGTCATGCCGGTCACGGTTCCGATCTCCTCGAGGGTCGCGCTGGTATGGTTCAGCGATTCAACGACCAGCACCCGCAGCGGTATGCCGGCCGTCTCGAGCTCGAAGCCCATCCCGGTGGGCAAGCCAGGCTGCATCACCGCGAATCGCTCCCGGATCGAACCGACTCATAGAAACGCGAAACCACCGGACCGCTTTTATTTGAGCCGTCGGGTGGCGCGTTTACGTCGAGCCTAAGATGCATTAAACCTCTCCACAAAACATTGTCGCCCGCCGCCTGCGGCGGCCGGCCATGGAGAGGTCTCTTCAATTATAACAACTCAGCACCCGTCACAACAGGCTTTTGTCTTCGGTATCGTTTCGGGGCCGCTTGCGCTCCAGCTTACCTTTTACCACTATTTCTGTTCCCCGAATAACATACAGGGCGCCGCATGCCGTCCGGCATGAGTTCCTGTGCAAGCGCTTGCATCGATGTCGGCGACTTCACGATGACAATGTGATGACGCCGCCTTGTTCGATTTGTCATCGTTGATTCGAGCTGTCATTCCGCTCGCGAGGGAGAAGTTCCCATGTATGACCTCCGTTGCCTGGGCGAGGCCACGCTTCGCGATTCGACCGGAGAACTGGTGCACTTTCGCTCCCGCAAACACCTGGCACTCCTCATCTACATGGCGTTGAATGCCGATCGAGCTCACCGCCGTGAGCGGCTCGCCTCCATGCTCTGGAGTGACAGCAACGAATCGAAGGCTCGCCATTCCCTGTCACAAGCACTGTACGCGGTGCGACGCCTACTTAACGGTGCGGTGCGCATCGAGGGCGACGACCTGGAGCTGGATACCGACGGCCTACGTGTCGACGCCGTCGAGCTCGAGCACCTGTTCGGCAACGGCAACGCAAGCGACGCTGCGGACATCTACAAGGGCGATTTCCTGGAGGGCTTTTGGGTACGGAGCGCCCAGGGGTACGAGGAATGGATCCTGCACGAGCGGGCCCGGCTCTCCGCCCTCGCCCGCGACGCCCTCCGCAAGGCAATCAAGTCGGCTCGCAATCGTGCCAACTGGTCGGAGGTCAGAACGCGAGCCGAACGACTCGTACGACTCGACCCGTTCGACGAGGTGGCGTACGTCGAGCTGATGCGCGCGCTATGGATGCAAGGCGATCGTTCCGCGGCATTAGAACGTTACGACGATTTGAAGAGCGTGCTGAAAACCGAATTAGACAGCACGCCATCAAAAGACACCCACGCGCTCGTCGAGCGCATTCGCGAACGCCCCGTGCGCGGCGGCTGGAGCAACGGGCTACTGCTGCGGGAGCCCGAGCCCTCGATCTTCATCGACCCACCCTTCGTAGGCCGGAAGAAGGAGATGACCGAGCTCTCGAAAGAGTGGGAAATCGTCTCAACCGGCGAGTCACGCACGGTGGCCTTGGTCGGCGATGCCGGGATTGGGAAGACGCGCCTCGCTGGCGAGTTCTTGAAGACTCTCGAGTTGGAAGACGTGACGATCTTGCGTGGCCGTTGCTACGAGGCGGAACAGTCTCTTCCCTACGGCCCGATCGCCGAGGCGCTAAGGATTGGCCTGGACGAACTGGAGCTCGACGACGTCGATCCGCTCTGGCTAGCTGAACTCGCGCGGATCGTGCCAGAAGTTCACGAAAGGTACGGTGAGCTGCCCGAACCCACGGACCTAGATGCCGAAGGGAGCCGCAGGCGACTCTTCGAAGGCGTGGCACAGGTCTGTCGCGGAGCATGCGAAACTCGTCCGATCATCCTCTTCGTGGATGACTTTCACTGGGCCGATGAATCCTCGGCAGCACTACTGCACTATATACAGAGGCGCGCGACACATGGTCTGTATCTGCTAGTTGCCTACCGGGCACAGGAAGCATCGCTTAACGCGGAATCCAGCAGCGACAGTCTACAGCACCTAATGGCGCGAGAGACAAGGTCGATCAACGTGCAATCGCTCGATGAGTCGGAAGAGATTGACCTCTTCGATAGCCTGATCGATGACCCCGCCAGTCGTGGCGCCAGTGGTAGCCGTGCAATTGAAGCACTGCAAGACATGAGCGGTGGAAACCCATTCTTCGCCATCGAACTTGCCAGAGCCCTCGCCGAAAGCGAAGCCGAACATCACGCCGTACCGGCTCCCGTACCTAACACGATCCGCTCAGTGCTCACCACACGGTTTGACAATCTGAGCGTGCGAGCGGCCGCCCTCTCTCACCAGGCGGCGATACTCGGCACGCGCTTCAGCTATGATGCGTTGTGCGCTGCTGCAGGCATATCGCCGCTCGAGCTCGACAGCCTGTTCCTCGAGCTCAAGAGGGCCGGAATCATGAGCACAGCCGGGGATCAGGTCTGTTTCCGACATGATCTCATGCGGAATGTCGCGCATGCTCAAGCGCCACAGGCTATTCACGCTACCCTACACAGGCGCGCCGCCGAGGCACTAATAGAGACGAATGCCGATCCGGCGGAGATCGCCAGACACTTCTCACAGGCTGGCGATGACGACCAAGCTCACAAGTGGGGAGTACTCGGCGCGGAAAGAGCCGAGGCTGTATTCGCGTTGCGCTCTGCAGCAGAGCTTCTGGAGCTTGCACTACGACACTCGCGGGACACAACGATTCAACGTGAGCTCACAGAACGAATCAGTAAACTGTATCAGCAGATCTGGGATTACCAAAAAGCAAAGCACTTTCTTGAGAAGCGGCTGGATTTGGCCCTGCGCACCAGTTCACCAGCGAGCCAGGTATTTGAAGCGCGAGGCAACCTGCTATTCCTGGACGTCTATTCGGGCAGCATAAGCACAGCCGAGGCCGTCCGCTCTCTTCGCGACTTCTTTCTTGAGCTCAAAAGTTCTGGCATAGACGCGCTCTTACTCGAGACTGAAGTGTTGTGCTCTCTCTTCTGGGCTGCAGCTCGCTGCTTTGATACGCACTTGGCAGAAGAGACGATCTCCCGTATTCAAGATCTGCATCAGCGCAACGCGTCGCCTCTAGTGTCGTACCGAACTGCTCGCAGTCTCGGAATCCACGAATACTACTGCGGCAGACCCGAGACAGCCAAAAGGCTTCTCATGCAGGCTGTCGATACCGCGAAGCGCCTAGGAGATGAAAAGCTCATCGCGGAAGCGTACCATGGATTCAGTATATTGCTTGCTCGCTTGCCGTCCCGTGAGCTGGCGGAAGAAGTGCTAGATGTGGCAAGAACAGCCGAGAAGAACGTTGACCCCGGACGGGCAGGTGCTCTTCTGTGCAACTGCGCAGTTTGCTACAACTATCTCGGTGAGTTTGACAAGGCTGAAAGGCTGCTCAACAAAGCAACGAAGATACTGAACATGGCTGACTATAAATCAGACCTAGCTACATCAATCGATTACAACCTCGGCTTCATTGCCGAAGCCCGCGGCAACCTCGACGCTGCAGAAAAGCATTGGCAGGATGCCCTGCGCTTGAGTCGCAAGCACGGCGTCCTACCAGTGACAATAGAGTCCCTAGCCGGCCTTGGTCGATTGCACATACGAAAGAGCGACGCACCAAGTGCGCGCATTCTTGCTGCCGAGGCCACCAGGTTGACACGGAAAGGTCGACACTTCGTGGATGAACGACTCGGGCTCATGCAACTTCTTGCAGAACTACGTTACGCGTCTGGTCGATGTGAAAAAGCTCTGCGGGAGCTTGCAAAGACGGCACTTGCTTCAGTGGCAAACGATGTGCCGCTACACCTTGCATCTCAATCGAAGCGGGTAGAGATCCTGCTGCGCGAAGGGAGAAGGAGTGAAGCTGAATCCATCGCTGCCCAGCTCAGAGCGGTCGCCGATCAGTATGGAGCCGCCTGGTGGTATCAGAAATCGACACATCCGGCAGCTTGATTGCAGAACCGGAGGAGGCAAACGTTATCGCGCACTCAGGACACTGACGCCTGGGCCTGCATCCGGTTGACGTGTAAGCGGTAGCGGAGTCCTGTCGAGCTCAGCCCGTCCCGCTGCCTGCTCAACAAGCCCCATTTCGATGAACTTCGCTGCTACCACCGGGTCGAACTGCCTGCCAGAGAAACGTCTGAGCTCTTCCGTCACCTTTTCGACCGTCAGTGCTGCACGATATGGTCTGTTGGAGAGCATGGCATCTACGGTATCCACAACCATGATGATCCGCGCACCCATAGGAATCTGACTCCCTGCAAGACCCTCAGGGTACCCGTTTCCATCGTAGTGCTCGTGGTGATGGCGAACGGCTGCGAGTACACTCTCCCCAAGGCTGGAGATGGATGCGAGCAGTTTGGCCCCTCGATCCGGATGGGACTGAATTATCTCCCGTTCTGCGGCGCTGAGCTGCGCGGGACTGCTTATGAGCTCAGCGTATGCAAAATCGATCTTTCCAATATCATGAAGGAGTGCTGCAATCTCGACTTCATCGACCTGCTTAGGAGCTACGTTGAGCCCAGCGGCCAACTCTTTACACAATGCCGCAACTCTGAGGGAATGGCCCGACGTGTAGGGGTCTTTAGCCTCAATAGTCTTGACCAGCAACTCCAGAATTTCCTTGTTCTGCTTCTGGAGCCTAAAGTAGACGTTGTAGCTGTGCTGTACGAAGAGAAGTGGCATGAGTGCCATCACCAAGCCAATTACATGAAGCTCAGCAAACGCAAACACCACGAAGAGTGAGAACGAACTAGACGCAAGATCGTTGGCAAGTGCGACGGGTGCGAGTTCTCTCCATATGTCCCGAAAGCGGCGCCTGGTGTCCAGCGCAATTACAATGCTCACAAGCGCCGTGTTAGTTAGGAAGTAAGCTCCGATTAGGCCGCCCATAGGCACAACGACACCCACGATGTTTAGTGCACCCTCATCACTGAGGAACGGCCCGTTCATAGCGTCATACACGACCGAGCCAAGTCCAACTGCAATCACAAACTGGGATACGTTGAATACTGACTTGACTAGCGGCTGCTTGAGAGCTGCTCTGGATAGAAGCTGAGTCACCAACGTGTAGAGTACAGCGACGGAGGGTCCGAAGAGCGGAACCGTTGCTACAGTCGGTATTAGAGATACAGTGAAAACGGCTCGCCCAGCAGAATAGCGTACCCCAAAACCCTCGCTCGCCACCGTGAGAATCATGAGCA
>JBDHJS010000083.1:0-8250 GCA_039586795.1 Gemmatimonadota bacterium
CTGATGTTGTCGCGGATGAACAGGAGGCGCGTGTAGGCATCCCGCGAGTGGATCGCCGCTTCGGCGATCGCATCCTCAACCTCCCGTGAACGCTTCCCATCAGCCGACAGCTCCTTGATCCGCCGCACTTCCTCCCCGGCCAACCAGATCTCTAGCGTGTGCACATCTACCTTGAACAGGGTCTTCTCGAGCAGCATGTGCATGTAGACGCCGCCGAATTCGGCCGGTGGGAACTCGATTGCCGGCGGTGATGTCGGCGTCTGAGGCGGCATCACGGCGACGGCCGGCACGACGAGACAGCCAGAAATGGCCATGAGCCCAACAACCCGTCCGATCGTCATTCTACCGCTGCCCCAGATAAGCTCGAAGCTTTGGCGAAACGATACGCTGGGTCAGCGCATCGCTGACTTCTCTCTCCCCCGCACCTTCCGAGGGCGTTAGCAACCGGACCTTCCCCGCCTCCCGGACTGCGACGAGTACGCCATCGCGAAACAGAACGCGGTTGCCCGACAGTGCCGGGATGCGGCCACCCGGCGTAAGTATCCCGATCAGGTTAAGAGGATCGGCCGCGCTGACCGCTACCAGTTGACCGTTGTGCGGCTCGCGCCGAACGGCACGAAGCCGACCCACCGCTTCAGGCAACGCGAATTGCTCTCCCGAGAATCCGGCCACGAAGCGGCCACCGCGTATCTCACCCCGGGCTTCCATCCGCCGGTAGACGCGGGTCAGTTCCCGCCACGGCGCCAGGTTCGTCTCACGCTCCAGCAACCGACGAAACACCACGCCATAGCGACGAAGCAGCGCCATCGCCTGTGCTTGCACGGCACCCAGGTCCGGCTCGTCCCAGGCGGTGGAAGTCTTGGGGCCTTCCTCTGATTCCCCAGCCTCTCGAAAGACCGACCAGCGGCCCGCCGATTCGACACCGAACGGTGCGACACGCCCGCGCCGGCGACTACTTCTCCCATCCACTGGCCGACGCTTGTTCGCCGGTATGAGCAGCGCCCGCAACCCGGCGAAGCTATCCGCATTCACCAGTCCAACTGCCACGAGCTCCCCGAGCGCCGCTTCAGCCCGTGTCTGCAGCAGACCCGAGTGCTTCACCACCTCCGCAAAGAAGAGCGCTCCGCGGCGACTCAGCGTTTCGAGAACATCCCGCGCATCAGTCGTCAACTCGATGGACTCGACGCCCGGCGCCAGCGCCAGCCATGGCGATACGTTCTCCCGCATGAACAGCGCGATCGGGCTTGAGCGTATCGGGCCAGAGGTGAAGGTCCGGCCGCTGGCCGACGACGGTGGGGACAGTCGACCCCACGACACTCGACCTGAGAGACAGAGTCCATCCAGCCACAGCGGATCGTATTCTTCCATCCGCGACGACAGGATGTCCGACTCCCACGCCACCGCCGGCACCTCGTAGCCATCCAGCAGTTGAACAACAGCGGCGAGCCCCTCTGGACCGGATGCTCGCTGGGAAGGCTCGACGCGACTCCACGTGAAGAGGAAGCGGATGAAATCCGCGGCGCTCACCGGCTCGATCTCCGCCCGCAAGCGATTCAGCGTGTACCGGTGGATGCGCGCCAGCAGTCGCCGCTCGCACCACTCCAACTGCGAGCCGCTCTGCGTGAACTGACCGCGAAGCACGAACCCTTCCGTCTCCAGAGCGATCAACGCCCGCTCGACGTCGCTCGGTGCAACCGCGAGGGATTCGGCAAGCTCCTCGGCCGTCGTCGGCCCCAATAGCTCCAGCCGTCCGCGCACCAGTTCTCGAAGCGCGTCTTCCCTGTCCCACGCCGCCGCGCGGCGGCGTTCCGGAACCACGAGCAACGGCTCAACCGACGCATCGGGGAACAGCGCTTTGAACTCTGGCAAGCGCTCCGCCGCCACCCACAACGATGCCTTCCCGTGGTCGCCCCAACGGGTCAGCAAACCGGCTCGCTTTTCTACAGCCAAGTCCGCCAACAGCGGCTGCCACGATACTCCGTCGCGACCTGCACGCCCTTCCTCCTCGGTTAGGAAGCCATATGTGAGGAGGGCGTCGTGAAGTTCATCGGCGTCTCGCGGTTCGGGCCACGCTTCATCGCGCACCCGAGCGATGGCCGCCGCGTCCAGCGCACCCAACTCGTCGGCCGACGAAGGCTCCAGGGATCGCCTGGTGTAAACCGCCTGCGTCCGACGCTCTTCTAGCGGCACGTTATCCAGAAAGGCGTACGGCCTGGCGTTGACCACTTCGTGAGCCAACGGCGAAGGCTCCGTAGTATCCCGCGAAACGCAGCGAATCGCTCCGTCCGACATCTCGGTCAACACCCGCTCCAGACCCTCGATGTTCATCGCCTCGATCAGGCAATCTTCGATCGTTTGATTGACCAGCGGGTGATCGGGGACCTCACGGTCGCCGACGATGTTCTCGAGGCAGGCCACCTGATCGGGGAACACCGACGCCAGAAGGTCATCCGATTCCATGCGCTGCAGTGGCGGCGGCACACGGCGGCCGCCCCGCTGACGCAGCACGGCCAGCGCTCGCGTCGCGTTCCAGCGCCAGCGTGTCGGGAAGACCGGCGCGTCCAACATCGCCTGGACCAGCAGCTCTCGCGCCGTCTGCGGTTTCAGATACTGGAAGACCTCGTCGAGTGGAAATGAGTGAGAGGTGCTCAGCGACAAAATGATCGCGTCTTCGGTTGCCGCCGCCTCCAGCTCGAAATTGAAGCTGCGGCAGAAGCGCTTGCGGAGGGCCAGGCCCCACGCCCGGTTGATCCGACTCCCGAATGGCGCGTGGACCACCAGCTGCATACCCCCTGCTTCGTCGAAGAAGCGCTCGAGCACCACCGTCTCCTGGGTCGGTAAGACACCGAGGGCTCGTTTCGCTGCCGCCAGGTACTCCGCCACCTGGAGCGCCGCGGGTCGTGACAGTCCCAACTCAGCCACCAACCAGTCGATCGCTGCATCGATATCATCGAGCAGTGGCTCGAGATCGGCGCGAAGCTGTGAGACAGCGGCGGACAGCTCCGGGCTGCGCTCCGGCGCTTCGCCGAACCAGAACGGAATCGTCGGCGGCTGGCCTTTCGCGTCTTCGACGCGCAGCCGGCCCGACTCGATCCTCAGGATCCTCCACGACAGGTTGCCGAGCTGGAAGATGTCGCCTGGCATCGACTCGATGGCAAAGTCCTCGTTGACCGTACCGATGAACGACCCTTCCGGCTCGAGGATGACCGAGTAGTCGGCGACATCAGGAATGGCACCACCCGAGGTCAGCGCGGCGAGACGCGCGCCGCGACGAGCTCGCACACGGCCGTTCACCTCGTCGAAGTGGACGTGGGCGCCGCGCCTGCCTCGTTTGGTCGTGAAGCCGTCCGCCAACATGCGTACGACCTCATCAAGCTCTTGCTTCGAGAGTTCTCGATACGGATAAGCGCGACGAGCGAGCTCCAGCAGGTCGGACTCGTCCCAGTCTTCAACCGCTGACGATGCGATGATCTGCTGCGCAAGGATGTCGAGTGGCTTCTCCGGGATGATCAGCCGGTCCAGCTCGCCTCGCTCGACGCTACGAAGCAGCGCCGCGCACTCAACCAGCTCATCACGACTTTGCGGGAAGATCCGCCCCTTGGGTGTGCCACCGAGCGTGTGCCCCGAGCGACCCACGCGCTGCAGAAACGTACCGATCGTACGCGGCGACCCGATCTGGATCACCAGATCAACGGAACCGATATCGATGCCCAACTCGAGCGACGCCGTGGCGACCAGCGCCTTCAGTTCGCCCGCTTTCAGTCGACTCTCGGCGCTCTGACGAAGCTCACGCGACAAGCTACCGTGATGCGCCGCTACCTTGTCCTCGCCGATGCGTTCGGTCAGTTCCATCGTTGCCCGCTCGGCCAGGCGTCGAGTGTTCACGAAGACCAGCGTCGTTTGATGCTCCTGGATCAACTGAACGATGCGATCGTAGATCTCGCCCCAGACCTCGTTCGCCATCACCGCTTCCAGCGGCGATTCGGGGATCTCGATCCCCAGATCAAGCGTCCGGCGGTGACCCTCATCGATGATCTCGCAACGCGGAGCGCCCTGAGAATCAAGACCGCCCGTGCCCACAAGAAAGCGGGCGACATCTTCAATCGGCTTCTGCGTCGCCGAGAGCCCGATGCGGACCAGTCTCCGACCCGCCAGCCGCTCCAGGCGCTCCACACTCAGCGCCAGGTGCGAGCCGCGCCGGTCATCGGCCACGGCGTGGATCTCATCGATAATCAGCGTTCGCGTCGTGCCCAACATCTCACGCCCGCGCTCGGAGGTCAGCAGCAGGTACAGCGATTCCGGTGTCGTGACGAGAATGTGCGGAGGCCGCCGCAGCATGGCCTGTCGCTCAGACGGCGGCGTATCGCCGGTCCTGACCGCGGCTCGGATCTCGACCTGCGGGAGGCCAAGCTCGGTCAGCGCCTGACGGATGCCACGACGCGGCTCCGCCAGGTTCACGTGAATGTCGTTGGAGAGGGCTCTGAGCGGCGAAACGTAGACGACCTGCGTTTCGTCACGCAACGATCCGGCGAGTCCTTGCTTCAGAAGATCGTCGATGCTGGCAAGAAACGCGGCGAGCGTCTTCCCCGAGCCCGTGGGGGCCGCGATCAGCGTGTCGCGCCCCGAGCTTATCGCTGCCCAACCGCGCACTTGTGCATCGGTCGGCGCCTCGAAACGCGAGAAGAACCATCGCGCCACCGCTGCGTGGAATTCAGGAAGATCCTTCGTTGCCGGCTTCACCATTCAAATCTCACCGAGTCACTCATGATACTTTCCGACAATGGGTCTGGACCTATAGAAATACGAGCGGGACCGGGCAGGTTCCAGCCCTGCCCGAGTCCCGTCGAGATTCCGCCGATCTGTTCGACCTACGCGGCGATCAGCCGGCGAACGCTCCGAACCCCGCGATCAACCCGCCAAGGAACACGGTCAGAATGACCATGGCAAGCCAACCCAGTAGCACGGTTCCGATCGCCTTGCCCGTCGTGAAATCCAAGGCCTGACGGACCGCCACGACACCGCACACCAGCATCCATAACCCGGCCGCGATCGAGGCAACCCATCCGAGCAGCGGAATGATGCCGAGCACCTTGACCACGCCGATCGACTGGGCGAAACCCAGCGTGCGGAGCATCTCGCCCATGTCCGCCGTGCCGTCGAAGATCTTGGTCCCGATCACCAGGGTGACCGCCGACCAGACCACCCAGCCGACGAACGCCCCGATGATGGACGTTATCGCCCCGGTGATCCCTCCCATACCATAGGAACCGATCGCCGACGCCACTGCGACCAGGGCCACAACTGCGGCCGCCTGACCCGTTGCGTTTTGGTCGTGCTCGACTTCCTCGTAGATGTTCGTGTCCAGCGTCGCCGCGCCGACCATTCGCTCCGTGAAGCCTGCCATGGTCTCTTCCTCCTTACCTCGTAAGGACAGCCGGGTGCAGTACCAATAGCTATATCCAGATTAGCGCCAATTTAGCTCACTGCGGCCCCACCGCGCCACGGCGCCTTGGCGCTTCCTGCCTTCTGGCCCTACCTTGCTCCGTCCTATCACTACGTACCCTCAACCATCGGAGGTTTCCGTGCGCCCAAAAGCGTTATTCGCGCTCGCATCCCTGGCCCTGGCCGCCTGCGCCACAGAGCCGACAGTCTCCGTTCGCTTCCAGGCACCCGTTGACGGAGCCGTCATCGCCGCCGATTCGGTACACGTCGTGCTCCTCGCTGCCGGAGTGGAGATCGTCCAGGCCGATGGCCTGAATACCGCGGGCCGCGCCCATCATCACGTGTTCATCGACGCCGACCTCTCCCCCGCCGGTGAGCCGATCCCGGCCGGACAGCCCGACATCGTACACCTTGGCACCGGCGTCTCCGAGGTGACCCTGTCGGGACTCGCTCCTGGCCGCCACCGGCTCATCGCGGTTCTGGCTCTGGGAGACCACGTACCTCTCGATCCCTGGGCTGTGGACACGGTCTTCGTGACGATCGAGGCGTCGGAAGAGTAGATCCAAGAATCCTTCCGAATAAGCCTCAATTGTAGTAGGACTTGCACTCTGCAAGGCTCCTGTCCTTTTGACCGACTCGGTCGCAATGTCGGAAGGCAGGCTCGGCGCGTGTGTCCCGTAAGTGTTTTAACTGCAAGATCTTAGCTGCTGCGCTCCCTGCCTGGCTACGGGCACGGCCCTTGCACCGCTCTTATGCAGAAAGACGAGATCCCCTTCCCCCGCTCCACGACAAGACTCTGAGATAAGCACTTTTGCGGAATCGACAGGACATCGCCACTGGGTGGTTCACACCACCCTCCCGCGGGTTCGACACGCCTATACGTGCATTCGAACCCCGTTCTGGCTTCTCGATCCTGGAATTGATGTTCACGATGGTCCTGCTGTCGCTGGTCTATGCCATCGCGGTACCCTCGGTCATGAATGCGCGAGTATCGGCAGCGGTTCACAACGCCAAGTACTCGGTCGTGTCGTCGGTGCAGTTGGCGCGCGCGACGGCGATCCGTTACGGGCGACCCGCTGTGCTGCGAATTGACTCCTCTGAGGACCGAGTCTGGGTCGAAGTGGATACTACGGTCGCGGGTGCCGGGGTGATGGACACGCTCGGAAGTGTATATCTCGGTGCCGAATTCAATGTGGAAGTGAAGAGCAACCGAACGGGGCTCTGTTATAACGGACGCGGAATAGCAACGACCGGTACATCCTGCCCGACCGCAGGCGGGGTGATCATCGTGGCGCTTAGAAGCAAGGCCGATACGATAGTCATTAGCACGGTTGGACGGGTAATGGAATGAGCATCAATCACGCACGGAACAACAGGGGCATGTCGGTTGTCGAGCTGATGGTGGGTGTCACTCTATTGGCGGTCGTGGTGATGTCGCTCGCCGCCTCCGGCATGTACGCCTCGCGCTCGATGACCAACTCGCGCCTAGAGCTGGAGGCCACGGAATACATGCAAACCCAGCTCGAGCAATTGCTGGCCACATCTTTCGACTCGCTCGACAGCGGGAGCACGGAAACCGCCAAGGGAAAGGCAACCTGGACGGTCACCGAAGACGGGGTGAACAAAGAGATCCTGTTGGTCATCAACTACGCTCCTACGGACGGGATCTCGGTATGGGACACGGTATTCACAAGCAGGATAAATCGATGAACGATAGGAAGAGGTCAGGTTTCACCCTCGCCGAGGTGTTGGTGACGATCGTGCTTGGCTCTGTCGTGGCGGGAGCTTTGTACCAGGTCCTCGTCTACCAGAACCGATTCTATGCGCACGAGCGGGCGGCGGCGGTGCGACACGATGCGCTGCGGACGGCGCGAGCCATACTCGCCACCGACCTCATGGAAGCTAGTGGGTCGGAGGGCGATTTCGGATCGTTGACGGCGGACAGCGTGAGCCTTCGTTCGCCGGTTGGCTTTGGGGTCGTCTGCGCAGTCGACTCGATCAACGGAATTCTGAGCCTGATCGATGTCTCCGGTCGAATCGAGGCGAGCGGCGGTGATAGCTTGTTGGTCTACCACCCTAATGGGTGGCTGGTGCGCGCCGCATCACAAGCGGGCACCGGTATCGGCACGTCCAGTTGTGCTTACGCTAACGGCTACTCCGTGGAGCGCGCCGTTGTAACGTCCGGGATCACCGGCGTGCCCATCGGCGCTCCCGTGCGAGCCTTTCACCGATACACCTACAGCCGCCAGCAAGACGGAATCAGTTGGTGGCTCGCCCGAACAGATGGATCGGGTACACAGGTACTGGCGGGACCATTCAGCAGCGACAGTTCCGGACTCCACTTCGTGTTCCGCGATCAGAACGGCCAGCCGACGACAAACGCGGCTCGTGTCGCCTGGCTGGATTTGATGATGGTGGCAAAAGTCGCTGCATTCGACCGGCGCGATACGCTGGTCGCATCAATTCGACCGAGGAACCAATGAGTAGCAAGCTTAGCCAAACGGAAACGCGCCGGAGTACGGCCGGATTCGCGATTCCCGCCGCTATTGTCGTCATGGTCATCGTCTCTCTGCTGGCGTTGTCCGGGCTGTATGTGGCCCGCAACAACTCGGCTGCCAACAACGGGCTTCGCATGAGCACCAAGGCGCTCTACGCAGCCGATGCGGCAGCGCAGGAGCTGATGTCAGACTGGCGACAGCTTGATTTCAAGAGATTAGCGCCTGGCGATAGCGCGGTTACGGGGTGGCAAACGCTGACAAACGGAGCCACCTATCAAACCAGCGTTCTAAGAGTCGACGATGGCTCCAA
>JBDHJS010000041.1:0-44316 GCA_039586795.1 Gemmatimonadota bacterium
AGAAGTCGCAGCGGATAGCAGAGGTGGTATTGGGCTCGGCGCGGCCGTTCGAGTTCATGCTGGGCAAGGTGATGGGTGGGCTGGGCGTCGCACTGACGGCGGCCACGGTGTACATCGCGGCTGGAGTGATCGCCATCAGCCAGGCGGGCTGGGGGGAGCATATCCCGTTCCACGTCCTGCCGTGGTTCTTCACCTACACTCTGGTTGCTACGGTGATGTTGGGATCGATGTATGCGGCGATCGGCTCGTTGTGCAACGATCCGTCGGAGGCGCAGAATGTGATGTTTCCGGTGATGTTGCCGATGATGATCCCGATGTTTGTGCTGGTACCGGTGGTGAAGGAGCCTGAGAGCGCGTTCGCGGTGGGGATGTCGTTGTTCCCGCTTTTCACCCCGATGTTGATGCTGATTCGGCAGACGGTGTTGGAGGGACTTCCGCTCTGGCAGCCGGTGGTGGCGCTGACGGGGATGATTATGTTCACGACGTTCACGGTCTGGGCGGGTGGTCGGGTTTTCCGGGTCGCGATTCTGCTGCAAGGGACCCCGCCGAAGCTCGGGAACCTTGTCCGCTGGGCGGTTAGGGGATAGACCAGTTCGTATTCGTACTCGAGATCCCGAGTACGAATGGTGGTCGCCGTCAGATGGGGGCGCTAAGGCGGCGGGGGCAACCGGGGAGCGCCTGTTCCGCAGCGACGAAATCGGCGGGGAGCGTCTCGATGCACGTCGCGGGGTCACAGCACGTATGACAGACCCGCTTAAACGCGTGAAAGCCAAGCAGTTCGATATCGGGCGACAGAAATCCCTCCTTCACAGGCTCCTCACCCATCAAGTCGGTGCTGATGTACTTCTTGTTCGAGTCGGGGAAGACGGTTACGACATTCTCGGCCCCGGTCTCTGCCAGCACCTTCACGGCGCCCAGGAAGTTCGCGCCGGATGAGATGCCGACGCCGATTCCCAGCTCGCCGGCCAATCGCTGGGCCATGATGATTGCGTCACCGTCATCGACATCGATGACCTCGTCGAGAGCGTTCAGGTCGACGATTGGGGGGATGAACTCATCGGAGATCCCCTGGATGCGATGCTTACCCACCTTGTGGCCCGTCGACATCGTCGGCGAGTTAGAGGGTTCCAGCGGATAGAGTTTGATGTTGGGGTTCATTTGTCTGAGGAAGCGGCCGGTTCCCATCACGGTGCCGCCGGTTCCGACGCCGGCCACGAACGCGGCGGGCGTCAGGTCGCGGAAACGCATCTGCCACCAGATCTCGGGGCCGGTCGTCGTCTCGTGGGCCTCGCTGTTGTCTTCGTTCGAGAATTGGCGGGGAAGAAACGACGCCGCGGATGAGCCGGCGAGCGCTTCCGCCTTCTCGATACTTCCGAGGAAGCCGCCCTTTTCTTTGCTGACCAGGTTGATCTGCGCGCCGAGGCTCCTGATGAGGTTGATACGCTCTTGACTCATCCAGTCGGGCATGAAGATCGTCACCGGATGACCCATCGCCCGGCCGATGGCCGAGATGGAAATGCCGGTATTGCCGCTGGTCGCCTCGACGATGAGATCACCAGGCTCGAGAGCGCCCTTCATGTAGGCCTGCTCGATGATGTGGACAGCCATGCGATCCTTGATGCTGCCCGTCATGTTGAGGTTCTCCGCCTTGGCGTACAACACGTGCTGCTCTCCCCGGTACTTGAAGTCGACGGCGAGGAGGGGCGTGTTGCCGACCATGGTACGCAAGCCATGAATCCGCCGTTTGATGTTCTGCTCCACCGGCTATCCCTTTGTGCTCTAATTGGTTGCGCTTGTTGGGGAGTGCCGGCCTGCCGACCGGCTACCCTGAAGTTAAGGACGAGTGGCGGGTCCCGGCAAATCGCCCGCTCGGTCGGAGCGCGGCAGCGCGTCACTGACGAAAGTAGTGGATGCCGGATGGCGGAATCGTTATTAATGGTGTGGGAGCGATAGAGATATGGACACACCGGATGTGCGTATGCCAGCCGTTGCCGGTCGGTTCTACCCGGCACGCCCCGAAAAGCTGAGCGGACTGGTCGAGGGCTACCTCGCGGACGTGGATGACGCGCGCCGCCGCGTCATGGGCGCGATCGTGCCTCACGCCGGCCTCATCTATTCCGGTGCCTGCGCGGCCCAGGTGTTCGGCCGCCTGAGCGTGCCGCAGGTGATCGTGATACTGGCGCCAAATCATACCGGGCTGGTGGGAGCGCCCGGCGGGGCGAGTGTTTGGGGGCGCGGCGCGTTCGAGACGCCACTCGGTCAAGTTCCGATTGCGGAAGGCTTCGCGACGGCGTTGATGTCGGTGTGCGAGCTGACGCAGCACGATCCGGATGCGCACCGTAACGAGCACGCGATCGAGGTCGAGCTTCCGTTTATACGGACCGTGGCGCCCGACGCGGAGATCGTTCCGATCGTGCTTGCCTGGGACGACTGGGATCGGTCGAAGCAATTAGCGGAGGCGTTGGCATCGACGATAAGAGAGTGGCCGGAAGATGTGCTACTCCTGGCCTCGTCCGACATGTCGCATTTCGAGTCGGCCGTATTTGCTGAAGAGAAAGACTCGCTGGCGCTCGGTGCGATCGAGAAGCTGGATGCTCAGGACCTGCTTGCCAAGTGCGCGAGCGAACATATCACGATGTGTGGACGGGGGCCGGCCGCGGTGGTTATCGAGGCGTCACGTGAGCTGGGCGCGACGAAGGCGGAAGTCGTCGATTACCGGCACAGTGGGCTGGTGACGGGTGATGATTTGAGCGTCGTGGCATACGCTGGTGTGATCATTCACTGACCAGGCCGAGAGCGAATGAGGAAGTATCACCATATCGGTATCCCTACAACGGTCGCTCGTGAGAACGAGACGTACCTGCCCGAGTTCGGAATGTACGTGTCGGGCTACGAGGATAGCGCTTACGGGATCGAGTGGATGCGATTCGAACCGGACAGCCCGCTACCGGAGCTGGTGAAGACGGTCCCGCACGTTGCGTTTGAGGTCGACGACCTCGAGACCGAGCTGCGCGGACAGGAGATCCTCATCGAACCGAATAGTCCATCGGAGGGAATCGTTGTGGCGTTCATCATCTCGGACGGGGCGCCAGTAGAGTTTCTGCAATATCGACCGACCTAGAGACGGTAGTGGATGAGGGCCGCTGAGCGGAGCTGGGCTGGGGGAGCGCGCTGTTGCCTCGCACTCGCCAGTCAGGCCCGCAGCGGTTAACCTACCGCATGCCAGCAGATACGCCGGCCGCACCGTCGGCTCACGGCGAGCGGCTTCTTCTCAGAGATCCCAACCTCCACGTCATCTTCGGCGTCACGCTGATGGCGGTGCTGGGTGTTTCCAGTATTACGCCAGCGTTTCCGCAGATCGCGGACGCCCTCAACCTGATGCCTAGCCAGGTCGGTCTGCTGGTCGCCATCTTCACGCTTCCCGGCGCCACGCTGACACCGGTACTAGGTGTGTTCGGCGACCGGTTTGGCCGCAAGCGCGTTCTGGTTCCGTCGCTGGTGCTGTTCGCGCTAGCGGGGACGGCGTGCGGCTTCGCGCGCGACTTCCAGGTGCTGCTTGGGCTGCGTCTGCTACAAGGCCTCGGTGCGGCGGGGTTGGGCGCGCTGAACATCACGATCGTCGGCGATCTCTACTCGGGGTGGAAACGCGCCACGGTGATGGGGTTGAACGCCAGCGTGCTGAGCGTTGGGACGGCGCTGTATCCGGCGATCGGTGGTATGCTGGCGCTGGTAGGGTGGTTCTACCCGTTCTTCCTGCCGATCCTCGCGCTGCCGGTTGCGCTTCTGGTTATGCGGCGGTTGAAGAACCCGGAGCCGTCGGTGGAGCAGAGCCTGGGTGATTATCTGAAGAACACGTGGATCAGTGTGAAGAACCCGCGAGCGCTCGGGCTATTTTTGGCCAGCCTGGTAACCTTCGTGATCCTGTATGGCGCTTACCTGACGTACCTGCCGTTCCTCGTGAAGAGCAGCTTCGGGGCCTCGCCGTTGCTGATCGGGATGTTGTTCTCTGTCACATCTGTGGCGACGGCGATCACATCGTTTCGGTTGGGACGACTTGCACGACGGTTCTCGTCGCGGAAGTTGGTGAATGCTGGTTTCGTTCTTTACGCGCTAACGATGCTGGCGCTTCCGCTGGCGCCGACGCTTTGGGCTCTGCTGTTTCCCATCATCGCGTTCGGCGTGGCGAACGGGATCGCCATCCCGAGTATCCTGAACATTCTCACCGGACTGGCTCCGGCCGAGTATCGTGCGGCGTTCATGTCGGTCAACGCGATGATCCTCAGGATGGGACAGACTTTGGGCCCCTTGTTCGCGGGCGCACTGCTGCAGCTGCGTATCGTCCCGGGACTCTATTCTGGCGCTTACTATGGTAGCGCCGTCCTGGCTGTCGCCACGCTGGGCGTCATCAGTACGGTGGTGAAATCGGAGGCTTGAACTGGCGCACTCGAAGTGGCCGATGTCGTCTGGATAGGCATCAAGCATTCCCTTAACTTGCTGTTGCGTCAGAGGTTCCGTAGAGATCGGTGGGTCTGTGAAATGGAGGGTCGTGGAAGCGGATGCCAATCACCTATCAGATCGATAAAGGTTCTGGGATCGTGCGGGCCGTGGCCCGAGGCGATGTAGGTCTGGAAGAAGAGCGCCGCTGCCTAGAGGCGTTTCTTCGCGACCCTGACCACAAGCCGGGGTTCGGGATACTGCTGGACAATCGTGAGCGAGGACTACCGTCTTCCTCGGACCAGGTTCGGGGGATGGCGGAAGCCTTCGACGCGCACCGTGAGAAGGTTGGCGAAGCGCGCATGGCGATCGTCGTCTCGCGGGAAGTGTCGTTGGGGCTGGCCCGGATGTTCGCGCTGCTCACCGAAGATGCATCGATCCATACGGAGGCGTTCCGCGACATAAATGAGGCGGAAGCCTGGCTGCGCGGCCAGGAACGGCTGCCGCTCGATGCTCGAGAGGTGGAAAACGGTCCGCGGGAGATGCTGGTGGCGACCGACGACGGGACGCGGCTGTTCTGTCGGACGCTGGGCGAAGGCGAGCCGACGGTGGTCATACCGATGGCGACGTACCACGGGGATCGACTCGACGATCTGGCGGAGAGATTCCGAGTGGTTCTGTACGACCCCCGAGGCCGGGGGCGCTCGGATGCCGTTTCGCCGTCCAAAGTCTCGATGGAGGGGTTGCTGCTCGACCTGGAGACGATCCGCAAAGCGGTGGGCGCGGATGACATGGCGTTGATCGGTTGGTCGAGCCTTGGCATGGAGATGTTCGTGTACGCGCTGAGGCAGCCGGGTCGGGTCAAGCGGCTCGTCCAGCTCGCCCCCATTCCGCCGCGCCGCGATCCTTACGTGGAACAGATGATCAAAGACCGCGATGATCGAACGGATACGTCGGCGCTGGAGGTATTGGAGGAGCGGCGACAGGCAGGCGAATTCGGCGAAGCGCCGGCAGAGTTGTGTCGCGCCGTGAACCGGCTGGTCTGGCCTGCGATGTTCGCGGATCCGAAGAAGGCGCAGGACGTCCCGGACGTCTGCTTCTATCCGAACGAGTGGCCGATCAGCCTCGGTCCCTATCTAGAAGTTCTTCTGGATTCGTACGGTGATTACGACTGGCGGCCGCACCTCGGGTCGGTGGAAATCCCGCGGCTGGTGATTCACGGCGCGAAGGACAACGTTCCGTTCGGCGCCAGCCGGGAGTGGGTCGCGGGACAGAGCGATGCCCGGCTGCTGGTGGTCGAGGATGCGGGACATTGGCCTCATTATGAGAGTCCGGATTCGGTATTGGGTGCTATTAAGGAGTTCCTTGGTGGGGAGTGGCCGGAGGGGAGTGAGGTGGTGGGGTTGAGAGGGGGGTGAGGGGTGAGGAGTAGGGGGTAGGTGGGTGGTGAGTGGTAGACGGTCGACGGTAGACGGTGGATGGTGATCATGAAAGTTAGAGTGATTCGGTCATTTGTGACTTTGGTTTCGGTGATTTTGGGTGGTGGTTTGGTTTTGGCGCTGGGTGGCGCTGGTCGGCAGGAGTTGGTGTTCGATAGGTATTTCGCCGATGGGACTATGCGTGTGGATTACTTTCACACGGGCGACGCTTCGCATGAGATCATTAGTTTGGATCGAGTGGTTTCGGATGGCGCTTGGGCGGGGAGCAGGAGCCGACTGATCGATGATACTTATCTGGGCAAGTATTACTTCGAGGTCTACGATGTAGACAGTGGAGATCTTCTGTACTCGCGTGGGTTCTCCTCTATTTACGGTGAGTGGGAGACGACAGGTGAGGCGCGGGAGGTGTACCGCACTTTCCACGAGTCTTTGCGATTTCCGTGGCCGCAACGACCGGTCAGAGTCGTGCTGCAGAAGCGGGTCGAAGATCACGGCTTCAACGAAATCTGGTCAACGGAGATCGATCCCGAGGCTCGATCCATTAATCCGGCGAACCTCCCGCCATTGGGCGAGGTGTGGGCGCTGTTTGAGCACGGACCACCGGAGGAGAAGGTGGACCTCGTCATTCTGGGTGAGGGCTACACTGAGGAGGAGCTGCCGAAGTTCCACGCCGATGCGGAGCGGTTGGTCGGCGAGCTGTTCGACAGGGAGCCATTCAAGAGTCGGAAGTCCGATTTCAACGTACGGGCGATTGATCTACCGGCGGCGGAATCGGGTGTGAGCCGCCCACATGGCGGCAAGTTCAGGCGGAATCCTGTGGCGACCCAGTACAGCATCTTCGACTCTGAGCGTTACGTGCTGACGTACGACAACCGTACGCTGCGCGATGTGCTTTCGGCGGCGCCCTATGATTTTGTAGCGATTCTGGTGAACGAAGCCCAGTACGGCGGAGGTGGAATCTACAATTTCCAGGCGACGTCGTCGGTGGACTCCGAGTTTTCGGATTATGTCTTCGTGCACGAGTTTGGCCATCACTTCGCCTCGCTCGCGGATGAGTACTACACATCGCCGGTCGCTTACGAGACGGGTGATGTCGAGCGGGCCGAGCCGTGGGAACCCAACGTTACGGCGCTTCATGATCCGGAGAACCTCAAGTGGGGTGACCTGGTGGAAGGGGGAACGCCCTTGCCGACGCCGTGGGGCAAGCAGGAGTTCGAAGCCCAGGCGCGCGAGATTCTCGAACGGCGAATCGAGTTGATCGAGACACGGGCTCCAGAAGCCGAGTTTGACGCGCTATTCCGCGAGCAGCAGGGGATCGATACTAACCTGCTTCACTCGATGGAGTTCTACGGCAAGGTGGGTGCGTTCGAGGGCGCCTCGTACGAGGCGCGTGGGCTGTACCGTTCCGAGATCGACTGCATCATGTTCACGCGGAACGAGGTGGGTTTCTGTCGCGTCTGTAGCCGGGCGATCGAGCGAATCATCGATCTATACGCGACGCGGTAGCCGAGTTCATGCAGGGCAGGGGAGCGTACGCCCGAATCTACGAAATTGTCCGGCGTATCCCGCGCGGACGGGTTGCCACCTACGGCCAGGTAGCGGGGCTGGCAGGTCTGCCGGGTCATGCGCGACAGGTTGGATACGCACTTCACGCGCTCGTCGACGATGATGTTCCATGGCACAGGGTTATCAACGCGCAGGGGAAGGTGAGCCAGCGCTCAGATCCGGGCTGCGACGGCTACCAGCGTGAACTGCTGGAAGAGGAAGGTGTGGAGTTCAATGCGCGGGGACAGGTTCCGCTGGAGCGCTATCGTTGGGAGCCGCGCCCCTCGCGGACGAAACGTGGTAATCGACCGGTTCTCACAGACTAGCAAAGGTCAAGCGGGTTATGGCAGACGTGGAAAGGCTGGAGAGCCTGATTGATTATCAAGAGGGCTCGGTCGTTAGTCGAACGATCATCAAGAAGAAGACCGGAACCGTAACACTGTTCGCTTTTGATCAGGGCGAAGGCCTGAGCGAACACACGGCACCCTTCGACGCGCTGGTATATGTCGTTGATGGCAGCGCCCGGATCACGATTTCGGGTGACACGTTCGATGTGGCTGCCGGCGAAATGATTGTCATGCCTGCCGATGAACCCCACGCACTGCAGGCAATCGAGAAGTTCAAGATGGTCTTGACCATGATCAAGACGACGGACTGAGCATTCCGTAGCGGGCGAAGGCCGCGACGCGAGTATGAGACACCCGGACAGAACGCTGACATGGCGCATGATCGCGCGGGCAACAGTCATCTGGGTGGCGCTGCGGGTCGCCTCCATGGTTCCGAGCATCCCGGCTGCGCTCCGGGTCGCCCCTATGGCTCCGAGCGACGTGTTGACGGTTAGCCTCTATCTTACGGTTCTCATCATCGCCGTGACCGTTGCACTGGTTACCCTGGATGGTCGGCGACGGAACGAGCACCTGTTCATGGCCAATCTCGGAGTGTCACTGCCCACGTTGATCACAGTCGCCGCTATCCCGCCGACCGTGCTGGAGATCGCCCTGAGCATCGGCGTGCTACTATGGTAAGGTCGACCCTTTCCGCCGAGTCGATCCACAAATCGTTCGGCAGAAGAAGAGTGCTGGCGTCAGCCGGTCTCTGGGCCCGGCCGGGCACGATCATGGCTCTCATGGGCATCAATGGATCAGGCAAGACAACGTTGCTCAAAATCGCGGCGGGCTGGATGAGGGCGGATCACGGCACCGTGATCTTCAAAGATCAGGCATTCGAACGGCCGCGGCTTCCAACACTGGCAGACCTGGGTCTCTTCTTCCTTCCCGACCGCAATCTGCTCTCTCTTACTGCCACGCTGCGTTGGCATTTCGCGGCGCTGAAAGAGCAGTTCCCCGCTGCGAATGTTGACGAGGCAACGGACGCGCTCGGCGTTGAACAACTGTTGAGGCGGAAGCCAAAGACCTTCTCCGGCGGGGAACGACGTCGTGCGGCGCTGGCTGTCGCCCTGGCCAGAGAACCGGACTGCCTGCTCGCCGATGAGCCCTTCCTCGATGCCGAGCCCTCCGACTCCGGAGCCCTGGCGGCCGCGTTTCGTACGCTGGCCGATCGTGGGTGCGCTGTCGTCATTGCGGGGCAAGAAGTACACGACTTGATGCGCGTCGCGGACGAGGTGGTCTGGATGAGGGCCGGCACCACGGAACACCTGGGAACGCCGGCGGATGCGCAGCAGAACCGAGATTTCAAGCGCGAGTACTTGGGTCAGCGCACTGTGACATAGTTCACACCTGCCGATTCAGTTGGCTGGGTAGTCTCCAAACCGAGGTATTTCAAGCAGTTTCAGGCTGGATCGTTGCGCAGGTGCCACAAACGATGTGGCTCCGCGTGAGGAGATGTTCCAGTATCGGTTGGCACTACTGCACTTACAATCCTTGTGGCACAGCGTGATCTGGTACACGGATTGCCACTCCAAACATCTGCACCCCGCCAGAACTCAGAACGAGTGAGAACGGGATTAGGAGAGGATGCCCTGGACCGTAAGTGATGCATGCCCGGCTGAATGGCCGAGGCTGATCGAGGAATGTGGTGGCGGATTCCATCATTCGCCGGCCTGGTTGCGCGTAAGCCGGCGTGACGGAATTCCAGTGTACCTGCAATATGTATCGGAACGTGGCACGGAAGGCATCGCGTTAGGTCTGCGCCTTCGAAGTCGAATCAGTAAGGCGTATTACTTTCCTTCCCTCCCAGCGCTGAACGGCTGTGATCTTCCCAATCAGGCTCTGCTGGAGTTAATGGATTGTCTGCGGAAAGGTGGAACGTCGTTCCTCCGGTTCGGTTCGTCAGAGGCGAACTGGCTGCCGGATCCGTCGATACCGACGAACGGTTGGCCGAGACTGGAGTACACGGTGGACATCTCGATCGACCCGGAAGAGCTGATGAAGAGCTTTGGGTCGACGCATCGTCGGCACTTGCGGCGTGGTATCCGTGAAGGTTGGCAACTGTGTCAGCTGGAGGGTGAGGAAGCTGTTGACCTGCTGCACGATGTGAGGACGTTGGCGTCCGATCGAGCGGTGGAGCGCGGCGACGGCTTTGCGGTTCGTGACCCGATGGAGAGCCTGGCCGAACAGTCGGAGGATCTGAACGCCGATTGGGGCGTGAGGACATTTGCGGTGTGCGACGGCGACGAACCGCTGGCGGCGGCTCTGGTTGGCTGGGCAGGTCGGCGCGTGTATTTCGTGGCCGGCGGATCGACACCGGAAGGCTATCGACGGAGTGCGGCGGTATGGCTGCACTGGTCGATCATGCGTGAGTTCGCGGAGCAAGGCTTTCTCATTTATAACCTTGGTGGCACACCCGAAGCCGCTGAGGAGCCGGACCATCCGGCCCACGGTCTTTATCGATTCAAGAAAGGCTTTGGCCCCCAGATGGCCCGTCGTCGTGGTGCTCACCTGGTGTCATCCCCGATGCGAGTGCGCGCCCACCAATTGCTCCGGTCACTGAAGCAGGCATTGTCGGTCTAGCATCCCCGAGGCGGAAAGATCGACAGAATGGTGCCTCGCTTCGGGGGCGCGTGGTGAATTGTCGGTTTGAAAGGCGCGGTTCGGAATGAGTGGAATTACCGGAGTGATCTTCGAGCACACGAGACCAGACCTCGCTTCTCTGGTAGACTCGATGTCATCGACGTTGCGGCATCGGGGGAGCATTGAGGAGAGAGTGGTGCTCGAAAACCGGATCGCGTTGGTGGCAAGAAGCGATCAGGACGCCGGCTACCGGTCGTATCAATGGGATGATCCTGAACAAGTCACGGTGTTTGATGGTTGGCTGTCGAACGCGCACTACCTGGGTAAGCGTTATGGCGTTGTAGATACATCCAACCACGCCGGGGTTGTAGCCGCCGGATACAAAGCAGACGGAATCGACATAGTCAAGAAGCTCGAAGGTAGCTTCGCGCTGTTGATCCTGCATCGTGATGGCAGCGACAGGGTGGTTCTCGCGCGGGACATGTTTGCGAGTCGTCCACTGTACTACGCGGTCCAAAATGGGTGCTTGTGGTTCGGCACCGAAGTCAAGGCCATTCTGCAGGACCGAGCGTTCAAGAGAGAAATCGCCAGCGAAGCGTTTTCTCAGATACTCGCTTACGGAACGTCCGTCGGTCCGGAGACGCCATTCAAGGACATGTGGAAGGTCATTCCGGGCCAGTATGTGACGGGCATCGCCGGGCAGCGCTTAAGCGCCGAGTGGTACTGCGTGCAGGATGATCCGCAAGTGCGTGACCGAAAGGAAAGCGAGTGGGCGCTCGACATCTGGGATACCCTGGTCGAGACAGCGGGTCAGCACTGCCTTCGGTGCCCCGATTCCGGCATACTGCTCTCCGGTGGAGTGGACTCGTCATTGATCGCGCTGGCGGTTGCGGAAAGCACCTGCAGACACGCGTCGGCGATCAGTGTTGGTTCGCCGAACTGGAGCGACGACGAGACGGAATACGCTCGGGAAATCGCGTCGCACTGCGGCCTGAGGTCTCAAACGATCAGAATCGACGCTGACGACAAACTTCTCGACGCGCTTGTCGGAGCGATCTGGAAGCTGGAAGAGCCAACCCGATTCTATAACGCCATCCCTCTGGAGTTCGCGGTTACCAAAAACGAGGGTAACCTGCGCGCGTTCTTCACTGGTGAAGGTGCAGATATGATGTTCGGTAGCCCGGCCCACGAGCAGGCGGCTTGGATCCTTCGGCTGAACAGTCTTCCTGGGTGGGCATCCAACGCGCTCCGCAACCTTCCGTCGATCGCCCATCGCATTCCGCGCTTCGGCCAAGCCCTCAGGAACCTCCAGCGAATGCACACGCGGTTTGATTCGATTCAGACGTTTGCCGTGAGGGGCCACATTTTCAATACGGAGATCGTCGGACCCGACGTTGAAGGGGCGGTGCCGGCGCATGTGCATGACCTTGCGGCGCGCATCGCCGGCTGGCCGGCCGATATCCAGACCACCTTCATCATCCTTCTCGGCCTGGCGTACAACTGGAATGAGCGGTTCGAGAAGATCGGCGCCTACAGCCAGATCGACATGTTTCACCCATTCTTCACGCACGAGATGCTGGCGTTGAGCAAGCAGATGCCGGTGAAGCACAAGGTGAAGGATCACAAGGGCAAGCCGCTTCTGAGAAAGATAGTCGGGGACAGGCTGTCACCGGAGGTGCCGCGCCGGCGGAAGATACAATTGTCGGCGCCGATGTGGGCGTGGTGGACGGAGTCGAGCGAGTTGCGTGATGCCGTGATGCAACTGAGAGATCCTGCCAGCCCGGTGCGCGAGTTTCTAAACGTGAAGGCTATGGACGGCGCATTGAAGGAGTATGAAGCCGGCAAGGTAGAAAACGCACGGCTTTCCAGGATGTTGTTCATCATGTTGGGTCTCGATCTGTGGCTCAAGATGTTCGCCGACGGACAAGATGTGGCCCGGCTGAATGGATCGCGCCCGTCAAGATGAACGCACGGCCGTCGTCACTGGACCCGCGCATTCTAGGGGGTGCAGTGCGAACGATCCTTTGTGAGGCGCGAGAAAAATGAGCGGCATTGCGGGAGTGGTCTTCAAGCAACCGAGGTCGGAAGTACCTGCGACGCTCAATCGGATGTCGTTGGCGCTGAAGCATCGAGGCAATGACGAGGATCGATTTGTTCTTGACGACCGCATCGCTCTCGCGACACGTGGTGAACCAGACGCTGGATACCGGGCCTGCCTCAACGATGACAACGAATACATCACGGCGTTCGACGGCTGGCTCTCAAACAGCGACGAGTTGATAACGAGGTACGGACTGGAAGCTTCCGCGGATTTCGCCCGGATCGTAGCGGCGGGGTATCGCGCTGATGGCGAAGGGGTGTTTGCCAAACTGCGGGGGAGCTTCGCGCTCGTCATCGTTCGCCGGGATGGGAGCGATGAGGTCCTGCTGGCGCGGGATCTGTTTGCGGGTCGCTCTTTGTACTACGCGGTGCAAGGAGAGCGTCTGTGGTTCGCCTCTGACATAAGAGCGATTCTCAAGGATCCCACGTTCAACAGAGACGTCGCGGTCGACGCGCTTCCTCAGATCATGGCGTTCGGGGCCAGCATGGGGCCAGAAACGCCCTTCAAAGATGTGATGAAGGTCATCCCCGGACAGTGGTTGAAGGGCGTACCGTGGCGACGGTTGGGATACGACTGGTTTTGTCTTCCGGAGAATCTGGACATCGCCAACAAGAGCGAGAGCGCCTGGGCTCGCGACATATGGGGTGATCTCAACGAAGCCATCCTGAGGGACAACGGATTGTCCCGGGGGGCGGGCGTGATGCTGTCAGGCGGAGTGGATTCCTCGCTGCTCGCCCTGGCGCTTGCCGAAAGCAAGGGAAGGGGCCTGCCGGCGGTCACGATAGGGGCTCGTGATTGGAAGAACGACGAGACGATACCGGCGTGCGACGTCGCGAACCATTGTGGGCTCGTCCATAGACCGGTCTACATCGCACCGGATTCTGGAGTGCTGGACGCGCTGGCGGAAGCGATCTGGAGACTCGAGGAGCCGACTCGGTTCTACAACTCGATTTCGCTGAGCATGGCGCTCGATATCCTGTCCGGCGAGCTGCGCGGCCTGTACACGGGAGAGGGCGCGGACTTGCTGCTGGGTAGTCGAAGCAGCGAACGAGGCCACTGGGTACAGCGGTTGAACAGCCAGCCGAGGTGGATCGCGAGTAGCCTTCGAAACATCCCGGACTTCATGCTCAAGGCCCCACGCATCGGGTCCGTGGTGGGCAATCTCCGGCGAATGATCCGACAGTACGACTCGGTCGCGGATTACACGTACAACAGTTTTCTGTTCAATCCGGAGATCTTGAACCCGCCGTATGAAGTGGTGCTGCCGCCTCATTTGCAGGAGCTGCAAGAACGCGTGAGCGAGTGGTCCGGCGATGTGCAGGATATGCTGCTCAACATGCTTGGCCTAGGCCATTGCTGGAATGAACGCTTTGAAAAGATCGGCGCCCATTCACGGATCGACGTATTCAATCCGTATCAGACGCACAGCCTGTTTCGGTTGGGCCTTCAGATGCCGTTGAGAAGGAAGTACTCGAGACGCGGCAGCAAGCCCGTGCTCAGGCGTATGGTGAGCGAGAAGATTTCGCCGAGCATAGCACGGCGACGCAAGATACAGTTGTCGGTGCCGATGCGATCGTGGTGGAACGAGTCGAACGATTTACGCGCGGCAGTCTCTGCCCTGAAAGATCCCAACAATCGTGTGCGAGAGTATCTCGATGGAGAAGTGATGGATCGTGCCCTCGAGGAATTCGAGTCTGGCCCGGTCGATAACGCATGGCTATCGAGGAACCTGTTCAGCATGGTCGGCCTGGATCTCTGGCTGAGGACGTTCATCGACACACAGGCCCCTTGTCGGCTCGATGTGTCGAATGTTGGTGTAGGTGCATGATGGCGAATGGTCTGGCAGAACGCGTCAAACGCTTGGAAGACCCGGCCACTGCCGTCGTACTCGACGGACGTGGACTGGCCGACTTGGGCGTTGTGCGTTCACTGGGCCGCGTGGGTGTAGAGGTGTGGCTGGCCGGTCCAGCGCGAAGGGCCGTGGCTGCGGCGAGTCGCTACGTCAGTAGGCGGGTGCTCATGCCGCCGGTGCACAAGGATCCAGAAGGGTACGTCGGCGCGCTTGCCAGCTGGTGTGCTGACCAGTCGAAGAGACTGGCTCTCTACTGCACCGGAGATCTGACTACCAGCGCAGTCTCGAAGTACCGATGCATGCTGCCGGCCAACGTCTCACACCACCTTGCTGACGCTGAGCTGGTGAGCACCTGCCTATCGAAGTCGGACTTCGCGGAGCTCGCGGCCGAGCGAGGTTTCCCCGTTCCGCAAAGTCGGTGGTGTTCCGACCGTGACTCTCTCCGGCGCGCTTTGGAAGAGCTCGGGTCGCCCGTCTTTGTGAAGCCCGACAACCGGCACAAGCTATGGACAGGAGATGCGGCCGTTCGTCGTGCTGTGAACGGAACAAAGGGCTTCGTTGTGAACGGGCTCGATAACGTTCCAGCTGCAGTTGAGTTGTCCCTCGAACACGGATTCAGCTGGGTCGTACAGCAATACATCCCGGGGGATGCGCGTGATCTGACATCGGTGCACGTCTACCGGAGCCTGTCGGGTGACTGGATGCAATCCTTCGTAGGCCAGAAGCTACGCACGGCCCCCCCGGTGCACGGCGTGGGTGTGCTCGTACGCAGTCGCGAGGATTCTGAGGCGGCCGAGTTGGCCGAGGGGCTGCTCGTCCAATCAGACTATCGCGGGTATGCGCTGCTGCAGTTCAAGCGTCACCCGGGCAGCGGCGACTTGCAGTTGATCGAGATCAACCCGAGATACAGCACGTGGTGCGAGCTGGCGCTGGATGCCGGAGTGAACCTGCCTGGATACGCCTACCTGGACCAGCACGACGCGTTGAACGGCGTGAAGCCCGTGCCACAGAAGGATGACCTTTACTGGTGGAACGTATCGGGCGATTTGTCGAATCTGAAGCGGGCGGAGGCCTCGTGGTCGCAGCGGCTTGGGTTCCTCCGCCTGTCAAGCAGGTGGCCGGCGTTCGCGCGTTTACGCTTGGATGACCCGCGGCCCGCCCTGGCGCGCCTGTCCTGGGCAACGCACAGCAACTCGTGGGAGTCGGCGCGATCGTGAGCGAGTCGATCGTGTTTGGCGAGTCGGATGGTGGGATCCCGGTAGCCGTGATCAGAGGAGGAACGAGTCGCGGAGTGTTCTTCCGGGCCGAGGATCTACCGGCCGAACAAGAAGAGCGGCAAGCGACCATCCTGCGCGTGTTTGGAGGTCAAGCGAAACTGCTCGCCGATGGCCTCGGTGGAGAGAACCCGGTGCTGAGGAAGGTTGCGATAGTGAGTTCGGGAGCACCGGATGCTCAGGGAAACGCGAGCCTGGGGTACGTGTTTGGGCAGGTCAATCACGACCTTCGCTGTGTAGAGTATTCCAATGAGTGCGGTAATACGGCTGCGGGTGTTCCGTTGTTCGGGTCACTCTTCGGTTGGTGCCCGCCTCCCGGTTCGCGCGGCGCGATCGCGGTGAAATTGGCGAATACCGGAAAAGAAATGCTCGCCGAGTGGAAGGACGGCCACGGTCTTGGCGGCGAACTGCGACTGAGCTTCGTTGGGCCGGTTCGCGCGAGCGCCGAAGACGCGCTGGTCCTCGGTGAGCCGGAGAGCGTGTTGCAACTGGGTGGCAGTAGGCGCGTACGGCTGAGCGCGCTGACGGCGCTCAACGACTATGTGTTCGTGGATAGTGGCGATCTAGGAATCGCCGGTCTGGGTGCCGCCGACGGCTTGGGGCCTGATGAGTATGAGCAGCTGCGCGAGATTTCCGATTTTGTGCGCGAACGACTTCCGGAGGCCGTGTCTTTGAAGTTGTGCCTGGTCGCCCCTGCCGAACGCTCAGGCGCGCTTCGGGCTCGTATCGTCTACCCGACCGAAGGGCGCAGTCATCCGAGTTTCGCGGTCACGGGCGCGACGACGCTGGCGGTGGCGAGCTGCATTGAGGGGACGGTGGTGCAAAGACTGTCAGGAAGAACGACCGACGCGAATAGCATTACGATTCACCATGCCAGCGGGCAGCTGCCCGTTTCGTGGGATTCGAGAGAAGATGGGCTGCCGGACCGCGTGCACATCGATCGTACATGTCGTCTGATCATGCGAGGCTTTGCCTACTAAACTGGCTCCCGAAGCACCCCCCGACTAACTTTGATACATGAAGTGCTCCGATTTCCGGGCGGCCGCGTTTCTGCCGATCGTGCTTCTCGTGCTGTTCGCGGCCACAGGTTGCCGTGGGGAGCTCCCGACCACCGAGGAGCGAGATACGGTCGTTCTCCTTCATGGTCTTGGGCGAAGCGACATGTCGATGCGGCGGATGGAGAGAAGGCTCGTTGAGTCAGGCTACACGGTTCTGAATGTGGGCTACTCGTCGACGGAACATTCCATTGAGCACATTTCGGAAACTGAGTTGCGTCCGGCGTTGCTGGAGTGCTGCAGCCATCCGGAGCTGCGAGTTCATTTCGTAACGCACTCGATGGGCGGAATCGTGGTTCGCTACTACCTGGCGCATCATGAAATGAACAATCTAGGCCGTGTAGTGATGCTGAGTCCGCCGAACCAGGGGAGCGAGCTGGCGGACTGGGTCGCGGAGAACGAATTCCTCGGTAGACTTCTGGGCCCGTCGGCCGAGCAGCTGGGGACGGATTCGACGAGCGTGCCCAACCAACTGGGAGCGGTGGATTTCGAAGTTGGCATCATAACAGGTAACCGAACGCTGAACCCGCTCTACTCTGGGATCATACCCGGAGAGGACGATGGAAAGGTGTCGGTGGAGCGTGCAAAGGTGGAAGGCATGGCGGACTTTCTCATTGTGCCGCACACTCACACCTACATCATGCTGGCTGAAGACGTGGCCTACCAAACGGTGTACTTCCTACAGAACGGCGAGTTTGACCGCAGTGAGGAAGGGGACGCAGATCGGGAAGGGGCCGCAAGCGCGGACTCGGTACCGGGAGAAGAGGAGTAATCATCTCGACGGAAGGCGGAGCACCTCGGGCGCTTGGCCTCTGGAGGAGCACGGCCCTCGTTACCGGCAACATGGTCGGTTCGGGGGTCTTTCTGCTCCCGGCGGCGCTAGCGGCTTTCGGTGGCATCAGCATGGTTGGTTGGCTGTTCAGCGCGACGGGCGCGATACTGGTCGCCTTGACGCTGAGCCGCTTGAGCCGGCTGGTGACGAAGGTTGGCGGGCCTTACGCGTACGCGCAGCGAGGGTTCGGCGACTTCGTGGGCTTCCTGGTGGCGTGGGGTTACTGGATCTCGATTTGGGCGGGCAACGCGGCGATTGCGGTCGCCTTCGCCGGATACCTGGGAGTGATCGTCCCTGGCGTCTCCCGAAGTGTGATGGCCGCAGCGATAACGGCATCGGCGGCAATCTGGTTTCTGACCTGGGTCAACGCGAGTGGAATTCGAAACGCAGGAATCCTCCAGCTTGTCGCCACGGTGTTGAAGCTGCTGCCGCTGATTGCGGTCGGGACGATCGGCTTGCTGTACATCGAACCGAGCAATTTCACCCCGTTCAATCTCAGTGGGCAATCCACGTTCTCCGCCATCACGGGCACGGCGACGCTGACGCTGTGGGCCTTCCTGGGGTTGGAGTCGGCCACTATTCCGGCGGACGACGTGGTTGACCCGGAGAGAACGATTTCGCGAGCGACGATAATGGGTACGTTGGTCGCCGCGCTGGTCTACATCCTGGGTTCGCTGGCGATCATGGGAGTTGTCCCCGCGGTCGATCTTTCCGTATCGCAAGCGCCTTACGCGGACGCGGCAAGCGCGATGTGGGGGGGATGGGCGTCGTATGCGGTAGCCGCCGGCGCGGCCATCTCGTGCTTCGGCGCGCTCAACGGCTGGGTACTGCTTTCAGGGCAAATGACACTGGCCATCGCAAAGGACGGACTGTTTCCACAGGCGTTCGCGCATCGGTCTGGCCGCAACGTTCCGCTCGTGGGTCTGGTCGTTTCCAGCGTGTTGGCGACGGGGCTAATCTTCATGAACTACACGCGCGGGTTCGTCGCGCTGTACACGTTCATCATCCTAATCGCCACATTGACTACACTGGTGCCTTACGTCTTCTGCTCGTTGGTCGAGTTGCTGATTCGGCCGACAGCGGTTCTACGTCGGGGGCTGCCAGCCGCGTGGACGGCGATTCCGATACTGGCGTTCATCTATTCCATATGGACGATCGCGGGGTCGGGGCGAGATACGGTCTTTTGGGGGTTTCTGCTGCTACTGGCCGGGATCCCGGTCTATGTTTGGAACAAGTGGCGCCGCGGCGGCGTGGGGGCGTAGCGACAAGAGAAAGACGAGCGTCACAATCGAAGCGGAGACGATGAAGATCCGCGCGTCAAGCAGCCCATAGAGCAACCCACCCCCGAGCAGTCCAAAGATGCTGGCCACCGCGGCCACGCTTCCGGCGAAACCCTGTACGGCGCCCTGGACATCTTCGTCCGTCGATTTAGAGATGATAGCAAGAAGTGAAGGCCACATGAGGCCGTTGCCCAACGCCAGCAACGCCGTACCGGCGAAGATGGCAAACGTGCTTCTCGATGTGAAAAAGAGGAAGCTGGCTGCTAGCAGCAGGCTTCCCGCAGAGACCAGCGTTCGGTCGGAAAGGCGCTTCGATGCTCTGCTCAAGACCGGTCCCTGGACGGTGACCATCACGAGACTCATGAAAGTGAAGAAGATACCGGTCTGGGTGAGAGACCAGTTTAGACTGGTGGCCGCGTGTATAGGGAACGCGATGTAGAAGAAGTTGAAGGCCAGGTATACCAGGAAGTAGAGCATCATCAAGAAGGCGACAGACGGCAGGCGAACGATCTCCAGGAACGAAAGCCTGGGCGCCAGCACGCGCTTGTAGCAGTCTCGCTGCTCCTGGCCCATGAGCTTACGAACGCCTTCCCTCTCAGGGCTGACGTTCAGCACGCATTGCTGCGAGTCGGGTAGCTTGAAGCCAATGATCAGCGTGGCGGCGAACGAGATCAGCAGCGCAGCCATGACCGGTGGTATCTCGCCGAGCACGGTGCCGCCGAGTACGCCGGCAATCGCCGGGCCGACGATGAAGCCCAGGTTTGCAGAGATCGCCATCTTCCCGAATGCCGCCGCCCGCTCGCTCTCCGACGTGACGTCGGCCAGGTACGCGTTGGCGACAGAGACGTTACCGCCGGTCAGCCCGTCCAACGCCCGGGCGAGAAACAGGGCGACCAGAGGCAGCGAAATGGTGAAAGCGCCGAGCGCCCTGGTGTCGGATTCCCAGAGCGTGGCCACGGGCAGCAAGAGCGCGAAGAGAAAGATGGCCCAGGAGATTAGCGTGCCGAGTTGACTGAGCAACAGGATTCGGCGCCGACCGAAGCGATCCGACCAGCGACCGAGGATCGGCGCGCCGATGAGTTGGAAGAAAGAGTACGTGGCGCCCATCACTCCGTAGATCAGAGCGTTTCCGCCCAACCGGGTCACGAGAAACACCAGAAACGGCAGAACGATGCTGAAGCCCAGCGTGCCGATGAAGTTCACCCAGAGGATGGGCGCGATGGAGACGCGGGGTGCGGAGGTGGCTCGTTCCATCGATCAGTCGTTGGGCACGTTGTTTCGCATAGCTACCGTCTTGACAGCGGTTTCCATACCTGTTCTCGTGTCGCGGGGGCTGGATACGAAGCTCTAACGCTAGCGCAGAGGAGGGTTGATGGCCAGTTGCGAGCACGTTGATCAGATTCAGGACGTCACACCTAACACGCAGGGATGCGAGGCGTGCCTGGAGATGGGCGACCGATGGGTACACCTTCGGGTATGCCTGATCTGCGGGCATGTGGGCTGCTGCGACCAATCGATCAACAAGCACGCCACCAAACACTTCAGGGCAACAGGCCACCCGATCATGCAGTCGTTTGAGCCCGGCGAGGAATGGGCTTGGTGCTACGTTGATGAAAGACCGGTTAGAGTTGGGCCGGGGTTGCGTTGATGGATTTGACTATTTCGATAGCCGACAGCGGACAAGCCGGCGCTCGACGACCGAATCCTATTCGGCGAGAAGTTTACTTAGCGGTCCAGCGGCGGCTGTCCGCTGTCCGCTGTCTCAATCCCGGTTCCTATTCCCCTAGTCCTATTCCTATTCCTTCTCCGGAACTGGCGGTACTTGATCCACCGGAATCGGCGAGCGATAGGCTTCTCCGCCCGTAGCTTCCTCGAAGAAGGCCTGGGCGCGCTCCATCAGGTCGGCGTCCATCAGCATGTCGATGCCGGTGAGGGCCAACACCCTGGCGGCGACCTCGGCGGCGCGCACGGCGCCGTCAGTGCCGTGAGACGCGGCGGTGGCCCAGGAGTGCCAGGGGACGTCGGCAGCGGCTGAGGTGACGCGGACGCTAACGGTCGGGGTGATGTAGGATACTTCTGCCACATCGGTGGAGCCGCCGGAGACCGGCTCGGGCTCGTCGGCAAGGGGCTTGATCTCGATGTCCAGCCCCTTCTCCTCGAGATCGAGGGAGCGCTGAAGTTCGCGGGCGAAGGCCTGGTCGGCCTCGCTGAATTGGGGCGCGCCGACGTAGTCGAGGTTCGCCTGCATCGCTTCTTGCAGAGGTCGGTTGAGCAGCGTCTCGTGAACGCCGGTGATTAGCATCACCTGGTGCGTCGTGCGCGTCGCCATCGCCGCACCCTCGGCGATCCTGAGAATCCAGTTGTAGTACTCGTCGACCGTCTCCCGGTCGGCCTCCCGAACGTAGTACCACACCTTGGCGTACTCGGGGACCACGTTGGGCGCGTCGCCGCCCGACGGAATCACGTAGTGGATGCGAGCCGTCGGTCGAATGTGCTCCCGCATGAGGTTCACGCCGTAGTTCATCATCTCCACGGCGTCCAGCGAGCTGCGACCGTTCCAGGGGTCGCCGGCGCCGTGCGCGGCCTGGCCGAAGAACTCGACGGTGAAGTTGTTCAGCGCTCGACCGGGTTGGTTGCGGACGCCGGTCTCCTGGCTGGGGTGCCAGTCGAGCACGCCATCTAACCCGTCGAAGATACCCGCCTTCGCCATGTAGACCTTGCCGACCACTGTCTCCTCGGCCGGAGTGCCGAACAGCTTAACGGTACCTCTGATGCCGTGCTTCTCCATCGTTCGCTTGAGGGCGATGGCGGCGCCCACGGAGCCGGCACCGAACAGATTATGACCGCAGCCCTGGCCGCTGGTCACGCCGTCCTCCCGAGCCTGGCGATGAGGTACGGCCGCGTTGCCCACGCCGGGCAGGGCATCGAACTCAGCGAGTACGCCGATGGCCGGCGAGCCGCTGCCCCAGGTGGCGACAAACGCGGTCGGCATATCGGCTACGCCTCGGTCCACCGTGAAGCCCTCGTCTTCCAGAACGGCGGCGAGGAACTCGGCGGACTGCGCCTCGAACATCGCGATCTCCGAGTAGTCCCACAGCTTCGCCGCCATGAGGTGAATCTCGGACGAGAGGCGATCGACCTCATCAAGGGCGGTCTGCTTTTCCGGCGTCAACGTCTGAGCGAACAGCGGGCCGCCGCTGGCAATGGCGAGGACTACGAACAGCGATCTGATGGCCTGGCGTGCGATCATCGTGGATTCCCTCCTGGCACGAGAGTGCGACCTTGTCGGACCGATGGCGGGAATCATATTGTAGTCGGCCTCTTCACACCAGAACCGGGAAAGACCATGATCAGATCGAGATTCGTCCCGAAGCTGTTGTTCGCCACCATACTCGCTCTCTCGTCGCCGGGATCTCTGCCGGGACAGGATGGAGCTAGTTCCGCCGACCTCATGACGAGGCCGGAGCGGACTGGATTCGAGGAAACGAGTCGCTACGCCGACGTGATGAAGTTCGTCAAGCAAGTTTCGTCGCAAGCGCCCTGGATCCACCTGACGACGATGGGCTACACGCTGGAGGGACGATCGCTGCCGCTGGTCGTGGTTGGCGATGTCGCGGACGCGAGCCCGGAGGCGGTTCTGGCCTCGGGGAAACTGCGCCTGTACATAGGCGCGAACATCCATGCGGGCGAGGTGTGCGGCAAAGAGGCGATGTTGATGTTGCTCCGCGAGCTGGCCAACGGCTCGCACGCGGAGTGGCGGGAATCGATGGTCTTGCTCATCGCCCCGATCTACAACGCGGATGGTAACGAGCGGATCAGCCTGACCAATCGCCGAGGCCAGCACGGACCCCTCGCCGGGATGGGGCAGCGCGCGAACGCCCAGGGGCTGGACCTGAATCGGGACAACATGAAACTGGAGTCGCCCGAGGCGCGATCGATGGTGGCAGCGTGGAAGCGGTACGATCCCCACATCATAATGGACCTGCACACGACGAACGGGACGCGCCACGCTTACTTCGCGACCTACGCGCCGCCGCTGCATCCGAACACGGAAGCTGGGATCATCGATCTGGCGCGTGGGGACATGTTGCCAGAGGTCACCCGAGCGCTGAAGGCGAAGTACGATTGGGATTACTACTACTACGGCAACCTGCCATGGCGCGGCATGGACGTCGAGCGCGGTTGGTACACGTTCAGTCATCAGCCGCGGTTCCTGACAAACTACGTGGGTATGCGGAACCGCATCGGACTGCTCAGTGAAGCCTACTCTTACGCGACGTTCGAAGATCGCATACAGGCCAGTAAGCGACTTGTAGAAGAGGTGGCCAACTACGCCCACGACAACGCTCATCAGATCGCGCGGGCGATCCAGCAGGCGGACGAGACAAACATCGTCGGCCAGACGCAGGCGCTGCGCGCCACGTTCGAGAAGGCGCCCGAGCCTGTGGAGATCTTGATGGGCGATGTGGCCATGGAGCGGAACCCGTACTCTGGGCAGCCGCTGCTGCGGCGATTGGATGTGCGGGAGCCGGAGATGATGGCTGAATTCGGCACGTTCGCGGGGACGGAGACCGAGACCGTGCCGGAGGCGTACCTGATACCGGGGAATCTCAGGAACGTGCTGAACGTGTTGGCCGATCACGGCGTGGAGTGGACGGTCTTGGAGGCGGATGAATCTATGGTGGTAGAGCGATTTGCCATCGATTCGACGCGGACGTCTCAGCGGGAATACCAGGGGCACAATCAACGGACGGTATTTGGGGAGTACGAACGGGTTGAGGTTAGTGTCGCTGCTGGGACGGTGGTGGTGCCGGTGGAGCAGGCGTTGGGGAGGTTGATCTTCTTGTTGTTGGAGCCGCGTTCGGATGATGGGCTCTTGAATTGGAACTTCTTTGATGGCGTTTTGGAGGAGGAGCCCGAATTCTATCCGGTCACGCGAGTGCGCGGTTGAACATTGATCATGGCACATCCATCATGGAACACTTTTGGTAGCGTTCCGTGATGGATGTACCGTGCATGCCCAATGTTCAATGTGCACTTCGCCAGTCCCAGTGGTCGCCAGCCCGCCGGATAACCCACACAACATCCTCTTCTAGTAGCACTCTCTGCTCGACCAGCGACACCGCTGCCCGCTCGACCTCTCTGAGATAGTGCTCCTTGCTGTCGTAAAGGCTTTCGATGCTCGGGCGCGGATCGTTGGTGGCCTGTCGCTCCGCTTCCGTCTTTGGCAGCGGGACGTACGTGCCCAGGAAATCGGTGAGCTCGTCGGTGCCGCCGGGATAGCCGATTCGCAGGTTCCACGGCAGGTACGTGGCGATGGGCGCCAGGATTTCGATCGCGCGCAGACCGGCGACCTCGTTCCCAAGCTCGTCCACTTGCGACACCAGCGAAGGGAAGGGGACGCCAAGTGTGGGTGGCTCGACGTCGATGATCCCCTCCGTCCACCACCGGGGTCCGTAGCCGACGCGGTAGGCTTCGTGGATCACGTCGGGATACTCGACGCCATCGATGCTCGGAAAGGCGACCTGATCGATGGGGACCAGGTTGCCATCGGCGAGTCGGGGATGAGCGCTGGGCGGCGGCTCGGTCCCATCGCTAACCCATTCTACCATTCGAACCAGCAAGGCCCGCATGGTCACCAGGAAGTTCAACGGGTTGCCGCGGTAAGCGCTATCATCCGACATCACGCTTTGATCGGGCGGCGGAAAGCGCCCGACGAAATGCTGGCCGCTGGCCAAGTGGTAGATCCTCTCGTTCGGATACAACTCTACATCGCGCTGGCCGTCGACGCTGACGTGCAATAGTGCCGCGGCGCGACCCCAGTACTCGTAGCCGGTGTTCGTGTAGAAGATCTTCGGCAGGTTCTCGTCCACGAACTGGTGGGCGAAGAGGCCGTCGGTGCGTCCGGTTTGCCAGTCGGTCTGCGTGCGGCTGGTGAACGGGAAGATGTCGGTCGGATAGAAGAACGCTGAATAGCGATGCGCATCGCGAGATGGCTGGGCGAAGCGATGGTTGAAGCTGCCCCGGCCGGCTCCGGCCGTGTGCACCATCACGCCGTCCAGAGCTTTGCGGCCTTCCTCGTCGGTGTTGAAGCCCTGGTAGATGTAGTGACGGAGAAAGCGCCCGGTCTGTGAGATGCCGATCGCGACGCCGTGGTCAACGGGAAACGGGCTGGAGGGATCGTACTTGGCGTACGATATCATGTCGCGGATCGCAGCGGGTCCGAGCCCAACGATCTTGGGGTCGGCCGCTGGGTAGACCAGCTCGTAGATCTTGCCGGGCTGAAAACCGGCTCTCATGAAGATGTGGGTCCGGTCATCGACGACGTCGCCCTCCTCAACGCGACCAAAGCTCCACTCGCTCCGCGGCACGATACGGCGTTCGGCCAAACGACCGTCACGCTCCGTAAGCATCACCCGGGGGCTGTCTTTGTCTAGAACCGGGTAAGCGAGGTGGTTGCGGTGAGCGAGGTCGAGGACGTTGGTCGGCCGATCGACGGTCCAATCGGCTCGTACGACGCCGACGATCGGCTCGCCGTTTTCGCCCGAGGCCGCCGGAACGTGGAGGCGGAGCCGGCCCTCCTGCTGCGGGACGTCCCATTGCCATCCCACCCAGATGACGGTGAGCCCGAGCCGCATGAGCAGTCCGTCGCCGAAGTGCTCGGCATCAGTAGGGTCGAAGCCGCCCGCGGTCGCCCGGTTGAAGTAACGGAGCGAGGCCTTGCCACCGCGGTTGCTGACTTCGAGCAGGGCGACGTTTCCGGCGGTCGGGTTCACGGGTCGCAGTACTGTGAAGTTCGCCCACGCTTCGACCAGCCCGTCGGCGTTACGCGGTGCCAGCTTCAGGTCTACGATCCGGGAGTTGTACGGGTTGTCGGGATCGAAGACGAAGTACACCTTGCCGACGAGCTTCTCGTACGGACCGATGATGCCGAACGACCGTCCGTCCAGAATGACTTCGCGGCTTTCGATCTCGACGCGAACGACTTTGGCCGATGCTATAGTCGTACAAAAGAGTAGCGCAAGAAGAAGCGCGACTGGTTTGTAGAGGCGTGTCATGAGGAGGTTCCTTCCGTGTTGGGTTGGGGCGGGGATAAGATTGGAGCGATTGGGGTGAGACGCAAGTTGAACATTGAACATTGGACATGGTACATTGGTCACGGAACAACGACGTTCGGCTTCAGTGTTTGCGTGCTCTGAGAAGATGATAGCGTGCTCTATAGACTAGCAGCCGATGCGGTAGTCTTAATCCACCTCGCGTTTGTGGTCTTCGTCGTCGCCGGGGCGCTGTTGGTACTGCGCTGGCCGCGCATCGCCTGGGTACACGTACCGGCTTTCGTTTGGGGAGCGCTGATCGAATTCGCGGGTTGGATTTGCCCGCTGACGCCGCTGGAGAACCGTCTGCGGATCAGTGGAGGAGCGGCAGGATACGAGGGCGGGTTCGTCGAGCACTACGTCATCCCCATCCTGTATCCGGGGAACTTGACGCGGGCCCTGCAGATCGGGCTCGGCGTTGCGGTCGTCTTGATCAACGCAGGTGTCTACGGCTGGCTGTTGATGCGCAGAGCACGGGCCGGAACCCAATAGGGGGCAGCGAGGCGAGTCATGTTCACGGGTGACGCTGGCCAGCTCGATCGGACGGTCCGGCTGTATGTGTACGGTCATTTTCTCGAGCACGGCGGGCCTCCGGAAGCGGGTCAGATTGCCGAAGCGCTCCACGCGACGAAGAGCGCGGTTCGAGCTTCGCTCCATCGACTGGCCAGCGATCATATCCTGGTCATTTCCCCCGAAAGCGGTGCAATTCTGATGGCGATGCCGTTCTCGGCTTCACCGACGGCATTCGAGGTTCGCGTTGCCGAAAGCAGCTGGTGGGCGAACTGTGCATGGGATGCGTTGGGGATTCCGGCGATGCTGAACTGCGATGCCCGGATACGTGCGTCGTGCCCCGATTGCGGGGAAGAGCTTTCCATTGAGGTCGAGGACGGTACAGTCAAAGATAACGGCGAGATCATTCACTTCGCCGTGCCGGCCGCTCATTGGTGGGACGATATCTTCTTCACTTGAGGGACCATTCTACTCTTCCGGTCGGAAGAGCATGTGGACCGCTGGTGCGAGGAGCGGCGGATGCTGCGCGGCGCCACTGTGACACTCGAAACAGTCTGGCGAATGGCGCAGGTTTGGTACCACGATCGTTTGCGGCCTGAATGGCGGCGGAAGACGCCGGAGGAGGTGGGGGCGTTCTTTGCCGAACTCGGTCTCAGCTCAGATTTCTGGAAGTTGACGAGGAAGACTTAGCGGGTAGCGACTAGAGTCCCAGCCAGTAGTTGACCTTCAGAATGAAAGCGTTCTCCGGCTCGATACCGCGGAGCAGATCCAGATCGCGGCTCAGGTCGAACGTGCCGGTGCCCACGCTGTTGCGACGATTCTGCTGCCAGACGAAGAAGATGGTGGAGCCGGGACGATACTCCCAGCGCAACACCGCGTTGAGTCGCAGCGATTGGATGTTGAAGGGCTTGTCGCCGAACGAAATGTCCGTCTGGCCGTCCCCGTCCCAGTCGATGTAGCGAGTGCCATCGTACGTGCAGGTCCGCCCGTCCACGCAGGTGACATCCCCGTCCACCTCCACCCCGGTGCCTTCCTCGAACACGTCGAACGCGAACGTCTCTGATTTTGCCAGCTGTTTGTAAGTCAGGTAATCGCCCGACGAGATTAGTGGCTGCGCGTACAGCTGCAGGGTGAGGTTTGTGTTGAAGGAGATATTCAGCCGCGTCTCGAAGGAGAACTCGTGCCGCTTGAGGTCGGAGAAGAAGTAGCGGTTTCCGTAAGTGGGTATGAAGCCGACGAAATCGCTGGTGGTGACATACTGGGCCGGGTCGACCTGTTGGCCATAGGCCGGTTCGAAGAACATCTCGATACTGGGTACGGGCCGGAAGCCGATACCCATGCCGACTTCCCACGCGTAGGCATCGCGATAGCGATTCTGGTACTCGAATTCCGGTTCGAGGAACAGCGGCCGGCGCCGGTCGGTGTTGAGCCGGAGGCCGAACTCGTAGGAAGAGGGGTCGATCATCAGCGGCCCACCACGGGTCTCGACGTCGCTCAAGACCTGTGGGTCATAGGTAGCGTTGATGTCAACGCCCCAGAAGTTATTGAACGTGAAGTCGCCGCCCAGCCGGAACATGCCCCCCTTATGCGCCTGCTGCCAGGAGTTCCACGAGAGTGGATCATCCAACGCCGAGTGTCGCCAGTTGTGGAAGGTGAAGAAGTTGATCCGGTAGCTGCGGAACAGCGAGCCGGGCGTGATCTCCCGGTAAGAGACACGAAAGCCCGCGTCCAGCCGTTCATTCGATTGGGAGAAGCCGAGGTCGTTGACCTCGAAGCCTGGCGAGATCTGGCCCAGCCAGACGCCCCCGGTCCAATGCTTGGCGCTGCGGCGCTCGAACTGCAGCCGCCAGTTGACGCCGGTCAGCGAAGTGGCTGTGGAGTCGACTTCCAGGTAGTCAGCGTCGGGCCGCTGGAAGTAGTGGGCACTGTTCCGCTGGATGCGGATCATGGCGACCGAGTCGCCGCGGACGTGGCTGCCGGCAAAGAAACCCCAGAGAGCCCAATCCCGGGAACTGGCGCCGCCGAAGTTGTGCTCGAAATCCAGCCCCATGCTATAGGCGTTGGCCGGCAAAAAGTTGAATTTTCCGTTACTGGGGAGATTGCGATTCGCGATCGTGAAGATACCGCCCACCGTCGAGGCGCCGTCTCGGAGGTCCTGCTGGGCCCGGAACACTCCATATTGAGCTGGCGGCTCCACCATGAACCTGACGGTGTTACCGGTATTGTTGTTGTAGGCTAGCCCCGACTCCTTCTCGGTGAAGGCAGCCAGGGCGCCGATGGCCAAACCGCCGGCTGAACGACCAGTGACTTTTGCGGCCGTCATGATCGTCGTTTCTTGAGGCACCTGCTGGAACGACGCGAACGTCGGTACGGTGCCACGAGGCTCGCGGCCAATTCGCCGCGTGTAAAAGAGCTGGTTCTGCCTGCCCGACAGGCGGAACTGGAAGACCTGGCCGTCTTCGACGAAGAACGGTCTCCGCTCCGGGAAGAAGACCTCGAACTGCGTCAGGTTGACCACGGCGGGATCGACCTCGACCTGGCCGAAGTCGGGATTGATCGTGGCGTCGAGGGTGTAGTTGGCGCCGAGTCCGTAACGGAAGTCGAGACCGACCCGGCCATTGGCCTGGCTGCCATCGAAGAACGGATCGCTTGGATCGGAAGGTCCGGTGTTGGCGCGGGCCAGGACGTAGGGCCGGAACTCGATTCGACGAGTGCCCTGCGGCAAGTGCAGGCCTTCGAGCTGGCCGAACACGCTTACCTTGCCGTGTTGAACGCGCGACTCGAGCGAAAAATACGTGTGCTCGGCGCTTACTAGACGGCGACGTGAGAAGTTAATGCCCCACGATTGCACCGAGTCCTGGGCTATGTACCGCAGCTGTGAAAGCGGGATGCGAAGCTCCGCGTACCAGCCGGTCGAGTCGCGGTGCACGGCCGACTGCCAGATCGCGTCCCAGTTCTCATCCTCGCGCACGTCGTCGTACATGAAGACGTCGCGCTGCACGTTCGATGCGCTAACACGAAACCTGTAACCGGTGCGTTTGTCGTTGTTCGAATCGAGAGAGAGCTCAAAGTAGTCGTAGGCACCGTTCTCATCGCGGCGAACGAGCTGAGTGGCGATGCGGTCAGGTTGTGGGTCATACATGAAAGCGCCGACATAGATCGCGCCTTCGTCGTACAGGACACGGACCTCGGTCGGCTGCTCCGCCGGCGCGCCTTCTACCGGCTCACCCTGAACGAAGCTCGTGGCCGGGATCGCTCTCTGCCAGGCGGTCTCATCAAGCCGCCCATCGATATTCACATCCGCTTCCCGGGTCGCCGCGACAACGGATGGCGTTGCGGGCGGGGCGTCGCCGTTGTCCCCGTTGGATTCGGTCTGGGCCGACGCCGACCGCACGCCAAGAAGCGCCGGCGCCAGAAGGACCGAGATCGTTAGGGCTTTGAATAGGGACGCCGAAGTCGTCACTGAGCTGCTTCGTTCCTGTTCGCGAAAGTTGCCGAAGAGTATAGACACAAAAAGACCCACAGGGTCCACGCCACCCCGGCGAGGCGACGGTTCCCCTCGTCTCGCCACACTAACACCTGACATATAGAGAACGTTGGCGGGCCGGGAACGCTGCGAGAGCCTCTTCTCGACTACATCCAACAGGCGGAAATCAAGCAGAATAGGGCCTTTTTCGCTACCCTGACGGCGCCGCCACCGGTGTCGATGACGATTCGTTGAGACCCTGCCGCTAGACTGTCCCTGCTTCAGCCCGTTTCGCTCGCGGACCTCGAGCTCTCCCCGAGTGGCCGTGGGGCTTTCGAAGCTCGTGAGGCCGTCGCAGACCGTTCAAGGAGGGCGTATTGGCAGGTAGCAGCAAAGCTTGGGTCGACCGTGTGCTAAGTCTGCTCACGGGGGTGGTGGCGGTCGCGGCGCTGTACTTCCTGGCAGTCGATCGCGTCATGCCAGCGTTGCGAGGCGTACCCAAGGCGCTTCGCCAGGGGGAGACGCTGGCAGCGGATCTCGAATTCCGGACGCTGGGTGCGTCGCAGGATGGAGAGGGAGAAGGATTGCGCCGAGTCCCGTCGGAACGGCCATCCTTGCTGCTCGTCTTCTCCTCGACGTGCCCAGCTTGCTACGCGAACCTCGCCGCCTGGCAGGAGGTGGTTGGCGCAGCGGGTGAAGCTGCAACCGTGCTGGCCGTAACAGTGGAGAGGGACAGCCTGGCCGCGCTGGCGTACGCGAGGGATCATCTGCCCGGAGCGCGTACCGTGGTCCCGACCGACCCGCGTCGGTTTGCCGAGGTGCTAGGGGTAAGCGTGGTGCCGTACACGGTTCTGGTGGCCGCCGATGGTAGGGTGGAGTTCGTGCGAAGCGGACGTCTCGACTCGGCGTCGGTCATTAGTGCAAAGAGAGCGCTGGGGGCTCTGTCGAGCTCTTCAACACTTAGATGAAAGGATGTGGGGGATGCGGAGACGACTGGTGTTGCTGGCGGTCGCGGTAGCGCTCTTGCTGGGTCGACCCGGGGCGGCCACAGGCTTTACGGTCATCATTCCAGATGCGCTGTTGCGGGTCGTGTGCGAGGCGATCTGTGCCGAGAAGGCGAAGGAGAACTGCGAGGTCATCGACTCGATGGTCTGCAACTTCTACGTCGCGGGGTGTCTCTCCGGCTGCAACTACGGGATGCTCATCAAGCAAAGGTGAGGGAGGTGAGGAATGAGAAGACTGCTCTTTCTCGTAGCCGCCATCGGCATCTGCCAGGTTGCCACGCCGCCCGCGACTACGGCGGCGGAAAACGATCGGGCGAAATGCGAGGCGTACTGCCTGACGGGGGCGTTCTACTGCTACTTGTCGATGGGGATCATCGCGGGCAGGGATAAGTGCGACGCCCAGTACGAGGGGTGCATGGCCGGGTGCATTGCGGCCATCAAAGAAGTCTGATGCTGACCCATTCGGACGAAGCGGACGCTGCCGGCGCGAGCACGCTGGCCGCGATCCCGGTGGAGACTCGCTGGCTCATCCCTCCAGACCCCAATCAAGAACCACCGTTCTCGGCACCCCTGGCCATGGCGGTGGACGAAGAGCGCGGGCGACTCCTGATACTCGAAGCTCAGCCGCCGGAGCTTAGAGTCTATACAGTCGATGGCCATCTCGATGTGACACTCGGGCGCGAAGGGGGCGGGCCCGGTGAGTACACACACCCGTTCGACGTCGCCGTGAATAAAAGGGGCGTTGCCGCCGTTCTGTCGATGACCGGGCGCGTCACCTACTGGAGTCCCGAAGAACAGCTGCTGGGGACAGCAGAAGCCGGCGGAGCCGGAATGGCGACGGATATCATGGCTGCGCTCGGCGATACCTTTTACGTGAAGGTCGAGCTCTTCCCTCCGGATGACGTGGCCGAGTTCCGCGTCGTTACGCTCGACTCCGTCTTGCCGGAGCCTCGATTCAGCGATGAAGGTGTTACCGGGACGGAGCGGCCGGGCCAAATCGATAGAAACCACTCATATGCCGTGGCTGCGTCGCCGGAGGGCGGGCTGCTGCTGTCGCCGCCGGGGCCGGACTACCTGATTCTGCGGTTTGCGCCCGAGGGTCACTCGCAACAGCCGATCCGTCGCACCGAGATAGGTCCGCTCGAGCGCAGTCCGGAAGAGATCGAGACTATCGAGGAGAGGATACGCAAGCGGTTCGCCGAACTTGGAGCGGAGATCCCACCTGATTTCGAGGTCTCGGGCTCCCGTTCCCACATAAGACGACTCGCCATCGCTCCCGATTCGACGATCTGGGCGCACACTCTACGTGGTGCGGACAGCGCCTCGATAATCGATGTGTTCGACAAACTTGGCACTTTCAGGGCGAGCTACAGGCTGGACATCCTAGCCAGTCGGATCGCGGTGGGCTCGGAGCGGTTGTATGCCCTGGCCGCGGGCGATCTTGGCGTCGTAGGAGTTGCGGTGGCCGAGCGACCGGATCGCGGACCGCAGAATCGCTGAACGTGAGGGGATAGCCGAGGCCGGAGATTGCGGGTAGGGGAAGGCGGGGCTATTATCATCGTTGAAAACGGCTCCACGTTGAGTTGATGGCCTCAGCTAATCGCCCTTGAGCCTGGCTAGGTATCCGCGTTGAGTAGCTCCGAGTCGACGATCCCGAAGATCACCCCGAAGCCGCCCGTCGGTTGCGCTATGCTTCTGATGGACCTGTTTCGCGCCTATCTCCATCAGCAACGCCTGCCGGTGACGCATCAGCGAGAAGCGATCGCCCTGTCGCTGTTCGAGAGTGAGCATCAGCTCTCGGTAGATGACCTGGCCGACATTCTCCGGGAGCGGGGAGAGCACGTGGGAAAGGCGACGCTCTACCGGACGCTGAACCTGCTGGTGGAAGCAGATTTGGCTCGAGAGCTGGACTTTGGCGAGGGTTACAAGCGTTACGAGCACCAGGCGGGCGAGGCACGATACGACCACCTGATTTGCACAGGATGTGGCAAAGTAGAGCGGTTCACGCGCAGCGCGCTGGACGATCTTCAGTTCCAGATCGCCGCCGAGCAGGGTTATGCCGTGCAGAGCCGGCGTTTGGAGATCTATGGGCTTTGCGGCGACTGTCAGCCGGAAGCAGGCGATACGGTTGCCGCCGACACGGCAGGCGGTGGGGTCAAGGGCTGAGCTAAGCCTGGCGTCGAGATCTGCGGGTGCTGGATGGCGTCGCGGACCGATCGAGCGGATCGGCGCGGCGTTTTTCTTGCATAGCGAGGTCGGGAGGTTTCACCCAAACGGAAACGGGACATGAACGAGCACGAGCGGTTGATCGAGCTGTTGGCGGAACGGTCATTCAAGATCGGCGATTTCACTCTGCGGAGCGGAAAGAAGAGCCGCTTTTACGTCGATGCCCGGACGTCGACTATGTCGGCGGAAGGCCAGGCGCTGATCGGCGCGCTGGGTCTGGCGGCGCTGGACGAGGCGGGACTGAGCCCCGCGTCGGTGGGAGGTTTGACGATGGGAGCCGATCCGATCGCCTATGCGATCGCGCACAGGAGCTTTCTGGATGGCCGCCCGCTCGAGGCCTTCACGGTGCGCAAGGAGCCGAAAGGTCACGGCGTTGGCCGGCAAATCGAGGGATGCTTCGAGTCGGGTCAAGAAGTGGTGGTGATCGAGGACACGATCACGACGGGCGGGTCCGCTCTGAAGGCGTGCGAAGCATTGAAAGCGGCCGACGCGAGGATCCTGGCCGTTCTGGCGCTCGTCGATCGTGAGGAAGGGGGTCGAGAGGCTCTCGAGGCTGAGGGCTATCGAGTGATCAGCCTGGTGAAGCTTACGGAGCTTCGCCAACGCGTGGGCGACGCGGGCTGACGATCGACCGCTGGCACCGGGGCGCCGGGTCGTGTATGTTTGGCGCCCTGCGTCGAAGACACATAGCCCCACTAGCATTCACCTAATTTCAGGACCGCGAGTATGCTGCGCAGCGTACTGCTCTATCTGAGTGAACAGAAGCGGCTACAGAACTTCGTACTAAACTCGAAGCTGGCCCGGAAGCGGTCGCGTCGTTTCGTGGCAGGCGAGACGCTTGATGAAGCCATCGGCGCGGTGCGTAATCTGAATGGGTCGGGGATGGACGTTACGCTGGACCACCTTGGTGAGGCGGTGGAGAGCGAGCAGCAGGCGCGGGCAGCAACGGACGACTACATCAAAATCCTGGATCGCCTGAGCTCTGAGAACGGTGTCAAAGCGACCATCTCGATCAAGCCGACCCAAATTGGTCTGGCTATCGACCGTGAGCTTTGCCTGGAGAACATGCGGCGACTGGCGGAGGCGGCGCAGCGGCACGAAAACTTCGTGCGCATGGATATGGAAGCCTCGGAATACGTGGACGCCACGCTCGATGTATTCTACGCGCTATTCCAAGAATTCAAGAACATTGGCGCGGTCATCCAGTCGTACCTACGGCGCAGCGAAGACGATGTCCGAAAACTGGCCAGTCTGGGTGCGCCGGTTCGGCTGTGTAAAGGCGCCTACAAGGAGCCGGCGGAGCTGGCGTTCCAGAAGAAGCGTGAGATTGACGACGCTTACGTGCGGCTGCTCGAAATACTCATGGATTCGAATGCGCCCGTGGGCATCGCGACTCACGATGACCGGATGCTCGACGCGGGTAAGCGTCTGATCGGCGAGCATAGCGATCGAAAAGCTCCGGCAGAGTTCCAGATGCTCTATGGCGTGCGGCGCGACATGCACACAAAGCTGGTCGAACAGGGATTCGGGATGCGGATCTACGTGCCGTACGGCAACGAGTGGTACCCGTACTTCATGAGGCGGATGGCCGAGCGACCGGCCAACTTGCTGTTCGTATTGCGCGCGATGGGCGGGAAGTAAGCTAGCCCAACCGCTCCAGTTCGCCGTCCTTCATCACAAGATCGAAGACCTCGCCGAAGCAGCGCGAAACTTCGTCACCCAGCTGGCTCACCGTTTGAGGCTTGCCGGTCTCGTTCTGCACTGAAGTCATCTGTACAGCGTCTATTCCACAGGGCACGATAAGATCGAAATCGGTCAGGTCCGTGCTCACGTTGAGAGCGAAGCCGTGAAAGGTGACCCAGCGCGTCACGTGGACACCTATCGATGCGATCTTGCGGTCTCCTACCCACACGCCGGTGTAGCCTTCAACTCGGCGGCCTGTGATCCCAAAGGCGCGAAGGGCCTGGATCAACACTTCTTCCAGCTGCCTGAGGTACCAGTGGAGGTCCTGGCGATGCTGCGTCAGGTCGATGATAGGGTAACCGATCAGCTGGCCCGGCCCGTGATATGTGACGTCGCCACCGCGCTCGATCTCGTGGACAGATACGCCGAGCTTGGAAAGCGCGTCAGCGGAAGCGAGGACGTTTGACTCGCTGGAGCCGCGCCCCAGAGTGATAACCCGAGGGTGTTCGAGCAGGAGTAGCAGATCTTCGAGTTGGAGCTTGTCGACGCGGGCCCTGGCCAGGCGGCGCTGAAGTTCGAGGGCCTCACCGTAGTTGGTGAGGCCCGGTAGCCTGATCGTGTTACAGATTCTTGATCCGCTCAATGCTGCTTGCCCCCACCGCGGGCCCTATACCTAAATGTGGATGGGCCGACCCAGGGTGGCCAGTCCGGCCTCCATCACCGCCTCGGCCAGGGTGGGGTGAGCGTGTACGGTCCCGGCCAGCTCTTCCACCGTCGTCTCGAGGGCGCGGCCAAGGGTAACTTCAGCGATCAGTTCGGTCACGTTGTGCCCGACCATGTGAACGCCGAGAACTTCTCCGTACTTGGCATCGGCGACGATTTTGACCAATCCGTCGGGTGCCCCAGCCGCGAGGGCTCGACCGTTCGCGCTGAACGGGAACTTCCCGACCGTCACATCGAAGCCGTCCTCTTTCGCCTGTTTCTCGGAGCGACCCACGCTGGCGACCTCGGGGTGACAGTACGTGCAGGAGGGAATGTTATTGCGATCGACGGGATGGGTCGAGGCGCCGGTGATGTGCTCGGCGGCGACCGCCCCCTCGTGAGAGCCTTTGTGAGCGAGCATCGGCGGGCCGGCGACATCTCCGATGGCGTAGATGCCGTCGGCGCTGGTTCGGTTGTACTCGTCGATCTGGATCCAGCCGTTCTCGTCCAGCTTAACGCCGGCAGCCTCGAGGCCGAGGTCCTCAACGTTCGGTGTGCGACCCACTGCCATCAGCAGCATGTCGCACTCGACGAGCTCGTCACCGCCGGGCGCCTCGATCGTCACCTTCAACTTGGTTTTTAGCTTCTCCAGCGACTTCACTTTCGTCTTGGCCTTCACCGCGATGCCGCGTTTCTTGAACGAGCGGCCCACGACCCCGGCGACCTCTTCATCCTCGAGCGGGAGGATCTGAGGCAGCGCTTCTACGATGGTCACCTTGCTGTCGAAGGCGGCGAACATGTCGGCGAACTCCATCCCGATCGAACCGGCGCCCGCTACCATGATGCTGCCGGGAAGCCTCTTGAGCTCGAGCGCCTCGCGACTGCTTATTACACGATCGCCATCGAACTCGAATCCGGGGAACGTCTTTGGCCGTGAGCCTGTCGCGATGATGATGTTGGTCGCTTTGATCGTGGTCTTGCCCCCGGACTTCAGCTCGACCTCCACCTTCTTTTCACCTGCCAGCTTGGCTCGGCCAAGGATCGCCGTTACGCCGTTCTTGTCGAACAGGAACTTGATTCCCTTCGTCAGACGCTCGCTGACCTTGCGGCTTCGCTGAACGGCCGCTCCGAAGTTCAGGCTGTAGCTCGTGATGTCGACGCCAAACGAGGCGGCGTCTTCCTTCACGTGTCGGGCAAGACCGGCACTCTCGAGCAGTGCTTTTGTCGGAATGCAGCCCCAGTTGAGGCATACGCCACCCAGTCCGCCTTCGTCGGTCTCGGCGTCGATACAGGCAACGCTGAGTCCGAGCTGGGCGGCGCGAATGGCGGCGACATAGCCGCCCGGACCGGCGCCGATCACGACGAGGTCGTAACTGTCCTTTATGCCTTCAGGTTTCTTGGCCACGTGACTCTCCCGGTCGAGTTTATGGGATCTGTGGCGGTAAATTTGCGATTGGAACGACTAGAGCACCAGACGAAGCGGGTTTTCCAGCATCTCTCGGAAAGTGGCGAGGAATTCCGCCCCCATCGCCCCGTCAACCGCACGATGGTCGCACGAGAGCGTCACGCGCATGCGCGAGCGTATCTCGATCGACCCGTCGATCACGACAGGCTTCTCGACCGTGGCGCCCACGGCCAGGATCGTGGCGGCCGGCGGATTGATCACGGCGGTGAATTCGTCGATACCGTACATCCCGAGGTTCGAGATCGTGAACGTCGCGCCATAGTACTCCTCGGGGGCGAGCTTCCGCTCCCGGGCGCGCTCGATCAGGCCGCGCATTTCGGTTGAGATTTGCCGGAGCCCTTTGGGCCCGACGTTACGCAGGACGGGGGTGATGAGACCGTCGCTCACAGCAACCGCCAGGCCGACGTCGACACGTGTGAATCGGCGAATGTGGTCTTCCGCGAAGGCGGCATTGACGTTCGGGTGCTCGGCCAGGGCCTGGGCCGCCGTTTTGATGAGGATCTCGTTTACGCCGATCTTGACGCCCGATCCCTCTAAAGAGCGGTTGAGTTCCGCGCGCAGGTCGAGTGCCCGACCCATGTCGATCTCTGTGGTCAGGAAGAAGTGGGGGACTGGCCCCAGGCTTTGCACCAGGTTGCGCGCGATAGCCTTTCGCAGCTGGGTGAGCTCGACCCGCTGGTAAGGAGGCTCGGGCCCCACGGCGGCGGTAACGGGCGCCGCGACGACGCCGCTGATCGCGGCCTCGATGTCACGCTTGATGATGCGGCCGCCGGTGCCGGTACCCTGCACGCTTTGGAGCGGCACGCCGCTGTCCTGAGCAATCCGTCGAGCGAGGGGCGAGGCTTTCACGCGGCCGCCATCGTGCTGCGACTCGACGACGGGTTCGGGCGCCGAAACTGCTACCGGTTGGGTCGCGGCTGCGGGCTCCGGCTCGGTGGCCGCGGGTTCCGCTGTGGTTGCGGCGCCGTCGCCGTCGGTGCTGGGCACGGCGGCCTCCGCTTCGGCGAGGATGCTCGAGATGTCCTCGTCAGCGGCTGCGACGACGGCGAGGAGCGTACCGGTGGGCACGGTGGCGTTTTCCTCGACAAGGATCTTCCTCAGCACGCCGGAGCCCATGGCCTCCACTTCCATCGTGGCCTTATCGGTTTCGACTTCGACGACGACGTCGCCCGACTCCACGGGGTCGCCTTCCTTCTTGACCCACTGGATGATTCGCCCCTCTTCCATGGTGGGCGACAGCTTCGACATCACGATTCGCGTGGCCATACGTTAATCCCGGTAGCAGACCTGGCGGACGGCTTTGGTGATGAAGTCCGCCTGGGGGAAGTGAAGCTGCTCGAGGTTCTTTGCGTACGGGTGCGGAGCATCCGCGCCGGTCACACGAGCGATCGGCGCGTCGAGGTAGTCGAACGCCTCTCGCTGAATGTCATCGACGATCTGCGCGCCGATGCCGGATATGACCCACCCTTCCTCGACGATGACGCAGCGATTTGTCTTGCGTACCGAGTCGAGGATGGTATCGATGTCCATCGGACGAAGCGTGCGGGGATCGATGACCTCGGCGGATATTCCGTCTTCGGCCTCCAGAGTCTCGGCGGCGCGGAGCGCGGAATGGAGTGGACGAGAGTGTACGACGATCGTCACATCCGTCCCCGGTCGCTTAATGTCGGAGACGCCCAGCGGGATGGTGAAGTCTTCGTCCTCCGGCACATCACCCTTCGCGCCGTAGAGCAGTTCGCCCTCCAGAAAGACGACCGCGTCGTCATCTCGAATCGCCGACTTGAGCAAGCCTTTGGCGTCGTGAGGCGTCGCGGGGGCCACGACCTTCAGGCCCGGCACGTTGGCGTACCACGACTCGAGAGCCTGCGAGTGCGTCGCCGCCAGCTGGTTGGCCACGCCGCTGGGTCCGCGGAACGTGATCGGCATCTTGAATTGACCGCCTGACATGTAGCGCATCTTGGCCGCGGCGTTGACGATGCCGTCAATCGCCAGAAGGGCGAAGCTCCAGGTCATGTACTCGACTATCGGTCGTAGCCCGACCATCGCGGCGCCAACACCCAGGCCGGTGAAGCCAAGCTCCGCGATCGGCATGTCACGTACTCGCCATTCTCCAAACTCTTCGAGCAGGTCGCGGCTGACTTTGTACGCGCCCTGGTAGGCTCCGACCTCCTCGCCCATCAGGAAGATGTCGGGATCGCGGCGCATCTCTTCGGCGAGCGCCTGGTTGAGGGCATCCCTGTAAGTGATCACCGCCATGGGTCCCTCCGCTTCAGGTCGGGGTAGTCCCCGGCGTAGATGTCGGTGTACAGGTCATCGGCGGTGGGCGCGGGGCTGTTCTGAGCGAACTCGACGGCGCCGTCGACGATCTTCTTAACGTCACCCTCGATGAGCTCGAGGTCGGAATCGGTCACCATCTCGTGCTTCTTCAGCGTTTCGATGTACCGCTTGATGGGGTCATCATTTGCTTTGAAGCCGCTGACTTCTTCCTTGGTGCGGTAGTGGCCGTAGTTCGGGTCCGACATGGAGTGACCGACGAAACGGTATGTCTTCGCCTCGACCAAGCTCGGGAGCTTGTGGGTGCGGGCGCGGTCGACGGCCGACTCGATCGTGCGGCGCACCTCGAGCAAGTCCATACCATCGATCGTCCAGCCCTGCATGCCCTCGTAAGCGCAGGCCCGGTCGGCCAGGTTTTCGATCGCCGCGGCGCGATGCACGGCCGTGCCCATGCCGTACTGGTTGTTTTCGATGATGAAGACGACGGGTAGGCCGAACAGCGCCGTCATGTTGAGCGCTTCGTTGAACGCGCCGATGTTGGCGACGGAGTCACCCAGGAAGCAGACGCAGACCTGATCCCCTTCGCGATAGCGGATGGCGTAACCGATGCCGACGGCGATCGGTAAGTGGCCGCCGACGATGGCGTGGCCGCCCATGAAGTTCTTCGATGCATCGAACAGGTGCATCGAGCCGCCTTTGCCCTTAGAAGAGCCGTCCACCCGACCGAACAGCTCGGCCATGATGGCGCCGGGATCCATGCCGCATACGAGCCCGTGTACGTGGTCCCGGTAGGCCGTGATCACGTAGTCGTCGTCGCGCAGCGGCGTGATGGCGCCCACCGCCACCGCCTCCTGTCCTATGTATAGGTGGCAGAAGCCGCCGATCTTGCCCACCTGATACATCTCGGCGGTCTTTTCCTCGTAGCGGCGGCCGAGGATCATCCACCTGAGCATCTCGATCAGCGCGTCGCGATCGAGGCCCAGCAGCTCATCCGTCGGTTTTGTTCTTGTTGCCACGGATCGATTCCTCCGTCTCGGTACTGCCCAACAACGCCGGCGGCAGCGCCCGCGTTTCTACATCCTGTGCTGCTCACCTGTGGGGGAGAGGACCTCTTCGCTCAGTCCGGCGTCAGGTCGTCGGTGCCGGCCGCTGGGAGAACGAACCGCCACCGATCGACTCCACCTGTTCTCGAGCGTGGTACGAACTGCGGACCAGTGGGCCCGCTTCCACATGCTTGAACCCGATCTCCACCTCGCCGACCTGCTTCAACTCGGCGAATTCATCCGGAGTGTAGTACCGGTCGATGGGAAGATGCTGAGCTGAGGGACGCAGGTACTGCCCAAGCGTCAGTATTTCGATGCCCACCTGGTGCAGATCGGACATCGCGGCGAGCAGCTCCTCTTGCGTTTCACCCATCCCACAGATGATCCCGGATTTCGTCAGCACTTCCGAGTCGACTGTCTTCGAATGAGCAAGGACCTCGAGCGCGCGGTCGTAGCGGCCGCCCGGCCTGATGAAGCGGTAGAGCCGGGAGACCGTCTCCAGGTTGTGACTGAAGATCTCGGGCCGTGCGTCGACGACGATCTCGACAGCATCCAGATCACCCTTGAAGTCTGGGGTGAGCACCTCCACGGAGCACTCGGGGGTCAACCGGCGGATCGATCGGATCGTCTCGGCGAAGATACCGGCGCCCCCGTCTGGCAGATCGTCTCGATTGACCGACGTGATTACCGCGTGCTTGAGCTCCATGGCGCGCACGGCCTCGGCAACACGCATCGGCTCCGCTTCGTCCAGCCCTTCCGGCATCCCCGTCGTCACGGCGCAGTAGGAGCAGGAGCGCGTGCAGATGTCGCCGAGGATGATGAATGTCGCGGTGCCCTGGCCCCAACACTCGCCCATGTTAGGACAGTGCGCTTCCTCGCAGACCGTATGCAACGTCTTGGCGCGCATCAGCCGCTTCAGATTCACGTACTCGCCCGAGCCGGGCGCCCGCGCTTTTAGCCAACGCGGCTTGCGGCCCTCCGGACCGGCGTTGATGGGCGTACGATCCTCGAGCAGCGGCTGCACCTCTTCGCGCTGCCGCCGTAGGATTTCGTACTCCATCGGGAGTTCGCCGGGCTGTAAGACCTTCAATTCGCGCATTAGACGCCTCGCGGCCCAGCCAAGGCTACGGGCCTGGCCGGCCGGTTTGCGACCCAAAGACTGTCGGAACCCTATAAATTAACACTATCTGTGGCTTCGTCTACCAGAACGGCTCGTACTTGCGCTCTGGCTGGGTCATCTTAGCATAGGATATTCACGGTCGTGCTATATAAGAAGCACTCGCCATATATGTGGAGGTCCGATGTCGCTAGCCGCCGAAATCGGCGAACCAGCTCCCCATTTCGAGCTCAACTCGTCGTCCGGCGATTCGGTATCGCTCGAGGAGCACTTCGGCAAAGGGCCGACCGTGCTCCTGTTCGTGCCGCTCGCCTTCACCCCTGTCTGCACGAACGAGTTGAGGATCGTGCGGGATGACTTCGATTTCTACACGGGCTTGAGCACTCGTGTGCTGGGCACGAGCGTAGACAGCCAGTACACGCTCAAGATTTGGGCAGAGCAGCTGAAGTTGCCGTTCGAACTGTTGAGCGACTTCAACAAAGAGACGGCGGCGTCCTACGGAGCACTCTACGAGGAGCTGGGCGGGTTGCGCGGGGTGGCGAAGCGGGCGGCTTTCGTGATCGATAAGGACGGGATCATCCGCTTCCGCTGGGTATCGGAAGACGCCAGCGTGCTGCCCCCGTTCGACAAAATCAAGGCGGCTGTGGAAGAAGCGGCGGCTACCTGACGATACCGTAGATCGAGTCTATTTCTGCGCTCATCTCGGCGAGCGCCTCGATAGCGTCGCCCGCCACGTAATCGATCCTCAGCTCGACAAGCCGATCCCGGGTCGCGAAGCGCGCTCCGGGACCGACGACCAATAGGGCGGCGGAGTGAGCGCCGTCTTCTTCACCGCCGGCGTCCCGGCCTGCCAGGAGAGCGGCCAGTAGTCGGTCGGCCAACCGTCCGTCCTCCGCCGTGAACGCCTCCTCCATGGCGGTGAGAACATCCGGCGATACCAGGCGATTGCCCGCGATCACATAGGTGTTACCGACCACGTCACCGGCATGGTCCGGCAGCTTCTCGCCGGTGAACGCGGCGCCACCATTCTGTGAGAGCGCCAGAACCTGACGACTTTCGGGGTCCTCGTCGCCGAACAGTCCTACCGTTATCGCTCTGCCCGGGGCGAGCCCGTCACTCATGCCGATCATGACCTTGTCGTTGACCTCCAGGAAAGGGCCGCCAAGGACCACTACGCCGCCCACCTTGTAGTCGAGGAACTCGAGGTTCATGCCGATGAGCGGAGCGTTGCTGGCGGCGGCGACGCCGTACTCTCCGGTGATCTCGTCGCGAGCCAGGATGGCGAAGGAGGCAGCCGGCGGTTTGATACCGGGATCTGGCAAGCCCGGCATGGTGAGCGCGGTCCCGAGCAGCAGAGTGGGGATGACGACCAACAACGGGATCGCACTGGGCCTCGGCATCATGGAATCCGTCTCCTGTCTTCTCAGCCTGGATCGGAATTGGGCGACCTGAGCTAACCGTAGATTCAACCTTAGTTTGGGGGCTGCGACGCGTCAATCTGGGAGAGGGTTGCCGACCTAATGGCCCATTCCTATAATCGGGTCGACATTCGAACCGCTATGTTGTACTCACGATTTTGCGACAAGGGGCAGAAGAAAGTGACCTACATCATCGCTCAGCCCTGCATCGAAGTAAAAGACGCGGCCTGTGTCGATGTCTGTCCGGTGGACTGCATCTACGAGGGCCCAGATCAATACTACATACACCCGGAGGAGTGCATCGACTGTGGTGCCTGCGTGCCGGAATGCCCGGTGGATGCGATATTCCCGGATGATGAGGTTCCCGCGGAGTGGTCCGAGTTCATCGCCAAGAACTATGTGCATTTCGATATGGAAGCGCCTAGCTGAGCAGCCCACCTGAACGGAGTGCGATCGATAGAGGCGCCCGGTTTCGGCCGGGCGCTGCTGTTATGGTATATCAACCGGATGTATTGCGTGTGAACGACCGGGAAAAGAATCTACGAGAGAAGATTTCGGAAAGCCGGGCCGATCCCGACGCGCTGCGCGAGCTGGCGTTGTTGATCGGTCAGGCACGGGATCGGAAGACTGAGGCGGTGGACGTCTGGCAGCGGTACCTGGATGCGGCCGACGCCGCGGACGTTTCCGACGCGCTCCTCGGGTTGGGTCGGGCGCAGATCGAGGCGCGGCTCGAGGTGGAAGCGATCGAGACGCTGCGTCGATGCACTCGGGAGGCGCCCGAGCTGCCGGAGGCGTTCGAAACCCTCGGGTCGCTGCTGCATCGAAGCGGTGATTTGGAGGCGGCGGCGGGTGCGCTGCGTAGGGCGGCGGAGTTGCAGCCGGGGAATGTGCAGCCGTTGTTGGCGCTGCTTTCGTGTCTTGATGAAATGGGCGATTCCGATGCGGCGCGGGAGGTGTTGGGGTCGGCGCAGAAGATCGCCTCGAGCGATCCGGCTGTGGCGGCGTTGATTAGAGAGCTGTTGCAACGTCGGGGTTGAGTAGAAGGACCTGGCGGTCATTTCGACAGCCGACAGCGGACAGCCGCGTATCGGCGACCGAATCCTGTTCGGCGATCGACGTTCGACTTCCGAGTCTCGTCTTTCGGCCGCGTCGGGAGTTGTTGGTGGGGCGAGTCCAGTGAGCGAAAAGAGCTTGAGGGTTGCTGAGGCGCGGGCCCTGCAGGAGAAGCTTCGGGCGGACATTGTCTTCGAACCACCCAAGGGTTTCTCTCCGCGTCTTGTGGCGGGCGCGGATGTAGCGTTTGACAAGGCACGGAACCAGGCGTTTGCGGCAGTGGTGGTTATCGAGTTGGAAACGCTCGAGACCATCGATGAAAGTACTGCGATTGAGCCGATCGCTTTCCCCTACGTGCCAGGGTACTTGAGCTTTCGCGAGTTGCCGGTTCTGGCGGCGGCGTGGAAGAAGTTGCGGGAGCATCCCGACGTGGCGGTGTTTGACGCTCATGGTTATGCGCACCCGCGTCGTTTTGGGCTG
>JBDHJS010000084.1:0-10310 GCA_039586795.1 Gemmatimonadota bacterium
CAAAAGCTGCTGGGGAGTCTTTACACGCTCATCTTGATCCGCGTGATAGAACCAGCCCGGCCTGATCGAGGTGTTGCAGAGCGGAACGACCCATTGCTGCCCCTCCGGGTCTCCGCTGTTGAGGTAAGCCACGTCGGCTGCTCCTACCACGATCCCGTCCGTGTTGATCGTCGACCAGTTGGTCTCGCCGGCGTAGCCATGCTCGTTTCCGATCCAGCGGATATCGGGCCCGGCGTCGGAGAAGATCAGCACGCCCGGCTGCAATGACTTGATCAGCCCCCACGTGTCTTCCCAATCGTAATACGTCTCGCGATCGATGCGGCGCTCTTCGTTCGCACCGCCGTAATAGCCGGTACCGCCGTTCGCACCATCGATCCAGACTTCCGTCACATCGCCGTATTCGGTCAACAACTCGCGAAGTTGATTTCGGTAGTAGTCGAGGTATTGCGGGCTTCCGTACTCGGCGTGGTTGCGATCCCATGGGGACAGATAGAACCCAACCTTCACTCCGTGCTCGCGCGCCGCCGATGCGAACTCACCCACGACGTCGCCGCTCCCACCACTCCACCGGCTGCTCTTGACCGAGTGGCTCGTATGCGCCGAGGGCCAGAGACAGAACCCGTCGTGGTGTTTCGCGGTGAGGATCAGCTCCCGCATGCCGGCTTCAGCGGCAACCGACACCCACTGACGCGCATCGAACTCCGTGGGGTTGAACACGTCCGGGGATTCATCTCCGAATCCCCACTCCTGGTCGGTGAACGTGTTGACCGTGAAATGGATGAACCCGATGAGCTCCATTCTCTGGTATTCAATCTGCTGCGGCGTCGGGACGACGTCGTTGGGAGGGATGTCCTGGGGCAACTCCACGCACGCGCCCAAGGCCGACACGAGGATGATACTACTCGCGAAACGTATCAACCGATGACCTGTTCGTACAGACGATACAGGTTCAGACCCATGATCTTCTCGATCTCGGCTTCGGAGTACCCCCTACCCTCCAGCCCGTCCCAGACGACCTCCATGCGCCGCGGTCCGTTCAGCTCGTCAATGAAGTAGGGGAGTTCATGGCTGACCACCTGCGCGCCTTCCTCGGCCCGCAGCTCCGCCTCGTACTCGGGCGTCATCTCGATGACCCGGTGGTCCCGATCACTGCCGATGCACACCTGCTCGATTCCCGCCACGTTGACCGCGTGATCGATGTGGTCGAAATAGGCGTGCAGGTTGTCCTTCTTCTTATACGTCAGGAACGGTCGCAGCTGGCACACGCCGACCAGGCCGCCGTGGTCGGCGAGTCGCCGGAGATTGGCATCCGACATGTTCCGTGCATGCGGATGCACGGCATCGCATCCGGTGTGGGAGTTGATCACCGGCACCCGCGAATGCTCGATCGCCTCCGCCATCGTCCGCTCGTTGGCGTGCGAGAGATCGACCAGCATGCTGATGGCGTTCATCCGATCGATCAGCTCGCGACCGAATTCGGTGAGGCCACCCTCATCGCCTTCGGCCCGGCATCCCACACCGACGAGATTGCGTTCGTTGTACGTCAGTTGGCAGCTGGTCAGGCCGAGTCGGTAGAACATCTCGACTCGATCCAGGTCATCGTCGAACTGGGTGGCGTTTTGATAAAGGTAGAACACCGCCATCCGCCCGGACGCACGAGCCTCATCGACATGACCGACCGACGTCGCCTTCACGAACAGCTCCGGGTGCACCGCCAGGTAGCGGTCGTATTCCATCAGCCCGTCCACCGCCAGCTCTAGCGCCTCAGCACCCTCCGCCTTTGGATCGCACAGCGTGACGGTAATCGAGTCGATTCCGCTAGCCAGCATCTCCCGGACAAGGGGCGGCTCGTAGATCGGCCTCAGCTCCCCCATGGCGTCCATGATGAGGGCCTCGGGATTCGCACGACCCGGGCGTGGCTCGCCTCCCGCCGATATGCGGGGCATGAGATGCAGAGCTGCCGCCGAGGCAGCCGCACGCTTCACAAAGCTGCGTCGATCCATCCCTTAAATCCCTCCAGTCACCGCCAAGAATCCACGGTCGGCGACATTCTCATAGTCTCCATCGCTCGGCTTCTCTGCGAGTGCGATCGCTAGGATAGCCGCTGGGTCAGTCAATAGCTCACCTGAACGCCCAGCTCCACTTGCCGCTTGTCCAGCGCAGCCAACGGCTCGCCGAACAAATCGGACTGCAGATTCCCAAGAAACATGTCCACATCGCCGGGCTGGGCGTAGGTCACGCCGACGTCCAGCAGCCATAAATCGGCGAACTCCCAACCAAAACCGCCCGTTAAGCCTACGCCCGAGTAGCTTTGACCGCTGCACTCCACACATATATCAACCCACGAAGCGAAGCCAATTCCACCGCTCAGGTGTATCGGGGCCGACGGGAGCACGTAGGTAACGCCGACAGCCGAGAGAATACACCTGGAATGAAGGGCTCACTTGCGCTCCGATCTTGAAGTCGGTTGCCAGTCCCACATCCGTCTGGCGATCGGAGTCGAAAGAACCACTGCTGATTGTATAGGTCGTCGCACCCACGCCCAGCCCGAAACCGATGATGAACCCGCTACGCTGAGCAAGCAGTTCATTGGCTCCGGCCAGCGACAAGAACAAAGCGATGGAAGCGAGAGCAGGTGAGCGGTGCATGGTAGCCTCCCGGTCGGACGAGATTTGCTACCGTAAGGTGAATGGGACAAAAGTGCAACAACTAAGCAGAACAATTATCGCTATCGCCAACAACTCCCTTGCCCTACAACACAAAACGGTGCCGCACCGTAGTGCGGCACCGTCAATGACAAGAGTCATACTATCTATCAACTACTCGGCGATCGTGTCGGTCTCGCCCTTCAAATACTTGTCGAGGAACTCGAGGATCGCCGCGTAGCCCTCCAGCTGGTTCTCCTTCTTGATGAACCCGTGACCTTCATCCTCGAACACGATGTACTCCACCGGTACGCCGTTCGCACGCGCCGCCGCGACGATCTCGTCCGACTCGACCTGAAGCACCCGCGGATCGTTGGCGCCCTGTAGCACCATCAACGGCTGCGTAATGCTCTCGGCGTGGAACAACGGCGAGATCCTGAGCAGCCGATCCCGGTCCTCCGCCGGGTCGCCCAGCTCGGTGTAGAGCGCCTCGCGGAACGATTCCCACCACGGCGGGATATTCTCCAGCGTCCGCACCCAGTTCGAGATGCCGAACAGGTCGACGCCAACGGCGAACTCGTCGGGGGCGAGCGTCAGAGCGGCGAGCACCATGTAGCCGCCATAGCTACCGCCACCGATGCCGATCCGCTCCGGGTCCACGTAACCGGTCTCGATCAGCATCTGCTTGCTGGCCACGCAGTCGGCCAGGTCAGCTTCGCCGTGCTGCCTGTCGTCCATCTTGTAGAACGTTTTGCCGTAGCCGCTGCTGCCCCGATTGTTGATCGCGTAGATCACGTAGCCGTGGTTGACCAGGTACTGGATCAGCCCGCTGTAATCCACTCGAGACTGGCCGCCGGGCCCGCCGTGCACCCAAACCAAAGCCGGCGCTTTCGCATCCAGGCTCGCCTGATGCGGCTTATAGAGCACGCCCGGTATCTCTACACCGTCGTAGGACGCGAATCGCACGACTTCGCCTTCGACCAGGTCATTCGTGTCGACGTTGGGGTTCAGCGTGTTGGTCAGCCGGCGCGGCTCGCCGCCGCTCATATCGTACACAAAGAGATCCCGCGGGAAGCGACTGCCGCTGACGTAAAACGCCATCGCCTGCTCGTCCCGGGAGAACCGGACCGTCGTGATGTCACCCGCCGGCAGCTCGGGCAGCTCCACGGGTGTCATGGTCGCTGCTTCGAAGATCCTGATCTCGGTGCTGGCGTCGTTGTTGATGCCGACAACCATGTACGTCCCATGTTTGGAAAAGTAGCCGTACCAGATATCCCAGTCGTACTGCTGAACGGTCTCGATTGCGTCGGTCGCCAGATCACGACGCATCAGGTAGGTGAACTCGCTCCCCTCATCGGTCAAGTAGTAGAGGCTGGAACCGTCAGGACTGAACGTTTGGGGCTGATAGCTGATGTCACCCTCGTGGGGGGTGAGATGCTTCATCTCGCCGGTCTGGCGATCGTAGAGGTACATGTCGCTGTCCGACGTCGTGTTCGGCCTCGAGAACGCGATGTACCGCTTGTCGGGTGAGATGTCGGCGAAGCCGTATCCGGTCTCATCCTGGTAGACCAGCGAACGCCCGTAGTCAGCGATCGATATCTCATAGATGTCGAAGAAGCGGTTGTCACGCTCGTTCGTGGAGATGAAGAACGAGCGGTCATCCTGAGCCCAACCAAGGTAATTGGCTTTCAGACCGTCGCCCGGTGTGAGGTCGGTGACCGACCCATCGAGCTCGCGAACGTAGACGTGGTCCAGTTCGTCACCGCCCCGGTCGGCCAGGTAGATGAACCGCTCGTCCTCCGGGAAGAAGGATCTCACGAATATGCCATCGGTCGTAGACTCGGTGAGCTGAACGTGCTCGCTTCCGTCAACCGGAACGGCAAACGCGTTGTAGACTCCGGTCTCGTTGCTGCTCACCAGGATCTTGCTCTTGTCCGGCGAGAAAGAGGAGCCGGTGACGTTGGTGTTGTCGAGGAAGTCCTCGATGGTGTACTGGGCGACCGCCCGCGCCTCGATCATCCCATCGTCTGCCTGGCAGCCCGCTAGTAGAGCGGCCAGCGCGATGGGAACCGCATAGAGAGTCAGCCTTCGCATACGACCTCCTGGTTGAAAAGGCCTACGCCGCCAGACTCTGACCGGCAGCGAAAGCCCGCTCGTTGAGGCTCAGAAGTTTTCCGGGGATCCGTTCCTGTAGGGTATTCTCCCACACTTCCCGTGGGATGTCCAGCGACTCCGAAAGAGCGCCCAAAAGCACGACATTAGCCGCGCGGTGGTTACCCAGCTCGATAGCGCGCTCGGTGGCGTTAACGCTCACCACGTCGAAGCCCCTGCCCTTCAGGAATTCAACCGCGTCCTCCGGGTACGGCCGCTCATCGCCGATTCGGATCGGCTCGACTTGATGCTCGTTGATGATGATCGTGCCGCCGTGTTTCACGAAATGGGCATAGCGCAGCGCTTCCAGCTTCTCCAAGGCCAGCAGGTAGTCCACGTCGGCCCGTCGCGCCATCGGCGAGTAGACCCGATCGCCGAACCGGACGTGGCTGAACACCGCGCCGCCACGCTGAGCCACACCGTGGAACTCACCCTGCTTCACATCGTGGCCGGCGTTGATGGCAGCCAACGCCAACAGCTCGCTGGCCAAGATGGCGCCCTGCCCTCCCACACCGGCGATCAGTACGTTCGTCACCGTCATCGCTCAGCCCTCCTCGACCAGCGTGATGGCTTCCGCCGGACACAACTCGGCGCACATCGCGCACCCCCGGCACTCCCACTCGCGAATGAACGGCGCTTCGTCCTTCCATACCAAAGCCGGGCATCCCGTCTCGAAGCACTCCTCGCACATGATGCAGTCCTCGGGGATGACAGCGTAGTGCTCGTGCTCTTTCGTCTTCTCTTCCGGGAGCAGCTGACAGCGTCGGCGGGCGATGATGACCGCGGGCCCCGCGTGGTTGAGCCCGGCCCGGATTGCGCTCTCCGTCGCTTCAAGATCCCAGGGGTCGACGACCTTCACGTGCTCCACGCCCAGCGCCTTGATCAGCGTCTCGTAGTCGACAGCCGGGGCGGCGTCACCCTTCAACGAGTGCCCCGTCCCGGGGTGCTCCTGGTGGCCGGTCATCCCGGTTGTACCGTTGTCGAGGAGTACGGTCGTCGTCGGTACCCGGTTGTAGACGGCGCTCAGGATGCCGGGAAGTCCCGCGTGCAAAAATGTCGAGTCACCGATCACCGCCACCACCTTCTCCTCGCCGGCTCGGTTGAAGCCCGTCGCGTTGCCGATGCTGGCCCCCATGCAAAACGTGGTGTGCATGGCGTCGAATGGCGGCAGGGTACCCAGCGTGTAGCAGCCGATGTCTCCCGTGACCAATGCTCCGAGGTTCTTTAGTGTGGTGAAGACGCCGCGATGGGCGCAGCCGGCGCAGAGCACCGGCGGACGCGGGAGAATTGTCGCCTCCTGACTCAGGTCGCCCGGTATGGGCGCGCCGTTGAGGCCCGCTGCAACGATGTCGGCGCTGAGCTCGCCGATATTCGTGAAACGCTCCTTGCCGATGACGTTCAGGATTCCGAACCCGGCCATCTCCCCTTCTATGAAGCCCTCGCTCTCCTCGACCACGTAGACCGTTTCGAAGCGTGCGCAGAATTCCTTAAGCCGCCTCTCGGGCAGCGGGTAGATCATCCCGAGCTTAAAGACCGTGGCCTCCGGAGCGACCTCCTTCACGTATTGATAGGGGATCCCGTGACTCACGATGCCGATCTTCGGGTCGCCTTCCTCGATGACGTTGCCATCGAACTCTTCGGCAAACTCGCGCAGCTGCTGGAGCTTCTTCTCCAGCTCCGGCCGGCGGAATCGTGCATAGACCGGGATCGCGTACTGACTCGATTCACGGGAGAACTTCTTGCGCGCCGCTTCGACGCGGCCGCCCGGCTCGACGATGCCGCGGGTGTGCGCCAACCGCGTGGTGGTGCGGAACATGACCGGCGTCTCGAACCGCTCGCTCAGCTCGAAGGCAGCCTTCGTCATCTCTCGGGCTTGGGCGGCGTCCGCCGGCTCGAGCAGCGGGACCTTAGCCAGCTTCGCGAAGTAACGGCTGTCCTGCTCGTTCTGCGAGGAGTACATGCCGGGGTCGTCGGCGACGAGGACCACGAAGCCGGCGTTCGTCCCGGCGTAGGGGAAGACCATGAACGGGTCGGCGGCAACGTTCAGTCCGACGTGCTTCATGGTCACCATCGTGCGGGCGCCGCCGAGCGCCGCGCCCATGCCTTCTTCGAACGCCACCTTCTCGTTGGTCGACCAGTGGGCATCGATCTCGTCGTACGTGGCCAGCTGCTCGAGCACTTCCGTGCTGGGCGTGCCCGGGTAGCCGGAGGCGAAGACGACGCCAGCTTCCCATGCGCCACGCGCGGTGGCTTCGTTGCCCGACATCAGTTTCTTCACGCCCAGCCACCCTCCAGATTGTGGATGATTCGCACTACTGTAACGACCATATGTAAATGATGGAGCATACGGTCAGCCACAGTAGGGCCAGAATCCCAAATAGCCAGTACTCGATTTTTCGGAACGGCTGGCCGCCCTTCTTGCCGTGGTACCAAGAGCCTACAAGAACCGCCGGTAGGCCGGCGATCCCTAATGCCAAGGTGAACTTGTAGGCCAGCTCGGGCACAACGTCACGGTCTGCCAACGGCTCGATGACTTGCAAGACACCCCACGCGATCAAGCAGTAGAGTATGACGATCTGCGGCATGCGCCGCGCCATGAGTTTGGACAGGAAGCTGCTCTGAAGAACCTCGAATGATCCTGACGTCGTGGGTGACGGCTCCGACAATCGCTCGGCGATGTCCGACGCGTTCGGCCGGTGCTCCGGCTCCTTTGCGAGACAGCGGAAAAGCAGGTCATCGAGCTTCCTGTCGATCCCGTCCCGAAGAGTGGAAACTCGGCGTGGTCGATCGCGAACGTGAGCGCGTATCAGATCCTGGCGACGTTCCGCGTCATATGGACTCCGTTTGGCGAGCGTGGCGTAACCGAGCAAACCCAGCCCATAGATATCGCTCAATTCTGTGATCGGCTGCGCCATGAGCTGTTCCGGGCTCATCCACATCGGGTCGCCGACCATCTCCCCGGTCTTCGTCAGCTTGTCACCCTCCTCTTGCTCGCCCGTTGACAGCACGCCGGCGATCCCGAAATCGGCCAGCAGATAACGACCGGTCTCCTCTTCGAACAGCACGTTGGCCGGCCGTACATCGCGATGCACGATCCCCTTGTGGTGGGCGGCGCTGAGCGCGGCGGCGATGTCTGACAGGGCTCTGCGACCTTCATCAACCGGTATCGCCTCCTCGGACTCCAGCCGATCAGCCAGCGTTCGCCCTTTCACATATTGCATGACGATGTAGGGGGCACCATTGGACAGCCGGTCGACGGCGTGTACGGCAACGATGTTCGGGTGGGTAAGGGAGGCAGCGGCCTGCGCCTCACGTTCGAAGCGCGCCAGCGCCCGAGGATCCTTGGTGAGCTTCGACGCCAGAACCTTTATTGCCACGAGCCGTTTGAGCCCCGGCTCACGGGCGAGAAACACGCTGGCCTTCGGCCCGCTACCCAGGCAACGAACGACTTTGAACCTGGGTGCGAGCTCGCTATTCAGCAGCTCTTCCAGCTTGTCCTCCAAGCTCCCGCCTCTTTCTTGTTGGCGCCAGGATGGCTCAGGCTTCGCCGGCGACTGCCTTGACGGTCTCGAGAATCTCCTCTTCGGTCAGCAGGCGCTCCGATTTCTTGGCCAGCGCCATAACCGCGTCAATCACTTCTTGTGTCGTTGGCAGACCCCGCACCCGCAAGAAGTACTGGACGTTGGACGCGCCGGACATGTGGCCGACTTCGATCTCCTGCTCCCGACCCAGCCAGCTGGCCGGGACGCCGGAGTAGACGCGATCGGCCAGCCAGGACTGTCCTTTGCGTTTGGCTTTGATCACGGCTGCGGCGTGCACTCCAGTAGCCGTGCGGAACGCGTCGCGGCCGACGATCGGCGTATTCACAGGGATGGGCACGTCCACGGCCTGCGACACGGTCTCCACGTACTCGGGCAGCGCCGTGAGATCATCATCGCGCCAGCCGAGCAGCTTCAGGTTCACGAGCAGCTGCTCCATCGGCGTATTGCCGATCCGCTCGCCCACGCCCAACGCCGTGCCATGCACGCGCGTGGCGCCGGCTTCCAGGGCTGCCAGAGTGTTAGCCACATCGAGTCCCCGGTCCCGATGCCCGTGCCAGTCGATGCCGACCCGATCGTCGACACCCAGGTCTTTCAAGAGCTTCACTACCCAGGTCACCAGGTTGGTGACCCCGCGAGGTACCGCGGCGCCCACCGTATCGCACAGACAGACGCGGCCGGCGCCCGCCTCGATGCCGGCGGTGAGCAACAGGCGCAGGTCGTCCGGATTGGCGCGGATCGTGTCCTCGGTGACATACATCACCTCGAGCCCTTCCCGCACCGCGAACTCCACCGCGTCTCGAGTGTGGCGAAGGATAAGGTCCAGATCCCACTCCTCGGCGTACTGACGGATCGGGCTCGAGCCGATGAAGACGCAGGCCTCGATGGGCACGCCCGTCTTCTGCGTCACGTCGGCGATCGGCTGGATGTCGACGATCACCGTGCGGGCGGCGCAGTTCGCCTTGATGCGCAGATTGCCGTCGGAGATTTCCCGGCACAATGTCTCTACGGCGTTACGCTGTCGCGGCCCAGCGCCGGGCAACCCGATGTCGGCGGTCTCGATTCCCAGACTGTTCATCAGGTGGAGGATCTTGACCTTCACATCGGTGGGCGGGTCGACTACCGACGGGCTCTGCAAGCCGTCCCTCAGCGTTTCGTCATCGAGCATGGCACGGCGGGGCGGCTCCGGAACGTCACCGGCGACGGCCCAGTCGTAGACCAGCGTGTCTTCGGAAGGTACGGTCACCTTATCGCTCCCTGATTATCAACGACCAAACTCGCGCGCACGCTTCAGCAGCTCCTTCGCCGTCGCTTCATCACCCTTCGACTCATGGATGTCGGCGAGGTGGTAGATGCCGCTGACCTCTTCCAGCCCGTCATCGATGGCGCGTTGGAACTCCCGGGCCGCCGCATCCAGGTCGCCCATGCGCTTATAGATCACACCGATGTGGTAGCGGGCCATCAAGTATTCGGGCGTCAACGCGGTGCACTTTTCGAAGTGCTCGAGCGCGTCATCCAAGTCGCCTATGTGATAGAGCGCGATGCCGAGTCGATAGTGGGCAGCGTTGTAGTTCGGGTCGATTTCCAGACAGTGCTTAAACGCGCGGATCGCCTTCGGCATGTTGCCCCGGTGGTAGCAGGCGACGCCAAGGTCGTAGGCACACTCCACGAACCGCGGCGCCAGCTCCAGAGCGTGCTCGTACCGCTGGATGGCCAGGTCGAGGGTGCCTTGGTGGTAGTACACATTCCCCAGTAGGTGGTTGGCGATCACATGATCCGGCTCCATCTCGATCAACCGCTCGATCTCGAGCCGCGCTTCCTTGTGCGAACCCTCGATCTCATGCGTTGCCGAATGCAGCAACCGGTGGTCGATGAAGGCGTCACGCAGGAACATGCCGCATTCGGCACAGAACTTATCGGTATCGGCCGCCTCGCGGCCGCATCTCGTACATCTCATGGGTTGTTTCTCCTAACC
>JBDHJS010000002.1:0-178545 GCA_039586795.1 Gemmatimonadota bacterium
CACGCTATGCAGCGCCACCCAGGACCGGCAGGATGCCGTGATCCGCATGATGGAGTCACCGCCCGACATCATGATCGTCATCGGCGGTTACAACTCCAGCAACACGAACCATCTCGCGCAGATCTGCGCTCAGCACACTCGCACCTATCATCTCGAAGACGCGACCTGCATCGACCCGGCCGCGGGGACGATAAATCACAAGATAGTCGGAACCGATGATGTCGTTACCGAGGACGATTGGCTGCCTGACGGCACGGTCGTGGTAGGCTTGACTGCCGGGGCGTCAACACCGAACAACAAGATAGGAGACACCGTAGAGAGGATCCTCGAGATGCGCGGGTTGACGCTCGACGACCTCTTTGCCAACGGCTCTCCCGAGAACTAGCAGCGCCTGCGCCGCATCCCGCCCTCTGGCTCCCTCCGTTCTCACGCGCCGTAGCGCCAAGCCCAGTCCGATGACGATCGCATCCACCGCCTGCCGCTGACCGTCTCTATTCTGGATCGCGTCGCGCACGGATCCGCCGACCTCATCCGAGTTGAGTGTCCGGTTCAACGCGAAAGTAACGGCACCGGCGACAGGCCAGAGCACCGGATCCGTGTCCAGATCGACGATGAGGGAATCGACCAGAAGTATCGCCGAGAGGTCCGACAGTCGGCTGTCGAGCCGCTCCTGCATCTCCACATCGCCACGCAACTCTGACGCGACGGTGTCGGCGATGGCTTCCTGCAGTAGCGCTCGGAACTCGTAGTACTCCGGTGGCACCGATGGCCTGGAGATCGGGCACGCCACGATCGCTGTTGTCAGCGCAAACGCCAAAAGCGCCGAATACCTCCGAGCCACGGTCCGCGCGGTCAACCCAACGCTCTCTTGAGAAGCGATTTCACCGCACCTCCATACCGCTTTACCACCAGCACCGCGGTTGGCGAGTAGCGAGCCACGCGCTCTGGGATCTCACCGAACAGCACCATCCGGAACCACGGTTCCTTTGCCGCACCGATAACCACCAGATCGTAGTCCCGACTCGCCTTGGCGATCCCGCCAGCAACTGAGCTGGCCACTTCGGTCCGTCTAATGATGTCGATATCGTCGCTGAAATGATCCACCGTCTGGTCCATCCACTTGTGAGCGCGAACCTGCTGTAGCTCTGTGGCATCCGGCGCGAGCACGTAGCAGACCGTTATCTCCATCCCGGTACGGCGCGCAATCAAGCTGAGGTACTCGGCGGCCCTGATCGCGTGGGGTCCTCCGGCGCTTGGGAACAGCGCGGTTCCTAGATCTTGACGTTCCGTCGTCTTTAGAACCATCAGGTCGCATGGCGCGTGGCGAATGACCTGGTCGGTGACTTCGCCGAATATTCGCTCGCGAGTGTCCGTATACCCCTTCCAGCCCATGACGAGCAGATCGGCGACGTTTCTCTCCGTTGCGGTGAATAGACCGTCCTCCACGCGGTGAGCGATGATCACATCTGTTTCTACTCGTGCGCCACGTTCCTGACAGTACGCCCTGGCATGTTTAAGCAGCGCATCGCGGTGGTGAACGAAGCGAAGGCCGTCGTGGATAGGAAGCTGCCGCGGAACTTTGATCACCGTTACGGCGATCACCCGACCGTTCCGTTCCTGCGCGATAGGAATGGCGAAATCGAGCAGGGGCTCCACTGTCGCTGGATTATGCAGCGTGACCAGCACGGCGAAATCGCCACCGGGCACCTGGTCCGGTTGACCCGGCACCAAAACCTGTGGTTTCACCGGCGCGGCCTGTTTCTCTGAATAGGCGAAATAGATGATCGCGCCCAGCGCGACCCAGGCCGCCGTCACATACCAGGCGAGCGGTTGGAACTGAAACTGGTATGCGGCGAGGAAGACGTTGAGTCCGATTCCCAGAACCGGCGTGACCGGATAGAGCGGGACGCGGTACCTGCGTTTGAGCTCCGGCGCTTTGCGGCGCAGAACGATCACTGCCAGGTTCACCATCGCGAATGTGAGCAAGAAGATCAGGCTCGCCGCCGAACCCACGGCTTCGATCGGTAACGTCAGGGCCATCGCCAGCAGGATCACCCCGGTCGCAACGATCGCCACGTGGGGAGTTCGCTTCTGGGGGTGGATCTCCGCCATCGGCTTCGGCAGCCAGTTATCTCTTCCCATCGAGAACGCCACCCGCGACGATGCCATGATCGTCGCGTTGAGCGCTGACAGAGTGGAGAAGAGGCCACCGAATACAATCACCGCGACCCCGAACGCGGGCATGAAGTCCTCCGCCGCCCTCACGATCGCCGTCTCGCCGAACCGCCCCAGGAACTCCCACGAGGCACTGGCCGCGGGCTGTACGGCGCCCAGCGAAACGAAGACGATGAGCAGGTACATCGTCACCGCTACGGCCAGCGAGATCATTGTAGCCCGCGGGATGTTTACTTCCGGCTGCTTTATCTCCTCCGCGACAGTGGCAATCAGGTCGTAACCTTCAAAGGCGATGAACGTGAGCCCCATCGCCACCAGCACGCCGCCCGTACCCTTCGGGAAGAACGGCGTGAACTCAGCGGATGCAGCGCCGGGGTCACCCAGCACCTTCTTTAGGCCGTAGAAGATGAAGATCGAGAGGATCGCCAGCTTGGCCAGCGTTAGCGCGTTCTCGGCCATCCCCGTCACCTCGGCACCGCGTACGTTCAGCCGGATGAAGAAGAAGCCGATCACGATCGTAACGAGGGCGACCGCGCCCCGTTCGCCGATCAGGTCGAACGCGACTCCCGCGAACTCCGGCATGTACTTGAGGAAGAACTCCCAGAAGTAGCCGGCGAAGCCCAGCGCGTAAAGGCTACAGGCAACCGTATAGGCGAACCAGAGCATCCAGCCGGCGATGAACCCGACCAGCCCGGGGAAAGCGCGACGCACGAAGGCATAGCCACCGCCCGCCTCCGGCATGGCGGCGGCCAGCTCCACGTAGGCGAACGCGGTGAGGAGGGTGACGGCGCCGTTGAGGGCGAACGCCAGGATCGAAGCGGGGCCCGCTTCACCGGCGGCGATGCCGGTGAGCACGAAGATGCCGGCGCCGATCATGGCGCCGACGCCGATCATCGTGGCATCGAAAAGCCCGAGATCTCGGGCGAAACTGGCGCTTGGAGTGCTCGCGTTGGTGGCCATAGGAGCGACCTATTTTGGCCAGCGTTCTGATGCAGCGCAACGGATCCCTATTTGCAGGCGTCCCACCGCAGGCCTAGCTTCGCAGCGATGGACGAGAATCTGCTAGCGGGCAATCGAATTTGCGTTGTCTTGTTGAGCGGCATCGGCGACGTGGTGCACGGTCTGCCGGTGGTAAACGCGCTCAAACGGGATGCTCCCGAGCGTAATATCACGTGGGTCGTTCAATCGGAGCCGGCGCCGCTCCTACAGCCACATCCCTCGATCGACCGAGTAATCACTTTCGATCGCAAGAAGGGTCTCTCCGACATTCGTCGGCTGTGGCGCGAGCTCAGGCCGCTCGAGTTCGATCTGGTCATCAACTTCAACATCTACTTCAAGTCGATCATACCGACGTTCACCGCCCGGGCACCCGACAAGATCTCGTTCGGGCGCGACCGGGCGCGCGACCTGGTCTGGCTGTTCGCGAACCACCGGTTGTCCGCCCGACCGATCCGACACACGCAGGACCACTTTCTCGAATTCCTCGACTATCTGGCCATACCCGTCGAACCTCTCGAATGGAAGATCTCGCTCACCGACGATGAGCGAGAACAGCAGCGCGAGTTCTTTGCGCGCTTCGACGATCAGTGTGTGGTAGGAATCGTGGCGACCACGGCTCGTCATGAGAAGGATTGGCAGACGGAGCACTTCGCCGACGTTGCGACGGCCCTGGAGCGCGACTTCAATATGAAAGTCGTCTTGCTTGGCGGGCCCGGCTTGCGCGAACAGGCGCGTGCCCGGGCGCTGGCCGAACGAACCGAGGCGGACACCGAATGGGCACTGGGCGACGACTTGAGACGCCTGACCTATTTGGTGGACGGGTGCGATCTGCTGATCGCGGGCGATACGGGACCCCTCCATATCGCCCGTGCCCTGGAAACGCCAGTCATCGGCCTGTTCGGCCACACCGATCCACGCCGCGCCGGTCCTTACCGCGCTTTCGAGGACCTGGTGGTCGATCGCTTCAATTTCGACGCGCCCGGCCAACCCGCCGATTTCAGCAGGCCCGGCGCGAGAGATCTGCGTACGTCGCTGATATCCGTCGATGATGTGCTCGAGAAGGTGAGGCTGGCCGTCGAACGGCTGCCGTCGGACCGACCCCCCGCGTAGCTACCGTGCCGCGATGCGGTCGGCTAGCGGGTCGAGGATTTCTTGCACGGCCGACACCTCGATCCCCTGCAGACAATCACAATCCAATCCGTCCCGGCAGCGCTCGCAGTCGGGATCGTAGAGCAGCGCGTGGGCGTCGACGCCGACGGGTCCGTATCTCCGTGGGTGCGCTATGCCGATCGGCATGTAGAACCCGATGGCGCACTTGCCAAGAGCCGCGGCGATATGCAGCGGGCCGGTGGAAGCGCAGACCAGCGCATCAGCCGCATTGATGAAGCCGATCAGCTGCGGGAGAGACAGCACACCGACCAGTGAAGTCACGTTCGCTCTGTCGAACGGAAGCCGACCGCCAATCTTCTCCAAGTCGGCCTCGGTGCCCGTTACGAAGATCGCATACTTATCCGCCGGCAGACTCTCGATCAGATGCGTGTAGTTCCTGAGGCTCCAACCCTTCGAGCTGCCGCTCGTCATCGGATGAATGATGACGTTGAGTTTGTCCGTCGAGATCAGCGAAACCAGGTCGGGCCGCAACGACTCGATCCTGTTCATGCCATAGAGCGCCGGTATCTCAGCCAGACTCGGTATGTCCGTTATACCGAACGGCTTGAGCAGTTTCACGTTGAGCTGCGATTCGTGAAGCTCCGATTTCCGCCTGGTGAATCCGACGAGCTTGTTACAGTTCCAGATGTGATAAGCCCGATGGGAGGTACCTACGCGCTGCGGGATTCTCGCCCGGCGGGCCGCCGACGCGATCTCCGATCGCGGGAACACATGGATGATGACGTCGGCGCCCCTCAGGAAATCCGCCTGAGCCTGCTTACCAGCGTCGGCCACCTCATCCCAGGCCAGGAACGTATCGACGTGCTCGCAGCACTCGACGGCCGCCCGCGTGTACGAACGACCCAGAAAGACGACTTCTGATGACGGGTAGCGTTGTTTGAGGAGCGCGGCCAGCGGCATCGTCAGCACAACGTCGCCAATGGCGTCGGTTCTGCTGACGATGACCTTACCTACGTTCACGTGCTGAGTTTCCGCCGTTCTGGGCCCGTTGGTGTCTAACGCACAGCTACTTCAGCGTCTACTGGGCCGAATAAGCGACCCCGTAGTCGCCGTTCGCGGCGCCGCCGTTGACATGGATGTAGTACATGAACAGCGCTGACACCAGAAGCTGTGCCGTCCACAGGACGGCAAACGCCCTGGCGCCCCATCGTTCATCTCTATCGAGAAAGCGTGTCAACCAGATGCTAACCAACGGGAAGGCCATCGCCAGATAGTGCCTTTGCATCGGCACGCCCATGGCCGTGAGGAGAAGCCCGCAGCCCCAAAGATACGAACCGATCACCAACGATGAGTCTGATGATTTTCCGACGAACAGCCTGGACCAGTCTTCCCTCGTCGTCCAGAGACGCCGGGCAACCAGGGTCAGTAGATACAGCGCGCACGCCACGAGGATCACGTGCAGTACGAGCACCAGGTAAGTAGGTCGGCTGCCGATGAGTGGATAGCGTAGGAACGGTGCGAAGTCCCCACCCAGCGCGCTCTGCGATACAAGTCCCGTGAAATTGCTGACCCAGTAGTTCCACCACTTGAAGTGGTACCAGGCCGAGATCTCGAACGCGTACCGTGACGTTCCCCAACTCGTGCTCACCTTGATGAGCCACGGGACGAGGCCCAATGCTCCAACGACCGAACCGGCGACCCACGAAAACCAGTAGATCTCCTTCCTTTGCGCGTCGAACAACACCGTCCACGCCACGACAGCCGCCGGCAGGAAAAGCGCCGGCATGTGAATCTGCCCTAGCAGTGCTCCGATGAAGCCCCAGAGGAACGCGGCGGACCAGTGTCGGTGTCGATACCACCAGCCAATCAGGAACAGCATGGCAAACAGGGGCAGTACGGACTGCGCCCAGATCTTACGATCCCAAACAACTGAAAGCGGACTGACGCAGATGAGCGCCGCTCCCCAGACCCAGCCGCGACGCTCATCTTCGGGGATGGCTGTGAAGGCAAACAGGAAGAGAACGATGATCGCCAGGATACACAGGACCTGAACCCCGCGGGCCAGCCCCACCGGCGTGTCGGCTCCTGAGACCTTCTGCAGGCCGATGAAGACCCATACGCTCAGGCCAGGATTCACCACGCGCTGTGACGATGTCATGCCGGTGGCCGGCCACGCTTCGCCTTGAGCGACGGCCTGCGTCATCTCGAACATCCACCGCTCGTCGCTCTTGTACTCGATGTCGGCGGGAAACGACACGCGCAGTGCGGCGCCGATCACGAGCGCCGCGACCGCAAAGGTCAGCAGCCGTCTCTCACGCAGGTAACTGAAAGCCGTCAGACCGGCGAACGTCGACATCGAGCTCCAGGTGATGACCTTTTCCAGCCGAGCTATCATCAGAATGGGCGCTCCAACCTAGGTCGCGGCATCAGACCGCGGCAAGCGGACCGTCAATAGCCGTTCTGGCGTTGCCGCCTCGCGTCGGCTCGCCTAAGCTTGGCCGGCGGCGTGAAGCCTGAAACGCGTGATCGGCCGGCCGCGTACCGATGTAAGGGGGGCTATGAAGAACGTTCCGAATGGCTATCGAAGTGAGGAGCTTGGGAAGACTCAGATCGTGGCGCGTGAGGACGTGCTGGAGTTCGTCAAACACGCCATCAATGAGTCCAAGACGCTCTTCGATTACGCGGCGCGCCATCCGGACGCGGAGGCCGTCAAAGGCCGTCAAACGCTCTACATGATTCCCGGCCCCGGAGCGGTCCGCTGGGTCGTGCGACAGCTGAGCCACGGCGGCTTGTTGGCTCCCATCACACGCAAGCGCTTTCTGAAGAGCGACCGACCGCGGCCATTCAACGAGCTGCTGCTTTCCGTTCGCCTTCAGCAACTCGACATTCGCACACCCAACGTCGTCGCCGCCGTCGTCTACCCTTCCGGTCTTTCTTATGGCGGCGAAGTAGCGCGGGAGAAGATCGAGAACGCGCTTGACCTGGCCGATTGCCTGTTCGGCAAAGACGACCTAGAGCCGATGGAAAGGGCCGGCGCGCTGGCCGCGGCGGGACGCTTGATCGGCGAGCTACACCGGGAAGACGTTCTCCATCCCGACCTCAACCTCAAGAACATCCTGATTCAATCGCCCACGGGCCAACCGCGTGCCTATATCCTCGACATCGAGAAAAGCGAGATCGTGTCAGACCTGTCGGGATCCCAGCGCGAGAACATGCTGGCTCGCTTCAGCCGGTCTGCACACAAGTTCGAGCACCGCGCCGGTCGGCGGATCAGCGCGGACGAATGGAAGATCTTCAGGGCGGCCTACAAGGAAGGACGCGTCCACTAACCGTCCAGCAAGCCTCGAGCGACGGACCACACCTCCTCAGGATCAACCCCACGCAGACAACTCAAGTGGTCACAGTTCGAGATCGAGCATTTCCGGAACGGCTCCAGCTCCTGCGGCCCCCCATCCCGACAGGGCACTTCTACTCGCATGACGGGATGGCTGGCGCGGTCATAGGGGTGCCATTCGCCGACCTCCGTCGGCCCGAATACCGTCACGGATTTCGCCCCCAGAGCAACGGCAATGTGCTTAGGCCCCAGGTCGTTAGAGATGACCACTTCAGTACAACTAAGCACTCCCATCAACTCACGAAGCCCCAGGTCATCGAAGAGCGGCACGTCTCGCTCTTCACAGACGTCTCGCAATCTCCATTCCTCGGATAGGGCCCGATCGACAAATACGGCTACAGGTCGCTGCTCAGCGACGATCTGGTCCAGCACGCGCAGCCAGAGGTCTCTCGGGTACCGCTTCATATAGGAACTGCCGCCAGGCAGTAGCCCCAACAGCTTGAAGTCATCACTCCCGAGCTCGGGGAAATGGCGACCCAGACGATCTCGAGCTGAAGAGGCCTCCCGATCACTGATCACGAGCCTCGTAGGTGGAGGCCGAACATCGATGCCGACAGCGCGCAGCAAGCGATGATCACGTAGAATCGCATCCTCGTACCTACCCGGGTCAGGCACCCCAAGAGTCGAGAAGCGTTGGTCGCCTTCCCGCTTGTGTTGGTAGAGCGCTCGGTCGGGTGCACCGAGCAGCGGTATCAGGTTGCACAGCGTGTTGGTGGCGTGAAATCCGAGAGCAAGATCATAGCGCTGACGCCTGAGCGACAGAAGCGATCTGGCCAGCATGACGGTCCCGCGTCCTGAGACCGTGTGAATCCGATCGATCCATGAGACCTCCCGCAACACCGGCTCCGCAAAATCTCTCACCAGCACATCTAGCTTCGCGTCGGGATATGCACCGCGCAGACTCTGCAGCGCGGACGTCCAGATGACGGCGTCGCCAATCTCGCGCAGTTTGATTGCCAGGATGTTTCGGTAACGCTCAGACATGGATTCCAAGCTAGGTACGCCCGGCGCGGCGCGGCAAGAACGGACTCGACGCGAGCGGGATAACCTGCCACTTTGTTCTGCCATGAAGACCTGCGTAGTGACGAGCGCCAACGCGAACTTCTTTCCCTACCTCGAGGACTTGGTTCGGTCGATCCGCGACCGGCCGCAATCGAATGCCGTTGATCTCTGCGTGCTGGACGTTGGGCTCTCTGAAGAGAATAGGTCGTGGCTCGCTCCGCTCGCGGCCTCCATCGTGGGGCCCGGATGGGATCTGCGAAGATCGAGCGACGAAAAAGCACCAGAGCACGAAAAATCTCTGCGCAGCCGCCCGTTCCTACCGGAGCACTTCCCTGGTTATGACGTCTACGTGCACATCGACGCCGATGCGTGGGTGCAGGATTGGTCGGCCATCGACCTCCTCGTTCAGGCCGCTTCCACAGGAGCTCTGGCCATCGTGCCAGAGGTGGATCGCGCCTACCCCGCGTTCGACACCAAGCTCAAAGTCGAGCGAATCATGGGCGTTCCCTACCGAATCTCATCCGGCGGCTGGCGCCGCTACAAGGACATCTACGGTCGGCAGGTTGCGGACCGGCTGATTGATCAGCCCACGCTCAATGCCGGCGTCTTCGCGCTGGCGGCGAACGCACCGCATTGGCAGGCCTGGCGCGAGCAGTTTCAGCTCGCTCTGGAACGATCGCGTCGAAGTGGGCTGGATCAACTGACGCTCGAGTACCTGACGTACGGTCTGAGAATGCCGGTTGAGCTTCTTCCCGCGACCTGCAATTGGGTCGCTCACCGCTCGATTCCCAAGTACGACGTCACTCGAAATCGCCTTGTCGAGCCGTATTTGCCGCACCGGGATATCGGCATCCTTCATTTGACGCTGGGAAGCAAAGACGAAGAGAGGGAGATTCAAACGCTGGACGGCAAGACGATCACATCGACGCTTCGTTACTCGGGAGCCTGGCGAACGCACTCCGCTGACTAGGCCAGACGCTCGCGCACTTCCTTCTCCGTTAGTCCTTCTATTTCGATCAGCTTGTCCCGACCCTGCGCGCCTTTGACAACCTCCAGCGCTGATTTGGACAATCCCAATCGCTTTGCTAGGAACGCGATCAACTCCTTGTTCGCCGCGCCTTCGACAGGTGGCGCCGCTACTCGGATCTTAACAGCGTCGCCGTGACGGCCAGCGACCTCGGTGCGCGAGGCCCTCGGCTGTACCCTGACCGCGATACGAACGGCGGACACTCTCTCACTTCACCTTACGCACCTTACGGCGCAGGAAGTCCATCATGATGTACTGACCCAGCGTAACGGTCGAAGTGAAGTACGCCTTCCCGCGGCACAGCGCCGTCACCTTCTTGACGAAGTCGACCAGCGCGTAGTCCTGAGCCAGCATGAAGGTATTGATCTGGATGCCCGCGCGACGGCAGAGGCTGACCTCACTGAACGTCTCCTTGAGGATTCGACGGTCCAGGCCCATGGGGTTCTTGTAGATCTGGCCGGGCGCTACCGTGATCGCCGACGGCTTGCCGTCGGTGATCATGATGATCTGCCGCATATCCTTCTTCTGCGCCATCAGGAGGCGACGGGCCAGCCGGAATCCCTCCGCCGTGTTCGTGTGATACGGCCCGACCTGCGCGCGAGCCAGCTCACCCAACGGGATCTCCTCCGCGCTATCGTGGAACAGCACCACCCGCAGAGTGTCGCCGGCGTACTGAGTGCGTATCAGATGCGCGAGGGCGAGGGCGACCTTCTTCGCCGGTGTGAAACGATCCTCGCCGTAGAGAATCATCGAGTGGGAGCAATCGAGCATCAGCACGGTCGCGCAGGACGAGCGGTACTCCGACTGGTGCACGTGCAGGTCATCGTAGTCGAGGTTGATCGGCACGCCCAACCCTTCCCGCTCGATCGCCTTCTTCAGCGTCGCCGGCACATCGAGGTTTAGCGTGTCGCCGAACTCGTACTTCTTCGATGCCGCTTCCGCTTCCACGCCCGTCGACAGCTGCGTCGTTTCGTGCGCCCCGAAGCTTGATTTGCCGATCGAACCGAGCAGGTCCTTCAGCGTCTTGTAGCCGAGGAAGTCGAGACTCTTTTGCGTCAGGTTGAACTTGATCGAACGAGAAGCACCCTGCCCCAAGCTGCCCGGACCGGTGACCGGCTGCCCTTCCGACGGCATTTGAGGCGCCTGATCAGTCGTCAAGTAACCTTCCTCGATGAGCTTCTGGACGATGTCATCTAACAGCTCGGCCAGCTGGCGAGCGCCTTCTTCGTCAGGTTCTTCCGCCAACGCCTGAAGCATCTCCGGCGTCACCTCGCCCATCTCGAGCAGCTTCTGGAGAATCGCCTCCTTCAACGACTCGAGGCTGTCCTGCCCTTCATCGTTCCCGAACTCACCCCAATACGGATGGTAGTACGGGCCACCGGCGAATCCGCTTTGCAGGAGGAAATCGGCAAGCTGGTCGAGCAGCCCCTGGAGGTTGAGCGACTCCAGGAGATGGCCGCTGTATTTCGTATAGTTCGTAAATCTCATAGGCGCTTCGCACGAGTATTGTTGCTGGGCGTCTGCTCAAGTTAGCTTATCATAGCCGGGACAGCCAAATCGGACACCCGAGTTGGGGGACCTGATGAAAAGTAGGATACAATCGTTCGCTCTCGTCTTTCTGACTACCGCGATCATCTTTTTCGCGCTGCAGAACCTTCACACCGTGCCCGTAGCCCTTCTCATCTGGGACTTCCAGGCAAGCGTTTCATTGCTGGTCTTGTTCCCGCTGCTCGCCGGCCTGCTCGTCGGCGGCGGCACCGCCATCTGGCTGGAGGCCGTCCGTCGCGCCAGAGCGCGCCGCGAGGCGAAGGAAGCCGTCGAGGAGCCCCCCAAGGAGATCGCAGACGACGTCGTGATCCCCCTGGAGGAACCGCCCGAAGCGACCACGGCGGAGATCAAGGACGAGGAGGAGATCGGCGCCTAGTGAGCAGCGGCTCCCCATCCACCCGCACCCTCCGCTTCTCCAAGATGGAGGGCGCAGGTAACGACTTCATACTGTTGAACGGCGCCGGGCTGGATGAGGTGCCCGACCTCGGAAAGGTCGCCGAGCTACTGTGCTCGCGACGCAGGTCGGTGGGCGCTGACGGTCTGATACTAGTTGAACCTCTGAAAGAGTGCGGCGCCGACGTCCGCGTGCGCTTCTGGAATCCCGATGGTGAAGAGGTCGGGACCTGCGGAAACGGGACTCGCTGCGCCGCCCGCTTCGCCACCGTCGAAGGTCTCGCCTCGAAAGAGATGGTGATCGATACGGACAGCGGCCACATCGCGGCGCAGGTGTCTGACCTGACTGTTTGCCTGCGTTATAGCGCGGAGCCCACCGTCGAGCTCGATGCGACCATCACCTCACCAGAAGGCAGACGTTCCGGGCACCGTGTGGAGATCGGCAACCCGCACTTCATCATCACAATGGAGCACCTGCCGGACGGACCCATCGAGGCCGAGTGCCGGCCGTTGCGTTACGCTCCGGAACTCGAGCCCGCCGGGGCGAACGTTCACCTGGTTCAGGTAGTCGATCGGAACACCATCAAGATCCGCTCCTACGAGCGCGGCGTGGAAGCGGAGACCCTCGCCTGCGGTAGCGGATCGATGTCATCTGCCGTTGCCCTCTGCGCCGCCGGTCACGTCGAATCGCCCGTCGCCGTCAAGACCCGCAGCGGCGATGTCCTGACCATCCGCTTCGAGCGCCGCGACGACGGCGGGTTCACTCTCCTGGAGCTTGAAGGCCCCGCCCGAACCGTCTACACCGGCGAGCTGCCTCTCGACTAGATGAAGCCGCCCGGCCCGGATGTGATCCGCCGCCACCTGCTCGGCTGGTACGACCGCGCCCGCCGCGACCTCCCCTGGCGTCAGACCGACGACCCTTATAGCATCTGGGTCGCCGAGGTGATGCTGGTGCAAACGCAGGTCGACACCGTCATACCGTATTACGAGCGCTTCATCGCCCGCTTTCCCGATGTCCGTGCGCTTGCCACGGCCGACCTCGATCAGGTGTTGAAGCTGTGGGAGGGGCTGGGCTACTACGCACGCGCCCGGAACCTCCACAAGGCAGCACAAATCGTCGTCAACGAACATGGCGGCCGGCTCCCGTCGTCAGCCGAAGAGCTGCGAGCGCTACCGGGCGTCGGCCCGTACATGGCGGCCGCTATTGGCAGCATCGCGTTCGGCCAGTCGGCCCTGGCCCTCGATGGAAATGTCCGGAGGGTGCTGAGCCGACTGCACGACCTGCCGCAGCCGGCGCCTACCGCCCTCCTCGAACGCGGCGGCCCTCTGGTCGAGCAGCGGCCGGGCGACGTGAATCAGGCGATCATGGACCTCGGCTCGACGATCTGTAAGCCGCGGGCGGCGCGGTGCGAAGAGTGTCCGCTGGAGTCGCTTTGCCTGGCGCGGGCCCGGGGTACGGTCGACGAGCGGCCCGGACGACGACCGGCGAAGAAGCGCCCGCACTACGACATCGCGGTTGGAGTGATCTGGCGTGATGACGAGATCTTGATCGCGAAGCGGATGCCGGAGGGCTTGCTGGGCGGGCTGTGGGAGTTTCCCGGCGGCAAGCCCGAGCCGGGCGAGTCGCTAGAAGCCGCCGTAGTGAGGGAGGTCGCGGAGGAGCTGGACGTGGAAGTCGAGGCCCGGGAGAAGATCGCGGCGGTGGATCATGCCTACAGTCACTTCGAGATCACGCTGCACGCTTATCATTGTCGGTACCGCACGGGGACGCCGAAGCCGTTGGGTTGTCAGGAGTACGCGTGGGTGAAGGCGGGGGAGCTCGGAGACTATGCGTTTCCCGCGGCGAATCGCAGGGTGCTGGATGAGATTCGGGCTGCTGATTCAGGGATTCGGGGATTACGAGAGTCCGGGAGGTAATACGAATGTCTAGATGGTCCAAGTCCGCTCGCCTTCCGTTCGTCGGAGTGATCGCGTGGATCGCGTTGGGGTGTACGGAGGCGCCGGAGGAAGCGGCTTGGCTGGTTCGCGACAGTGCTGACGTTCGGGTCGTTGAGAACCTGAGGCCGGCCTGGGAGGCGGGCCAGGCCTGGCGGGTCTTCGAGACGCCGGCCCTGGAGATCGGGGTCGAGGAGGGCGAAGAGCCGTACATGTTGTTCCGCGCCATGGATGCTCTGCGTCTTCCAGACGGCCGCATCGTCGTCAGCAACGCCGGGTCGGGCGAGCTGCGGTTTTTTGACCACGAAGGGGTCTTCCTATACAGCGCGGGTCGCCACGGGCAAGGGCCGGGGGAGTTCGGAGAGTTTTCCAGCATGAGATTATGGTCGGCGCCGCGGGACATTCTGGTGGTGACCGACGGCGGCAACAACCGGGTGAACTTCTTCCGCACAACTGGGGAGCACGTTGGGTCCGCCCGCGTCGAGGCCGTCCCCGGTCGCAACCCTCCGTCTGTGATCAGTGGCTTCGGCGACGGCACCTGGCTCGCCGTCGGCGGCAGTGGCCCCCTCACGGGCGCGACCGGTCAGATCATCCAGGGCGCTCGCGAGTATTTCCACTACAACGCCAACGGAAGCCCTGCAGACAACTTGTTCGAGCTTCAACAAGCCCAGCGGTATGTCCATACGCTGGGAGACGTGACCCACTACCCATATATCCCTTTGACGGCTCAACCGTCCGTCGCGGCAGGAGTCTTGTGGATCTACGTGGGCAACGGTCATTCGAGCCGTATGGAGCGAAGACGCCTCGACGGAAACCTGAACTCCGTGATTCGATGGTCTGAGGGCGAACAGCGTCGAAGTCGGGACGTCTACGATCGATTCGTGGACGAGAGCCTGCAGTCGATTTCTTCTATGGAGCGACGGGAACTTTACCGGCACTACCTTGGGCTGGACCTGCCGCTCCCCGAGTTCATCCCGGCTTACCAAAACCTCATCGTCGATGACATCGGCAATGTCTGGGTGGAGGCCTACCGCCTGCCTTGGGAACGACAGCCAGTTTGGGAGGTGTTCGACCCCGACGGTCGCTGGCTGGGATCGATAGAAACGCCAACTTCGTTTCGACCATTGCAGATTGGCGGAGATTTTCTACTGGGGCGTCATCGGGATGAGTTGGGCGTCGAGCGGATTCGCCTCTACGAGTTAATCAAGCCACAGCCGGCAGGCTAGCCGATCTGCGACAACCGTTCCCGCAGTTCCTTCGCGCTTGCCAACCGCTCTTCCGGTTTCTTGGCCAGCAGTTCCAGGATGAGCGCCGACAACGCGTCCGGAATGTCCGCGTTGATCTCCACCGGCGGCGACGGTTCGATGTTCAGCACCCTGCCAATCAGCGAGATCGTCGATTCGGCTTCGAAGGGCAGCTTCCCGGTCAGACACTCGTAGAGCAGGACACCGGCGGAATACAGGTCGCTGCTCGCCTCGGTGCTTTCTGAGAGCAGCTGCTCCGGCGACATGTAGGCCGGCGTCCCGACGATGAGCCCGGCCTCCGTGAGCGACGTCGTTCGCTCCGCCAGTCGCGCGACGCCGAAGTCCATCACCTTGAGCACACCGTCCGCGTCGAGCAACAAGTTCTGCGGTTTGATGTCGCGGTGGATAACGCCCTGCTCGTGGGCGACCTCCATGGATTCGGCGAGCTGGCTGCCAATGGCTAGAGTGGAGGAGACGCCGAGCTGCCCACGCGAATCGATCAACTCGCGGACCGTGATCCCCTCGACGTACTCCATCGTCAGGTAGTAAACGCCGGAACTCTCGCCGAAGTCGTGGGTGCGGACCACGTTCCGGTGCGAGATCTTGCGGGCCAACCGGATCTCCGTCTTGAAGCGATCGACCAGAGCCGCGTCGCTAACCATCTCCGGTCGCAGCGTCTTGATCGCGATCTCTTCATCCAGCTCCAGATCCCGGGCTCGATAGACCATCCCCATACCGCCGCCGCCGATCGCATCGATGACCTCGTATCGGTCGGCGAAGCGTTCGCCCGGCGACAGGCTCGCGAAATCCACCCCGGGCTCCTCTGCCGATCGCGACGCTCCACGTGCCGCCTCGATCTCGGACCGCAGGTCACTCACCTGGTCCCGGAGTCGCCTCTCACGCGCCTCAACCTCCACGATCATTCCGTCGAATACCCGCGCTAGCTTGCCAAGCTCATCACCCCGGGCACTCACATCGGCCAGCGAGCCCGGCTGGTACTTCCGAGCCTCCACAGCGCTCGCCGCTTCGGTAACGCGGCTTACCTGCCTCAGGTACTCGATCTCGTGGTCACGGAGCCGCTTCTTCTCCAGCGACGCATTGATCCGGGCTCGCAAGAGTACGGGATCGAACGGTTTCGGCAGGTAGTCTTCGGCACCCGCCTCAATACAACGCACCACGCTCTCCATGTCGTCCAGCGCCGAGATCATGATCACCGGGATATCCCGGGTGGTCGGGTCATCTTTGAGTTGACCCAGGACTTCGTAGCCATCGATCTCGGGCATCATGACATCGAGGAGCACCAGATCGAACGATCGTTCTCTTATCGTTCTAAGAGCGCTCTGCCCGTTCTCCGCGCACTCCACCACATGACCCTCGCGCTCGAGGCGCCGGCTCAACAGGTCACGGTTGGCTTCCACATCGTCCACGACCAGTACTCGGGCGGGCCCCGACTCGGAGTCGTCCCCGGTATCTTCGGTAACAGTCTTGTCAGCTTCCTCAGAACCGGCTTCCGCCCCACCGCCTTCGCCCGGCACCAGCTTCTCGGCCGCCGTGAGGATCCGCCTCAGGTCCCCGACCAGTTCTTCCTCGCTGGCCGCCGTGCTGGCCAACAGGGGCGCGACGGCGTTCACGATCTTCTTCTGCGGCTCACGCAGCTCCTCGTAGAGCTCCGAGAGCTCGCCGGAAGCGATCCGGGCGTCGGCGGAGCCTGTTGCCAGTCTCGCGTTGATCAGATTGAGGGCGCCGCGGGCCACGACCAGCGTTTCTTCGAGCGCTACGCGTCGGTCGGCGTGATCGCTATCCGGAATGTCTTCCAAGAGCATCTCGGCATACCCGACGATGTGATTGATCGGCGTACGCAAGTCGTGCCGCAGTTCTGCGATCTGTTCCGGTGTGAGCTTCGGTGAGTTCAAGGTCACTTACTCAGCAAGGTTTCCATCTTGGACAACAACCGATCCAGCTCGATCGGCTTCGTGTCGTAGTCATCGCAGCCCGCTTCGAGGGCCTTTTCGCGGTCACCCGCCATGGCATGAGCCGTGAGGGCTATGATCGGCACGCTCTCGGTCTCCGGCGCTGCCCGGAGCTGGCGCGTGGCCTCCCAACCATCGACTTCCGGAAGACTCATGTCCATCAGAATGAGGTCGTACTCACCCGTACGAGCCATCTCTATGCCCTCGCGCCCATCGACCGCCATCGCCACCTCATAGCCCTTCCGCACGAGCCGCCTCGAGAGCATATCCCGGTTCATCTCGTTGTCCTCGACCAGGAGAATCTTCGACATTGATCCAACAGCCTCCTTCGGGTTCTTAGTCGCCGGCGGGCTGTGCGCTGAGTTTCACGACGGCCGGTAGCCGGATCGCAAAGTTAGACCCCACACCCACATCGCTCTGTACCTGAACATCACCGCCCATCATGTGACAGAACCGGCGCGTGATGGCCAATCCCAAGCCCGTCCCTCCGTACTTGCTCGTCGTCGCCGCCTCGGCTTGCGAGAAGGCTTCGAACACTCTGTTCATCTGGGCCGGCGTCATGCCGATACCGGTATCGGTCACATTGAACACGATCATCAGGCGCCCATCGTCCGCATCCTTGCGACGATCGACGTCCAGCGAGATCGTCCCGCCCTCGGTGAACTTCGACGCGTTCGACAGCAAGTTGAGCAACATCTGACGCACTTTCGTCATGTCGGCGTACATGCTACCCAGGCCCTCGAAGCATTTCACTTCGAGTTGGTTATCATTCTTCGCTACCAACGGCGTGACCGTCGTTACCACGTCATCGACCATCGCCCGGACATCGAAGCTCTCGAGGTGGAGTTCCATCTTCCCGGCCTCGATCTTCGACAGATCCAGAATGTCATTGATAAGCGACAGCAAGTGTCGACCCGCGGTGTTGATCTTCTCGAGATCGGTCGTGAACTCCCCGTGCCCCAGGTCAGTGACCTCTTCTTGCAGCATCTCACTGTAGCCGATGATCGCGTTCAACGGCGTCCGCAGCTCGTGACTCATGCTGGCAAGGAACTGGCTCTTCGCGCTGTTGGCAGCCTCCGCCTCCCGGCGCGCTTGTAGCAGCTCCGTGATGTCGTGGTACAGCGCCAGAATACCTACCTGCTGCTTTTCGACAATGACCGGGACGCCGAGGATCTCGACGTCGACCAGAGTACCGTCTTTGCGACGCCGGCGGCCTATCCCGTGAATCGGCCTGTCCAGTGCCTCCTTCGTATAGGCCACCGCCTCCGAGAGCGTCGCCTCCGTGGCGATCAGGTGGTCCAACTTCTGTCCCACCACCTCGTCCTCCGTGTATCCGAACAGCTGTTCGAAGCCCGGATTGCAGGACACGATGTTCTCGGTGAGATCCAGCGTGACGATGGCGACCGGGCTGTTGAGCACCAGTGCCTCGAAATACTGCCGCTGCCTCTGGGCCTCGGTGTAGAGGCCGGCGTTCTCAACCGCGATGGCGGCCTGCGGCGCGAACATGTTCAGCAGGCGCAGGTCCTCGGGGCCGAACACCCGCTCCGGGTCGGAGTGGACCGTGGCGATGGCGCCCACCAGCCGTCGACCGATCAACAGCGGGGCCGCCATCACCGAGTGCACGAGGACGTCCGCGTACTGCACGGACTGCCCCAGCCATTCATGGTACGACGGGATGATCAGTGGCTCCCGCGTCTCCGCCACCGCGCCCATCGCCCCCTCGCCCAACTTCAAGCGCGTGCCCGTCGAGTCCTTCCCGATGTTCTGACTGGCCACCACGACGAGCTCACGCGCGCCCTCCTCGTAGATCGCCACTTCACCGCCGGTTACTCCCAAGAGCGTCACCGCTCGCTCCAGCACGGCCTGCAGCACCTTGGAGAGCTCGAGCTCCGACGACAGGTCCGACATCGTGTCGAGCAACGCCTTGTGCTCATCGGCTCGCTGTCGCTCCTCGGCCAAAAGACGCGCACGTCCGATGGCGATGCTGGCCTGGTTCGCCGCCGCCGTTAGGATCTCGAAGTCGTCATCGCTGAACGCGTTCGGCTCGCTGCTCTCCACGACCAACACGCCGATCGTCGTCCCGTCGACGCGCAAAGGCACGTCGACCTCGGAGCCGCTGGCCAGGCTGGGCAAGTACTGCGACTCGCGCGTGACGTCCGCCGTGTAGTGGAGTTTCCCGTCCTGTAGCGCCCGCTCGCTCAGCCCCTCTCCGCGATGTACCCGCCAGTTGTCAGGAATGTCGGGCCAACCGATGCTGGCCTGCAGCACACGGTCGCCCGTATCCGGATCCAGCAGGAAGACGCCCAGGAAGTTGTACCCCAGTGCTTCGTCGTGGAGACCGGCCACGACCGACTGGTAGACTTCCGCCTCGTCGCTGGCGGAAGCGATCGCCGTGCTGAGCCGCAACAAAGCGGCCTGCCGGCGCGCCAGCCGGCGCTGGCGCGTGGGTCGGGCCGAGGTGGAGTTCCGCTGCGCTGTCATTGCGTCACCTGTTCCTCGGCGCCGCCAGCGTGAACCGCGACCAGGTCACGCACCACGGCGAGGAACTCGTCTCGGCCGCGGCCGCCCTTGCCGACGATTCGTTCGACTCCGCCGTTCAAGCGCCGTCGATCTTCGTCGGTCAGTTCCTTCGCCGTGAGCACCACGATCGGAATCGTCGACGTCTCTTCACGGGTGCGAACGGCTTCCAAGAACTCGAAACCATCCATCTCCGGCATCATCAAGTCGAGAAGTACCAGGGCGGGTCGCTCTTCGGACAGCCGCTCCAGGGCCACGCGCCCGTTCTCCGCCTCCGCAACCGCCCAGCCCTCCTTCTCGAGCGTGCGCCTGATTAGCGTGCGCGTACTGTCGTCATCCTCGACGACCAGCACGGGCGCCGATGAATGATCGCTCCGGTATTTCCTCAGTATCGTCTTGAGCAGCTCGCGGTCTATCGGCTTCGTCATGTACTCCGACGCCCCCAACGCGAACCCCATGTTCTTTTCGTCGGCGATCGTGATCATTACGACCGGGATCTTCGCCAGCGCCTTGTCCTCTTTGAGGGCGGTGAGCACAGCCCAGCCGTCCATCCCGGGCATCATTACATCAAGCGTGATCACGTCCGGCCGCAGCTTGCGGGCGGCCTTAAGACCGTCGGCGCCACTCGCCGCCACTTCGACGCTGTACCCTTCCTTGCCCAGCATGCGCATCATGATATTGCGCACTGCCGGATCATCATCGATCACGAGCACCGTGCCCAGCGCCGCTCCCGGTTGCACCGTTTCCGGCTGCGATTCCACCTCACCGTGAGCTTGATCGATCAACGACGGCGCCGTCGCCGGCAAGCGGACCGTGAACGTGCTCCCTTTGCCGGGCTCGCTCTCCACGGTCACGCCACCACCCATCATCTCACTGAACCGCTTGCTGATCGCCAGGCCGAGCCCCGTGCCGCCGTACTTGCTGGCCGTCGACACTTCGGCTTGCGCGAAGGCTTGGAACAAACGATCCAGCTGTTCGGGAGTCATGCCGATACCGGTGTCCGAAACCAGGAAGACGAGGCTCTCGCCACTCCCGCCGTGGTTGTCACGCCTTGCCTCCAGCGTGATCGTACCGTTCTCGGTGAACTTGCTGGCGTTGGACAGAAGATTCAGCAGCACCTGGCGAACTCGGGTCACGTCGGACTGCATCGTGCCCAGTTCACCCACCAGCTTCAGCTCGAGACGGTTAGAGTTCTTATCGATTAGCGGTCGAACTGTTGTCGCCACGCCTTCCACAGCATCGCGAACATCAAACGTCTCCAGGTACAGTTCCATCTTGCCAGCCTCGATCTTGGACAGATCGAGGATGTCATTGATGAGCGACAGAAGGTGCTTACCCGCCGAGTGAATCTTCTTCAGATCTGGTAAGAACTGGCCCTGACCTTCTTCCTGAGCGTCTTCTGCGAGCATCTCGCTGTATCCGATGATCGCGTTGAGCGGCGTGCGAAGCTCGTGGCTCATGTTGGCCAGAAACTGACTCTTCGATTCGTTGGCCGCTTCCGCATCGCGACGCGCCTTCAGTAGCTCCGTGATGTCGTGGTAGAGCGCCATGGCGCCCACGCGTTCGCCGCCCACCATCACCGGAATCGTGAAGATCTCCACATTGATGAGCTGGCCGTCCCTACGCCGCCGAATGCCCGTGCCGGCCGTCGCTCGGCCGCTCATCGCCTCGTCGGTGTAACCGCGCGCCTCCGCGAACGTCTCGTCCGTTGTGACCAGCGTGTCGATGTTCTGTCCCAGCACTTCGTCTTCCGAGTAGCCAAACATCTTCTCGAACGCCGGGTTGCACGATGTGATATTCATATCGAGGTCGACGTTCACGATCGCCACTGGATTGTTTAGGACAAGGTCCTCGAAGTAGCTCTGCGCCGCCGAGAACAGCGTCGCGTTCTCGATCGCGATGGCGGCCTGCGGCGCGAACAACTGCAGCAAGCGCAGATCCTCCGACCCGAATTCCCGCGACGGGTCGGAATGGACCGCCGCTATGGCGCCCACCAGACGGTTGCCGATCAACAGAGGCGCGACCATCACCGTCTGCACGGTGTCCTGGGCATAGTTTGCGGACCGACCGAGCCACTCCTGGTATCGCGGGATGATCAACGGCTCTCGGGTTTCGGCTACCTTGCCCATCGCGCCCTCACCCAACGCCATGCGCTGACCTACCGCGTCCGTGCCCATGTTGTGGCTCGCCGCGATCAGAAGCTCTCTGCGTGAATCATCCCAGGTCGCCAGCTCGCCGCCGGTCACGTTGAGTAACGAAACGGCTCGCTCCAACACGCCGTGCAGGACGTTCGACAACTCCAACTCGCCGGACAGGTCCTTCATCGTGTCCAGCAGGGCTTGCTGCTCTTCGGCTCGTCGCCGCTCCGCATCGAACAGCCGCGCGTTCTCGATGGCGATCGCCGCCTGGGGCGCGAACATCGTCAGCCGCCTCAGGTCCGCCTCGCCGAACTTCCGCTCGGGATCGGAGTGAACACTGGCGATAGCGCCCACCAGACGGTTGCCGATCAACAGCGGCGCCGACATCACCGCCTGAACACTGCTCTGCGTGTACTTATCCGACCGGCCCTCCCACTCCTGGTAGCGCGGGATGATCAGCGGCCCCCGCGTCTGCGCCACGTGGCCCATCGCCCCTTCGCCCAGAGACATTCGAACGCCGACGGCGTTGGACGGCATATTGTGGCTGGCCGAGATCTCCAGCTGCTCCCGGTCGGCGTCATAGATCGCCAACTCGCCGCCAGTCACGCCCAGCAAACTGACCGCACGTTCCAACACCGCCTGCAGCAACTTCGTTAGCTCCAGCTCGCCGGACAGGTCACCCAGCGTATCGAGAAGCGCTTGCTGCTCGGAGGCACGCTCGTGCTCGGCGCTGAATAGGCGCGCGTTCTCGATCGCAATCGCGGCCTGGGCAGCGAAGAGGTTGAGCAGCCGCAGATCGGCCTCTCCGAACTCGCGCCCTGGATCAGAGTGCACGCTGGCAATCGCCCCGACGAGGCGCGAACCGATGAGCAGCGGCGTGACCATGACCGCCTGTACAGAGGTCTGCGTGTACTTGTCCGACCGGCCTTCCCACTCCTGGTAGTTCGGGATGATCAACGGCTCGTGGGTCACGGCGACGTGGCCCATCCCGCCTTCGCCCACAGCCATCCGGGCCCCGACAGCGTTCGTCTCCATGTTGTGGCTGGCGACGATGACCAGTTCCTCCGCTGCCTCGTCGAAGACGGCCAGCTCACCACCCGTGACGCTCAGCAGCTCGACGGCGCGTTCCAGCACCACCTGAAGCAAGCGATCGAGTTCCAACTCCCCTGACAGGTCGGCTAGCGTCGCCAGCAGGGCTCGCTGCTCGGCGGTTCGCAGCCGTTCCGCCTGCAGCAGCCGGGCGCGGCCGATACCGATGCTGGCCTGGTTGGCCGCGGCGGTCAGAATCTCGACGTCGCCTTTGTCGAAGGCCCGCTTCCGATCTCGCTGCACCACGAGCTCACCGATGGCGCTTTGGCCGGCCTTCAATGGGATCTTCAGCTCGGACACGTCCGCACCGCCTTCGCCGAACTCGCCGGCGCTCGCCTTGAGCGACGGCTCGAAGCTCGAGGTGCCCGCCAGAAACAGTCCGACCGCATCGAAGCCGAACATCTCATGACGCAGACCCTCCACCACGCTTCGACAGACCTCGTCCTCGCTCTGCGCTTCCGCGATCCGCGTGCTCAGATTGAGCAGCGCCGAGCGCATGTGAGCGACTGAGGCCTCGCTTGATGCTTTCCGTGCCGGTTCCTGCATGGGTTCTCTGTTTCTCTAGGTGGGCACGGCCGTTGGCAACCGCACTGTGAACGTGGAGCCCACGCCGGCTTCGCTTTCCAGCGTCACATCTCCGCCCATCATCTGGCAGAAGCTGCGCGAGATCGCCAAGCCGAGCCCCGTGCCTCCATACCGCTTCGATGTAGACGTCTCGGCCTGAGAGAACGGCTCGAATAGCTTCGCCGCCTGCTCCGGCGTCATACCTATCCCGGTATCGCTAACGCTGAACACGATCTCGTCCTCACCGTTACCAAGCGTCTCGCGCTGCACCGCTAGGGTGACCGTCCCTTTTTCCGTGAACTTCGCCGCGTTCGACAGAAGGTTCAGCAGCACCTGCCGCGTCCGCGTCAGATCGGAATGCATGGTCCCTAGATCCACGTCACAGCGCAGCACGAAGTCGTTCTCGTTCTTCTCGACCAGCGGCCGAACCGTCGTCGCCACCTCCTCGATCGTGGCTCCGACGTCGAACGTCTCTGGCGTCAACTCCATCTTCCCGGCCTCGATCTTCGAGAGGTCCAGGATGTCGTTGATCAGAGTCAACAGGTGAGATCCAGCGGAGTGGATCTTCTGAAGATCGAGAACGAAGTCGTCTTTGCCGTCCGCCGACGCGTCTTCCTGCAACATCTCGCTGTAGCCGAGAATCGCGTTGAGCGGCGTGCGAAGCTCGTGGCTCATACTGGCCAGGAACTGGCTCTTGGCGCTGTTGGCCGCCTCGGCATCGCGCCGGGCCTCCAGCAGCTCCGTGATGTCATGGTACAGCGCCATCAGGCCCAAGCGCTCTCCGTCCACCACCACCGGAACGCCGAGCACCTCCACATCGACCGTGCTCCCATCCTTCCGGCGACGCTGGCTGATCACTTTCACCGGACTGCTCTTCAGCGCCTGCTCGGTATACGCGACGGCCTCCAAGCGCGTCTCCTCGGTCGTGATCAGGTCGTCCAGATTCCGGCCCACGACTTCGTCCTGCCTGTAGCCGTACATCGTCTCGAATGCGGGGTTGCACGACACCGCGTTGTGAGCCGAATCCAGCGTCACGATGGCCACGGGACTGTTCTGCACCAGCTCCTCGAAGTACTGCTTCTGCTGGCGAGCAGCCGTGTACAGCCTCGCGTTCTCGATGGCGATCGCCGCCTGCGGCGCGAAGAGCTGGAGCAGGCGTAGCTCCTCCGATCCCAGCTCCCGGGACGGGTCCGAGTGCACCGCCGCGATCACGCCCACCAGGCGGTTGCCGATCATCAACGGCGCCGCCATGACTGTCTGGACAGTGTCCTGAGTGTATTTCGCCGAGCGTCCTAGCCACTCCTGATAGCGCGGGATGATCAGCGGCTCCCGCTTCTCCGCCACGTGGCCCATCGCGCCCTCGCCCAGCGCCATCCGCTGGCCTACCGCGTCGGTCCCCATGTTGTGGCTCGCCGAGATCAGCAGTTCTTTGCTCGAGACGTCCCACGTCGCCAGCTCGCCGCCCGTCACGTCGAGCAGCGACACGGCTCGCTCCAGCACGCCATGCAAGACCTTCGACAGCTCCAGCTCGCCCGACAGGTCCTTCATCGTGTCCAGCAGAGCTTCCTGCTCCTCGGCGCGTCGCCGTTCGGCATCGAATAGCCGCGCTTTCTCGATAGCGACCGCCGCCTGGGGCGCGAACATCGTCAGACGCCGCAGGTCAGAATCGCCGAACTCCCGGTCCGGGTCTTTGTCCATGACCGCTATGGCGCCCACCAACTGCCCGCCCATCAATAGCGGGGCAACCATCACGCCGTGGAACTCGACCTGCTCGTACTGCTCCGACTGACCCGACCATTCCTGGTATCTCGAGATGATCAGCGGCTCCCGGGTGAGAGCGACGTGGCCCATCGCTCCTTCGCCAACCCCCATCCGGATACCCGTCGTGTCTCTCTTTCCGACGTTTTGGCTGGCGACGATCACTAGCTCCTCCCGCTCGCGCTCGTAGATTGCCAGCTCGCCGTGGCTCACCCGCAGCAGTGCAACCGCTCGGTCGAGTACGGCCTGCAGCAACGTCGACAGCTCGATCTTCTCCGATAGGTCCGCCAGCGTGGCGAGCAGCGCCTCGTGCTCATCCGCCCGCTGGCGCTCAGCAGCCAGCAGGCGGGCACGTCCAATGGCGATCCCCGACTGGTTGGCTGCTGCCCTCAGGATCTCGAAGTCGTCCGGCCCGAACGCGTGAGGCTGGTTGCTCTCGACCACCAGCACGCCGACCAGCTCGTTGTTGATCTGGATCGGGACATCGACCTCCGAACCCTCGTTGCGGGTTGGCAGGTAGCGTGTGTCCTGAGTCACTTCGGCGGTGTAGTGGAGTCGTCCGTCCAGCAGCGGCCGCTCGCTCAAACCCCGGCCCGGCTGCACCCGGAGGCCCTCCGGAGCGTCGGCCAAGCCCACGCTGGCCACGACCACACGGTCACCCGTCGCCTCGTCCACCAGAAGCAGCGCCACGAAGTCGTAGCCCAGCGCCTCGTCGTAGAGCCCGTTCACGACCGCACCGCAGATCTCGCTCTCGGTCTCCGCGCTGCCGATGGCCGTGCTCAAGCGCAACAACGCCGCCTGGCGGCGCAGCAGTCCAGTCTTCCTCTTCGTCATCTCCGGGCGAGACGGCGTTTGCGGCCCAGCCATCGAGTCGCAGCTATGCTGAAGTTTCGGCTACATGCTGGTGCGGGGGGTCCAGCGTCAGTCGCAGCGCGATACGCGGGGAGCCGCGCCAGGGACGTAGGCAAGATGAGCGCACGAGGCCACCTCCCTTTGGCAAAGATAGTCGGGTAGCCTGAGAATATGGCCAGAGCGGGTGGAAGGGGCAACTTTTAACCAGGTTTGCGAAATAGTGCGGCCGGGTCGAGGTAGACGGTCGACAGTCGACGGTCGACGGTAAGCAAGCTAGGTCGTATTCCTCGGCCTCTACCGTCCACTGTCTACCGTCTACTGTCTACTGCTTACCCTGCAAGCAGTGTCATGTTGTTGTCGGACAACAAGTTATAACACGCGCACTCTCAGCGCCGCAGACTCCGACCCAATGCGGCGCCGAACAGCACCAGCAGCGGGGCCGTCCAGAAACCTGGATAGTAGCCCCACTCGATGACCGTGATCATGATGTGGCTGGTGCCGTTCAGGATCTCCAGGATCGCCCAGACTTTGGCTAGCCGCAGGGCCCAGCGTCGGCCGGCGGAGACAGAGGGCGTAGCCGCAGCTAACAGAATCAGAATGGCGATGTGGAAGAGGACGAAGAACTCCGGCGGCACTGACGAGAGGGGCGACAGCTCCTGGTAGCCAGATACGTAGTCCTCGAAGGTGTGTATGAAACGGGCAAAGATGAGGCCCGGATACAGGTGCCTTCCCGCCGACAGGTGGTGATGGTGGACCGTTATGTCTCGTGTGGCCAATTCGAGTCTCCCAGCCCGCTACTGCCATGCGAGGGACGAGGGCGATCCCGGCGCCGCGAGTAGCTCCCGGCGTCGTTGCGGCTGATCCGCCGCTTGGCGACCAGACCCTCGAGCACGACTTCGCTGGCGACGACGAGGCTGGCCCGCTCGGCGATGCCCGGCTCGGCGGGAACGGCTGTCCTGGCCAGCTCCACCAGCCCCGGCACAGTCTCGAAGCCCTTGAGACAAGCCTCGGCGCTCGATAGCTCGGCGACCTGCAGCGCTCCGCCGTTGTCGAAGTAATCGACGATCGGCCCCGCGTCCTCCTCGACGAAGTACTCGTCGAACGTCGCGCCGGCGGCCCTCGAGATCAAGTCGCGGGCGATCTTCTCCCCACCCTCGAGCTCACCCTCGTACTCCAGCTCCAGCTTGCCGGTGATAGACGGGAGCGAGGCGTAGACGTCGGAAACCCAGGGCACGACCAGCGTCTCCTGGTTGGCCAGCGATCGGCGCTCGGCGTTGGAGATGACACTCTCCATCACGGTGATCGGGAGGCGCTGGGAGACGCCTGAACGACGGTCGATCCGCTGGTCCTCACGCGCCTCAAAGGCGACGCGCTCGACGATCTCCTTGATCATGCGCGGGACCTGGATGGGCCGCTCGCCACGGTCGATCCACGCCTCCTGCTCGGTAATCTGGACACCGTATTCGAGATCCTGAGGATAGTGGGTCATGATCTCGGCGCCGATGCGGTCCTTTAGCGGTGTGATGATCTTGCCCCGGGCCGTGTAGTCTTCCGGGTTGGCGGTGAACACGAGGACGGCATCAAGCGAGAGACGAATCGGGTAGCCCTTAATCTGGACGTCGCCCTCCTGCATGATGTTGAACAGCCCCACCTGGATCTTGCCCGCCAGATCGGGCAACTCGTTGACGGCGAAGATCCCGCGGTTCGCCCGGGGTAGAAGACCGTAGTGAATGGTGAGCTCGTCGGACAGCACGTGTCCACCTCGCGCCGCACGGATCGGATCGACGTCACCGATGATGTCCGCGATCGTCACGTCCGGGGTCGCCAGCTTCTCGACGTAGCGTTGATCACGGGGCACCCAATCGATGGGCGTATCTTCACCGTGCTCCTCGACCAGCAGTCTGCCGTACTTGCTGATCGGATGGAACGGGTCGTCGTTGACCTCCGAGCCGGCGATGATCGGGACCCGCTCGTCCAGCAAGGTGACGAGATCGCGCAGGATGCGGCTCTTCGCCTGGCCGCGCAGCCCGAGGAGAATGAAGTTATGACGGGCCAGAACCGCGTTCACCAACTGGGGAACCACCGTGTCCTCGTACCCGAGGATACCTGGGAAGAGCGGTTCCTGCGCCTCGAGCTTGCGAATCAAGTTCGCCCGCATCTCGTCCTTCACGGAACGCGGGCAGTGGCCGGACTTCTTTAGTTCTCCGAGCGTCTTTGGAAGCGGCTGGGGCATGAGTGTCCTACTGGTTAAGGTTGTCCTCTACGCTGTAACGCCCGCCTGCGTTTCGGCCCGGGCTTTCGGTCGCGCGGGTGTCTTAATCATAAACACTACGGCGAAGGCGGCCGCAAGGGCCATCAGTACCGAGTTCATGACGAACGGTGCTGCCGGTGTGAATGTTCCAAACACCCAGCCACCCAGCGCAGCGCCCATCATCCGGGCAAACGCCGACAACGACTGCATCACGCCTAGCACCGATCCCTGCTGGTCTTCTTCCGTCGCCTGCGACGAGAGGCTGGTTAGGGTCGGCCAGTTGATCCCGGTGCCCAGGGACAGAGGTATGAGGGCTATGCAAAGCAGGGGAAGGCCATGGGTGATCGGAAAGAACAGGTACGCGATGACCAGAATGCCGGTGCCGAAGACCAGCAGGCGCCGCTCGGTGAAGCGGCGGGCGAGCGGCCCGATCATCCGGCCCTGCACGATCGCCATCAGCAGACCGAAGTAGGCCATCAGGTAGCCCGCGTGGCGGGCATCGTACCCCATGTCCGTATCGAGCCACATCGGGAACACAGTCGTGAACACGGCGAAGACCAACGTGGCCAGGGCGTAGATCCCCATCAGCGCTCGTACCTCTGACTGGTCGATCAGAGCCACCGTGTCCTTCACCCGTCTAGCCAGCCCCGCCACCTGCCGCGCGCGGGCTCGAGATCGGATCTCCGGTAGCAGCGATTCGGGCAGATAGAAGAAGGCCGCCACGGCGTTGGCGAACGACAGGGCCGCAGCGAAGAATCCCGGCACGGCATACCCGAACTGAACCAGGCTGCCGCCGATCGCCGGACCGGCTATGAAACCGAGGCCAAACGCTGCTCCCACCAGCCCCATCCCTCGCGTCCGGTTCTCCAGGTCAGTTGTATCCGCAATGTAGGCCTGTGCCACCGAAATGTTCGCACCGGCGATGCCGGCCATCATTCGCGAAACCAGCAGCAACCAGAGATCGGTAGCGAACGCGAAGATCAGATAGGAGAGTGCGGAACCGACTAGTCCTAGCAGAAGAATCGGGCGACGGCCGAGGCGATCCGACAGACGGCCCCAGATCGGCCCGAAAACCAACTGCATCGCAGGGTGCGCCCCAACGATGATCCCTATTATTGCCGGCGTGGCGCCCAGATCCTGAGCGTAGAACGGTAGCATCGGCAGGACGATCCCAAACCCTATGAGATCGATGAATATCGTCAGGAATACGATCGTCAGCCGCGACAACTCGGCCATACCTCCGCGCCAGGGGAAGCCGAGAGTCTAGCACGAAGAGGCGGTGGGCGGTAGGTGGTTCTAGCGCGCCGACCCCCTCGCGACTTACCCTGCTCAGGTCATGACCAACCTGCTGCTCATGCTCCGCGGCGGCGACCGTCGTTCGATCGGTCGGGCGGACGAGGTCGCTGCTCTGGTGATGAAGGACCCGTCGCTGTTCGGCGAGCTGTTCGATGGAATGCTCGCCGACGATCCTATCGTTCGTATGAGAGCCGCCGACGCGGTGGAGAAGGTAACCGCCGAGCGCCCCGACCTGCTTCAGCCGTACAAGAGGAAGTTGATCGGACGTGTCGCTCGCATCGACCAGCAGGAAGTACGTTGGCATTTTGCGCAAATCGCACCCCGCCTCGACTGGACCGACAAGCAACGCTCGAGAGTCATCGACATCCTGCTGAGCTATATGGAGGACGAGAGCGCCATCGTGAGGACGTTCTCTTTGCAGGCGCTGGTCGATCTAGCTGGGGATGACGCGACACGACTACGACGCAAGGCGATCAAGCTGTGCGAGGAAGCGCTGGAGACCGGCCCCAAATCGATGCAAAGTCGCGCACGAAAGCTGCTGACAAAGTTCAGACAACATTAGGCGACGATCGAGTACGATCCGCCCACCTGCTTCACCCGACCATCCTCCACCAGCTTCGCCAGATGCGCCAGCACTGAGCCTTCAGCGGCGCTAAGGAGTTGCGGATCCAGATCCTCGTAGACCTTCGCACGAATCTCCGGCGGCGTGGCGGCGCCGGCGGCCAGAGCGTCCAGGACCTGTCTCTCCCGCTCCAGCCGGTGCTGGATGTACTCGTCGAGCTTATCGGCTGGCTCCTCGATCGGAGAACCGTGCCCCGGATAGATCGTATCGAGATCGAGCCGGGCCAGGCGCTCCAGCGTCGCCATGTACTCCTTCATATCGCCCTCCGGTGGCGCGATCATCGATGTGCCCTCACCGAGAATCACATCGCCAGCGAAGAGCGCCCGTGCGTTGGGCCAGTGGAGGCAAATGTGGTCCGCGCAATGGCCGGGGGCCGGTACCGCCTCCAGAAGGCCCCCGCCGAAGTCGACCATCGACCCGGCGGACAGGGGAATGTCAGGCGGATCCAGGGCCGCCAGCTCAGCCGACTCGGGGACTGCCGCCAATGGCGCCGCAAGCCGGAGCGTAAGCTCCGCCGCGCCGTCCGCGTGGTCCGCGTGGTAATGGGTTATGCAAACGGCCGCCACCTCAGCGTTCCCCAACATCACCTCTATCGTATCAAGGTGATCGCCCAACGCCGGGCCCGGATCGATCACCACGCAGGGAGACGGCCCGAGAACGTAGGTCCGTGTACCGTCTAGGGTCAGTGGCCCCGGGTTGCCAGCGACCACCGTCTTCACCCAGTGGATCGCCTCAGCCATCGCCGTCTCGGTCGTCGTAACCTGGTTCGCCGGGCATCAGCGGGATCACCTCGCCGTCGATCCGACGTAGCCGCGGCAGGATAGGTAGGATCTCTTGACGTAGGAAGCGCTCCTGCCACTCGGCCACGCTGCCTCCCTCCTCCAACCAGCCCAACGTCCGCGCCGTAGGGAACAACATGCGGAAGTCATAGTCGAAATACCGGTCCAATGCCTCGGCAGGCGTCACCCAAACATGCTCCACCAGCTCGCCAAGCTCGGCGCTCACCTCGGCGTCCGCCGGCGCTCGGGCCAGGAAGAACCGCGCATCGTATCTCCGGGACAGCGACTCCGGCGTGACCCAGCGCGCGCACAGCACCAGACGGTCACCGGCCAATCGCTTTCCCAAGGACGACAGGATGTCCATGAACATCTGGCGCCCGGCGACCAGGGCGTCACGCTTCATAGCCAAATCGTCCTCGCTGGCCTCGGGCCCGGAGGCCAGCAGGACGCCGGTCTCCTCGAACAGTTCACGCAGCGCCGCAATCACGAAGACGCGAGCCGTTGTGCCCTCGGGATCCCCGGCACCTTCCACGGCCTCAGCCGGAGGCTCATCCAGCCACTCCTCCCATGCTGAATCCGCGTCCGCCACGTCCAGCGTACCCCCCGGAAAGACATAGGCGCCGGCGGCGAAGCCGACATCCGGGCGGCGTCGGACCAGCAGAACCTCGGGGCCCGCATCCGTGTCCCGCGCCAGGATCACTCCGGCGGCGGGTCTTGGCGTCACGGGCACATGGTTCGGGCCCGCGGACTCCGCCGCGGCCAGCTCCTGAGTTTCCATATGGTAGCGCCGTTTCATCTCAGTTCCTCCAGGAACCGGCGAATCTCACCCAGCGTGCGATCCCGCTCTTCGACGTGAGGGACGTGCCCGCTCTCATCCAGGACGACCAGCCGGGCGTCCGGAAGCGTGTCAGCAAGTTCCTCAGCCCACTCAAGGGGGATCGGGTCATAACGGCCGTGAAGAACGAGCGTCGGGACCACTACCTTCTTCAAGGCGTGTTCGAGCTGCGGGCCCTGGCCCTTGAGACTCAACCATGTCGCCTGTTGTGCCTGCGCCTGAACGACGAACGGGGTCGATCCCACCGCGTCCCCAGGATCCCGGAAATAGCCGGCGATGCTGATGTCGAAGCGGCGTTGCACGTAGGCTTCCGGATCTCGCTCGGCGAGCCCGGAGGTCTCCAGTTCCGCCCGCATCCGATTCACCTCCTCGGAGACCGAGCGGCGGGCGAATTCTTCTTTGAAGCGGTGATGATAATCGCCCCAGCCGGCCGCCGGAGCCACAAGCACCATCGCGTTCACGCGATCGGGATACTCCGCAGCGTAGAGCAGCGCCAAAAGACCACCCCAGCTGTATCCGAGCAAAGTCATCTCGTCGAGACGCCACAGGTTGCGCAGCGCTTCTAGATCGGACACGTGATCGCGCCAGCCGACCCGCGACGGGTGCGCCACGCGCGACCGCCCTCCCCCGCGCTGGTCGTAGAAGATCAGGCGACGCCCGCCGGCAAGTGGAGCGAAGTGGGGCAGCAAGTAGTCGTGGTGCGCGCCGGGGCCGCCGTGCAGCACAACAAGGGGGGCTCCTTCACCCACTTCCCGCACGAATAACTGGCCGTCAGGCCCCTCAGCCAGGTAATGCTTCTCGTTAGGCCACTGCGCTCCGCCAATATCCGTCCTCATCATCCGCTTGCGCTCGCTCGATCCTTATCTTCCGACGTTGAATTCCACCGGCGCTCCTAATAGACTTGGGGCGCTATGAACATCTCAATCGATACAGTTGCGCGCGACCCGCGCAACCGGGAGCGACCTTTCCGCGCCCGGGCGGCCCACTGGCTCGCCCTGGCTGCGATGTGCGTCCTCGCCGCGCCGACAGCGGCGCTTTCTCAGTCCATCGAGCCAAATGCGCTGCTGGACCACGTGAAATACCTGGCCAGCGACGAATTGGCCGGCCGCGAATCGGGTGAGCCAGGCGCCGATAGGGCCGCCGGCTACATCTCCGGGCTGTTCAAGTCGTACGGCCTGGAATCGCTGGGCAACGAACTCTATCAGCAGCCGTTCGAGATCACGACGACGATCAGCGTGGCGCCCGACAGCCGACTCGTCCTCGAGACGCCGAGCGGAAAGCGCGAGCTGAAGCTCGGAGAGGAGTGGATGCCGTTCAACTTCTCCGGCGCCGGTTCCGCGAGCGGCGGCGTCTTCCGTGCCGGCCACGGCCTCAGCGATGACGACTACGAGGGCGTGGAGTCGCCGGGCATCGTCGTGCTCCTCGGCGGCACGCCGGAAGACTTCAGCCCTCACGGTTCCGGCATCGACCCGTCGCCCCGTCGTAAAGCCACGACGGCGCGCGAGAAGGGCGCCGAGGCCGTGTTGGTCCTTCGGCAGCGCCTGGACATGCCGCAAGCCGGAGACCCGCCCCACGCGGTGGGCATCCCGGCCATCCAGATCCTGGAGACAGATGAGCTCTCCGAATTGCTTGATGATGCCGACCTGAGGATCACACTGGAAGCGAATGTCGAGCCGCTGCGCGTCACGGCCTACAACATCGTTGGCAAGCTGGCGGGCTCGGACCCTGCCCGCGCCGACGAGATCCTCGTCATCGGCGCCCACTACGACCACCTGGGCATGGGCGGCCCCGGCTCGATGGCGCCAGAAGAGCGCGTTCCCCACAACGGAGCCGATGACAACGCGTCCGGCACCGCGGTGCTGCTGGGATTGGCGGAGTACTACGCCAAGAACCCTGACGCGCGCCCGGCCCGCAGCATGGTGTTCGCCGCGTTCGCCGCCGAAGAGATGGGACTGCTCGGCTCCGACTACTTAGTCAACAACCCGCCCTTCTCACTCGATCAGGTGACGGCCATGTTGAACTTCGACATGGTCGGCCGTTTGAACGAGGGCAGGATGCAGGTGTTCGGAACGGAGTCGGCGGAAGAGTTCGAGACACTGCTCGATACGCTCGATGCCAACAACGATGACGTCACGCTGAGCTATGTTGGCGACGGTTACGGCCCCAGCGATCAGACGTCCTTCTACGCCAAGAAGATCCCGGTCCTGCACATGTTCACGGGTACGCATTCTCAGTACCACCGGCCTGATGACGACTGGGAGTTGATCAACGCCGAAGGGATGGCGGCGGTCGCCGAATTCTCCATCGCGCTGATCGACGAGCTGGCGAACTGGCCCGGCGACCTGACGCTGATCGAGCGGCAGCGGCCACAAGCACAGGGCGGCGGCGGCTACGGACCCTATCTCGGTACGATCCCCGACTTCGGCGAGGTCGAAGGCGGCGGCCTGCGCCTGTCAGGCGTACGCGCTGGAAGCCCAGCTGAAGCCGCCGGCCTGCAGGGTGGTGACGTGGTCATCGAATTCGCCGGCAACGAGATCATGAACATCTACGACTACACCTACGCGCTACGCGATCACGCGCCCGGCGACACAGTTCAGATCAAAGTCCGACGCGAAGGCGAGGTCGTAGAGCTAACCGCGGTGCTAGGCAGCCGTCAGTAGCTCTAACGCCGACCAGCATAGAAATCGGGGGGTCGCCAAATCGACCCCCCGATTCTCGTAATCCCCGAATCCCCGAATCGCAGATTCTACAGCGGCTCGTCAGCGCCCAACTGGCGACGACCTCTCAGCTCCGGGAAGTAGTAGACCACGACGCCGCTCTCCGGCTCGTTACCAACATCCACATAGCCGCTCCGGCACATCTCCCGCAGTAGCTCTTCTGCTTCAGCGAACGTATACCCGGTGATCATCGCCGCCTGAGTGACGGTCAGCTTGCCATCCTGCTTCACGGCTGCGCGGAGCAGCATCTGCTCCGGCGTCGGCTTGGTGTGCCCTCCGCTGGAGCGCAGGGAGCGCGCCTCTTCCAGCAGGTTGGCTTCGTCTACTTGACGGCGAAGAGTGATCAGATCGATGATCTGACCCACCCCCATCAGCCCCCACGTGAAGAGCCATAGGAAGCCGGTGCCCCATTTGCCCAGGTACAGGCGATGGAGACCGGCAAACCCGAATAGCCAGCCCGCCCACAAGCCGTAGGCTATGCCTTCCTTAAACTTCTTTTCGCCTTGTTCCATTCCGGCCCGCCGTCTGTTTCGCGCAATCCCGCAGCGCGGCCCGCTCCTATCATCAATGACGTGGTACCAGTGTGCCCGGGTTTCAACAGGCTGGGGTGCAAGGAACCTAAATCGCACCCCCGCCTGCCTCAAGGTGCCGGCGCCGATTCACAGGCCCGGCACTTCCCTGTCGGCCTCAGCGGTTCCCGGACGGACTTGATGACCCCACTTCAGAACGACAGAATGTTTGGAGGCCAAACAGGTTACCACTTGCTTGGGGTCTATCTATGAATACCCGAATCAGACGCCGCCTATTCGCTCCGGTCATTCTGACCTATGCCCTCGCCCTCGTCGGCTGTCCCGTTAACCCGGCCACGGGAGAGCGGCAGCTGATCATCTACAGCGAGCGGCAAGAGATCGAGATGGGGCTGGCGGGGGCCCAGCAGGTCGAGCAGATCTACGGCCTCTACGACGACCAGGCCCTCCAGGACTACGTCGACGGGATCGGCCAGGAGTTGGCCGCGGCCTCCGAAAAGCCAGGATTACCGTGGCACTTCAAGGTCGTCGACGACCCCATCGTCAACGCGTTCGCCCTGCCCGGCGGCCAGATCTTCATGACCCGAGGGATCCTCAGCTACTTCACGTCCGAGGCGGAGATGGCTGCGGTCCTCGGCCACGAGATCGGCCACGTCACGGCACGGCATTCCGCAGAACAGATGAGTCGGGCCACGGTCGCCGGTTTGGGGGTCGGCGTCGGCGCCGTCCTCTCCTCCGACATCGCCAGGTACCAGGGGGTTTTGAGCGCCGGCCTCGGACTCATGTTTCTGAAGTTCGGACGCGACGATGAACGGCAATCCGATGACCTGGGCTTCCGCTACATGAGTACCGTCGGCTACAACCCCAGAGAAGCCGCCGACGTCTTTACCATGCTCGGCCGAGTCACCCAGGCGGCGGGCGGCAGCTCGCTACCCGGGTGGCTGTCGACGCACCCGGATCCCGGCGAACGGGTGCAGCGGATCAACCAGGCGCTCGATTCACTGGAACGGGCCGGTGTGCAGGTAACCGGCGAAGTAGGCCGCGATCGCTACTTGCGGCAGATCGATGGGATCGTCTTCGGCGAGAACCCCCGGGAAGGCTATTTCGAGGGACAGCTGTTCCTGCACCCCGACCTGGCGTTCAAGCTCCAGTTCCCCGACGAGTGGCAGACTCAGAACACGAAGATGGCCGTTGCGGCGGTGAGCTCAGAAGGTGATGCCATCATCCAGCTGACGTTGGCCGATGCCGCAAACGCGCGTCAGGGACTCCAGGCCTTCGTCGCCGATTCAGCCATCCAGCAGCGGGGATCATCGTCAAGCTCTACGCTGAACGGCATGCCGGCCGCTTCGACTTACTTCTACGCCTCCACTCCGGAGGTCCAGCTGGCCGGCCTCGGCGTGTGGGTGGAGTACAATGGCGTCGTCTTCGAGCTTCTCGGCTACACGCTGGCGAGCAAGCTGCAACAATACGACGGGACCTTCCAAAGCTCCCTCGGTAGCTTCGATCGTGTGACCGACTCGGAGGTCCTCAACGTCCAGCCACGGCGCATCGAGCTGGTGACGACGGACCGAAATATGACAATCGAGCAGTTCGCTCAACGGCATCCCTCAACCGTGTCGCTCACCACGCTGGCGATCATCAACGGCGTAGAGACTGGCGCGATGATCTCCGCCGGGACGACGCTCAAGCGCGTGGTGGGAGGACCTGAGGGACGGTAGACGGTGGGTGGTGGGTGGTAGGTGGTAGCTATCGGACCTTGCCGCGGGCGGCGATCGGCCAGACGTCCACTACGTCGTTGCCGTCCAGGATGCAGAGCTCGTCGTGTAGATTGACGGCTGGGCACACGTGGTTCGGGATGATCTCAACGACTCCGCCAACAGCTGGGAAGTCCTCGCCCTCCGGTATAGCAACAACCCCGTGCTCTTCGCTCAAACTCACGATTCGCGCTTGGGGCGCTTGCCTTATGTAACCGTAGCCATCGTAGCCCTCCAGCGCGAAGGCGGTCCGCGCTCGCTCGGCGAAGAGTGATTTGCTACCCGCATCCAGGACTGCACGATCGGGCTGCGGTCGGCTGATCACCGTGGCCAAGACGCTCAGCGCACACTCTCTCGCCGTCGCCTGCCCAAGCGCCATCTCGTTCACATCGTTGAAGACGTAGGTGCCCGGGCGCATCTCCGTGATCCCCTCCACCGACGCCGTGTAAGGCGCTGCCGGCGTCGAGCCAACACTCACTTCCTCCACCGCCTGACCCCGCTCGCGAAGCGCGATTGCTACTTCCATGATCCGTTCGCCGGCGGCGACGGCCCGCTCTTTCATCTGGTCAGCGCTGGTAGCGCCCTCCGGCACATGTCCTTCGTGTGTCTCAACGCCGCGCAGACGCAGGTGTCCGGCGCGGGCGACTTCATCCGCCAACGCGAGGATCTGTTCCGTCTCGGATAGCCCGCACCGACCCTTCCCCGTATCCACTTCGATCAGCACATCCAGCTGCTGGCCGGCCGCACCGAACGCCCGTTCGAGGATTCCTACTCCCTCAGAGCTGTCAACGAGAACCGCCACGCGCACTCGCTCCGCCAGCGCTATGAGTCGGCGGATCTTCTCGCCGCCGATCACCTGGTTGGCGATGAGAATGTCCTCCACGCCTCCATCCGCCATCACCTCGGCTTCCCCGACCTTGGCGACCGTGACCCCGCTCGCCCCGGCCTCCAGCTGGCGTCGGGCGACATGCGGCGACTTGTGGGTCTTGGTATGCGGGCGCAGGCGTACTCCGAACTGGTTGGCAACCTTCTGCATCCACTCGATGTTGTGGCGCAGCGCGCCCGAGTCCACCACAAGGGCGGGAGTATCGAGGTCGGACTTCCTCATACCGGCTCTCCAGAAACCGTTAGTTGAGTTCAGTACGTCGCGTCAGTATAGCGGCTCTTCGCCGGAATGTGCTAGCTTTTCCGCCCGACCATCACGTCAATCAATTCCAGCAGCCAGAGGAATTCGTCATGCGTCGCTTTCTAGGACTCGCTCTCGTTTTCGCGGCTCTCACCGCCACGGCTCGGGCACAAGAAGCCCCCTTCTGGATGCGCTATCCGGCAATCTCGCCCGACGGTAGCACCATCGTGTTCAGCTACAAGGGCGATCTCTACCGGGTGCCAAGCTCCGGCGGCGAAGCGCGCCCGCTAACCCTCTACGGCGGCCACGACTACATGCCCGTCTGGTCTCCCGACGGCACGTCGATCGCCTTCGCGTCCGATCGGTTCGGAAACTTCGACATCTATCTTATGCCCGCTACGGGCGGCTCGGCGACGCGACTCACATTCCACTCCGCGTCCGATTATCCGTCTGATTTCAGTCCCGACGGACAGAATGTGATCTTTACGTCGAGCCGTCTGGACGACGTGCTAAATCCAGCCTTCCCGACGGGCGCCCTCTCCGAGTTGTACTCAGTACCCGTAATCGGGGGCCGTGTCACCCAGGTCCTGACGGTCCCTGCCGAGCTGGCCCGTTACGATCGTGCCGGTACACGGCTCATCTACCAGGACCGCAAGGGCTACGAAGATGACTGGCGAAAGCACCATGAGTCTTCCGTGACGAGAGACATCTGGCTCCATGACCTTGGGGACGGGACGTTCCGGCGGATCTCGACCTACCCGGGCGAAGACCTCAACCCGGTCTTCACGCCGGACGAAGCCGGCGCGTACTACCTCAGCGCCGAAAATGGCACCATCAATGTGCACCAAACGTCGTTCGCCGACCCCGGGACATCGCAGCAGATCACTTCCTTCGAGAATCACCCGGTCAGGTTCCTCTCGAGCTCGACGGATGGCACGCTCTGCTACAGCTACAACGGCGAGATCTACACGCAGAGCCCCGGCGCCCAGCCTGCTCGAGTGAGCATCACCGTGGCGACGGACGCCCAGCATCGGTCTGAGGAGATCGTGTCTGTGACTTCGGGGGCGACCGAGATGGCTGTGTCCCCGAGCGGCAAAGAGGTCGCCTTTGTGTACCGCGGCGAAGTCTTCGTCACCTCCCTCGAAACCAGCGTCACCAAGCAGATCACGCAGACGCCCGAGCAGGAACGTTCGATCAGTTTCAGTCCGGATGGCAAATCGATCCTCTACGCCGGCGAGCGAGGCGGTAGCTGGAACATCTACCGCACGTCCATCGCCCGGGAGGAAGAACGGTACTTCTTCAACGCCACGATCCTCGATGAAGAACCCGTGCTGGTGTCGGACGCCGAGACCTTTCAGCCGGCCTACTCGCCGGACGGCAAAGAGGTCGCGTACCTGGAAGACAGGACCACGCTGAAAGTCATCAGCCTCGAGTCTGGAGACACGCGCACCATTCTGGAAGGTCATAGGAACTTCTCCTATGCGGACGGCGACCAGCATTACCAGTGGTCTCCCGACGGCAAATGGTTTCTCGTGGAGTTCCTGCTGCCCAGTTACTGGATGAGCGAAGTGGGTCTGGTGCCGTCCGACGGTGCCGGAGAAGTCGTAAACCTGACCCGCAGCGGCTACCCGGACTTTCGCCCCAAGTGGATGATGGGCGGCAAGATGCTGCTCTGGTTCTCGAGCCGCGATGGACTGAAGAGCCAGGCGAACACGGGATCCACCCAGGCCGACGCCTACGCCATGTTCTTCACGCAGGACGCCTACGAGCGGTTCAGCTTGACGAAGGAAGAGTACGAGCTGCTTCAGGAGAGCGAGGAAGACGAAGAAAAGGACGAGGAGGATGACAACGGCGACGAAGACGAAGACGCGCTCGAGCCCATCGAGATCGAGCTCGACGGCATCGAGGACAGAAAGGTGCGACTCACCATCCACTCTTCCCGGCTTTCCGATGCGGTCGTGACGCCCGACGGCGAGAAGTTGATCTACCTATCTCGTTTCGAGAGAGGGTACGACCTGTGGGTGACGGAGCTCCGGACCCGCGAGACCAAGATTCTGGCCAAGCTTGGGGGCGGTGGCGGCCAGCTGGAGCTCGACGAGGATGGCAAGAACGTCTTCCTGTTGTCGGGTGGCAGGATCTCCAAGTTCGGCGTGAGCGATGGCAAGCGCACCAACATCTCGTTCAGCGGCGAGATGGTACTGAACGCGGCAGCCGAGCGCGAGTATCTGTTCGAGCACGTGTGGCGTCAGGTGAGAGAGAAGTTCTACGACCCGAACCTGCACGGTGTCGACTGGGACTTCATGAAGACGGAATACGCTCGTTTCCTGCCCTACATCAACAACAACTACGATTTCGCCGAGCTGCTGAGTGAGTTGCTGGGTGAGCTGAACGCGTCACACACCGGCGCCGGCTACCGAGCGCGCAGCGAGAACGCAGACGCTACGGCCTCCCTGGGAGCGTTCTACGATCAGGCGTACGCGGGTCCCGGGCTCAGGATCGCCGAGGTAATGGCGAAGGGACCGCTGGTGCAGTCAGGCACCCGGATCACGGCCGGCGTCGTCATCGAGCAGATCGACGGTCAGGCGATCACGCCCACGACCAACTACTATCGGCTTCTGAATCGAAAAGCGGGAAAGAAGATCCGGCTCTCGCTGTTCGACCCCGATTCCGACGACAGGTGGGAAGAGACGGTCAAGCCGATCTCTTTAGGCAGGGAATCGCAGTTGCGCTATGAGCGTTGGGTCGAGACTCGTCGCGATCTGACGCATGAGCTTTCCGGCGGACGACTGGGGTACGTGCACGTCCGCAGCATGAGCGACTTCAGCTATCGCACCGTTCACGAGGAAGTGCTCGGCGAGCAGGTGACCAGCGAAGGCCTCGTCGTGGACACGCGGTTCAACGGCGGTGGCGATCTGGTGAACGATCTCTCCGCCTTCCTCAGCGGAGTGCGCTACATGGACTTCGTGACTCGAACCGGTCAGGTGATTGGATTCGAGCCGCAGCGTGATTGGACGAAGCCGTCGATCGTCATCGCCAGCGAGGGCAACTACTCCGACGCCCACTGCTTCCCCTACGCGTATCAGGCGCTGGGGATTGGACTGGTTGTCGGGACTCCCGTGGCCGGCACCTGCACCTTTGTGTGGTGGGAGACGCTGCAGGACCGGAGCCTCTATTTCGGCATCCCGAACATGGCCGTGAACGCCGAGGGCGCTCCGCTCGAGAACCGACAGCTCGAGCCTGACATCCGAGTGGAGAACGAGCCGGCGGCGCTGATCGCCGGGCGCGACCAGCAGCTGGAGCGGGCCGTCCAAGAGCTGCTGAACATCATCGGCGGCTGACCATCGCGCCGTCACACACTCTTAGAGCGCGGGGATAACTCATGATCAGAGCCGCAAAAGATCCCTACCTGGTGCCGTTCGATGGGAGCTTCCGAGTGAAGAAGGCGCCAACTGCGCCACCGAAGAAGGAGATCAACAAGAAGGCCAACAAGAAGAAGCTCGCAAAGCTGCACGATGAGCTGGACGATCTTCAGCGCAAACTGTACGCGGACGATCGTTACGCCGTGCTCATCGTCTTCCAGGCGATGGACGCGGCGGGCAAGGACGGTACAATCCGCGCCGTGTTCTCCGGCGTGAACCCGGCCGGCGTGCAGGTCTTCTCGTTCAAGCAGCCTTCCGCCGAGGAGCTCGATCACGACTTCCTATGGCGGACGGCGCGGCGGCTCCCGGAGCGCGGCCGGATCGGCGTCTTCAACCGCAGCTACTATGAGGAGGTACTGGTCGTTCGCGTCCACCCGGAAATCCTGGAGAACCAACGCCTTCCCGGCCGATTGAGCCCGAAGCGATTCTGGAATGCGCGCTTCGAGTCGATCGCCGAGGAAGAGGAGCATCTGGCCCGCAACGGCGTCGTGATTCTGAAGTTCTGGCTAAACGTCTCCAAAGATGAGCAGCGAAGTCGTTTCCTGGCACGAATCGACGAGCCGCAGAAGAACTGGAAGTTCTCCAGAGCCGACGTGGAGGAACGGAAGCACTGGGACGACTACATGAAGGCATATCAAGACGCCCTCAACGCCACGTCAGAGTCGTGGGCGCCGTGGTACGCGATACCGGCTGACGACAAGCCGTTTATGCGCTTGAAGGTCGCGGAGATCATCGTCAATAACCTGAAGCGTCTGAACCTGGCTTACCCGGAGGTGAGCGCGGAAACGCGGCGGCGTTTACTGGAGATGCGGAAGTTGTTGAAGTGAGTTATCCGCAGCGGGGGTTGGGGCGGGAACGGTGGATCGCTCGTTAGCCAACCTCCAAGAGGGTTCGCTCGATCTGGCGCATATGGATGCGGTCGTGTCCCGCCAGTAAGCGGACCGATAGATCGACGCTCTCGGCGCCGCGTTCCGAGTGGAGACCGTAGCGCTCCCACGCCGGTCCGCGAGTTCGAAGGTAGAGATCGACGCTCAGTCCCCGGAGTCGGCGTAGCTCTTCCAGCAGCATCGAGAGCGGCCTGTTGTTGTGATCCATCCCCGCGACCATCAGGTCCTGGTCGTATCCCGCGATTTCCGGCTTGTCATGGCTGAGCATCAAGCGCATCCGATATCCGTATATCCATTCCGAGTCGCCCAAGTGGCCCAACACTTCCTTGACCGACCAGGCGCCTTCCCGCGGGCGTCGTTCCAGCATCGCTTCGTCGAGATCGGATAGTCGCTCCTCGATTAGGCCGGGGGTGTGGGCCAGAACATCGATGGGGTCATCGTCGCCGAGGAGGGCGAGAAGCTCGTCGCGGTAGGCCTCGAATTCGGTGATCGGGTCCGCCATGGTCAGTCTCCATTGCTTCGAGCACGAGCAGGAGCACGATTAAGAACAGGAGCAATGAGCAAGAGGGCTCCCGGTCTGAGTCGTGCTGCTGCTCGTGCTTGTGCTCGTAATCGGACTTCTAGTTCAGATTCTCCTCGAACAGCTTCAAGATCCGACGGTACTCATCCGTCCAGGCCCAATCGTGCTCGAATCCGTGCTGCTCCTTGGGATAGATCGCCACCTCCCAGTTCTCCTTGCCAAGCTCCATCAAGCGCTCGGCCAGGCGGACCGTGTCCTGGAAATGGACATTCTGGTCGATCATGCCGTGGCAGATCAGCAGCGCCCCTTCCAACCCCTCCGCATGATAGATGGGCGAGCTGAGACGGTACGCCTCCGCATCGTCCTGCGGCAGCCCGAGAATGCGCGACGTGTACCAGTGATTGTAGTAGGCCCAATCGGTCACCGGACGCAAAGCGGCTCCCGCGGCAAATGTCTCAGGCTCCAGGAACATCGCCATCAACGTGATGAAGCCGCCGTAGCTACCACCATAGAGCCCGATCCGACCCGGCTCGATCCCCAATGAGTCGATGAGGAACGCCGCACCATCGACCTGATCCGCGAGGTCCTTTCCGCCCATGTGCTTGTGAATCGCCGTCCGCCAGTCACGCCCATACCCGGCCGAGCCCCGATAGTCGATATCGAGCACCGTGTAGCCCCGCTGGGCGAGCAGGTTGTGGAACATGTATTCCCGGTAGTAGCTGCTCCACCAACTGTGGACGTTCTGCAGGTAGCCCGCGCCGTGGACGAAGATCACGGCCGCGCCGTTCGGGTTCTCCGGCCGATAAAGGCGGGCAGGGACCTCGAGACCGTCGCGTGCCGGGAAGTACACGATCTCTGGAACCATCCAGTCACGAGCTTCGAACTCGGGCGTCGTCGACTCGGTGATCTGTCGCGCCCGGGCGCCTTCCTTGTTGTCCTGCAGGAAAAGTTCCGGCGGGTGGTTCATCCAGGCGTAAAGCACTCCCAACCGGCGGCCATCCGGCGACACGGCAACCGAGCTCGATCCGCCCTGCATCGTCCCGTGCCCGGTGACCAGGCGCCGATCCCTGCCATCCAGGTTCATGCGGTAGAACCCGCGCTCGTGGGGGCTCGCTTCACTCGTGATCAGGAAGAACTCCTTCTCGTCGGGCGACAGCCAGGCGTTCAACACTTCCCACGGGCCTGTGGTTAGCGGGAGCGGCTCCCCGCCGCCCACGGCGATTGTGTAGAGATGCGCGAAGCCGGACGCCTCCGACATGTACCAGACGTGGTCGCCGTCGGGCATCCAGCCGGCGCTGGCCCATCCCGGGCCACCGATCCATGCATCATCGTGCAGCTGATCGACGATGCGTGACTCACCGGTCTCGGGATCAACGATGAAGACCCAGCGGTCCTTCATGTCGTCGGCGAGTCCCATGATCAGCAGCCGCTGTGAGTTCTTGGACCACCCGCGGAACATCAGTCGGACTTCACGATCCTCCTGGCCGTGGTCGACCCAGATCACCTCACCCGTCGTCAGGTCCATGATGCCGAGTTTGGAACTGCTCTGTGCATCGCCGACGTTGGTCCGCTTGCGAGGTGCCTGCCGCGTGTACCCGTCCTCCGTCACGTAGTCCGGGACCCAGGCGAGGCGCGGATTCTGCGCTTCCATGGAGAGGCTGAACACCATCTGCGAGCCGTCCGGCGATATCCAGTATCCGCCGAACCTCTCGCCGTTCTTCACGAAGAACGTCTTTGGCGTGTCGACCTGCTCCGGGTCCGTGGGCGGCGGCCAGCGGGTTGCCCGCTGAATTGAGTCCTCACGAAAGACGCGCAGCAGTTCGGCCTGCTCCTCCTCCAGGAATAGGCGCTGTCCCTCCGCTTCCCGTTCCTCGCGTGGCTCGTTGCCGCGTCGGATGTCGGTGAGCTGGGTGATCGTCCCGCTGCTCACATCGACGCGAAAGAGGTTGTTGCTGACCACGTAGTAGACGGCGCTGCCGTCGGGCGCGATCCGAATCGACGACAGTCGCCCGGGAGTCGACAGCAGCAGGCGTTCCTCGCCGCTCCTCACGTCGAGCAAGTAAAGATCGCCGCCGTCAGTGAACGCAGCCCAGCGTCTGTCATCGCTGTACGTGGCCGACAGACGCGGTTGCAGGTGCCGCGCCTCGTCGTCATCGACGACTTCCGGGTCGCCGCCACCCCGGTCCACACGATAGACCCGCTGTCGCTCCTCCCCCGGCGGCTTCCAAACGAAGTACAGAGTCCGGCCGTCCGGCGACCAGCTGAGCCGGGAAGGTGAGGTCCCCACCAGCGCGGGGCCTTGCATGATGTAAGGGACGGTAAGTTCCGACTGGGCCTGAACGGTGGGCGCTTGCGGCGCCTGTGTGCTGGCTACGTTTACATGTGAAGCGACTAGAACCAACGCGATGAGGAAAACGCTGAGATAGTTGACCCGCATTTATGCTTCCTCCGGAAAGTCCTCCAGAACTTCCTTCACCTTGGCCATGAAGAAGTCGCCCATGGCGCCATCCACGACCCGGTGATCGAACGTGAGGCCGAAGTACGAGCGTGACCGTATCGCGATCATGTCGTCGATGACGACCGGTCGCTTCTCGATCGCGCCGATACCGAGGATTCCGACCTGTGGCTGGTTGATGATCGGCGTGCCAAATAGAGAGCCGAACACGCCGGGATTCGTGATCGTGAACGTGCCGCCCTGGACGTCGTCAGGATCGAGCTGCCGCGTGCGCGCTCGCTCGCCGATGTCCTGCAGACGCCGTGCGATTCCCAGCAGGCTGAGCTCGTCGACGTCCTTCAACACGGGAACGATGAGCCCGCTGCCCTCATCCATGGCCACGGCGATGCCGATGTTGTAGTTGCTGTGGTAGACGACCTTGCGGCCAACGACCGACGAGTTGAGCACCGGGTAGGCCTTCAGACCCTCGAGCACCGCCTTGATGATGAACGACAAGAACGTGAGCTTGACGCCATCCTGTTCGAAGCGCGGCTTGAGTTTCTTGCGAATGGCGGCCACGCGATCGAAGTCGATCTCGAACACCGAGCTGACATGCGCGCTAATTCGGCGGCTCATGAGCATGTGCTCCATGATCCGCTGCCGCATGATGTTCATTTCCTCGACGCGATCGTTCTCTCGGATGATCACGTCCGGGATCTTGATCTCCAGCGTGTCACCGTGAATCGGGACGTAGAGCACGCCGGGCGCGCCGACCGGCATCCCGGCCGCGGCACCGCCACTCTCGATGAACGCCAGGATATCCTTCTTCGTCACGCGTCCCGCGACGCCGCTGCCGGAGAGCCGCGCGATATCCACGCCATGCTCAGCTGCGATGCGCCGCACCAGCGGCGTCGAACGAGTCCGCAGCCGCTGCTCTTTGGTTCCGGGCCCGTCGCCGTCGATCTTGGCCGCGAGGGGCGCGGCCGCTGGGGCGGGCGCGGGCTTTGCCGCGGGCTTCTCGGCTGGTTTTGCCGCCGGTGTTTCCTCTGCTTCGGCCGGCGCTTCGGCCGCATCGGCTTCCGTCTCGATGCGAGCGATCACCGAGCCGACCTCCACGGTTGTCCCTTCCTCGACCAGGATCTCGGCCAGCGTGCCCGAGACGGGTGATGGGATATCGGCATCCACTTTGTCGGTGGAAATCTCGAGGATCGACTGATCCCGCTTCACCTCGTCGCCGATGTTCACCATCCACCGAGTGATCGTCCCCTCGGCGATCGATTCTCCCATCTGCGGCATTATGACATCGACTCTTGCCATGGCTTCGGCCTCAGGTCTTTGGTTCTGCTAGTACGCGAGCATCCAACGCGCAGCTCTCGCTATTTGATCCGCCTGCACAAGATACTCGTCCTCGAGCGGCGGACTAAAGGGAACGGGTGTGTCGGGGCCGGTCACGCGGCGCACCGGTGCGTCCAGCCACTCGAAACAGTTCTCGTTGACGCGAGCGACGATCTCTCCGGCGATCCCACCGGTGCGTGGCGCTTCATGAACTACCAAGCATCGATTCGTCTTCTTCACCGAATCGACTATCGCCGCATCGTCAATTGGGTTCAGGGAGCGCAAGTCGATAACCTCGATCTGCGCGCCGTCTTCGTCCGCCAACAATTCAGCCGCTTCCACCGAACGCTGAACCATCGCACCGAAGGTGAGCACGCTCAGCGCATCTCCCTCTCGGGCGCAACGCGCCTTGCCGATCGGCACCACGAAATCGTCTTCGGGAAGCGCTTCTCTGACGCGTCGATAGAGATACTTGTGCTCAAAGTAGAGGACCGGGTCCGGGTCCCTGATGGCCGCTTTCAACAAGCCTTTAGCATCATACGGCGTAGAAGGCGCCACCATCTTCAGACCCGCGACGTTCAGAAAGTACGACTCCACATTCTGCGAATGAAAAGGCCCTCCCCTTCCACCACCACCGCACGGTCCGCGCACGACGATCGACGCGTTCTCCCCCGTTCGGTATCGCAGTTTCGCCGCGAAGTTGACCAGCATGTCGAACGCCGGCGCGATGAAGTCGATGAACTGCATTTCAACGACCGGCTTCAGGCCCAGCTGGCTGGCTCCGATCGCCGCACCGACAATCGCCGCTTCGCTGATCGGCGTGTCGATGACCCGGTCGGCGCCGAATCGCTCCCTGAAGCCCTCGGTCAGCTTGAACGCGCCGCCGTAGCGGCCGATATCCTCGCCAAGGAGAAAGACCGACTCGTCGCTCTCCATCTCTTCGCGGAGTCCGTCCCGAATCGCCTCGAGGTACGTTACCGTCTGACGATCATCTGTCGCGACGTCCGTCTTGGTCATAAGCAGTGGTTGAGGTCAGAACCGGCGAAACCGTAGCGGCAAAATCTAACCCGGGCTAAAGGCGACTTCAAACAGCGGGCCGTCGGAGGGGCAGCTCGAGGATCCGCGCATCGCCTGACACGCCGCCCTCGGACCAGCGGACGCTGGCCGGCGGCTCGACTTCTCGTCTGACGTAACCCAAGCCGATGGGCCCCAAATCTGGCGAGTTCGCCACCGATGTGACCTGGCCAATGTCCTTGCCCGCCAGGGATAGCGCCGATCCCGGCACCGCACCGTCCGCGTCGAATTCCAGTCCCCGGAGCCGACGATTCACATGACCACGAAAATGGACCCGGGCCACCACTTCCTGGCCCAGGTAGCAACCTTTGTCGTAAGAGATCGCTTCCCCCTCCAGCCCGGTTTCCTGGGCGAGGTTGTCATCGCTGATGTCCACCCCATACAACGCCAAACCCGACTCTATCCGGACAACCTCCAGCGCCCGCGCCCCAACGGGTCTCCCGCCGGCCGCGCCCACCGCCTTCGACAGATGCTCCGCCAGCGCCCTCGCCGCATCGGCAGGCGCGATGAACTCCAAGCCGTCCGAGCCCAACCATCGGTTCCGGATCACAAGGACCTGGCGACCGTCCAGGTCGTGCCCGCTTGTCGCCAGGTGCTCTGTTGGAGGCTCCAGCCCCAGAGCATCCTGGACCGCGGTAGCCGCCTCGGGACCGTACACCGCCAGCTGGGTCACTGCCTCGCTGACGTCTTCGAACGTCGCGTAGATCGGCGGCAGGTACTTCTTGAAGGTGGCGAGAAGGTTCGGAAGCCCACTCCGCGGAACATCGAGGAGGGTATCGCCGGCCCGGGGGAAGACTCGCAGGTCCGTCAGGACTCGCCCTTTAGCGGTGAGCAGGAACGCGTGTCGCCCCACATCCGACAGACCCGCTACCTGGTTGCTTACCAGTCCGTTGAGCATCTCGTCGCGACGGTCACCGGATACGACCACGCAGCCCCGGTCGGAGCGCGCCGCCAGCCCACAAGTATCTACCAGGGCACGATACTCGGCCTCAAAGTCGCCCAGCTCAGAAGCTGCCGTCAGGTTTTCTAGATCCACTTTCAGTATCACACCAAAAGACGAAGCGCCCCCGGCCCGTCGGGCCGCGGGGCGCTTCGAATGCAAAGCAGCGCTGAGCTACATGCCCGCACCGCGGACCGAGCCGCCGTAATCGATCGCCAGAACGACGCGGCGGTTCTCGATACCGGTGACACCGGGGCCACGGGCCCCTGGAACCACCTGACGGTCCGGTGACTCACCGTAGCTGACCGAACGGACCTGATCGCCGGGCATCCCGCCCGCTGTGGTCAGGTACCGCTTGACGGCGTCCGCACGACGCTTGCCGAGCGAGATGTTATACGCCTCGCTGCCAGCAGGATCGGCGAAGCCCTCGACCGTGATCAGGGCGTCGGCGTAGAACTCCTTGACTACCTCCGCAAAGCGATCCAGCACCGGCCTGTCGAGGTCACGGATGTCGGCCTTGTCATAGTCGAAGTGCACAGGAACGTTGAACTTCAGCATCCCCTGGGCCTTCTCCATAGTGACATTGAAGTCCCTCCGCAGTGCCTGCATCTCGGACTCGAGGCTCGAAACGCGGCTCTCGAGCTGGTCGACCCGGCCCGACAGCTGCTGATCGCCGGCCGCCATCTCCTGACGCACCTGCGCGAGCTCGGCATCGAGTTCCTCTGGCTTGACGCCGGCCTGGCAGCTGACCAACCCCAGGGCGAGAATGCCGAACACCGCGGTGGTCGCCAACCGCACGTGTCGTCTGACCATCGCTCCTCCTTCTGGTATTGCGTGTGACGGAGCCATAGGCCCCACAAACCTAACGTCGGGCCTTGGCGATTACCAACCTCCGCCGGCAAGCCAGCGGTTGACCTCGACGATCCGTGATCTCGGTGCCGTCCCAAACCCCGTAAACCCGGCACACGCCTATCCTTACGCCAGACAGGGATTGCTCGGGAGCGACGTTATTAAGCGGGCTAGGGCCTGGGGAGTAACAATATGTAGCGGGTGAGGCGCATTGGCAACGGTGGACCGAGCCTGCCGCAACACCAAAATTGACTCCGGGCGGGTCGGGCACAAGATTGGGGTTATGAACAACTCAACTCAGACTCCGGCACCAGCCAGCCGAGTCAAGCTAACGGATATCTCCTCCCGGTCCTGGGAGCACCCAGCCGACCGGGCAGCCCTCCGCAGCCTCAACACCATCCCCGGCTTCTCCGATGTCGTTCGCAAGATCGTCGGTCTATTCGGAGAGCGCGGACTGAGGCTGTTCTTCCAGGCGCAAGCGGTTCGTGTGACCCCAAACCAGTACGGGTGGATTCACGATCTGCACCTGCGGTCCATCGATACCCTCGATCTCGGTTGGGAACCGGAGCTCTACATCTCGCAGACTCCGGTGGTCAACGCGGGCGCCCTAGGTGTCGAAGAGCCCTTCGTGTTGATCAACAGCGCCGCGATCGACCTGCTCAGTCCAGAGGAGCTAGAGACCGTCCTCGCCCATGAGATCGGGCACATCGCCAGCGACCACGTCCTGTATCGAACGGTCTTCACCCTGCTGCTCCTGCTCGCCCAGCGGCAGCTTCCCATAGCCGGGATCGCGATCGGAGCAGTCATCCTGGCGATGGCCGAGTGGAACCGCAAAAGCGAGCTGTCCTGCGACCGTGCGGCGCTGCTCGGGACACAGGATCCCGACGCCGTGATGGGCGCCTTCATGAAGCTGGCAGGCGGCACCGATCACCACAGCGACGCTCTCAATCTGGGCGAGTTCATTCAGCAGTCCGACGAGTACGAAGAGGACGAGAGCCTGGGCGACGCGGTGTTCAAAGTCATGAACCTGCTCGGTTCCACCCACCCGTTCCACGTCCTACGAGTCGGCGAGCTGCGACGCTGGATTCGAGAGGGTCACTACGACCGGATCATCCGCGGCGAGTACGTGCGGCGAAGCGAGTCCCAGCGTGCCTACAAGGAGGATGCCAAGGAAGCGGCGTCCTACTACAGCAACGCGGTGAAGAAAGGGATCAGCAAGCTGAGCGCTTTTCTGGATGACGCCCTAAAGGGCGGGCCGGTGGATTTATAGGATCGTTCCGAACATGTCGACAGCCGACAGCGGACAGCCGTCGCTCGACGGCCGAGGACTATTCGGCGATCGACGTACTACGCCCGATTTTCTTCAGTCGACGCCCTAACCGCCGGTCTTCCTAGTCAAACCACATCCACTCCCCGCCAGCCAGGGAACGTCGAATGACGACCGCAGGTCGTCGGTCGTCGGGCGTCGAATAGTCCTCGAACGTCGAGCGGCGAATTTCGGCTGTCGGCTGTCGGCTGTCGAAATAGACCGACCGCCGGCCGCCGCCATCGATGAATGTAGGACGTCGAACGTCGAAATGACCCCACAAAAAAAGGGGCACCCAAAGGCGCCCCTTTTTACTGAGTCGAGCATTGTCGTTCAAGTACTGAATCGGTGCGCTGCCTAGCCGCTTGGCGGCTGAAGAGAAGAGGAAATGTCATAGACCCGATCAGCAGCGATACACCGGGTGCCAGCACTCTGGTAGCCAAAATCGAACTACTACGCTCTACTCAAGATCTATACCTTCACACCTGCTCCGAGAAGAAGGAACCCACGGTCCTCCTCTACCCACCCTCACAGGAGGAAATGCCGGATTACCATGTTCTCCCGGCTCTCACTAGTTTAGATGCTGCCTGAGCCAGAATCGTTGCATCCTGCAGGTCAAGGCCGAATCCCGGCTCCATAGGAAAGACACCGGTGAAGCCAAAAACGTTAAACGTGCCGCCCCACTTCGATCCCCCGTCGGTAGGTAAGGTCTGGCGCGTCCGGTACGCCCAGCGGGCCGACGAGGCTGCCCTCTGGTCCCATCGCAACGATATTCGCGCCGCGGCGGAAGACTCGGCAACGATCTGCCTGGTCCTCGTCGACTGTCAAAACACCTTCTGCGTTCCCGATTTCGAACTCTTCGTCGGCGGTCGCTCAGGTCGCGGGGCGGTCGAGGACAACGTTCGGCTCTGCGAGTTCATTTACCGCAACCTCGGCGCCATCACGCTCATCGCGCCGACGATGGATACGCACACCGCGATCCAGATCTTTCACCCCGTGTTTTGGGTCGACGAAGCCGGGAATCACCCGCTCGGTGGTCAGACCGTGATCACGCAGGCGGATGTGGAGGAGGGTAAGTGGAGGGTGAACCCGGGGGTCGCGGCTGACGCCGCCGACGGCGACCAGGAGTTCTTGAGCCGCTACGCGCTGCACTACGTCCGCACGCTCACCGAGGGCGGCAAGTACCCGCTCCTCGTTTGGCCCTATCATGCCATGCTCGGCGGCATCGGTCACGCCCTTGTTTCCGCCGTGGAAGAAGCCGTCTTCTTTCACAGCATCGCTCGAAGAACCCAGCCCCGGTTCGAGCTCAAGGGAAGCATTCCGCTGACCGAGCACTACTCGGTGCTCCACCCTGAGGTAATGGAGACCCATGACGGCGTCTCGATTGGCGCCGTGAACACGAGCCTGATCGACAAGCTGCTCGAGTTCGATGCGGTGCTCATTTCCGGCCAGGCGAAGAGCCACTGCGTCGCCTGGACGGTTCACGATCTCTTGAGTGAAATTTACGACCGAGACCCGGCGCTGGCCGAGAAGGTCTACCTGCTGGAGGATTGTACCTCACCCGTTGTCGTGCCGGGAATCATCGACTTCACGGAGCAAGCCGACCGCGCTTTTGAGGTCTTCAGGGATGCCGGAATGCATATCGTGCGTTCGACTGACCCGCTGGAGAATTGGCTGCGCGTGTAGTGCGAATCAACTGATCGTGACGGGAATCGGTTCGGTGATGGCTGCTTCTTCCAGCGTAACCTCACATCGATAACCCAAGAGTTGCACGCCGGAATCGGCGGCGAGCGAGAGCGCATCGGCGAACTTCGGATCTATCGAACGGGCGGCGGTCACGCTAACCGCATCGCGCCGCTGGACGACGAACAGCACGGCGGCCCAGTACCCGCGGGTCATGGCGCTGGCCAGCTCTTTGACGTGGCGTGCGCCCCTGGCCGTAACGGCGTCGGGAAAGAGGGCGCGGCTCCCCTCGACCAGGGTCACCGACTTCACCTCGAGCAGCAGTCGCTCGTCACCGCGAGCCAGCAGGAAGTCGAACCGACTTCGACCCCACGCGTGCTCCCTCTTCATCATCTCCCACTCGGCGAGCTCAGACAGACCGCCAGTTGCGAGTGCCTCGGCGACGAGCTCGTTCGGCAGGGTCGTTACGAGGGATACGAGTTCGCTCGAAGGAGCACGCACCAGAGCGAGGGTGAACCGAGTCTTTCGATGCGGACCCGACTCGGGTCTCACCCAGACTTGCGCCCCCGGTAGTAGGAGCTCCGTCAAGCGTCCAGGATCGGGCAGATGCGCCTCGACGTGCCGACCCTCGAGCTCGACGATAGTCAGAAACCGATTCGGCCTGGAGTGGAAGCTCGCCTGGAGAAGTGGTCCGGGGATTCGCACCTGCACGCGCGGAGGGTAGGACGACTAGCCGCTCGATCGCGCCCGTTGATACTCCGCTTCTAGCGTCGAGACGAGCGCTTCGCGCTGATCGTAGAGGCGACGGTGCGGGCGCGGCGCATGCCGGCTCAGTGTGTACGCGGCCAGCATCGGCAGCCCGATACTGACATCCAGATAGCACACCACCGTGTCGGGCAGCGCTTCCGGATCGACCTTCCCCCAACTGACCGCCTCTGAAGGCGTGGCTCCAGAAAGGCCGCCCGTATCGGGGCGCGCATCGGTGACCTGGATGAAGTAGTCGTGACCTTCCTCCTCAATGCCCAGGACCTCCTGAATCTGCGGCTCGGTCTGCAACAGGAAGTTCTTGGGACTACCGCCGCCCATGATCACCACCGCGCTCTTACCACCTGATCGTTTAGCGCCGAGGACGACCGCCGCCGTCTCGTTGACGTCTATCGCCGAATCGATGCGCAGCTCACCGCCGGTCAGCGCCATAGCCGCAACGTTCATCCCGATGCTCGAGTCGCCCGGGGAAGAGGTGTAGACGGGTACCCCGGCCTCGTAGCACGCGGCAAGCACTGACTTCCGCCCGAGCCCAAGCGCCTTCTCGCGCTCCAGCACGTACTTTCCGCACAGGTGATGAAACTCAGCCGTGCCCATCGTCCGCTGAAACTCCTCTGCCTCGAAGACTTGACGGAAGAAAGCGTCGGTGGAGAGGAGCACATCGTAGTCGAAGAAGACGTCGTAGATGCGGACAACGCCTTCCTCGCGCAGCTGCACATCGCTCACGTTCGGTCGGCCGCGGCGCATCTCCAGTCCTAGCCCGAAATGGGCATCGTGGTAGAGGATCGCGCCCGTCGATACGATCCAATCCACGAAGCCCGCTTCGATCAGCGGGATCAGCGTCGACATCCCCAGCCCTGCCGGCGTGAGCGCGCCGCTCAAACTCATACCGACCGTTACATCGTCCGCGAGAATCCTGGTCGCGTAGAGCTGGCAGGCCTCCCGCAGCCGGCCGGCGTTGTAGGCGAGGAAGGCGCCATCGATCAGCTCGGCGATGTTCTCCGCACCGTTGATCGGCGCCGGGTCGATAGGGGCGCCGCTGAGATGGGGGCTTCGGCCAGGACTGTCGGGCATCGTTCTCAAGCGCTCTCGTTCATGCGATCGCGGTGCGCGTCGATGATGATTTGAGCCGCGACCTCGGGGGTGTCCGCGTATTGGATGATCTCCAGGTCTTCCGGCGCGATCTTGCCACCGTCCAGCATCGTTGCTTTCAGCCAGCGAATCAGACTCTTGTGGTAGCGCGTGTTGTAGATGACCAGGGGGAAGTTGTGAACCTTCCCAGTCTGGATCAGAGTCAGGGCTTCGAACAGTTCGTCCATCGTCCCATAGCCACCGGGGAATATGACAAACCCCTCCGAGTAGCGGACGAACATGGTTTTGCGCACGAAGAAGTACCGGAAGGTCAAAGGCAAATCGACGTAACGGTTCATCGACTGCTCGAACGGAAGCTCGATGTTGAGTCCGATCGAAAGCCCCTTCCCCTGCCGCGCGCCCTTGTTTCCCGCTTCCATGATCCCGGGACCCGCACCCGTCATCACCGCGAAGCCCGCCTCCGCCAAGAGGCGACAGGTTCGCGTCGCCGCGATATAGTCGGGATTTGATTTCGGTGTCCGCGCCGACCCGAATATCGAGACCGCTGGCCCGACACGCGCCAGCGCGTCGAATCCATCCACGAACTCACCCATGATCCGAAACACACGCCACGGATCTTTCAGCGTGTCGTCCGGTAGTCGATCGAACGCCTCTGCCAGGCGCTCGGCTTCCGGTCGCTCGGCTCGTTCCGCGAGCTCTGGCTTGCCTATCGTCCGCGTGAATAGCCGTTCATCTTCCGTGTACTCGGCAGTCTTCCGCCGATCGATGTGCCGCCGCTCGGCGGGTTTCTTTCGACGCTTTCCCCGGACTCCCGTCCTCCGCTTCTCCATCGTCAACTGCTCCCTTCACACCACGGCGTTTCTCGATGCGGGCCTTCCTCACTCCACAACTTTTCACCGGAGCCGGGTCCGCGCCAGTGTGCCAAAGCGGCAGGTCACTGCGCCTGCGATCGCCTGGCCCGGAAGGTGGAAACATTTGTGGAAAAGCCCGTAACACATTGTGAATAAATGGGATAGGGCGGGGAGAAAAAGTAGTGCAAGAAGAAGGGCGGCGCTGGTCCGCACCGCCCTTCCCTGTGACTCGACTCGCCGGATCGGACCGTTCAGTTCCCCGGCGCCGGCTTCACGACGTGGGGCTTCGCTACATCGGCGGGCGTGTCGGGCGCTTTCACCGTTCGCGCGCCGGGCTCCTCCATGTGGACCTGGCCGTTGAAGCGGGCACCCTCGTCGAGCTGAACGCGACGACTGCGGATCTCGCCCTGAATATCACAAGTGGACTGAAGCTCGAGACGGCTTTCCGCGGAGATGTTGCCGTTTACGCGACCGCTGATCACCGCGTCTTGAGTGATCACGTCGCCGACGACTTCGCCGCTACGACCCACGACGACGGACTTGCCGGCGCGGATGGTGCCTTCGACTCGGCCCTCCACACGAACGGTGCCTTCGGTCTCGCAGTCGCCCACGATATTCATACCGGGCGCGATCAGAGAGATCGCAGAATCATCGGGCTGCGTAATCGGTTTGCTCATGGGTGCTTGGTTCTCCTCCGGTGGTTTCTTGCCTCTTCCAATCATCTGCCTAGCTCAAGATCCAGATCTCTGCTGGACCAATGTAAAAGGATCGATGGGCATCATATCCTGCAGGATCTCAAAGTGCAGGTGTGGAGCCGTAGAGCGCCCGGTGTTCCCCGAAAGCGCGATGACTTCGTTTTGCAGAACCTCGTCTCCCGGTTCAACGAAGAGGCGCGACGCATGTCCATACATCGTTTGATAGCCAGAGTTCCCGTGCTCGATCAGAACGTAGAGCCCATACACCGAGTCAGCGCCAGCCTCCAACACGACACCGGCGCCGCTGGCACGTATGTACGAGCCCTGGGCAACGGCTATGTCGATGCCCGGGTGAGTTCCGTCCTGGGCCTGCTCTAGGACCTGGGTCACGAAGCCACCCGTCGCCAGCGGCCAGATGGTCGGGATTTCTGGCGACAGCCCTGACGGCGCCGTTTCGTCCTCTGCCGCGGGCTCGTCCCCGGGAAGCATCTCCGGCGCCGCGGCCTGCGCGAGGATATCGGCGCCCAGCATACTGCGGATCTTCTGATATTCGGTCTGCAGCAAGTCGACTGTCTGGGCCAGCTCCGTGACCCGAGCGTTGTCGGCCTCGAGCTCGGCGATCTGCTGCTCAAGACCCGGCACTCGCGCCGTCTGCGCGGCAAAGAACCACCAACTCCCGAGCAGCAGCGCCAGGCCCAGCGACCCAGCCGCAGCAAGTGCGCCACCAATGCGCAACAACCGACTCGTCAGCTTCAGACTGCGCGTCCGCTGCGTGTCGCTGGGTACGAGGACGACTGTGTAGTTGGCTTCGTTGTCGCTCATACTCGAACTAGATGATGCCGCCGACGCCGACTATGGCCTCGACGACGCGCTCGAAATCCTGAGTATCACGGAACGGAATCTCGATTCGGCCCCTCTCGCCACCATCGAGGCGGACCCTGACGCTGGTGCCCAGGGCCCGAGAGAGCGCCTGCTCGGCCTTTGCCACGTAAGCCGCCGACTTCTGCTGAGGCTGCTTCTTCTTCGACGCCGCGTCCTTCTTGGAAGCCCTTCGCTCTCTGACCCGCTCCTCTACCTGGCGAACGCTCAGCCCTTTGTCGGCTGCGGCCGTCGCCAACTGGACCACCCGCTTCTCGTCGCTGAGCCCGAGCAGCGCCCGAGCGTGCCCCGCCGAGATCCGGCCCCGAGCCAACAACTCCCTGACGGCCTCAGGGAGAGCCAGCAGCCGGATCGTGTTGGTCACCGTGGATCGGTCCCGACCCACCCGCTCGGCAACCTGCGCTTGCGTCAAGCCGAACTCGTTGACCAACCGGCTGTAGGCATGCGCCTCGTCCAGCGGGCTCAGGTCCTCGCGCTGTAGGTTCTCGATGAGGGCCAAGACCAGCATCGTGCGATCGTCGACGTCGCGAACGACCACGGGAACGTGCGTCCAACCCAGCTCCTGCACCGCTCGATAGCGCCGTTCCCCGGCGACTACCTGCCAGGACCCATCTTCCGTGCCGCGCACCACGACGGGTTGGAGTAGGCCGTTCTCCTTGATGGACGCGGCCAACTCCTCGAGGTTCTCCTCGTCCATAGCCTGGCGCGGCTGGAACGGGTTCGGTTTCAGCTCCGACAGGGCGAGCTGATCCGCTTCACCGACGGCGACCTTCTCCTCCGAGACGTAGTCGCCGAGAAGGGCGCTGAGCCCTTTACCGAGTCGCTTCTGCTGTTTTTTGGCCACGTCCATTCCTGCTCATAAGTTCTTGTGCCAACGCAAGATAGCTCGATGCGCCCGAAGATGTCACATCGTAGACGACGATCGGCACGCCAAAGCTGGGGGCTTCTGCCAGCCGGATATTCCTCGGGATGAACGTTTGGAAGACCTTGGGCCCGAAGTAGTCCCGGGCTTCGCCCGCAACCTGCCGCGAAAGGTTCAGCCGCTCATCAAACATCGTTAGGAGGACGCCCTCGATCTGCAGACCCGGGTTCAGACTGCGCTGAACCAACCGCACGGTGTTCAACAACTGGGTGAGCCCCTCCAGGGCGTAGTACTCGCATTGGATCGGGATTAGCACGGTGTCCGCGGCCGCCAGCGTGTTGACGGTGAGCAGCCCCAGAGAAGGAGGCGAGTCGATGATGATGTAGTCGTACCGATCCTTCACATAACGGAGCGCCTCTCGCAGCAGCGTCTCCCGCCCCTCCCGGTTCGTCATCGCCACTTCCGCGCCTAAGAGGTCACGGCTCGAGGGCAGCAGATCGAGTTGCGGGAAGTGGACGTTATGCAGGATGACGTGATCCGCCCGCTTCTCCTCCAGCAAGGTATCGTAGATAGAAGCCGGCAGCTCATCGCGGTCGATTCCCAGGCCGCTCGTCGCGTTCCCCTGGGGATCAGCATCGATGACGAGGGTCGGCCGCTCCGCCACGGCGAGGCAGGCACCGAGGTTGATGGCGGTCGTAGTCTTCCCGACGCCGCCCTTCTGATTGGCAATAGCTATGATCTTCGACATAAGAACGTGGGCCCGAACAGGAGCGGTGGTGACGGGGGTGGGCTCAGTTCTGGCGAATAATACCCGGGTTGGGCGTCAAGAGAAAGGGTTGGGATGTTTCACGTGAAACATCTGTTCCCGAAGCTCCCCTTCTAGCGCGCACGCTTTTTCCATCAAAGCGAGGCCTACTATCAAGAAAGGCGTGGCATTCAGGGGTTCGGTGGTTACGAGATTCGGCAGTTGACGACACTCAATCGCCAAAGCCCCGACTCTCGTAATTCCCGAACCACCGAATCTTGTACCCAACCCCAAGCCACACACTACGGGTTGCGCGTTTCACGTGAAACGTCCGACCCGCGCCGGGCCTTACGGACCTCCATCATCAGGTTCTGGAGATCGCTCGGCGCCACGCCCGGTATGCGCGCCGCCTGCGCCAGCGTCGCCGGACGGATCCGTTCCAGCTTCTGGCGCGCTTCCTTCGACAGGCTACTGAACTCACCGTAGGCCAGATCCGGGGCCAAACGAAACTCCGCCTGGCGATGCAGTCGCTCCGCGTCTCGTCGCTCCTTGGCGATGTAGCCCGCGTACTTGAGCTCCATCTCCACCGCCGCCAGGTCGTCCGGCACCGGTGCCTCCATCGCCGATCCATCGCACAGCTTCACCAGGTCGAGGAGATTCACTTCCGATCGTCGACCCAGGACCGCCAGCGCGGTGTCTTCGACGATCTTCGAGGTGCCTCGCGACTCCAGATAGTCGTTCACTTGATCCGGCGTTGCCAACGTCCTCCGCGTCCACGTCCGAGCCGCCTCCCGCTCGCCGAGCTTCATCTCCAGAGTACGCTTCTGCTCTTCGCTCAGTAGACCGACGTCGGCGGCGAACGGACCCAAGCGGCGCAGAGCGTTGTCCTGGCGAAGCAGCAGCCGGTACTCGGCTCGGGAGGTGAAGAGCCGATATGGCTCGTCCACACCCCGGGTCACGAGGTCGTCGAGGAGCACGCCGATATACGACTCGTCTCGCGCCGGGATCCAGGGCGTCCGTTCCAGCACGGAGAGCGCCGCGTTAACCCCGGCCGCGATCCCCTGCGCCGCTGCCTCCTCATAACCGGTGGTGCCGTTTACCTGGCCCGCGAAGAAGAGGCCCGGGATCGCCTTCGACTCCAGGGTCGGTGTCAACTGGTGCGGGGGAAAATAGTCGTACTCAATGGCGTAGCCAGGCTGGGTCATCCGCACGCTTTCGAGCCCAGGCACGGCGGCCAGGAACTCCCGCTGCACGTCGGGCGGCATCGACGTGGATACGCCGTTGACATAGAACTCTGTCGTCTCGAGGCCTTCCGGCTCGAGGAAGATCTGGTGCCGTCGCGCGTGAGGGAAGCGGACGATCTTGTCCTCGATCGATGGGCAGTAGCGGGGGCCCTGCGCAGAGATCTCGCCGCCGTAGAGCGCCGAGCGCTCCAGGTTGAGCTCAATGATCTCTTTCACCTCATCGCCGGCCCAGGTGATCCAGCAGGGAAGTTGCGGTAGCCTGTCGGTCGCCTCCCAGTGAGAGAAGCGGAAATCATCCGGATCGCCATCCTGCCGCTCGGTCTTTGCGAAATCGATCGTGCGGCCGTCGACCCTGGGAGGCGTCCCGGTCTTGAATCGAGTGACCTCCAGGCCCAGGGCTTCGAGCTGCTCGGATAGCTCCACAGATGGAGCGTCGCCAGCTCTTCCTGCCGCCTCACGGATGCCGCCGCCGATATGGATTCCGCCCCGCAGGAACGTGCCGGCGGTCAGCACCACGCGCCGGGCGCGGAAGCTTGACCCATCCCGGCATACCACACCCGCCACCCGCTCGCCGTCGAGGAGAAGAGATCCGACGTTGGACTGGAAGAGATCCAGCCCCGGAATCGCTTCCAGAAGGCCTCGCATGGTCCGGGAATAGAGCCCCCGATCGCACTGCGAGCGCGGAGCCCATACGGCAGGACCCTTACGCCTATTGAGCATTCGGAATTGAATGGACGTTCGATCGGTACAAACACCCATCAGACCGCCCAGCGCGTCTACCTCCCGGACCACCGTGCCCTTCGCCACACCACCTATCGCCGGGTTGCAGCTCAGCTGCGCCACCCGCGCCAGGTACGATGTGACCAACAGCGTTCGCCCGCCCATGCGACCGGCCGCAGCCGCCGCCTCGCAGCCGGCGTGGCCGCCGCCAATGACTATGACATCGTATTCTTCGATCATCCGTTACCTGAATTGACGTCCATCACATGCCGCCTGCTGGCCGCACGCTGATGCGCGATTCATATTAGCCACGAGTGATCAAAACTAGCAGCGCAACACACGCCCGCAAAACTCACGGCGCCATGACCGACGACAATCACATCTGCAAAGCCTTCAAGGTGCACGGCCGCGTTCAGGGAGTCGGCTTTCGATGGTGGGCTCTCCACCAGGCACGCGCCCTCGGTCTCTCCGGCTACGTTCGAAACAACGCCGATGGAACGGTCGAGATCGCCGTCGCCGGAACCGCCGCTGCCGTGAACGAGATGTGCGCCCGCCTGGCGAGCGGTCCGTCCATGGCGCGAGTCGATCGACTGGAGGAGCTCGCGACACCCGACCGACTGACGGGCGATTTTCGCATCGACATCTGATGCTATCTATCTCATTGTATAATAATGGTTTACAGAACTCGCCACCCGCGGGTTTCCGGCTTGCGATCGCACTGAAAAGCATCGCCCTCGTCTTCATCATCGGCGCCGTCATGTCGTCTTCGTCTGCGACGCTGTTCGCCCAGACGTCATCGAGCGTTACCACGAATCCAAAGATCGGGCTCGTCCTGAGCGGGGGCTCCGCACGCGGCTTCGCTCACATCGGCGTCATCCGCGCGTTGGAAGAAGCGGGCATCGAAGTGCATGTCGTCACGGGCACGAGCATGGGGAGCATCGTCGGAGGCATGTACGCCATCGGCTACACGCCGGACGAGATGCTCGAGGTGGCGGGCGGCGCCAACTGGGATCTTCTATTCAACGATGCGCCGTCCCGCCGGAACCTCCCGTTAGCTCGCAAAGCCGAATCGGATCGCTCGGTACTAACACTCCCCATCCGCGACGGGCGACCGGGACTACCGGGCGGCTTCATCGCCGGCCAGCGCATCAGTCAGTTTCTCGGGACGCTGACTTGGCGATTCCACCCGGTGACCAACTTCCGCGAGCTGCCGATCTCATACGCCGCCGTGGCTGCGGAAGCGGCCAGCGGCAAGGCGATCCGCCTGGACCGCGGCTACTTGCCGGAAGCGATTCACGCCAGCATGGCCATCCCCAGCGTCTTCGCTCCCGTAGAGGTCGATGGCGTGCTCCTCATCGATGGCGGTGTGGCCCGCAATCTTCCCGCCGAGGATGCCATCGCTCTCGGAGCCGACGTTTTGATCTGCTCGGATGTATCGAAGCCGCTTGTCCCGGCCGACAGCCTGACCGACTTGCTCGCCGTGCTCGACCAAACGATAGGGTACCGAGGCTGGTATTCGACACTGGAGCAGCGCGCGCTGTGCGACGTTTTGATCCTGCCGGAGATCAACCAGCTGAGCAGCACGGCATTTGATAAGGCGGCGGAGTGGGCGGAGTACGGTGAGCTCGCGGCGCGAGAGAAGTTGGCCGAGTTGAACGAGCTCGGCCTGACCGCCAACCAGCGTCGGCGATGGCCGGCGCGAACCGCAGCTCTGGCAACGGCCGATCCATTTGCCGATTCCGTATTCGTCTCTCGCATCGAGTTAAAAGGTCTCGTAAGAGCGACTCACCGTTTCACGCGTGACAAACTGAAGCTGCTCGTTCCTGGCTGGGTCGTGCTGTCCGACCTCGATGAGGGGATCGCGCGCCTTTACGACAGTGGTCGTTTCCGAACGGTCAAGTACAGACTCGATGAAGATCGCGACGCGAGTGGTGGTCCGAATGTGGACGGCGCCCGCGTTCTGCAGGTTAGCGTCGACGAGCAGAGTCTTGCTCAGTTGGGCTTCGGCTATCGATACGACAGTAGGTACAAGGCTTCGATATACGGCTACGTAGAATTGGCCGACCCGCTCGTCTATGGCTCGCGGCTCAACGTGGATGTACGCCTGGGAGAGCAGGGTCTGGCCATCGGTCACTGGCTGGCGACCTTTGGCAGGCGACCGGAGTTCATCGCCGGCGCCGAGGCCGGCTACCGACGGATGCCTTTCGACATCTACGAAGGCGACCTTCGCATCGCTTCGCCCCGTGCCTTCGTGACGGACTTCAGCGTGCTGGGTGGTCTGTTGTTGGGCAACGGTGCGACCGTGGCCGGGCGAGTGAAAGGGGAGTACGCCGACCTGGATGAGTTCGCGGCGGCCGGCCCGCCGTTCGCCGGCGAAGATCAAACGTACTACACGCTTGCCGGCCTCTTCATCCTGGACACCTACGATCGAGCCGTCTTTCCGCGCAGCGGGGCAGGGGGCCTGGTCAAGGCGGAGTGGGCGGACGTCTTCTCGAGTGGCGGGAGCACTTTTTCGCACTTCGTTCTCGACCTGCACGCAGCAGCCCGCGTCTATGAAGGCCTATCCCTGCTGGGCCGAGTCATCGCAGGAAGCAGCACCGGCACGCTGCCGGACAACTACTACTTCTTCCTCGGCGGAACGAACAGCTACTTCATCTTCCCCGATCGCCATTTCCCGTTCGCCGGCCTGAAGACGATGCAACTCTTCGGGCAGCACGTGCAGGCTCTGCAATTGGGGATGCAGTACGAGTTCTCCCGCTACCTCATCGGGCGGCTGCGATGGAATGGCGGCGCGACGATGGCCGAGTGGGATCTCGACACCGATCTGTGGACCTACGGGATGGACATCACGGTGGCAGCGGTGACCCGCTTCGGTCACGGGGCCGTGTCAGCAGCCTGGGACCTCGACTCCGGGTTGCGACTCGTGATCGACGTCGGCTACCCGTTCTAGCGATCTACCATTCGTGCGCGGTGCGCCCCCGACGAACCGCTCGACCGGGGGTGGCGCCGGTGTGTTCGCCGTCTGTGAGGACCGCCACGCCGTTCACGAGCACGTGCAGCATCCCTGTCGCATACTGGTGCGGCGCGTCGAACGTGGCGTGATCGATGATCTCATCCGGATTGAAGACCACGATATCCGCGAAGTAGCCGGCCTCGATCGACCCGCGCCCGTCGAGACCCAGGTTCGTGGCCGGCAAACGGGTCAGCCGCCGCACTGCCTCCGCCAGCGTGATCACCCGTTCCTCACGGACGTACTTGCCCAGCAGTCGGGAGAACGTTCCATAGGCGCGGGGGTGTGGGTTCGACTTGATGAACACTCCTTCCGGCGCCAACGAGCCGGCGTCCGACCCGAAGCTCACCCACGGCTGGGCCACCTTCTTGGCGACGTTCTCCTCCGACATGGTGAAGTAGACGCAACCGACCCGGCTGTCGTCTTCGATCACCAGGTCCATCGCGGTCTCCTCCGGCGACGTGCCGCGCATCTCCGCGACTTCGGCCAGCGTCTTCCCGGTCAGGTGCTTCAGATCATCGTTCTTGAAGCTCACCAGCAAGACCTTGTCAGCCGAACCTGCGGCCAAGTACGTGTTCGACCACTCGTCGGACAGCGTGACCATCTCACGCTTCACGCGTTCCCTAATCTCCGGGTCCTTCAGTCGCTCGACCCACGCATCGTGCCCACCTTCCTGCACCCACGGCGGCATCGACGCGTCGAGACCCGTGGAGCTCGCCGGGTAGGTGTACATGTCGGCGGTGATCCTCAGCCCTTCCGCTCGCGCCGCTTCGACGCGCGCGAACACCTCATCCAGCTTGTCCCAATTGTCTCTACCCGATGCCTTGAGGTGATAGATCTCGGCCGGGATGTTCGCCTCGCGGGCAACTCTGAAAAGCTCGTCCATCGCTGGGAAGATCGTGTAACTCTCGTTCCGCATGTGAGTGATGTAGATACCACCGTACTCGGCGGCGACCTTCGCAAGCTCGATCAGCTCCTCGGTCTCGGCGTAGAAGGCGGGCGCGTAAATGAGCGACGACCCGAGACCCAGCGCGCCGTCTCCCATCGCCTGCCGCACCAGGCTACGCATCTCATCCAATTCCTCGGGCGTCGGTGCTCGGTCCTCGTATCCGAGCACGTGGATACGCACGGTCGTCGCCCCGACGAATGACGCGACGTTCGTCGAGATGCCCCGGTTCTCCAGGTATTCGAGATATTCGTCGAGTGTGGTCCACTCGATCTCGAACTTGATGTCGCCCTGGCTGGCCTCTTCCTCGGCCTTCATCTCTTCGTTGAGTGGGCCCATCGACCACCCCTCGCCGAATACCTCGAGCGTCACGCCCTGACGTATGTCGCTCTGCGAGCGGCCGTCCTCGATCAGCGACTCGGTGGCCCAACTCAACATGTTGATGAAGCCTGGCGCTACGGCCAGCCCGCTGGCATCGATCTCGGTCGCGCCGCGTACCTCCCGCAGATCACCCACCGCGGCGATCTTGTCCCCGTCGATCGCCACGTCGGCGACGTACCCCGGCTCTCCGCTTCCGTCGTATACCGCGCCGCCCCGGATCACGACATCGTAGTCAGGCGCGCCAGCGCACGCCCCCAATACACACAGCAAGGCGCTCAGCCAGATTCGCGCGCCAAGGCCGACTCGCATGATTTCCTCCAGGATGGTCTGTGGGCGATGATGCTCCCGGTCGAGACTAATTACTTCGCGCGGCGGGCCCCCGCAACACGCGGGTCACTTACCGATGCAGAAGCGGGAGAATACGTGGGCCAGCAGCTCGTCGGGGGCGATGACGCCGAGCAGCTCCTCGAGGGACCGCGCCGCCGAACGCAGGTGAGTCGCCGCTACTTCAGGCGCCAGCTTCGCCGACCGCGCATCGCAGAACTCCTGAATCTCATCCCGGGCTCGACGTAGGTCCCGGGCGTGGCGCTCCCGGGTCACGAGCGGGGAATCAGCGTCTCGTGCCAGCGCTCGCGAAAACACCGCCTCTACCAAGAGCTCGCGCAGCGCACCCAACCCGGAACCCGTCTCGGCCGACACAGAAACTTCCGGCGCCGCGAGCTCCGCCCCCTCCGGCGCGACCGCGTCGGCTATGAGATCATTCTTGGTGCGAACCAAGACGACCACATCGGCCTCGACTTCGTCCAGGAACCGATGCTCCTCATCCGATAGCGCTCTGCCTTCCTCGACGCAGAACAGCACGACGTCGGCCCCTTCCAGGTAGCGCCGCGCCACCTCGATTCCCTTTCGCTCAACCTTGCCCGGCGCCTCTCTCAGACCCGCCGTGTCCACCAGGCGGAACGGATAGCCTTCGAGAGAGACGACCGCCTCGACGGCGTCTCGGGTCGTGCCCGGCTCATCGGTGACGATCACACGCTCGGTGCCACAAAGGGCGTTGAACAGGCTCGACTTCCCGGCGTTGGGCCGGCCGGCGATCACCGTTAGCGCGCCCTCACGGACCAGCTCGCCGTCCGTTGCGGTCTCGAGCAGCCGATCGATGCGCGCCGCTACTTCTCGCGCTGCGGTGTCGATCTCCTCCGCGGCCACCGGCCCTTCGTCTTCCTCGGGGAAATCGATCTCGTACACCAGCAGCGCTTCGCATTGGATCACCGCTTCCCGCAGCTCCTCTATGCGACGCGACAGCCCCCGGTCCAGCTGGTGGAGCGCCGCCCGATGACCAGCCGCCGAGCGGCCATCCACCAGATCCAGAATCGCTTCCGCCTGGAGCAAATCGAGCTTTCCATTCAGGTACGCCCGACGGGTGAACTCCCCGGGCTCGGCCGGCCGCGCGCCAGCGGCAAGAATCGCATCCAGCGTGAGCTGCGGCGCCAAAGCGCCCCCGTGACAACTCAACTCGAGCATGTCTTCGCCGGTGTAGCTGCGAGGGGTAGGGAAGTAGGTGGCGAGGACCTGATCGGCACGCGCGCCTGTCTCCGGATGGATCAACCAGCGAAGCGATGGCTCACGCTCGGGAAGCTCCTCATCGAAGCAGCGATCCATCACGCCGAGAACGTCTGGCCCAGAAACACGAACCACCGCGATGGCCGAGCGGCCGGGGGCGGTGGAGATTGCTGCAATCGTGTTCATTGCCTTGGGATTCTGTGGTTAGGGGATTACGAGATTCGGGGATTCCGGGATTGGAGACGATCAATCCCAGAATCTCGTAATCCCCGAATCCCCGAATCTACGTCTTAGCCTTCGCCGTCTTGCCCGGCGGCGGCTGGTTCGCCGCCGCGCGCCGCTCCTTCGCCAGATAGAGTTGCTGGGGGAGCGAGGCCAGGTTCATCGTCGCGTAGTAGAGATTGAGGCCCGATGCAAAGCGCAGGAACAGCACGACCATCATGATCGGCATGATCCACATCATCATCTTCATCTGCGGATTGCTCTGCGGCATGCTCTTGTGCGTGATCCACTGTAGCAACCAGATGGACGCACCCATCAGCACCGGGATGATGTAGAGCGGGTCCGGTTGCGACAGGTCGGGCAGCCAGAGGAACGGCACGCCGCGGAACTCGATCGTGTCCCTAAAGACGAAGAACAGAGCGATCAGTATCGGGAAGGGAAGCAGCATCGGGAGGCAACCGCCCAGCGGGTTCACCTTGTGCTCCCGGTAGAGCTTCATCATTTCCTGTTGCAGCTTCTGCGGGTCGTTCTTGTACTTCTCCTGGATCTCCTTCATCAACGGCTGCACGCGCATCGTCGCCATCTGCGAGCGCATGCTCTTCTGGTACAACGGGAAGAGCACGACCCTGATGCCGATGCCGAAGATGATGAGGATCCAACCGTAGCCCAGCCCCAGGAAGCGGTGCATCCAGACCAGCAACGTCGTGATCGCTCCGGCCAGCGGACGAAGCACCGGTTGCAGCCACTTGTAACCGTACGGCGTGACCTGCTCGAGGTCGTAGCCCACCGCCTTCAGGCGCCCGTAGTCCTGGGGACCCAGGTAGATGGTGTACGCGAACCGCCCGTCCCGCGGCACTGAGAAGCTGGCAAAGCCGTTCGCGCGAAACGGATTCGGTTGTCCATCAATCACCACGCCACCGAACCGCCGATCCTCCGTCGCACCCGGCGGCAAGACCAGCGCGTTCACGAAGTACTTCGTGCGCACGGCCGTCCAATCAAAGGGGCCGTCGATGATCACTCGCGAACCGTCTACGACATCGACGACCTTCTCTGAACTCACTCCCTCCGGGCCTTTGCCGCTGAACGCGAGGTTCGCGTCGTAATCGTTCTCCGGGTCCCACTCGTTGCTCTGCAGGCCCGGGCCCAAACCCATGGCCCACCAGCCCGTCGGCTGGACACCGCCCAGTTCGCCCTCCAGATCGATCACGTAGCTGTCCGGCCGGAAGGTGTAGCGGATCTCGAGTTGGAACGGGACCCCTTCAGGACGATACGAGAGGGTGAGCGTTCGAGGCTGACCGCCCTCCGCCAGCCTCAGCCCGTTCCTCGGGCTTATCTCGAACGGAACGCGGGCGAAATCGAGCGTGTCGTTTCCGACCAGCCACTTGTGCGTGAAGAACGTCTCGGCGAATGCCGGAACCAGTTCCACGACCTCGCCCTTCGTGTTCGGTGCGAGCGACTCGAACTGCAGCATCTCCGCCGAGACCACGCGCCCACCGTGCTGACCGAAGCCGATCCGGTAGAGCGGGCCGGTGACCCAGACGGTGTCTTCCGCCTCCGGCTCGTCCGCCGCCGTGATACCCGGCAGCTGCTCCTCGGCCTGTTCGGTAGCGATCGGCTGTCGCCCCGGGGCGAGGGTCTCGGCCACCGCATCCGCCACATCTTCCGGAACCGTGACGGAGTCCTCGACCACCACCGGTCGCTCCGGTGGCGGGGGTGGAGGGAACATGACGTTCACTATGAAGACGGTCGCGATCATCAAGACCACGGCCAGTATCAGTCGCTTCTCCATATCGAGTCCTACGGCACCGGGTCGTATCCGCCCCGACGGAACGGATGGCAACGGCCGATGCGTCGCAGAGCGAGCCAGCTACCCTTGAGTGCGCCGTGGCGTCCCAACGCTTCGATCGCATACTGAGAGCAACTGGGCGTATATCGACACGCGGGTGGCAGCAGCGGCGAAATCGCCAGCTGATATCCGCGTACCATCATCATCAGGAACCGGGCGAGCATAGCTGTTCCGCTAGATCGACGATCTCTTCCTTCAATTGCTCGAACGCGACTTCGTAAGCCGCGGGTCGGGCGCGAATCAAGATGTCCAACGCGACGCCCCGTTCCAAGCAGCGTGGCAGCAGGTGTTGCCGTGCCGCTTCCCTGAGCCTGCGTTTGACGCGATTGCGGGCAACAATCTTATGCCCATGCTTCGGAACCACCAGCGCCAGGCGCGGACGCAACGCGGGGGAGTCGGCGACGTACACGTCGAGATGACCCGTGCGCCTCCGCTCCCCCCGGCGAAATAATGCCTCGATGTCCGACTTCAGCCGGATACGCGCGCTACGCGGAAACCGGTAGCTGCCGCCCTTCCCGACCTCTACTTCTTCGGGACCGTCGCGGCGATTCGTTTCCGGCCCTTCCGACGCCGCCGGTTCACTGTGGCCCGGCCCGCCTTGGTCTTCATCCGGGCCCGGAACCCGTGCTTGCGCAGACGCCTCCGGTTCCGGGGACGGTATGTTGGTTTCATGGGGTCGACCCCTAGATATCGTTGCCAACCAAAGACTTCTCATGCTTTTGACGAGGGCCCCAATTATATCCGGCCACGGGTGTCCAATCAAGGCGGATTGCGGCTTTCCGGTGTTCATTAGGGGATTACGAGATTCGGGGGTTCGGGGATTCGGTGGTGGTTCTAAATCCGGAAATCCCTAGATCCCCAACGCTCTCCACAGCGACCGCAGGCCCAACAGGGCCGCCACCAGGACCATCGTCGCCCCCAGCAGGTTGCTCGCCAGGCCGTTGGCCCGCTGGCCCAGGAGCGCCCGATCGTTCGCCACCCAGAGCAAGAATCCGGCGATGATCGGCAGCAGCAGCCCATTGGCTGCCTGGGCGAAGATGATGGCTGGCACCGGCCGTACGGCGAGCAAGGAGAAGGCGACGCCAACCAAGAGGACGGGAACCCAGGTCCACCGCGCCCTAGCCGATCGCAGGTCCGCATCCCAACCCATGACACCGCACGTCGCGTACGCCGCCGCCAGTGGAGCAGTGATCGCCGAGGACAGCCCGGCCGCCAACAAACCGAACGCGAAGAAAGCTCCCGCCCAACGTCCCAGGAGCGGCTCCAGCGCCTTTGCCATGTCACCGGCGTTAGTCACCTGGGTCAACGCCGGCAGGCTGGCAGCCGTCACGAGAACGGCAATCGAAATCAGGCCGCCGAAGCTGACCGAAATGGCGGTGTCCGCTCGGGCGAGGGGAAGATCATCAGCCGTCTTCCAGCGCTCGTGCGCGGCCGACGCGTGCAAGAACAGGTTGTACGGAACCACCGTCGTCCCGACGAGCCCCAGGGCGACAACCAAAACTGCCGGGTCTGCGAAACCGCTGGGGATCGCGCCACGGAGCAGAGCACCCAAATCGGGTTTGACCGCGATCGCCGTCGTCAGAAAGACCAGACCCATGACGGTGACCAGTCCGACCAGCGCCTTCTCGACCCACCGGTACCGACCGCTCCAGAGCAGAGCGAACGCGCCCAGCCCCAGAGCCGGTCCCCAGAACCTCCCGCTTCCACCCAACAGCTCCTGCAAACCGAGTGCACCGCCCAGGAGATTGCCTGTCTCGTACGCGGCGTTCCCGATGAGAATCGCGCCGATGACCAGGGCGGCGGAGAGAACGCGGGGCAAACCGCCTTGAAATCGCCGACGCATCGCTTCCCCCAGGCCCATGCCACCGACGACGCCCAATCGCGCGGACATCTCCTGAAGGACGAGCGCCGCCATTACGGCGAACACCAGAGCCCAGACCAGCACGTAGCCGTAACGAGCACCCGCTACCGTCGCCGTGGTCACCGTACCGGGCCCGATGAATGCCGCTGCTACCACCGCGCCGGGTCCGATCCTGAGATCGCGAAACTTCATCTGCGCCTCCCTGCTCCCACTCGATCGCAAAAACCTCTCGCTCGCCATCGCTTGACGAAACCAGGTGACTCGTCTAAGATGGCGCGCGGCTTTCCTTCCAGCCGCAAACTCAGAAAAAAGATTAGAGCCTCAACTTCCCTACTGCGCGCCCGAATCGATGGAGCTGACTGCCCAGGAAGCCTGGTCGAAAATCCTGGATAGCGCCAGAGCGAAGCTCGCTGAGCAGAGCTTTCGCACGTGGCTCGAACCCACTTCGGCTATCGCCTTGTCCGCCGACCACCTCATTGTGGCCGTGACAAGCGATTTTGCTGTCGAGTGGATCGAGGACAAGTACGGCGAGCTCCTGAATGCCGAGGCGCGCGCCCTATTCGGGTCCTCCTTCTCTGTCAGCTTCGAGGTCCGTTCGGGCACGGATAAACAGACGCCCGTCATTCCGCCGATGCCGGTGGTTGGGCTAGAAGAATTACAAGACAGTGAAGCCACGGACCCACCGAGCGAGGTGCCGAGCGAGCCGGTAGTCGGCACGCTAAACGCGCGCTATACGCTCAGCAACTTCGTCGTCGGCAGCCATAACGAATTGGCGGCGGCGGCGTGCCAAGCGGTTGCTGACGCACCAGGGCGAGCGTACAACCCGCTCTTCATCTACGGTGGTGTGGGGCTCGGAAAGACCCACCTGATGCAGGCTATCGGGAACACGGTGCTTGCGAAATTCCCCGGAAGCCGCGTGGGCTACGTCCCGACCGAGCAATTCACCAACGAACTCATCGCGGCTATCCAGGCACGTCAGACTTCTCAATTCCACACGCGCTACCGTCGCATCGATCTGCTCCTCGTCGACGACGCTCACTTCTTGGCCGGCAAAGAGGGGACCCAGGAAGAGTTTTTCCACACGTTCAATGCCCTTCACGACGCGCAGAAGCAGATCGTACTGACCAGTGACCGGCCACCGAAGGAGATCCCCGGACTCCAGGAGCGGCTCGTCTCTCGCTTTGAGTGGGGCCTGGTCACCGACATCAAGCCGCCGGACTTCGAGACCCGCGTTGCCATCCTGCGCTTCAAGGCCGAGCAAGATGGTCTGGCCTTAGACCAGGACGTTCTGACATTCATCGCCCAGCGTTGCCGATCATCGGTGCGTGAACTCGAGGGTGCGGTCATCAAGCTTCTTGCCTACGGGTCGCTAACCCGCAGGGAAATATCGCCGGAGCTGGCAGCGGAAGTGCTGGGTGGCGCGATGGGACCACTGGCTGATCTCAGCCCGGAGACAATCGAGGTTGCCGTGGCGGAGGCCTTTGGCGTCTCCACTGCAGACCTCTACTCAAAGAAACGCCAGCGTCGCGTGACCGACCCGCGTCAGGTCGCTATGTACCTGGAGAAGGCCCTCTTGGACATGCCTTACACGAAGATCGGCGCTCGCTTTGGTGGACGGGATCACTCCACGGTCATCCACTCGATTCAAAAAGTCGAGCAGCAACTCGCGGACGACCCAGAATTCCGTCGACGCGTTGAAGACCTACGCAAGCGTTTCACGTGACCGTTGAAGGCAATACCCATTTCCTGTGGAGAGGAATCCGACGTTGGGGATAACCAGAAACAAACCCACAGTCCTCCCAGCTCGGAGCGCCACATCCCCAATCTCATTTCCACATCCGTCATGTACTCTGCACCGGCACAAACGACGAACTTCTGCAGCTCAGATGGGCACTTGCCCACGAATCCACGCCCCTGCTACTACTACTGTTTAAATAGACCTAGATAGTTTTAGTATACTTAGTCCGGGGAAAACTGAAGCCCTCTCACGCTGGAGCCGAAGAATGAAGGTCACGATCACTCGGGAGAACTTCCAGAAAGGCCTCTCTGCAGTGGCCGCAACGATCCCAACACGTACAACGCTGCCTGTTCTGTCGAACATCCTGGTTGAGACGGTTGAAGGCGGGCTGCGAGTCCGTGGGACGGACCTGGATATCTCGGTTAGCGTACAGACCCCTGCCGAAGTCGAGCGGGAAGGAGCCATGACCGTTCCGGCTAAGAAGGTGGCGGAGATAGCACGCGAGCTTCCTGATGCACCGGTGGAGCTCCAGTCGGACGGGGGCCGGGTCTCTTTGGTTTGTGGAAAGGCCCGCTTTAAGCTAAACAGCCTTCCTAGCGATGAGTATCCGTCGTTCCCCGAAGTACCGTTTAAGGAAGGATGGCGCCTCAGAAGTGGAGATCTGCAGCGTCTCAGTGGGCATACGAGCTTTGCCGTCTCTACAGAAGAGACGCGCCCGGTGCTGAACGGTGTTTTGTGGCAGCTGCGTGGCCCTGAAATGCTCATGGTGGCGACCAATGGTCACCGCTTGGCCAAGATGGGCGTGAAACTGGAGACCGCTCCTTCGGGTGAAGATGATCTGATCGTCCCACCCAAAGCTCTCCAGCAAGTCGAAAAGCTGTTCGATGCGGCAGACGAGTTGGAGATCGCTCGTTCCGAGAGTCACCTCGGCTTCCGGACCGAGAGGGTGGAAGTCTTCACACGCCTCATCGAGGGCCCGTACCCGAACTACGAGCAGGTGCTGCCTCAAGACAACGACAAGGAGTGCAATGCGGACCTGGCTGAGCTGACGGCTGTCTTGCGGCGCGTAGCCACCGTGGCCTCGGACCAAACGCACCGTGTGCGTCTGAAATTCATGCCCGAGAGGCTGGGCATGACGGTTCAGACTCCGGACTTGGGCGAGGCTGAAGACGAGCTGCCGGTCGAGTATGCTGGACCGGAGGTCGAGATCGGGTTCAACGCGACGTATCTACTGGAAGTTTTGAGATACATTACGGGCGAGCAAGTGAAGATCACTCTATCTGCCCCGGAGCGCCCAGCGACGTTCGAGCCAGTGGACAGCGAGGACGACTACCTTTGTTTGGTGATGCCCCTGCGCCTGATGGAGTAGGCGGGTTCGCCGTCTAGAGCAGGAAGAAAGAAGGCGGGGTCCGAGTTAGGGCCCCGCCTTCATCATAGCGAGCGTCAGACTCCGCTGGTGAATTACTCGTAACGAAGTGCGACTATAGGGTCGAGCCGCGCCGCCCTCCTGGCAGGATAGATCCCGAAGAACAACCCGACTGCAGCCGAGAAACCAAAAGCGAGGACAATCGCCTGAGGAGCGACCGCCGTATTCCAGTTCGCGAAGTGGGTTAAGGCGATAGCCGACCCGGCGCCCACACCAAGCCCCAAGAACCCACCGAGCAGGCAAAGCGACAGCGCCTCGATGAGGAATTGGAAAAGGATGTTCCTGCGCGTCGCACCCATCGCCTTGCGGACTCCGATCTCACGCGTTCGCTCGGTCACCGAGACCAACATGATGTTCATGATCCCGATGCCACCCACCAAGAGGCTGACTAAGGCAATGCCGGTCAGCAGCAAGGTGAAGGTCTGGGTCGTCTCTTGGAAGGTGCTCATCAGGTCCGCCCGGTTGCGGATCATGAAGTCGTTGTCTTCCCCAGGGCGCAGCTTGTGCTCGCGGCGGAGAATGCGCTCGGCCTCGACCATCGCCGCATCGATCTGCTCGGCTGAAGTTGCCACGATGGTGATGTTGTTCAGGCGGTCGCTTCCGCTCATGCGATAGCGGGCCGTGGTAAGCGGTATGACAGCGCGATCGTCGACGCTGTTGTGGCCGCTCAGCCCCGATGGCTCCAGCACACCGATGACCTTGAAAGGTATCCCGCGGATTCGGATCGTCTGGCCGACGATATCCAAAGCCGTTCTTCCAAGCACCGCCGGCAGCTCCGATCCAAGCACGGCGACGGTCCTGCGCGCGACTACGTCCGCGTGACTGAAGAAGCGGCCGGCATCGAGTTGGGCGTTCTGGACATCGAAATACTCGGGGACGGTGCCGGTGATCTCGGCGGAGGCGTTCCGGTTCAGCAACTCGACCTGCAGGTCGATCTCCGATTCGGGGACGACGGCCGAGAGCGTCGTGGCGTCACGCTCCAGGGCCTCGTAGTCCTCGATCCCGATGAAGTTGCCGCCCATGCCAACGCCCCGGTGGTGACCCCAGCCGGAGGAGATCGTGAGTTGGTTGGAGCCCAGCTGCTCGATCTGAGCCTGCACGGCACGCTGCGCGCCTTCGCCCATGGCGACTACTGTTATGACGGCGCCGACGCCGATGATGATGCCCAGCATCGTCAGGAGCGAGCGCAGCTTGTGTACGTGCAGCGCGGCGAGTGCGACCTTGAACGTTTCCCATAGCATCGGTCGGTCTCCGCTTTTGGGGTCGCCCTACTCGTAGCGTAGGGCGACGATCGGATCCAACGACGCGGCGCGCCGCGCCGGGTAGATCCCGAAGAAGAGTCCCACGCCAGCCGAGAAGCCCACCGCCAGCCCGATCGCTGCCGGCGCCACGGCGGTATTCCAGTTGGCGAAGTGGGACAGAGCCATGGCGGCGCCGGCACCGGCCAGCAGGCCGAACAGGCCACCGATCATGCACAGCGTTAGCGCTTCGATCAGGAACTGGAAGAGGATGTTACGCCGCGTGGCGCCCATCGCCTTGCGCACGCCGATCTCCCGCGTCCGCTCGGTTACCGAGACCAACATGATGTTCATGATCCCGATGCCGCCCACCATCAGGCTGACCAGGGCGATGCCGGCCAGCAGGATTGAAAAGGTCCGGGTCGTTTCCTCGAAGGTCGAGAGCAAATCCGTCCGATTGCGGATCGAGAAATCGTTATCCTGGCCGGGCCGCAGCTGGTGTTCGCGACGCACGATGCGCTCGATCTCGACCAGTGCGGCGTCCATGTGCTCTGTCCCCGCGACCTCGACGGTGATCGAGTTCAGCCGGTCGCTGCCACTGATACGGTACTGCGCAGTGGAAATAGGGATAATCAGTCGGTCGTCAACGCTGTAAAACCCTTGTTGCCCGGAAGGCTTGAGCACGCCGACTACCTCGAAGGGGATGGCGCGGATGCGAATGGTCTGTCCGACGAGCAGGTCCGCTGTCGTGCCGAGGCGTACCGGAAGCTCGGAGCCGACGACGGCGACGGTCTTGCGTGCGATCATGTCCGAATTGTTGAGGAAACGGCCGTAGTCGATGTCCATCTTCCGAACGTCAATGAACTCGGGTGTGGTGCCCACGACCTGGGAGTTGACGTTGTTGTTCCGGAGCTCGACTTGGAGCCGGCTCGACATCTCGGGGACCACGGCCGTGGCGAATGTCGCTTCCGCACTTAGAGCCTCATAGTCATCGGTTCCAATGAACGTGCTCCCCGCCGCACCGACCCCGCGCCACCAGCGGTAGCCCGACTGGACCGTCAACTGGTTCGTGCCAAGCTGTTCGATCTGGGCCTTCACGGCGCGTTGCGCGCCCTCGCCCATGGCGACGACAGTGATCACCGCGCCGACGCCGATGATGATCCCCAGCATGGTGAGGAACGAGCGCATCTTGTTGGCGCGCAGCGCTTGTACAGCGACTTTGATCGTCTCCCACATCATAGGGCTTAGTTACTCCTCATTCCGGGTACGCCGCTGCCGCGGAAGCGCTGGTAGCGCTCGAGCAGCTGGACTTGGTCACGCAACAAGGAGGCGGTGGGCAGAAGCGCCACCGAGTCACCGGGCTGCAGACCTGAGACCACGTGGATGTCTTCCCAGTCCGTCACACCTACGCGGACCGGAACCGGCACGAGCTGACCGTCGCGCATGACGAATACCACACCGGGCATCGGTGCACCCGCTCGCTGCTGCTGCTCACGCTGCTCTCGCATTCTCTGGAACTGCTCGCGCATCTGCTGCATTTCTTGCGGCGTCATCTGGCCGCTCTGGAAGCGCTCGCGGATCGAGTCGCGCTGCGCCTGCGTCATGCGGCCCATGCCGCCGCCCATCCCATCGCCGGTCGTCGCGGGACCATCGCCGTTAGAGCCGGCCTCTTGCGGCGTATTCTCCTCCAGCAGGCGCTGGAAAACCTCGGCGTCGATGCCCAGCGCCAGCTCCGCGACTTCCTGTGCGTCGTCTGAGGGATGCACGGCTTGGGTCGGTACGGTGGTCGCGTTCTCGGCCCGTGCAACCTGGATGGTCACCTCAGCGCTCATCCCAGGCTTTAGCAACCCTTCGCGGTTGTCGATCCGGATGATCACCGGGAACATCGTGACATTCTGCGTGACGGTGGCTTGCGGCTCGATCTTCAGCACCCGACCCTGGAAGCTGCGGTCCCGAAACGCCTCAACGGCGATCTCGGCCGGCAGCTCGGGCTCGACGCGGCCGATGTCGGTCTCATCCACCAACGTCCGGACCTGCACCTCGGCCAGGTCCGCCATGTTCATGAGGACCGTGCCGCCACCGACCACTTGCGTGGCGGACGAAATCACCTGGCCTGGCTCGACCAGACGCTGGATGATGATACCGTTGATCGGCGCGCGGATCGTCGTCTCTGACATCCGCTCGCGCGCGATCTCGAGGCTGGCCTCGGCGCGGACCAGCTGAGCCTTTGCGTTGGCGTGCTCCAGCTCCGCCTGCTCGAAGTCCTGCTCGGAGATGATCTCCGACTCCATCATCGTGTTAGCGCGCTCGAGCTGTGACTCGGCGATCTTGAGTCGCGCCCGGGCCACCTCGAGATCGGCTTCGGCCTGGTTTAGCGTCTGACGTGCGTCTTTCTGCTCGACCTGAACCAGCAGGTCGCCTTGCTCGACGTAGTCACCGCTCTCCACGGGGATCGAGAGGATTTCCCCGGACGCTTTCGATTTGACCTCTACCGTGGTGACGGGCTCGACGACGCCCGCGGCTTCGGCTGAAATGGCGAGCGTCTTCTGCTGTGCGGCCACGACCTGGAACGGGCGACCCTCTTCCTGCTCCGCACAGGCGGCGGTCAGCAACACCGCCAGCAACCCGCTCAGCGCGACGTAGTTCCTTGCACTCATGATCTATTATCTTCCTCTTCTGCCGTGACGGCGCTCGGCTTCCTCCGCCAGCAGCGCCTCGTACACCTCGAGCTGCTCGTCCGAAAGGACCGCGCGGATATCAGCTCGCAGTTGCGTTTTGAACTCCTCGAACCGGGGGCGCATCTCCTTCCACTGGTCCGACACCCGTTCCCGGTAGCGTTCGACCAGCACCTCTATTTCTGACCGCTGTCCCTCGGTCAGTGTCAGTTCTTCCGCGAGCCAGTCGATGTAGCTGCGCCGCTGGTCTCGATCGCCGTCTCGTCGGTCTCGGTTCTCTACGGTCCCGCGATTGCTGACGAACATTCGGTCGATCGCCGCACCCGCTACGCCGCCCATCAGCAGCACGACGAGCAACAGGGTCAGCGCCCACGCTTTAGACTTCCCAATCATTGTCCTTCACCTGAATCGTCGGGAACGCGTCCACCGTTCCCATTCTGGAGAAGAGCCGCCGCCATCACCGCATCGGTGTCCGGCTCGTTAATAGCTACCAACAAAGCAGGAACATCACCCGCCTCACCGGAGGCGAGCACGTCCTCGAGAGTGACCGGCTGAATCTCCGACGACCGGTCGGGTCCGAATTGAAGCGCCGCCGCGAACACGAGTAGCGCGACGCTCGCCGCCACGAGACCCGGTCGGGCCCACGCCGCCAGAATCTCGAATGACGTCGCCGGGCGAGCACGTCGTTCCAGCAACGGCTCGGCCGCCGCCAGGATGCGCGCCTGCGCCGCCTGGCGCTGTGCTTCCGAGCGGTTCGGCGCCCTCAGCGCATCGAGCCCTTCGATCGGCTGGTTTTCGTGTTCTGGGGCCATCATTTCACCTCTTCGATTACCGTTGGTACTCCTTCAGCGCCTCTCTCAGCATCCGGCGGGCGCGGGAGAGGTGTGACCGGCACGTCCCCTCCGGGATGCCGAGCACTTTTGCGATCTCGGGGTGCGTGAAACCCTCCAGGTCATGGAGGACCACCACCGTCTCGAGATCATCGGGCAGCGAGCTCACCGCTGCGGCCAAACGGCCGCGCAACTCCGCCCGCTCCGTATCGACCGCCGGGCTGTCAGGCCCTGAGGCCGACGCCGGCACGTCCTCGGTGCGCCGGCGGGCCAGGTACTTCCGTCGGTTGAGCGCCGCGTTCACCAGTAGCCGGTAGAACCACGGCCCGAAGTTGCTGCCCCGACCCAGCTTGTCGATCCGCTCCAGCGCCCGGATGAACGCATCCTGGACCAGGTCCTCGGAGTCCTCGGCGTGCTGGAGAAACCCATAGGCGACGGCGAAAGCCTGCTCGGAATAGCGATCCACGAGGATGCCAAAGGCCTCCCGGTCACCCCGGCGCACGCGCTCGACGAGCAGCGGCTCGTCGATGACCGGAGTCTGGCCCTCACCCGTGGCGTCCATCGCCCTCGCAGTGCTAACACTTGAGCGGCTGGGAGCGTTGGCCCGTTCCGGGCCGCCACTCCGGTTGCCTGGTTTGACGAAAAGTCTAGCTTGAAGGATATGGCAACGCAGCCTACAGGCCACCCCCGGGCCCGGGATGACGTGATGTTTCGTCAGGTGGACGATGAGTGGGTTGTGTTCGATCCAGCTGCGAACGACCTCCACGTCCTCAACCTCTCCGCGGCCCTGATCTGGAGCCACCTGACCGGCGACTGTTCGGAGGCAGACATCGCTGCCGCCGTTCAGGAGGCCTTTGGCATCGAGCCGCAGCAGGCGGAATCCGACGTTCGGGAGGCGCTAGGGCGGTTCCGAAGCGCCGGGCTGTTGGCCGGCGACGCCTGAGACCGTCCGCCGAACCGGGCGATGAGCACCCACGATTATCGCGATTTCTTGTCCGACGCCCCCCGCGTCGATGCTTACCGGCGTGCGATACAGTCCACCGTGAAGCCGGGCGACGTCGTGCTCGACGTGGGAACGGGGATCGGGACGTACGCGATGTTCGCGGCACGGGCGGGCGCCAGGGTCCTGGCCGTCGAGATGGATCCGGTGATCGATACCGCCCGGGAGCTTGCGGCGGAGAACGGCCTCGACGACCGCATCGTCTTCCTGCGAGGTCGCGTCGAGGAGCTCGAGCCACCGGAGCCGGCCGACGTTCTGATCTTCGAGGACTTCTCCCCCTTTCTCTATCACTCGGATACGTCGCGCCTGCTCGATCGGGTGGCCAGCCGTTGGCTCAAGTCGTCGGCGACGTCGATTCCCCGATCGCTGAGGGCGATCACAGCGCCGGTCAGCTGCCCGACCGCGTACGGCGCAATCGCGCCATGGGGAGACGGAAAGGCGTTCGGGCTCGATGTCGGCCGGTTTTCGCGACAACTCTTCAACGAGTTACATCCGGTTGTATTCGACCCCAAGGTCATCCTGGCTGACCCTCTGGAAGCGGGCCGCGTCGAGCTGCCGTCCGCCGATCCGTTCGGCCTGGACGTGTCGGTCGGCTGGCAGGCGGATCGGGAGGCGGAGCTGCACGGTCTCGGGCTTTGGATCGATCTCGAGCTGGCAGAAGGTGTGACATTCTCCAACGCCCCGAGGGGCCTTTCCACCGGCTGGGATCAGCGCCTACTGCCTCTGGCTGAGCCGATTGAAGTCCTGGCCGGCGATGCTATCGAGGCGCAGGTTCGGACGATGGGCCCCGCTCCTCGGGAACCGGAGTGGTGGAGTTGGCGGGTATCGGCCGGTGGCCGGACGCAAGAGATGAACACGTTCAAAGGCCTACCGTTGTCGAAGGCACAACTGCGACAGGCTGGAGTAGATCGACGGCCGAACCTCGGCGCCCGCGGCAAGATCCGACTCGCGGTTCTGGAACTCATGGATGGGCGCCATTCAGTCGCCCAGATCGCTGGGGAGCTGAGGGAACGTTTTCCGGATCTGCTGAGTACCGATGCAGAGGCCTTGCGCGCGGTTGCGCGGGAGATAAGGCTCAACGAGGATCCCGCCTCCACCCAGGCGCGCGACACGCCAGGAACGAGCACGGAAAGATGAACCACGAAGATCCGACACGCCGGGAGTTTCTTCTCAAGATCGCCCGTGGCGCGGTCTATAGCGCGCCGCTGATCGCGACGTTTGCCGTGGCTCCGGATCTGCTGGCACAGGCAGGCTCGGCGCCCGGCCACCATCACATGCACGCGGCCCCATCGGCGCCCCAGCAGACCACGACTCCGTCCGACGCGCCCGGCGCTTCGCCGACGGAGAAGCATCCGCCGCCGAGCAGGAAAGGCGAGGGCGGCTAGGCGCCGCGTTCGGTGTCCGACCCGGCGACTCTCCTCTATCGCTTTCCCGGCGCCGAGCGGATCGTCTCCGCCCGCGTCGCGCCGACCGAGTTCATTCCCCTCATAGACGATTTCTATGCTGCCTATCGCTGTCGCTTATCTGACAGCGAGCTGCCGGTCGATCAGGTGATCGAGCTGGAGTACGATGGCGGTGTGTACCGGGTAACGGTCCCCAGTGGCGATTGGGAAGCGGAGTCCGAGGGAGACGCCGTCCTGTTCTACGAATACGAGCTGACCGATGCGCTGCTAACAGGCGCCGACGAGTTCGTTAATCTGCATGGTACCGCAGTCGTTCGTGAGTCGCGCTCGATGCTGCTGTTGGGTCCGTCAGGCACCGGGAAATCGACACTCGCCCTGGCCCTATCGCTGGCGGGTTGGCAAACGATCGCCGATGACGCGCTGCTGATCGACCCGGGGACGGGTGAGGTCCAACCGTTCGACCGGTCAATCCGCGTCCACGAGTCTAGCTTGCGGGCGCTAGATGTTGATCACGCCACCATCGAAGGGGCCCGATTCTGTGAACCGTACCTGTGGCTGAAGGTGCCCGAATCCGGCGCACCCGGTTTGCTCAACCCGGATGCCCTGGTGTTTCTGCGGTCCGGAGCGGCGACCTCGATAGAGCGGCTGGACGTCACAAACACCCTGAGGGAACTGTTGATCGCGCGCCTGAGCGACCAGAGCGAGCGCGACTTCGATTGTCTGGCGCGTCTTGCAGCAGAGGTGCCGGGCTATCTACTGAGCTTCGAGGGCTTCCCGGAAGCGCTGGCGGAGCTAGAGTCGCTCTGACCCGTAAGCATCGGACCAGAGGTCAGCGTTCTCCATCACCCGCACCCTGTAGACGCTCACGCCTTCGGGCAACCGCGCCTCGACCTTTTCAAGGATGAAGGCCGCCAGGTTCTCTGTGGTCGGCATCCGACCGCCAGGGCCGAACTCGGGGATCTCGGAGTTGATGTCCCGGCCATGGAGTGGGATGACTTCGGCCCCTAGGATCTTGTCGAGCGCCCCGAGGTCGATGACCATCCCGCTCTTCTCATCGATCGCGCCCTGGACGGTAACCTCGCAGCGATAGTCGTGGGCGTGGGTCTCCGCCAAAGCGCCGAAGCGCCGGCGGTTCTCCTCTTCGCTCCAGTCAGAACGATGGTAGTGATGCGACGCGGTGAAACGGACCGCTCGCGTAAGAAAGCCCAATGGCATGGTTCCCAATCCCTGAATCCCTCTGAAAGCCTCGATATCTTTGACTGGGCCCGGTAAGTTAGGCACTCATGAAAGAGCCAGCCACCGCCGGGAAGCTGCCGAGACAAGCTAAGTTCGTCGATCTCAGCGACTACGCCCGTCCGCTCGCCGCGTGGATCGCCCGGCGTCTGCGCGATACGAGGATCACCGCTCCCCATGTAACTCTGGTCTGGGTCGTGCTCGGATTGGGCGCCGCTGCGTGTTACGGCTTGGGTGGCTTCGGCCTGGCTCTAACCGGCGCGGTGCTCATGCAGGTGAAGAACATCCTTGATGCCGTGGATGGGTCCCTCGCCAGGCTCCAGGCCAGGCCATCGCGAATCGGGCGCTTCCTCGACTCGATCGGCGACGCGTTCATCGCGGCGGCCATCGCCGCGGCGCTCGGCGTGGCTGTCGCTCGTGGACGGCCGCTGGCGCTCGCTGTCTCGCTGGCCGTGGCGGCACTGGTGTTCGGACTGCTGCAGGGCTCCGTCTTCAACTACTACTACGTTTGCTACCGGGTGCGTCAGGGCGGCGATACGACCAGCCGGGTCAAAGAAGCGCTGACCGAGAGCGATGCGATGCACTACGACGGTCGACCGGGGGCGCTCGCGCTGCTACGCGTGCTGATCGCCGCGTACAACTGGATCTATGGCTGGCAGGATTTGGTCGTTCACCGCATCGACGAATGGGCTGTCCGACCGCTCACCTCAGAAGGCCGCGGCGAGGAAGCGGATGCGCTGCGGGACGATCGGCGATTCCTCACGGCCGTCAGTTTGCTTGGCCCGGGCGTCCAAATTCTACTGCTCAATCTGCTTACCGTTGCGGGCTACTGGAACCTGGGGGCGATGCTGGAGCTGTTTCTCTGGATCGTAGCGGCCGGCGGCACGTCTTACGCCGCGGCCCTCATGCTGCTGCTCAGAATCAGAACTAAGCGCGCGGCCCGATTACCGGCCGCAACCGTTTGAGTTAGATTCCGCCCATGCCAAATACAAATCTCGAGTCGCTGCGATCGATTTTCGAGCCACGCTCAATCGCGGTAGTCGGCGCCAGCCGACGTCATCAGACCATAGGATACGTTATTCTCGACAGCCTGCTTCGCGACGGTTTCACAGGTGCGGTCTACCCCGTGAACCCGAAGAGCGAAGTCGTGCATTCGATGCGGGCCTATCCTTCGATCGCCGAGGTACCGGAGAAGGTGGATCTCGCCGTGATCGTCGTGCCGAAGGAGCTGGTGCTGGCGGTAGCCGAGGAGTGCGGCGCGGCGGGTGTGAAGGGGCTGGTGGTCATTTCGGCGGGCTTCCGGGAGATCGGCGGCGAGGGTGTGGGGCGCGAGAAGGCGTTGACGGACGTCGCCCGCAAGTACGGGATGCGCTTGGTGGGACCCAACTGCATGGGCGTGCTGAACACCGACCCGGCCATCGCGATGAACGCCACGTTTGCTCCCACGGCGCCGCCGACGGGGAACGTCGCGTTCCTCAGTCAGTCGGGCGCGATTGGTGTCACGATCCTCGACTACGCCCGGGAATACGGTATCGGCGTCAGCAAGTTCATCAGCCTGGGTAACAAGGCCGATATCTCCGGCAACGACGTCCTCGAGTACTTAAAAGATGACGACAGTACTTCCGTCATCCTGATGTATCTGGAGAGCTTCGGTAACCCTCGGCATTTCACCCGCATCGCGCGAGAGGTGACGCAGGTGAAGCCGGTTGTCGCGGTCAAGGCCGCGCGCACTGTTGCCGGCGCCCGGGCGGCGAGCAGCCACACCGGTGCAATGGCCGGACTCGACGTGGCCACCGATGCCCTGTTCTCCCAGTGCGGCGTGATCCGCGTCGATACCGTCGAGGGTCTGTTCGACATGGGGATGGGTTTCGGCAATGCCGCTCTACCGAAGGGTAACCGGGTCGCCGTGGTTACGAACGCCGGCGGCCCCGGGATCATCATCGCCGATGCGATAGAGTCGCAAAATCTGCAGGTGGCGGAGTTCACCGATCACACGAAAGACCGGCTGCGGCAATCTCTGCCCGAGGAAGCCTCGATCAACAACCCGGTCGACATGATCGCCAGCGCCGACGCCGACAGCTACCGAGCCGTGCTGGAAGCGGTGCTCGACGACCCCGGTGTCGACGGCGTGATCGCTTCCTTCGTACCACCGCTGGGCGTGCAGTCCGTCGACGTTGCCCGGGCGATCACCGACACGGCGGCGGGACGCGAGCAGCCCACGTTCGCAGTGCTCATGGGTCGACAGGGGCTGAGGGAGAGCCGGGCGTTGCTGAGCGCCGCCAGCGTGCCGGCGTACATCTTCCCCGAATCGGCGGTGCGGGCCCTGACCGGCATGGACCGCTACCGACGCTGGTTGGAGCGCCCGGGCGGAATGGTTCATCGCTATGAGGATGTCGACCGGCGTGCGGTCCGGCAGATCCTGGAGGGGGCGGCACGCGAGGGCCGGTCACGTCTGTCGGAGGGAGACGCCCTATCGATCCTCGAAGCGTACGGAATTCCGACGGTTCCCTGGCGCGTGGCGGCGACGGCCGATGAGGCCATCGCCGCGGCAGAAGCCGTGGGCTTCCCAGTCGTGCTCAAGGTCATGGCACCGGAGGTCTCCCATAAGTCGGATGTTGGGGGCGTGATCGTCGGTCTCGATTCGGACCGCGAAGTCCGCGGTGCTTACTACGAGATGATGGATCGCCTGGAGAAGAACGGCGTGGTTGGTGATGCGATCGAGGGTGTGCTGGTTCAGAAGATGGTCACCGGCGGACGCGAGACGATCATCGGCACAGCGTTCGACCCAAGCTTCGGCCCGTTGATCATGTTCGGATTAGGCGGCATCTATGTAGAGGCGCTCGGCGATGTCGTGTTCCGCATCCACCCCGTAAGCGACATCGACGCGGCAGAGATGGTGCGTCAGCTCAAGGGCTTCAAGCTCCTTCAGGGCGTGCGGGGCGAGAAAGGAGTCGATCTGAACGCCATTCAAGAGGTCATACAACGCATCAGTCAGCTAGTCGGCGACTTCCCCCGGATCGCCGAGCTCGACATCAATCCGTTCGTCGCTTTCGAGCCCGGCACCAATTCGATGGCTCTCGATGCGCGCTTGCTGATCTCGGACGAACCGGAGTCCCGTCGATGAGTTCGGACAGAGGGTTCTGCCCTAGGTGCGGAGCACCGGTTACCGAAAGCGACCGAATGTGTTTCGCGTGTGGGCAGGTGCTGGGCGGGCCAGAACAAGCCGCTCCTGGCTTCGACGGTTTGCCGTCACCGGATCCGAGGTTCGATCCGCCGCCGGCAGGCGTCATGGCACAGGCGCGACCGTTGCAGGACGATCCCAACCGTTTGTGGGACGTGGGGACGGAGCGTCCGCCGTGGGAGGAGCGCCGTCGCCATGGGTTCTTCGCCGCGCTGTGGCTCACTTGGCGCGACAGCGTCTTCAAACCCATTCCCTTCTTCCGAACGCTGCCGCCACGTAGTGGCCTCGGCCCTGCGATCGGGTACGCCCTGCTCATGTTCGCCCTGGCCCTGACGTTCAACATCTACTGGGACGTGTTGCGGACGGCGCTGTTGGGAGGCGGTGAGGAAGGGTTGGCGGTGACCATTCTGAGTGGCTTGATCGCTTTGTTCATCAACGTCTTGTTACTCGTAGTGTACCTCGTTCTGCTCTTCCTCTTTGTCGCGCTCCTCCACATCGGGTTGTTGATGACCGGGTCCGGGCGAATGGGCTACGAGGGGACGTTCCGCTCCGTCGCATACTCCTCCGGCCCGGCCGCGTTCGCCATCTTTCCGTTCTTCGGGTTGATACTGAGTCTCGTGTGGGGCACGGTCATCGTGTTCATCGCCGTACGGGAAGTACAGCGCACCACGAACGGGCGCGTCGCTATCGCGTTTCTGGTGCCGCTCGTCGCCTCGATCGTCTTTTTCTTCATCATCGGCATCCTCGCCATGATCATGCTCGATACGGCGGACCTGATGACGATCTAGCCTCCCTTCGCCCACGCCTCTGTGGGGAACCTCTCGAAAAACAAGTCTGTTACAGGAACGTGGAAGTGCAGTGCAGCCCGCGGGATGGGGGAGCCTAACTGTATGCGCAGCAAAACGTTCGGAGTGTCGGCCCTTCTGGCCGTTGTGGCGGCCTCCGCCGTCTTGACCCGAGAGATCTCCGGAACGCAGGACCGACTTTCCTCTGCGTCCGTGATCGACATCGAGATCAAGACATTCCAATTCAACGAGGACACGATTCGGGTGCAGCCGGGCACGTCTGTCCGCTGGACCAACCGTGACCAGGTCGGTCATACGAGCACAGCGGAGAACGGCGAGTGGGAATCGCCGCTGCTGGGACCGGGCGAGTCGTTCGAGTTTCTCTTCGAGGAAGAGGGCGAATTCCCGTATACCTGCACGCCACACCCATTCATGCGTGGAATGATCATCGTTGCGTCCGATGCGGATGCGCGAGAGCGCTCATGAGGCGTCTGTCGAAGTGTACATACATGACCTGCATCAAGGAGGGAGTATGAAGAAGCCGAGGTTTGCGTTCGCGTCGACCGTTGCCGTCCTCGCCGTCGGCGCGCTGGCGTGGTCCGCCTGCTCCGACTCGACGGAGCCGAATGGGAACGGCAATGGCAACGGCAACGTCGGTCCCCCGGCCAACGTCGCTATCGCCTCCGGTGATAACCAGCGCGTGATGATTCAGATCGCATTCTTCGATGCGCTCGTCGTGCTGGTGACCGACGCCGATGGTGACGCCGTATCCGGTGCGACAGTAGACTGGGCCATCACCCAGGGCGGTGGCTCGCTGTCCGCGGCCAGTTCGACGACGAACGCCAACGGGCGGGCGAGCGTGACGCTCACGGCCGGCATGGACGAAGAGACCATCCAGGTCACGGCCAGCGTGGACGGAGTGGCCAGCGCCCCGGTCTTCAGCGAAGTGGCCGTGGAGCCGAGCTCGATAGCGGCGACCGACGGCGACAACCAGATGGCCCGGATCGATCAGCCGCTGGCGAACCCGCTTGAAGTCACGGTGCGGGCCAGTGACAACGGTCCGGTGCCCGGCGCCACGGTGGACTGGCAGGTGACGGCAAACGACGGGACGCTGTCCACGGCTAGCTCTACAACGGACGCGAACGGCGAGGCGACGACGATGCTGACCCTCGGTTCGACCCTGGGCGGGAACACCGTTCAGGCGTCGGCTGGTACGGGAATCGATACGAACCTGAACGCCAACGGTACGCAGCCCGTTTCGGTCACGGTGGACATGCAGAACATCGCGTTCAACGCGCCGGGGGGCGGGGACGATGTGACGATCATGCTCGGCGATACCGTGACCTGGAACAACCTGGATGCGGTGAACCACACGGCCACGTCGAACAGCGTGCCCACGGGCGGCAGCGGCTTCGACAGCGGTACGATGGGGAACGGCGCTACGTTCTCGTTCGTGCCTAACACCCGGGGCGAGTGGATCTACTTATGCGAGTTCCATCCGGTTGCCATGGCGGACGCCCGCATCGTCGTGCAGTGAATCGGGACCTCTGAGGGCCATCCCGGCGTTTTCCACATATATATAGGAGAGTGGAAAAGGCTGAACCCCGGTTTTCCACGCACCCGTGGAAAACCGGGGTGGACCCCGACCGCCGACCGCTACATCTTGTAATCCCTCACAGCCCAACGACTTCTCGACGGAGGCCTCAACCATGGGCACCATCTGGAAAGGCGCTATCAGCTTCGGCTTGGTGAATATCCCCGTGCGTGTGGAAAGCGCTACACGGGATACGGGGCCCAAGTTCAAGATGCTCCACGGCAAGGACAACACGCCGGTCAAGATGCTCCGCATTCGGCAGACGGACGAGGAGCCGGTGGAGTTCAAGGAGCTGGTGAAGGGCTATGAATACGAGCCGGGCCATTACGTGATTCTCGACGAGGACGACTTCAAGCAGGTCGCCCTCGCGGTCACGCGGACCATCGACATCATGGACTTCGTCGATGAGTCGGAGATCGATTCCCGCTACTTCGAGAAGCCGTACTACCTTGCGGTCCAGCCGGGCGGCGAGAAGCCCTATGCGCTGCTGCGCAAAGCGATGCGCGATACCGGCAAAGTCGCGGTGGCCAAGACCGTGTTCCGCAATCGCGAGCACCTTGCGGCGGTGAAGGTCGTGGGCGACGCGCTGGTCCTCGACATCATGCGGTTCCACGACGAGTTGATTCCATTGGAGGCGGTGCAGACGCCCAAGGAAGCAGAGTTGAGCGACAAAGAGATCGACATGGCGCATCAGCTCATCGAGCAACTGACTTCCGGGTTCGACCCCGAGACCTATCGTGACGAGTACAACGACAAGTTGATGGAGCGAATTCAGGCGAAGATCGACGGCCGGGAAATCGCCCGGATCGAAGTCGACGAGGCCGTCGAGACCGAGGTCGTCGATCTCGTAGCCCGTCTCAAAGAGAGCCTCGAGCGGGCCGAAGAGGACCGGAAAGCCGCAGAAGGCTAACAGCAACTTTTTGTCGCCAACTACGTGCCCCTCAAATGGTGCTCTTGCTCGTGCTCGCTTATCGTGCTCGTGATCGCAATCGATACGAGCAGGAGCACGATAACGAGCACGAGCCGGAGTGAGCGTGGCGGAGCTCGGGAAATACAAAGAGAAACGGGATTTCAGTAAGACCTCCGAACCGGAAGGGGGGGAGGGAAGTCCTCGTTCCGGTCGCAGCTTCGTCGTGCAGAAGCACGCGGCGCGCCGCACCCACTTCGATCTTCGTCTCGAGATCGGCGGCGCCCTCGTCAGCTGGGCCGTACCCAAGGGCCCTTCCGCCGACCCCGCCACCAAGCGCCTTGCCGTCCACGTCGAAGACCATCCCCTGGAATACGGCGGCTTCGAAGGCCTGATCCCCAAAGGCGAGTACGGCGCCGGCGCCGTGATCATCTGGGACCGCGGGCACTTCGAGCCCACGGGCGATACAGAGGATTCTGAGGAAGCCCTCATCCACGGGGTCGAGATCGGCAAACTCGACTTCAATCTCTTCGGCGAACGGTTGCATGGACGATGGTCGCTGGTCCGCATGAGGGGGACGGAGGGCGAAAACAACTGGCTGCTACTCAAAAAGAAGGACGTTCACGCAGAACCCGGTGAACCCGAAGGCCTGGTCGAACGGTATCTGGATTCTGTCGTCAGCGGGCGCGCCCTCGATGACCCGTCGTTGGGCGAAGAATCTCCGGATGTACATCCAGGGGCCCCTCCACCGGTGGATAATCGCCCCATGCTCGCGCAGGCGGGCGAAACCCTCCCCCAGGGTGAGGCCTGGTGCTTCGAGCTCAAGCTGGACGGAATTCGCGCCATCGGTTGGGCGCAAAGCTCGGGCGATGTGCAAGTCTACTCGCGCCGCGGGGGAGCCCTGGAGGACAAGTTTCCCGAGATCGCCGAAGCGCTGGAGCTCCTTACCCGGCGTACCGGCCGGCAGTTCGTGATCGACGGCGAGATCGTAGCCGCGGCCCCCGAGGGGACGCCCAGCTTCGCGGACCTGCAGCCACGTTTCAACCTGCGGGGTACCGCCGATATCGCTCGCGAAACTCGTGCGCGCCCGGCGGAGATGCACGTCTTCGATTGCCTGTGGCTCGACGGCGAAGACCTGCGAGACCGACCGCTATCGGAGCGCAAGGAACAGCTCCGGCAGTTGATGAAAGAGGCCAGCCACCGACTCCACTACGTCGGGCACGACGTAGCCGACGGTAGCGCGATGAAGGAACGAGCGCGTCGCGAAGGTTGGGAGGGTTTGGTCGCTAAGCGGTTGAAGAGTCGTTATCGCTCGGGAGAGCGCAGTCAGGATTGGCTCAAGGTGAAGGAGCTACGGCGCCAGGAGTTCGTCGTCGGGGGTTGGACGGATCCGCAGGGCGGCCGCCAGGGTTTCGGCGCTCTGGTGGTCGGCTACTACGACGGCGACGAGTTGCGCTGCGCTGGCCGGGTGGGCAGCGGGTTCAGCAGCCACGAGCTTCAAAAGATCTCGTCGCAGCTAGCCGAGCTGGCGGAGGATGACCCGCCGTTCGTCGATATCCCGGAGATCGTCAACGACGCGCATTGGGTGCGGCCGGAGCTAGTCGCCGAGGTTAAGTTCCTGGAATGGACCCGGGAAGGCCAGCTGCGGCAGCCCGTCTTCCTTGGACTCAGAACGGATAAGGACCCGAAGTTGATCGGGCGCGAGCCCGGTGTGGGAGAATTTGTTAAGGGTCCCGAGGTCGCTTTGAGCACGGAGTTGGAGACGCTCATCCGGGTGCTCGATGGACTCGAGAAGTCCGGCGAGGACGGCGACGTTGCTGTCGACGATCAGCGTCTGAAGGTGACCAACCTCAGCAAGATCTTCTGGCCGGACATCGGAGCGACCAAAGGCGACCTGCTCCGTTACTACGTTTCCGTGGCACCCGCCATCCTTCCGGTCGTCGTCGATCGGCCTCAGACGCTCGAGCGATATCCCAACGGTATCACCGCCGACATGTTCTACCAGCAGCGCATGCCCGGACCGATCCCAGATGCGGTTCGAACCGTTACGCTCGATGTCGACGGCGAACCGGCGGAGCGCGTGGTCGGCGGCGATCTCTACACGCTGCTCTACACGGCTCAGCTGGCGGCCATCTCGCAACACGTCTGGCCCTCGCGGCTCGGTTCGCTCGAGGACATGGACTACTCGATGCTCGATCTCGATCCCGGCGAAGGGGTTCCCTTCACCGCCGTTCGTAAAACGGCGCTCGCTGTGCATGAACAGCTGCAACGGCTCGGCCTCCGAGGTTATCCGAAGACGTCCGGCGCCAGCGGAATCCACATCGTCATTCCGTTGCAGGCGGGGACGAGCTACGAAACGGGCCGGCTGCTTGCCGAGTTGGTGGCGAACCTGGTGGCGAAGGCGCGTCCCGACCTGGCCACCGTGCAACGAGTTGTTTCAAAACGTGGCGCACGGGTCTACGTGGACTTCCTGCAGAACCGTCGCGGCGCGACCGTGGCGTCGGCCTACTCGGTTCGGCCGCGACCTGGCGCGACAGTTTCCGCTCCACTCGCGTGGCACGAACTTCACGAAGAACTTCAACCGGAAGACTTTAGCGTGCGATCGATGAGCGATCGATTGAGTGACGTGGGAGACCTTTGGGCCGCGTGTCGCGCCGATGCGAACGACGTGCGCGAAGTTTTGGAGCTTCTTTGATGGGATTCGCCGCATCGCATCAATTCACTCGGAATTGAACCGAGGTAAGCGCGCGCTTCTCGCATTCTCGTTCGTCTATGTTACGCAGAAAATGCATTTGCGTGACAGCTTCAAGCAGTTTCTAGATTCAGAAGTTTGCGCAAAATCCGCGGCGCTCTCCACTTTGTCCCATCGATGCAACGCCTTGATATGCAGCAAGTTATGAGATCGACGCCGAACGCTCGTTCGGTGAATCAAGCTTGCGTGCGCCTTTTTGCTCGTGTATAATGGCTCCGCTTCGATAAGCACGTAGCTGCTCACGAGATTTCATTCAGGGTCATCTACGGGGCAGCCCTTTCCGATAAATTTGGGAAACCCGCCGCCGCAAGGCAGTGGTATACGTACGCCCACGAACCTGAAGGACGACAAAGGATGCCCGAAACGCGTTCAGTCAACCTCGTCGTCAACTTGCCAGTCGATCTGGCCGACGAAGTCGAGCGTGTGCAACAGGACGACCCGGAATTTTTCGAAAAGGTACTTGCGTATGGTCTAGTCCGGCGAGCTGTGTTCGCTCGCCTGCAGGGCGTGACTGCCCTGCACAGGCCGTCTACGTCATCTTGGGAGTCGACTTTCGAAGAGTCGTCTGTCGATTTGATGTAGACGGTCGCCCTCCCCCTCGCCGAACGTAGTTCGCTACGCTTGTTCCCCCGCCAACGAGCAGCGATTCTTGACCCGCCGACGTCCGGCTTGTAGCATGGGCGCAAGTGGTCGTCTGTTTTCTGTGGCCGCTCTTGTGGGAGGAGGGGTGGAATGGTGCGGAAGAGTGATAAGGGCGAGCCGCAGGAGCCGCGCAAGCAAGTCGTGGACTCCGAAGAAGTACTCCGGGCGAAATACCTGGACTACTGCTCGGCACGCGTTTGCGACGTCTTCATGGAGCTGGAGGAAGAGCGAGTCTTCGAGCTCGCTCGTGCGGTCGAAGATAAGATCGGCCTGACCCAGGGCCGGCTCACGTTCCGCGACCTCGCAGCTCTACTCGTCGAAAAACTTCTTGGCGACATGGCACTCCCCGAGTTCGAAGCTTGGGCGGAGGAGTATAAGGCGAGTCCGGAGAAGTACGATCCGTACTTGCTGGGGTTGTGGAAGAGTGGGGTGCCGGTTGATAGTAATCAGTAAGAAGTAAACGAGTGGACAGGTAGGCAGTACTAGGTCAGTCTTCAGAACACCGCCAGCCAAACTCCGACCTTAGTAGGTCGTCCAGAGAGAGTTGCGACAGTTAATCGGCCATGCGGGTTTTCATCTCCGGTGCATCTCCTTTGCGGCGCGAATCGGGTGCCTAGCTCGACCACCGTTTGGGGTGGCGAGGACGTCAGCTAGAGAAACGCCAAACGGACCCGGTTGGATATCTGCAGGGAACTTCGCCCGGACTGCCGCGGCGTCGGTCGGCGGGATCATGGTCGTGGCCGCCCTGATGGTGCACCTGCCGAACGGGTTCTTCATGAACTGGTCGGGGGCGCAGGCCGGGGAGGGATTCGAGTTTCATATCCTGGCGGCGTCGCTGGCGCTGGTCGTGGCCATCGGTGGGGCCGGTGCCCTGTCGTTCGATCGCGTGCTGGTGGCCGCCAAACCGCGCCAGGAGGGCTCGCCGGCCCGTGACCGGTCGGAGGGCTGAGAGGCGCGAGACGGTGGGGTCGGGGGTGTGAGATCGCCGCGCGGCTATCATGCGAGCGATCATGTAAGAATCATGTTCTATCATGTGGCTATCATGTAGCCGTGGACAGACGCAGTCGAGGCGTGTCCTGGCCGCGCCGGCGGCCAGGACACAATGTCCAAAATATTGTCCTTAGGTAACTTACGTACCCTACGGCGAGAAGACGGACTCTTCGATTTCGGGGTTGATCTGGACGTCGGTGATGATCAGCTGCTTACGGGTCACGCCCCGCTCGTCGTAAAAGGTCCGGGTCCCCACGTAGGTGATGGGGCCCGCCTGGCCGAAGTCGGACCAGCGGGTCCGGTTGACGTTGGTGCGGCCTTCCTCGATGTAGTGGACCTCGATGGGGAAGGCCGAGCCCTCCTCGAAGTAGTAGTACCAGCGGTCGCCGGAATGGAGCCCGATGTTCTCGCCGAAGGTGACGGTGAACCCCGCGTGGCCGGTGGAATCGGCTGATATGTAGTGGAGGTTGACCCCAGGGTCCCGGAGCTTGTAGGGGAGCCCGATCCAGTAGATCACATCGCCGCTGATGTAGAGGACCTCGCGAACGGCCTTGGTGGTGTCGTCCATTGCGACGTCGTCCAGAGTGGCCCAGATCGTCCCGCGGCCGTCGTGGGCCTGGACGTAGTGGCCCTCCGCCTCGTCGCGCTCGATCCTCACGCGGTGGGGATTCTTCTTGGCCCAGACGAAACGTGGCCGCCGGCGCACCTCTGTGCCGGTAGAGTCGAACCAAACGGTCGTGACCGTATAGCGCAGACTCTCGACGTCTTTCCAGGCACCGAGGCCGCCGGCGGCCTCGACCCACGCGTCGACCAGCTGATCGGCGGGTCCGGCGGGCTGACTCTGGCAGGCCAGCGAAGCGAAACTGGAGATCAGGGTGACGGCTAGGGCGTTCGCGATGACTCTCATCAGGGCTCCCGGTCGAGGTCCCGTGTGCCTGGAATAACATCCGCACCTGTCGGGTAGGTTCCCGGCCAATCTAGCGCCCGTTGGTGAGCGCGACAGGGCGGTATCCCTCTTTCAGGAACCCGGGCCTCGGGGTATCATTCTGGCCGTCTATCGCCGAGCGATTCACCGAGGGAGACGCGGATGACGACGGGGCACACCAAGAAGCCGAGAATGGCGGACACGATCAGGATCGGCCGCTGGGATGTGGAGAAGCGGCTAGCGACGGCTCGCGTGGAGGGACGCGGTCCGAAGGCGGTGAGCGACGAATGTGCCGGCCACTGCTGTCACCACGGCGTCTATGCCTCGCTGCCCGAGCGCGATCGGATCCTCGAGTACGCCGACCGGGTCCAGGCGATGATGGATGAGACGCAATCGACGGACACGAGCGTCTGGTTCGAGGATGATGTCGAGGAGGACGAGGATTACCCGGGTGGTCTTTGCATCGGCACCAACGTCGTCAATGACAAATGCGCGTTCCTCGACGCCGAGGGCCTGTGCGTACTACAGAAGCTCGAGCGGGAGCTGAATCTGCCGCAGGGCGAGAGCCTGAAGCCGTTCTACTGCTATCTCTTTCCGCTGGTCACGTTCAAGAGCCGGGTCGAGTTCGACGATCTTTGTGACGGAGTCCGTCCTTGTTGCACGTTGGCGGCGGACGGCCCGACGAAGGCAGTCGACGCCTTCGCTTTCGAGTTCACCCATATCCTGGGTGAGGAGGGCTACGAGGAATTCCGCCGGGCCGCGGAAGAGGCGGAACTGGAGCGCGCCGCGGAGCTCGAACGCGAAAAGCAGAGCCGCGAGTAGCCTCTCCCGCCGAGTTTTATGGGATAGGGACGACCTGGATTCCGACGCGTCTTGTTCGCGGACCGTCGAATTCGCAGAGGAAGACGGATTGCCAGGTTCCGAGGGCGATCTCGCCTTCGGAGACCAGCAGTGCGGCGCCGGGGTTCATCAGGCTGGTCTTCACGTGGGAGTCGGAGTTCCCCTCGGCGTGATGATAACCCTCGTCCCGGGGGACCAGCTGTCCCAGCTTCCAATCGATATCGCGAGCAACATCAGGGTCGGCGCCTTCGTTGACGGTCAGGCCGCAGGTGGTGTGGAAGGACCAGAGGTGGGCGACACCCTCCTCGACGCCGGTGCGGCGAACCGCCTCGCGGACCTGGCCTGTGATGTCGATCAGCTCCGACCTACGCGACGTCTTTACCTTTAGTATCTCCATCCTCGGCGTCCGCTTCCTTGGCAGTCGTGTCCGAGTCATCGGCCGGTGGACCCGGCGAATCAGTGGCCGACGGGTCTTCCGCCTGCGGCGCCGATGATGCGGCCGGCGCCCGTGGCGTCATGGCGATCTCCGCCTCGCTGGTGACTTCCGGTTCGGAATCCTCGGGGATCTCCGCCGTCGAGGCCGGCTCGTCGGACAGCGGCGACGGCGGAAGGATGCTCTTCATATAGGATTTGGCGTCGGTGGCCTGCTGGTCGGCCTGGGCGACCTCCCGCTTCACCTCGTTCAGCGCCTTCTGGAACTCCCGCATCGTCTTACCGATGGACTGGGCAATACCGGGCAAGCGGCGCGGCCCGAAGAAGATTAGGGCGAACGCCAGGATGACGAGGAATTCGGTCCAGCCGATATTGCCAATGCCCATGGGATTCTGGGATTCGGTGATTACGAGATTCGGGGGTTGGACAGCCGCGCGGGCGCCAACCACCACTTCAATATAGCGCCCTGCTGGCAGGCGTCAGTAGCCGTGGGAATCGGGGGGGTCCGGTCGTAACCCCAGAATCACCGATTCCCCTCAGGCTCGTAGGCGCAGAACGGGTCCGACTCCATCGCGTCACCGGTCATGCCGTAGGCGCGGGCCCGGGAGCCGCCGCACATCCAGCGGAACTCGCAGCGACCGCACTTCCCCTTCAGGCTGTCCATGTCGCGTAGCTCGGCCAGGTGCGGTGAGTCGCGGTAGATGGAGGGGAGTGGTTCGTCGTGTACGTTGCCCAGCAGCGGGTGGGGCAAGAAGCCGGCGGGGTACACCTCGCCTTTGTGGGAGACGAAGATCACGCCGTTGCCGTCGCGGACGCCGAAGCCCATCCGCATCGCCATCTTGTTGACCTCGTCCAGCGTCATCCCCTCTTCCAGCTTCCGCTGCAGCCAGTAGCGTCTGTAATGAGGCGCTTCCACCGTACCCAGGTGGAACGGCGCGTCGCCGGCGATGCCGTACACCCAGGCGCAGAGCTCCTCGATATCGTCCGCGGATGGAATTCCCAACTCCTGGCCGCGGCCCACCGGGACCAGCAGGAAGAGGCTCCAGCGGCGCACCGGTGGCGCGAACTCCTTGCTCAGCAGCCGGTACATCTCGTCAAGGTGCGGCAACGTCTCACTGGTCACGGTCGTGTTGATCTGAACCGGGATGCCAAACTCCCGCGCCCAACTCAGCGCGTTCATCGAGTTGTCGAAGGTGCCGGGGACGCGGCGGAAATTGTCGTGGACTTCGGCGTTGGGTCCGTCCAGGCTGGTCCCCATGGCCGAGACGCCCAGCTGCTTGAACTTCTCCACGACCTCACGAGTGAGGGTCGGCGTGGTGCTCGGCGTGATACTGACAGGCAGGCCGATCTCTCGACCGTAGGCGATCAGGTCGAAGAGGTCGGGCCGCTTCATCGGATCGCCGCCCGTCAGGATGATCATGCTGCCCATCTCTTTCACATCCCGCATCAGCGCCTGGGCCTGCTCGGTGGTCAGTTCCAGAGGGTCGCGGTGCGGGATGGCGGACGCCCGACAGTGCACGCAGTCGAGGTCACAGGCGATGGTCATCTCCCAGTAGACGTTACGTGGCGCCTGTCGGAAGACGTAGCCCGGATATTGTGTAGTTGTAACGAGTTCTGCCTGTAGACCCATCAATGCCTCTCGATTTCAGGGAGTTTGGATGTCCGGAATGTGAACGCGGGGAGCCCGGGGTCAAGGTCCCGGGGCGTGTCCTTGCAGAGCCAGGTTGCTTTAGCGGCTTGGCGGTGCCATGCTGGGCCCTGACGGGAGTCCTTTAGTTCCTACCAGAGATCGCGAGCTCCATGCGGCCACGTATTCTGGAAGTCCTGCGCGACCAGGGTCTGGGGTGGCTGACCTGGATGGTCCCCCAATCGAGCTTCATGTTCAGCCTGGCTCTCGCCGCGGTGCTGGGTCTGTTTCTGTGGCGGTCGAGGCAGACGTCGCTATCGATCGACATCGCGCTGCGCGCCGCGGTGGCCGCGACGGTTGCCGCGCTCATCGGCACGAGACTCTTTTGGGTCCTGACCAGCGGCGCCCTCTTTCGCTTGAGCCCCATCGAGTGGATCGGTCAACACGGCACCGGTTCGTGGGGCGTCTACATCGGCGCGATGGTGGGAGCGGCGCTCTACCTGCGGTACGCGAAAGTGCCAGCGTTGCCGTACGTGGACGTGATGGCATCCTGCGCGGCGCTCGGTACCGCCATCGGTCGCATCGGTTGCTTCCTCGCCGGCTGTGATTTCGGGCGGGTCACGTCGATGTACTGGGGTGTGCAGTATCCGGTGGGCAGCCGCGCCTACGTGGCGCACCTCTCCGACGGCAGCTTACCGCCCGATGCAACGTTGTCGTTGCCGGTCTTTCCGCTGCCGCTCTACCTGAGCATGAACGGCTTCCTGGTCTTTCTGCTGGTCAGCTTCATCTGGCGACGTGGGCGTGGCGTGCCGGGCCTGACCCTGGCGGCGTTCTGGATCATCTACCCGGTCAGTCGCTTCCTGTGGGAGTTGTTGCGGGACCCCGCGGCGGGCGGCGCTGAGCGAGGGCTTTCTGTCTCGCAGTGGATGTGCCTGGGTACGCTGGCGGGCGGACTGGTCTTGCTGAGCCTCGTTAGGCGTTGGGAAAGAGAAAGCCAGACGGCCGCTCTCTAAGTCCCGTCTTCGGTCCGCGGGAGGAGAGCCCGGTAACGTTCCGCTTGGTCCAGCCTTCCCCATGATTCGTAGAGCGTGACCAGGCGCCGTACGGCGTCCAGCGTGTAAGAATTGTCCTCGCCTGACGATGAGCGGAGGGCGGCGTAAGCCTGGAGAAGCAGACTCTCCGCTTCTGGATACCGGCCTGCTGAGGTCAGGCAAGTGCCTTCAACGGCTTTGGCGAACGCGGTCCACGCGTGATCGGGGCCCAGAGTCTGGATGTAGCTCTCCATCCGGTCTCGCTGGAAGGGCTCTGCCGTGGCCGTGTCGCCGACAGTCATCAAGAAGTCACCAAGTGCCCCGTAGGAAGACCCTACCCGCCAGTGTCCTTCCGGCCAATGGTCTTCAGCGATGCGGATGGCTTCGAGTAGGACTTCCTCCGTCTCCGCCACTTTCCCTTGCTGATCCAGCACGGATGCCAGGTTGTTGTGGAGCAGTATCACGTTCGGTGGGGTGCTCCACTCCTGGGCATAGCTTACAGCTTCGCGATATAGCAACTCAGCTTGCTCAAATTCCTCTCTTGTCATGTGAAGGTATGCCAGATTGTTGAGTGCCGGCGCGAGAATACTGGCGCCCGAATCGCCGTGTGTGCGAAGTAGCGGTATCACCGCACGATAAAGAGCCTCCGCAGAATCCAGCTCACCTTTCCCCCGGAGCACAAAGGCCAGTTCGAGGCGAGCTTCGACGGTTCTGAAGTGATCTTCCCCCAGGTAACTGCTTCGCGTGGCGATCACCTGGTCCATAAGCACTTCTGCGGAGTCCGGGTCTCCCAATTCGCGAAGCGAAGAAGCGAGCTTCAGCTGCGCCGCAGCCATTGCCAGGGCATCATGGCCGAGGCTCGTGCGCAGCTCGATCACTTCGGAGAACAGCGGAGCAGCGTTATGAAACCTGCGCCGCTCAAACTCGGTCTCGGCGAGCTGCTGGAGCGCGTCCGCTACGTCGGGGTGCTCAGGGCCGTGGACCGACCGCTCGACGTTCAGAATCTCCTCACGTAGGGCCAGCTCTCTGTCGTAGAGACCGAGGTTGCGGTAGGCCTGGCTGAGCACGTCCAGCATGCGAAGGCTGATCTCCGGCTCATCTTGCAGAGTGCTGGCGATCTGTTCGGCGCCGCGGTCGAGAAGAGTGCGTACTCTGACGGTGTCGCCAACACCTGCCGTTGGGTCGGCGGTTCGGAACATGTCGATCAGCAGTGCGGAGATCTGCTCTGTGGTCGCGGCTTCGTGAGCGATCGCTCTCGACTGTGCCGCCGTCGTGACGGCGAACCGAAGGGCGAGTCCGGCGAGGGCCACAACCAGCACCACGAATGCGGCGGCGATGCCAACCGCGATCTTGTTGCGCCGGACGAAGCGTGACGTGCGGTAGCGTAGCGTGTCTTTGCGAGCGCTGACGGGAAGGCCGCTCAGGTAGCGGTGGATGTCTTCCGCGAAGTGAGATACCGATGGATAGCGTCGCCCCGGCTCCTTTCTGAGGGCCATCAGAATGATGGTATCGAGATCGCCCGTAAGGTCGCGACCCAGCCGGGGAACGGTCGTGTTGCGTGCGTCGGCTACTTCGGCGGGGGTGGCTCGGCTCGCTGTGCTTCCGTCGTCCGCCGGTTCCGCAGCGCGGAGCACGCGGGTGCTCGGCCGTGTTGGTTCCTCCTCACATATGGTACGCTCGGCGTCGGTCGGCGAGGTGAAGGCGGAGGCGTACGGATGGTATCCGGTGAGCAGCCTGTACAGCAGAATCCCCAGTGAGTAGACATCGCTCGCCGTCGAGATCGACTCTCCTCGAACCTGCTCCGGGCTCGCGTAGGCGAGGGTCATGGGGCGAGCGTGTTGAGTGAAGGTCGTGCCCTCCTTCGCCTTCTCCCGGTCGATCATGCGGGCAATTCCGAAGTCGAGTAGCCTGATCTCGCCCGAGTCTGTCACCAGGATGTTGCCTGGCTTGAGGTCACGATGCACGACGAGGTTGCGATGTGCGTGCTGGACCGCTTCGCACACGCTCAGGAAGATCTTCAGCCGCTCGGCGACGGTCAGGCGATGTTCGTCGCAGTAGACGTCGATGGGCGTGCCCTCGACATAGTCCATGACGTAGTACGGCGTGCCGTCCTCCGTCACACCACCGTCCAGCAGCCGGGCGATGCCCGGGTGTTCCAGTCGGGCCAAGATCTGTCGCTCGAGCAGGAAGCGATGTCGCGACTCCTCGGAGTCCATTCCGAGTGGTAGGAGCTTCAGCGCGACCTGTTTCTCGAACTGTTCGTCATCGCGCTCGGCGAGATAGACGGCGCCCATGCCGCCGCGCCCTATGAGGGCGATGAGTCGGTAGTTGCCGACACGGCGTCCGACCAGGTTCTCGTCATCATCGTCGTTCACAGCGGGAATGCCGGCGCGATCGGCCAGCTCGGAGAAGTAATCGCCGGCGGAGTCGGCAGAATCCAGGAGGGAAAGGACTTCGCGTTCTAGCTCGGCGTCCCCGCCACAGGCGTCGGCTACGAAACGGGCGCGCTCAACCGGCGGCCGCTCGAGCGCGTCGGCGAAGATCTGCTCCACTTGCTGCCAGCGTTCGGACTTCATGTCGAGACCTACGTCAGGTTCGTTTTGATCTCACGGTGCAGCCAGGCGCTCGCTAGCGCCCAGTCACGTTTCACGGTCGCCGGTGAGATGTTCAGGGCTTCGGCCGTCTCTTCGATGGCAAGGCCGGCGTAGAACCGGGCTTCCACCACCCGGGCCTGTCGCTCACTCTTCTCTGCCAACCGATCGAGTGCTTCGTGAAGTGCCAGGACCTCCTCGGCCACCTCCTCGCTTACCGGATTGTGATCGTCTAGCGGAACGTGCTTCGCGCCACCACCCCGTTTGGCGGCTCGCCTTTGCTCTGCGTAGTTGACCAACACGTGCCGCATCGCCCGCGCGGCTACGGCCAGGAAGTGCGCCCGATCGTTCCAGTCGGCGCTGCTCTGGTCCACGAGTTTCAGATAGGCCTCGTGCACCAGGGCGGTCGTATCCAGCGTGTCGTCGCCGCTCCAGCGGCCGCGTTGGATGCGAGCGCGGTTGCGAAGCTCCTCGTAGACGAGCTCGAAGACCTCGTCCAGAGCCTCGCGGTCGCCCTGGCCGGCGGCGCGGAGCCGCGCCGTGATCTCATCTGGCGGGAGCATTCGTCCTGTCGGAGTCGACGCTCCCTATTTGGGTAAACAGGGAACGGGGTGAGAAACGGCTCACCGTGTTGCGATAAGCTCGTAAGACGTGATCGTGCAGCGAAATGCGGTACGTGACTGCTGCCACGGCAATCTCCAGAGCAGAGGACTCCTCAAAAGCCGCCGCACCAGCTAATCGCACACATCGGTCAACATGAAGAAGGAGAGACGGGCCGGCAACCTTCCTGGGGCGGGTCGGGGCCCAAGCTCGATGAGCCGATTTGGGTCCGTTTTCCTGTTACAGGGATGGCCACCGAAAAACGGATCGACTTCGGGGCTCGGCGGGCCGTGATCCTCGGTGGATCCGGGGTCGGAGAAAGAGTTTCCGGAGTCGATCCACAAAGTCCTGGACTCGGAGGTGAAAACCATGTGGAAAAGACAAGCGCCTCTCTATCTGGTGCTCCTCGCCCTCGTTCTGTCGCCGTTCTTGCTCGGCGCGGGTTGTGGCGATTCCGATCCGACGGGCCTAGACGGCGACGGCGATGGCGACGGACCCCCACCCCCCACGGCGGGGATCACGTTCGCTGAGCAAGTCGCCTGCGCCGCGGAGTGCATGGAGGACTACGGTACAGTGCTCGACGTGTTGATCCACGTACTGAAGAAAGTCGACGAGCCGCTCTCACATAGCCTGCCGCCCGGCATCTGGCTCGACACAGCGCTTCTGGAGTTCGGTTCTGATCTCCACCTGGATACCAGTCCCGGTATCGATGGCATTCTTGAGGGCAGGGTCAGGGAGCCGCCGGCCAACCCCGGAGCCTGCAAGGACGGAATGCAGCAGCACGACGTCTGCATTTTCGAATGGGATATGACCGTGCCTCTCACACCTGACGATACGATCGCCAAAGGCACCTACAGTGCGGTCGATATGGGGATCACCGGACCGCCGCTCAACAGCACGGCGACGCGTTATGTGATCGTCGACCGCAACACGGAGCTGTTCGCGTCAGACGATTGCTATGTGGAGATCACCGGGTTCGACATGTACTGGCACCTCCCGTTGGATGACAACTACTCGTTCATGCTCAATTTCACGGTCCACTACTCGGAGGGCACTGACACGTCGACACTCAACGGATCGGTGATCGGCAGCGGTGACCCCAATGTGACTTTGACCTTTACCTCCGGCACGCAGACATACGACTGCACGTTCAATCTCGACACGTACGCGCTGTCATGCCCCAGCTCGTAGTCGCGCGCTGACAGACTCAGCCTGGACCCCACCGGGATGCGGGTTGCGCGCGCCCGCATCCCGCCCTCTTTTCGGTGCATGAGCAAGAACAAATTCCCGCTGCTGGTCGGCGACTCGCCGCTGGAGAAGGTCCATCCGGTCTCCTACTCGCAACAGACGATGACGTACCTGGCGGCGCCCAACGATGCCAACCTGCGAGGCAGCCTGTTCGGCGGCGTGGTGCTGGCGCTGGTGGATAAGATCGCCTACGTGACGGCGACGCGGCACGCCGACTGCCCCACCGTGACCGCGTCATTCGATCAGGTCGACTTTCGCTCTCCCATCGATATCGGTGAGATCGTAACGCTGCACGCTTCGGTGAACTTCGCGGGGAAGACGTCGATGGAGATTGGCGTTCGCGTGATGGCGGAATCGGTGACTGGCGGCGAGCCGCGGCACACCAACTCGTGCTACGTGACTATGGTTGCGCTGGACGAGAACGGTAGGCCGCAGGTCGTGCCGAAGTTGGCGATTGAGAATGAAGTCCAGCTCCGACGCTTCGAGGATGCTGTTAAGCGTCGGGAGGCGCGGTTGCATCTTGCGGCTGAGAGGAAGAGTAGGCGGTAGGGAGACAGTAAGCGGTAGACGGTTGACGGTGGACAGTAGACGGTAGCATCAAGAAAGCGGTGAGGGGCTTATCGCCACTCACCGCTCGGCATTCTCGGTTACCGTCTACCGTCTACCGTCTACTTTCTACCCACGACCTCCGTCTCCGGCTCACCCTTCAACGCCCGCAACACCTCCGGTCCGTAGAACATACCAATGTACTTCGCCTGGATCGGCGTGACCCGTCGCACGGCCCAAACCAGTTCCACGTGGTTCGGCTCCAGAGCCAGGTTGAGGGGCCGCATGCCCGCCTCTTCCGGAGTCTGGTTCCCCTTCCGGTGATTACAGCGTGTGCACGCGGTGATCACGTTGTCCCAGGTGTTTTTGCCGCCGCGACAGATCGGCATCAGGTGATCCCGGGTGAGGAACTCGCGATGGCCCAGCTCGCGGCGGTGGCGTCCGCAGTACTGGCACGTATAACTGTCGCGAGCGAACAGGAACGTGTTGGTCACATGTCGGCGGAAGCGGCGCGGCACGTGGACGAAGCTGACCAGACGGATGACGACGGGCGCGGGGTATACGAAGTTCTCCGACCGGAACGGGCGTGCCTCATCGACCTCGAGGGCCTCGGCCTTCCGGTCGATGATCAGCCGCAGCGCCCGGCGCACGGGCACGATCGTGAGTGGCTCGTAGGACGCGTTGAGCGTCAAACACCCCATCTGGTAGCTCTCCTCGCTAGTATGGTGCCAGAGAGACGCTCTGATTCTCTACTGGCGGGGAGCAAAAGTCAAGAAACGAGCGGGTAAACGGCCCGGCAGAGAAAAAACCGTGACATCCCGGGCGAAAAACGGCGCCCGTTAACAATAAAACACTTGTTTCCGCGAAATGTGCCATGCCGCGTCGAGCGGCTCGGCGGCCTACAGAAGGCTCGTCGGGTCTCGGTCGACCTCGACGCGAAGGCCGCTGGTTGGAGGCTCGAAGCGGGCGGCAAAGTAGCGCAAGACTTTTCCGAGAGCCTCGGGGTTGGGCGATTTGAGGAGCAGGTGCCAGCGCCAGCGGCCGCGAATCCGGTCGATGGGGCAGGGGGCGGGACCGACGAGGGCGATATCGCTCAGACTTCGTGCCGCGAAGAGCCCCTCCAGCCAGGCCGAGGCGGCGTCGGCAGCCTCCTGTACCCGTCTTTCGACCGTGCCCGAAATGACCACGTTTGCCAGTCGAGTCTTCGGAGGATAGCTAGGCGCCTCCCGCTCCTCGAGCTCTCGGGCGGCGAAGCCTTCATAGTCGTGATCCAGGGCGTAGCGGACGGCGTAATGGCCCGGCAGTGAGGTCTGGATGATCACCTCGCCGCCAGCCGGTCCGCGGCCGGCTCGTCCTGCGACCTGCGTCAGGAGTTGAAAGGTCCTTTCGGTGGCGCGGAAGTCGGGGAGGCTGAGGCCCACGTCGGCGTTGATCACGCCGACCAAAGTCACATTCGGGAAGTCGAGGCCCTTGGCGATCATCTGCGTGCCCAGCAGCACGTCGACGTCCCCGCGTCCGACTCGGCCGAGGATGTCATGGTGCGACCATTTGCCGCTGGTCGTATCCACATCCATGCGAGCCAGTCGGGCCTCGGGGTAGATCTCACCCAGCACGCGCTCGACCTGTTCGGTTCCTACCCCTCTGTGGCTCAAGTTCACGGATCCGCACTCGTCGCACGCTTCGGGCACCGGCTCCTGGTGATTGCAGTGGTGGCAGACCAGCCGCTGCGGGCGTCGGTGTTCGGTCAGCGACACGTTGCACTGTCGGCAGGCCCGGACGTCGCCACAGTCCCTGCACTGAACGAATGTGGAATAGCCCCGCCGATTGAGCAGTAGAATGGCCTGCTGGCCGTGCGCGAGCCGGTCTCCCAGAGCGTCGCGAAGCGCATCAGAGAAGACCAGCGGGCCCGCGCCACCTCCGTTGCCGGCAGTGGCGCGGGCCGTGCGCTCCTCGCGCAGATCGACGACGCGGACCTCGGGCAGGCCGACGCCGATCCGCTCCGGTAGCTCCAGGAGCTCCCAGTTCCCCGAGCGGGCGTTGTCCCAGGTTTCCAGGGCCGGCGTGGCGGACCCAAGCAAACAGATGGCGCCGGCGTCACGGCAGCGGACGACGGCGACTTCCCGGGCGTGGTAGCGCGGCGAGGGATCGCTCTGCTTGTAAGAGCCCTCGTGCTCCTCGTCGATGATGATCGCGCCGAGATCGCGCACGGGAGCGAAGACGGCGGAGCGAGCGCCGATGACGATCCGTTTTTCTCCGGCGCGCAGAGATCTCCAGGCCGCGTAGCGCTCTCCCTCGCTCAGGGCGGAGTGGAGCAGCGCCACGTCGTCACCGAAGGCGGCCCGGAAGCGGCTGAGCGTCTGTGGTGTGAGGGAGATTTCGGGCACCAGCAGGATGGCGCCTTTGCCGCGGCGCGTCACCAGCTCGCGTAGAAGCTCGATGTAGACGAGGGTCTTGCCCGATCCGGTGACGCCCTTGAGCACGAAGGTGCGTGCCGGTCCGGCGGCGGCCGATTCGATCAGACGTTCGATAACCGCCGCCTGCGCCGCGGTGGGTGTGTGCTTCGGTTCCTGGTCGACGGGAAGCCCTGCGAACGGATCGCCCCGCGCCTCCTCACGGACCCCGGCGACGCCCTTCTGAACCAGGCCATGTACGACTGACCGGCTGATGCCGAGTTGCTCGACGAGGTGCGTGACCTCCGCCTGACCGCCAACGGTTTCCAGATATTCGAACAACTCTCGCTGCCGGCGCGCCCGGCCGAACACGGTATCGCGCTCTTGCAGGCTCGGTAATTCGTTTGAGATCTGAACGACCTGGCGAGTCTGCTGCGGCGGTGTGGTGTCGGGTGCCGTGCCCTCTGGCGATTCTGCTGAGAGCGAAGCCGGGAGTGCGGCGCGGTAGACCAATCCGAGTGGCGCCGCGTAGTAGCTGGCGACCCAGCGACAGAGTCCCATGAAGTGCGGGTCGAGGACCGGCTCGGGGTCCGGGACATGGAGAATGTCGCGGACGCCCGGGGGCAGTTCATCTGGCTTGGTGCAGACTTCGTCGACCCAACCGATGAGGCGGCGACGGCGGAACGGCACGACGACGCGGCGGCCCGGCTCGATGTCGCGGATCAGCTCATCGGGTATCCGATAGAGGAAGGTCTGGTAGAGCGGTCGTGGGACCGCGATGCGGGCATACGAGCTCACGGCAATGGATCGACGATCTCCCGGACGGCCGCCGCCGCATCCGAGAGCACGGCGGTCGCCTCGCGGGACGTTCGGGCTGTGGTCAACGCCTGAAGGAAGCTATCCAAGTTGGACGGACGTTGGGACCTCGAGTCGACGATGGCGCCAGCGATGCGAGTCAGCTCTGGGCAGGAACCTGCGCCGACCCAGCCGATCTCGCACGCCTGCGTCACGAGTCGCTCCAGCCGCTCAGCCCGAGCCTTGGGATCGATGGTTTCCAGCTTGTCCGGACCTATCGTCCAACCGGCGTGGCTGTTCTGAAGGAACCGGCCGTCCGATTCGCAGCGCCGGGGCAGGCCGAGGGCGGCCTGGATCCGGTATTCGACGATGCCGGGCCGCGTCCCCTCATCAGCCGAAATCACGAAGCCCTGCTTGATCGAGCCCGGGGCGATATTCTCCTCGATCGGGCCCAGTGCGTTGGACCAGCGAAGCCAATCCCCCTGGTCCAGCAGATCCATGCCCCACCCTTCCGGCGCGGCGCTGCGGTCTACGTGTCCGTCGACTTCAACGGCGAGCGCGCCGACCGCCGCGTCGTCGGTCTCGGAGACCTGGGCAGCATAACTGTAGACCTGGGGTGCGTCGGGGCTCCAGCGGGCGTGTAACGAAGCCTGTACCCGATCGCCTCCGTCCGCCGGGCGGCGACAACTCGGCAAGTCGAAATCGAAGCGCTGGTCGTCCCGGGGTCCGTGGACCCAAAGTCGGCCGGGGATAGCGGGGTCGTCGGTCGTGCCGATCGATGTCGCCGGCAGATCGAACGGTACGACGAGGTGAAAGTCGGCTGCGTGACTCCCGTCCCGCAGACTGTAAACCGCGCCGCCGCCTAGCGCGACGGCAGTCTCGGCGAATCGAGTCGCACGGCGTAGAGGGCGACGCTCGATGTCGATGAGGACGAGCATGCGACCGTCGAGCACCAGTCGAGGTTGGACCAATCCGTATCCCTCGAGATCCAGCGGTGGCCCGATCTCGCCCGACCGCACGTCCACGAGTTGGTAGCGGTCATGACCGACGTCGATCCGGTAGAGCAGCACGTCGCCCCAAGCGTCGGCGACTACGGCGTTCACTTGATCGAACCAGCGCCGGTGATCGAAGGCGGCGGCCACCTGATCCCGTTGCGTGTCCAGGAGAAGCGGTCTTCCGATGGGATCGAGGGTCCACGCGTACCAGTCGCGGCCGACAAATCCCGCGGCGCGCTCGTCAGGTAGAAACTGATTGGTGCGGCCCAGGGAGCGGAGCGATTCGCTGTCGTAGATATGAGTCTCGGCCAAGAACCCGGGCCCGTACCAATGGACGTAGATCTTCGTGGATTGAGGAGGAACGAGCATCTGCAACCAGGTGGGGACGAGCGAGCCAAACGGTGGATCGATCGTGCGCGATTCGCGCCGCACCAGGTCGAGCTCGATGAGGCGGAGCGCTCCCGCCGCGTCGATCGCCGTGAAGTAGATGCGACCGCGCTCCGGCAGCTCGAGAATCTGCCCGGTGAGCAGGCGCATGGGTACCCGTACCGCAATCGGATCGATCGGCGGGGGTGCGGCCAGGTAACCTGGCGCCACCCGTTCGACACGCACCCCAAGGAAAGTCTGGTAGGTCGTCAGCGGCGGCTCGAGGGTGTAGAACTGACCGATAGCTTTGCCACCGTCGAACTGCGCTGCCGCGACTCCCGGTAATGACGTGAGTGATACCGCGAGGATGATACCGCCTAAGGCGCGCCGAGAAGCTGTCACTTCTTCTTGACGCCGAGACCGGGCTCGGCGCTCAAGTGGATGCGGCCCCGGGCGATGCTGAGCCCGGAGAAAGGATCATCGGCCAGCAGCGCGGCGCCATCCAGATCGGTGTAGTCGACCAGTGGGGCCAGCTGCGCCGCGGCCGAGATGCCGAGAGAGGTCTCGACCATACAACCCAGCATGACCTTGAGGTTGTGCGCGCGTGCCGTGTGGATCATGCGAAGCGCCTCGGCGATACCTCCGCACTTCGCGAGCTTGATGTTGATGCCGTCCACGGCGCCGGCCAGCCGCGGGATGTCCATCGACGTGATGCAGGATTCGTCGGCGATGATCGGCAGCGGCGAGCGCTCGCGGACGAAACGCAAGCCATCGATGTCGTGAGCGGCGACCGGCTGCTCCACAAACTCGATCGCGAACGGCTGCAGAGCTTCGATCCGCTCTACCGCCTGTCGTGGATGCCATGCGGTGTTCGCGTCGACGCGCAGTCGAACTTTCGGCGCCTCGTCTCGAACGATCGAGAGCGTCTCCTCGTCTCGCTCCGTGCCGACCTTGATCTTGAGTATCGGGTATTCCTGCGCTTCGCGTAGCTTGGCGCGGATCACCTGCGGTTCATCGAGTCCAATGGTGAAGCTGGTCCAGGGCGAGCGACTGGGGTCGAGCCCGAGGAGCGCGTGTACGGGAACGCCGATCTTCTTGCCCATCAGGTCGTACAGCGCTGCGACGATGCCGGCCCGGGCCGAAGCGTTGCCGCCCAGATCCTCGAGACAGGCGACCTCTATCTCCTGCACGGCGAAGGGATTGCATGCGGATTCAACGCTGCCGCGGTATACCTCTAGCGCCGCTTTGACCGTTTCCGGCGTCTCGCCGTAGTACTGGACCGGGTTCGCCTCGCCCCAGCCGGTCACACCATCGTCATCGGTGAGGCGGATCCAGACCGCCCAGTCGTCGCCGTGGCCGCCCCGTGCGATGTTGAACGGGTGCCGGGTCCGTAGCGCCTCGACTTCGTACTCAAGCTTCATATCACTCCTCAGCAAACAACGTCGTACTCGTTACTCCTGATCGTACTCGTAATCCTACTCGTACTCGGGTCCAGCGCGAGTAGGAGTACGATAACGAGTACGATCACCAGTACGAGTACAAGTACGATAAACACCACGGGAGGTTCGCGCTGGACCCTACTCCCCGGGGATTTCGCGGGGGAAGAACGTCATCCTCACGAAATCGTACGGCGGCCAGGAGGACACGTCGAACTGATACTCGGGGTTGTCAGCGTCCAGTTCGTCGGCGTACTCGATGAAGCTCACCCAGTCGGCGCGGTTGACGAGAAACGCGGCCGAGAGAATTCGCGAGCCCGTTGGCGGGAGCGTGAACGCGGCGCGTGAGCGGCGTCGCAGCGAGGTGTAAAAGGCAGCGGTCTGATCGGCCTGCTCGCCTTCGCTCGTCTCGGGCCGGCGCCCCGAAGGCTGGATATGGACGCGCATCTCGATAGCGCCTTCCAGATAGGCCAGCGCCTCTTCCAGCGCGACGTGCTGGTCTTCCAGGAACGCGGTGAGCTGTTGCTTGTCGCGGAACACGACACCGTACGGAGCGGGTACGATGGTGCACCGACGGGTGGCCTTGTCGATCGTCAGGTGGTGATCCTGGACTTCACTACGATTCCACTCCGGCAACCGATAGGGGACGGCGTGGACGAGGGCGGCCAGGCCGCGATGCTCGACCAGCTCGTCTTCGGCCGAGACGGCTAGCTTGGCCAGCGCGCGCTCGTGACCGCGCACGCTGACGACACCACGCAGCATGTACCCCGTGGTCTCGGTCGCCTCCGGCTCGTTCGAGTCGGCAGACGCGCGCGCTGCCGTCACAGGTTGCTCGAACTCTCCCATCCGTCACTCAGGAGTAAGTACATCTCGCTCTGTGGGTTCGGAGTCGTCACCTCGGGGCCGTCAGGGCCGATGAAGACGTTGATCTCGGATCGCACTCCGAACTCGCCCTCGAAATAGACACCGGGCTCGACAGAGAATCCGATGCCGGGGAGCAGGACCCGCTCGTCCCGGGTCTCGACGCCATCGATGTTGGGGCCGAGTCCGTGCACCTCGTTATCGATCGAGTGTCCCGTACGATGGTTGAAGCGATCCAGAAAGCCGGCTTTCTCTATGACGGCCCGTGACGCGGCGTCGACGTCGCAGCCCCGGAGCGCTTTGCCCGGGTCCGCGAAAGTCGCCTCGGCGTACTCGACGGCGGCGACGCGGGCACCCTGCACGGCACGCCATACTTCCTGAACGTTGCCCGGTACTTCCGTCCCCATGAAGGCCATCCAAGTCTGATCGGCATACACCGACCCGGGCTCGTGTGCCCAGAGGTCGATGAGCAACACCTGGCCTTCGACGATCGTCGACGAACTGTCCGGCGTCGGTTCGTAATGGCCGTCGGCCGCGTTGGGCCCTACACCGACAATCGTGTCGGTCTCGATCAGCCCCGCGTCGGAGCTCATCTTGATGATCGAATCCTTGAGCTCCCATTCGCTGAGCTTCGTGCCGGCCTTGACCGCATCGACGGCCTGCTTGTAGGCGCGCGAAGCGACGTTGGCCAGGATCTGCGATGCGCGTCGATGGCTTTCCAGTTCCGCTTCCGTCCACGCGGCGCCGAACAGCGTGACCAACTCGCTGGAATCGGCGAGGTTCACACCGGCACGCTTGATCAGGTCGAGAACACCCGCCGGTACGCGGTCGATCTGCGGGATCGCGTCCGACTCGGAATACTCGACCGCGATTCGTTGCCCTGGGTTGAGGATCTCGGCCAGCGTCTTCTCCAGCTCCTGCCACGTGAAGTAGACACGCACCGAACCGGTCCAGTCCGACCAGGGCGGCGTCTCCAGCTTGTGCGCGACGGCGACCGGCTTGCCTTCCACGGGAATCAAGACGAAGTACCGTCGACTGAGCGGGTTGGGTAGCCCGAGCACTCGGCCAGCGATGGGATTCGTGGCGTGGTAGTCGTAGAGCAGCCAGCCGTCCAGATCGCGATCTCGTAGCGCGGTCTGTATATCCTTCAGACGACTGTCGTCGATGTACGCGCGTTGTGCTGTGTGTGCCATTTATCGGTTTCTCATCTTCTACCTGAGTAAAATCGCTTTTGTTTCCGATGGTACCCTTTTGCCCAGCCACGATTGCGACTGCGGTCTACTGATCGCCGTTCGCTTCCTCGCCGTTCGCTCCTTTGACGCCGGTGATCAGCGTGACACCGATGGTACGTTCCGGGCCCAGGAGGGTTCGAATTTCGTATTCCCTGTTCACGGCGCCCTTAAGTCCGCGCCAGCCCCAACGCTGCCAGGCGCGTCTCAAGATCGAGATCTTGTCCGCCAGCGTTGAGAGCTCTGACATGTGGGTGAATGTGCGACCGCGGATGAGGAAGGGAAAGGCCTGATCGGACCAATCCTCGACCTGAAGATCGTCGACGTTAGCGTCGCGCAGCGCCTGCTTCCACTCAACCAGCAGTAGTGGCGGTGCGCCGAGATGTTGAATGAGAATCTGGCGGCGATCGCTGTCCACGTGGCCGGTCCAGATGAGGGCGATGAGGACGACATGCCCTCCAGGCCGCGTGACGCGGGCGAGCTCGCTTACAGTCTGGATCGGGTCGGCAGAACTGGCGAGGCCCAGCTCGCCGATCGCTAGGTCGAAGACCTCATCCTGGTAGGGCAGATCGTCGACGGGCGCGTTCTGGTAGTGGACATGGGCCGCAACCTCTGCCTCCCGGGCGCGTTCCTCTGCGACTTCTACGACCGCCGGGTCCGGATCCACACCGGCGACCTCGGCGGGGTAGTTCTGAGCGAAGAAATTGGCCACGGAGCCGCGACCCGACGGCACGTCGAGCAGCGAGCGATGCTCTTCGGTCTCCGCCAGGCCGGTCAGCTTGGCGATCCGGCGGTAGAGCACCTGGTCGCCTGGTGAAAAGCCCCGCGAGCGGCTCAACCGCAGGAGATCGATCATGGATGGCCCACGTTCTGGGGCCTGCGGTGAGACGGGGGGCGGGGCGGCGTCGTTTCCTTCGCCAGGAGGCATGGCGGGAAAACTAGAAGGGGCCCTGAGGGGGGTCAATGCTGGGAAGGTGGCACACGGTTTCGAGCACGAGCACGAATGGTCGTAGAGACCATATGCCGGTCGTGCTCATGCTCCTACTCGAATCCCAACCCGGCCAGGCCCCGGAGGTGGGCCAGTCCACAACTCTGCAGCAATCCCAGGTCGTACCCGCCTTCCAGCGTCGAGACGAGCCGGCCGTCGCAGTGTCGCTCCGCCAGCTCCACCAGCCGCTCGGTGAGCCGGTGATAGTCCCGCGGCGTAAGCGTAAACCCCGCCAACGGGTCCCCCGCGGCCGCATCGAACCCGGCGGAAATGAAGATGATGTCCGGCGCGAAGCTCGACAGCGCTTCATCTACGGCGCTCTGCAGTTCCTGCGTGTAGCGCTCGGCGGGGAGGCCGGGGGGCAGAGGAAGATTGATGGTGGCTCCTTCCCCGGGGCCGTGACCGCGATGCTGTCGGTGGCCGGTCCCTGGGTAATGCGGCGATTGGTGAAGCGAGATGAAGAAAACATCCGGATCCTCGTAGAAGATCGCCTCCGTACCGTTCCCGTGATGCACATCCCAGTCGACGATCAACGCGCGCTCCATCCCTTTCTGCTGGGCGCGTCGTGCCCCGACCGCCACGTTGTTGAACAGGCAAAACCCCATCGGTCGATCGGCGGTGGCATGGTGACCGGGTGGTCGCACGGCGCAAAACGCGTTACGCGCCGTGCCGGCGGCGACGGCGTCGACGGCGCTGATCAACGAGCCGGCGGCGGCGAGCGCCGCGTCCCAGGAGCCCGAAGAGACGGCGGTATCGGGATCGAGGTAGACGATGGCCTCGGCCTCGACGGCGCGGTTCCAGGCGGACCGGACGTGCTCGATGTGTGTTTTGGGATGGACGAGCGCCAGGTCGTCTTCGCTCGCTAGGGTGGCTTCCAGTAGCGTGATCTGTCCTTGCAGCTCCTCCGGGGCCCGATCGATAGCGTCCCGCAAAGCCTCCAGCCGCTCCGGTCGTTCGGGGTGCGCCGGACCCGTCAGGTGTTCGGAGCAGGCAGGATGGGTGAAGACGGCAACGGATGGGCTGTCGGACATGGCTCGCTAGCTCCCGCGTCGATTCGGCGTGGGCGTGTGGTGAGGATGAGGTTGGCGCTTGGGCCGCGGTCGCGACGGGGTCGCCGGCTGCTTCCGCGCGGGCGCCTTGCGCGACGGTGGGCGGTCTTTCTTGCGCTTCGTCATCCGACGTCCAGGGTGGGCATCCGCGCCCGCAGATACTGCTCGCAGTCGCGGATCGGGTAGAGAAGGACATGCCAGCGCGGGTCGGGCAGGGCGAGGGGCGCGGTCTCGGCGAGGAGCCAACGGCTGACGTCGTCCGCCTGGTCGATCGTCTGGGGGTCAACGCGACCCTCGATGCGGGCCAGCGCCCAGTAGATATCGTGACCGGTGGCGGGGCGCAGTCGCAGGTACCAGCTGTAGACTTCGCCCACCTCCGGCCGCACCGGCTTGAAGACGGAGGATCGCCGCCGGCCGTCCATCTCGAGGATCGCCGTCATACCGCCCGGGTCGAGGAACTGTGTTCGATGGCTCTTCACCAGCCCGATCGCTCGTCCCGACTTGAGCAGCGCCGGCTCGATGGCCAGACGGCCATCCACCAGCAGCCAGCCGTCGTGGGGACCCTTGTCTACCCAGCTTCGGGCCAACTTCCGCTCGAGGAGGGCGCGCTGAAGCTTCACGGCGTTTCGCCCGTCCTCGGCCAATCGGATCGGGTGCGCGGCGTCGGGATCGCTGCTGCTGTCCACCAGGGCACGCTCCGGTACGCCGAGCTCGAGGAATCGATCGGGTGGCAAGCGGTCGTGCGAGAAAGCGAGTACCTCCCGCTCGATGACGTCCCAGGTCTGGAAGGTGCGGTCGACGCGCTGGCGGATGACGGCGGCCACGTAGCCGTGTACCAGGGGGACGGTGCCCACGTAGCCGCAGATACGCGTGTACTCGATCCCGTCGAGAAAGAAGCCGAAGCGAGACTCCACCGGGTCGCCCAGGTCGTGGATCTTGAGCTCGCCTCCATCTTCGACGAGCTCCGCCTCCCCCATCGCCGTCGGCTCAGGCGGGGGCTCCGGTTGCGGTCCGCCACCGTGGATGGGCCGCCATTCGTCGCCCAGCTCCGGGGCCAGCTCGGCGATTTGACGCCACAGCGGTGCGGTTGCTGGCGCTCGATCTTGCTTCTGTGCTCTGCTATCGCGCATCATGGAGCCGGGTTTAGGGTGGACCGGTGGTGATGAATAAGCGTTTACTATCACTCCTACAACGGGGCTGCATGATCAACAGGCGGAAACTCGTCTCAGGAATCGGCTGCGCGTTGCTGGTCACGCTCACCTCCTGCGACAATGTCGAGTGGGGTGGCGTGCAGGTGAGCGTCCGCGAGCCTGAGTACGAAAGTCCGGCCTCGCTGGAGGCCGATTCGGACACACTGGCGGAGGTGTCACCGCTGGAGATGCCGACGGGCCCGCTGCTGTTCCATGTTCTCCGCACGGATGACGCGGGTAGCGCGACGATCGAGGCCGTGGCGGAGCTGGTTGTCGGTGAGTTGAAGGTGGTGGGACCGCAAAGCGCGGATCGCAGCGCCGACTACGCCTCTGAGTTTGTCGGACGGTACTTCGAGCCGGATCAGCCGTATGTGCTGTATCGAGATGGTCTGCGGGTTGGGACGTTCTATGTCGTCGCGGACGCGGTTTCGGGAAGCGGCCTGTGTCTCGATCTGGCGGCGACGGGGCGTATTGAGCTGCGTCCTGGAGCGGACACGCTGAGCGAGTTCACGGCGTGGCCCGCCGGGGCATGGGCAGGAGAGGGCGAGCTGGCGGCACCGGAGACGCGAGGTGACATGCGGTCGTTGGCGCAGATTCTGGCGCGTCGCGGTCTGGAGGAGAGCGGCGTAGGCGGGGCCATTCGGATTCGTAATCCGGCGGACCTCAGAGCACTGGACGTGGGCGCCGGCCGCTACGGCTTCGCGGCGACGTTCGTGACCGGGGATACGCTTGGCACCGGATCACCGTTCGATTCGGCCGGCTCCGTGTTCCTCGTGGCCGACTACAACGCGGCCAGCGGCTTCTTCCCCCTGTTCTTCGATGCGGCGTGGTACGGTGCCGGAGAGAAGCGGGTCCTGCGCTGGTTGGATGCGGCGGACCTTATTGGCGACGGTGAGGCGGAGTGGCTGCTGCGGGCGTACGGCGACACGAATGATTGGTATGAGGTGATGGCCGGCGCAGATACGAGCCGGAGCGTGATCTGGACGAGTCGTCGGCCGGAGTGCGACGCCAGGTAGAGACGAAACGCATACAGGCCTGAAGAAGGAGCGGGGTCCGGGACTCCCGTCGCGAACCCCTCGTTTCGTTCAATCGAGCCGACTCCGTACTTACTGCTTGTCGAATGAAGCCGTCAACGTACCCGGGTTGTAGATCGATGTCGGGTCGGGGTGCAGCTCGGTGTCCGGCAGCACTATATCAAGTTCGGTGTTGTTGTTTGAAAGTGAAAAGGTCCCTTCGAGCGGCGGATCGGTGTTGGCATCGTTCGTGAGCTCGAAGGTGTTGGCACCTGTGATCGTGAAGGTGCCGGTGACGCTGAGCATCAGGACATCCTGTGAGAACTCGTAGGTCGAATCCGCGGCGACGCTGATCATGACTGTAGCAATGCCGCTCAGCGTGAGATCCAAGGTCGAGTCCGGATCAGACTCGGATGTGACAACAGACACCGACGCCACCCAATCGCCGACGAAGACGCTGATATCCGGTATTGGAGCTGTTGGGTCGTCGTCGTCACAAGCGATCGCTACAGTGCCCAGTAGCATTAGTACGACAGCCAAACGTGCGAGCTTCATGTTCCTACCTCCTTGTAAATGCTGTAATGCGGGGGATTTCAGCATGGGTTTGCACCCTATAGTCTATTGGAATACAGCCATTCTTCCAGTTCACCCTTTAGAACGGTTGCCGGACGCGGAGCGATATCACGCTTCCGATAAACGGAGCGCCGATGATCTCCTGGTGCGTGATGCCGAACCCGCAACCGCTGCTCACGTTCGGGTCCTCAGTGCTCTCACCGGTGCATGCGAAGAAGTTACGAAAATCGAACACGACCTCCGTACGCGTCGAAACCGGCAGCGTATACCCGATATTGGCGTCGAGAACGGTGAAGTACGGAATGTCGCCGACGAAGACGCCGGACTGGACGGGATAGCCCTGCACGTAGCGTCCCTTAAGCCCTACAGCGAGACCGAGACGCTGGTTGTCGTAGAGAACGCCCAGCGTGCCTTTGTTCATCGGCGCGTTGAGTGCGATGTCGCCGATGCTGTCGACCTGTGCGTTCCCGAGGCCGATGAACAGGTCATCGCTGACCCAGGAGTAGCTGCCGGAGATGCTCCAGACATCGGTGAGCAGGAAGGTGAGGCCGAAATCGGCGCCCCAAAGGTCGACATCACCGAAGTTCCTATAGGTCAGGAAAAGGTCCGTCGGACTGCCGAGGGGCGTTTCCACCCAGGTTGCCGTGGCCAGCGGAACCTGACTTAGGCCGCCGGTGATCAAGAGCGCGTCTTCCAGCGGGACGCCGGCGCCCGTCAGGATGGGAAGCAAGTACTGCCCCAGGGTCTGCGGGTCGAGCATCGCGTTTGGTGTCTCGAAGCGCAGCGGTCCGATGAAGTCCTCGATCCTCATATAGTACACGTCAGCGCCGAACAGCAGCCGCTCGCTAATCAGACCCTTGTAGCCGACCTCGAAGATGTTGGTCATGCTGGGCTGCAATTTGGGTACGTCGACAGCCGCCTGCGCCGGGTCATCGATGATCGGCCCGAACCCGAGCGTCTGCTGGTCGAACATGCGAAGCGCAGTGCTCACGTCATCCGATGTCGGTGAAAGCGACCGCAGGAGTGCCTCTACGGGCGGGGGGAGCGGATCTTCACCCAGCGCGACCAGGATATTCCCCAACCCATCCACCGCGTCTTGCCAATACGGTGTCACGTCGAGACCGTGGAACGCCTGTGGGTCCGAGGCGAACGGTGAGCGAACGCAGAGATCGCCGGCGCAGTCGCGCCTGAAGGTCAGGCCAGTGTTGCTGGGTACGCCGAGCGCGCGGACACCGTAGTCGGTGAACGGTCCGAGAGCGTTAGCCGACAACAGGTCGAGGGAGAAGTTGATGCTGCTGGGCTGAGCGAATGCCCGGTTGTACATGAGCCGGAAGTTGTGCTCCGGCGTCGGCTTGAAGACCACGCCGGCGCGGGGCGAGAAGACGAGCTGTTCGGTCTTGCTGTGATAGTCGAGGCGCGCCGCGGCCAGCAGATCCCACTGCGGTGTCATTGCGCCTTCCCACTGCACGTAGCCGCCGACCTCGCTGATGTTGTCGTTGTCCTCGTTGCGACCGTTCACCGTGCCATCGGTCCGGGGGACGGTTTGGATATAGTCGAGGCCGTAAACGAAACGGTTGCGCTCGCCGAGGTTCGAGTAGTGCTGCAACTGACCGGCGAACAGAAATGACTTGTCTGCGATCGGCTTGCCGTCGCGCAGCGTGTAGGTGTCGCCGGCATTGCTCATGTTGATGTAAGCCTGAGCGAAAAGTCGGCCAAGCTGCGCGCGACCCTGGCCATACCAGTAAGTCCAGTCGACCGCCTGGGCGGATCCGATTCCAGTCATCTCGATGCTGCTGCCCATGTTGCTGAAGCCGCCAGCGAAACGCAGAACGTTGTCATCGCTGAGGCGGAAATCCATGCGGGCGTCAGCGGCGTATCGCTCGGCGGAAAAGTCGCGACGACCGATCAGCAGCGTGTCGGGGTCGGCACCGGCGGCGATGGCCGCCTCCCGCTCGAACTGTTCGACCGGGTCGTTGTAGTGCCAGTCCTCGCCGTTCAGATAGAGGCCGGAGAGCTTGTAGCCGGTATCGTCACCGATCAGACCCGCCGTTCGGAATACGCCCTGGAACATCGGCTCGGTCGATGAGCCGACGTTGTTCCCGTCGCGCGCGCCGGCCAGCACGCTGACGGCGCTGCCCTGATAGTCGAGGGGCGAGCGGGTGATGATGTGCATCACGCCCTTGTCGACGTTCGGGCCGTAAAGGGCCGAGCCGGGGCCCAGCACCATCTCGATCCGGTCGATGTCCTCGTCGGTGGACGGGATCAGGTTGTAAGCGTTGAAGCGGAGGGAGGGGACGGAGGCCCAGCGGTTGTCCTGCAGCACGTAAAGCGCGCCAGAGAAAACGTTGTTGAACCCCCTGGCGACCACGTTGTGCTGCTGGAGCCCGTACGTGACGTTGTCGACGCCGGGAAGACCGACGACGTGCTCGGCGGCCACCGCCGTCGGCTGCGCCTGCACCTCGTCCGACGTCACCGTGTAGACGGAGGCCGGCGCTTCCAGCGCCTTCTCCTGGCCACGAGATGCGGTGACGACCACCGGGTTCAGCCGGAAGGCCCGTGATATGAGCTCGATCGGCTCGAGCACAACGGTCTCGGCACCGACACCTACGCGCTCGATGCGATAGAGCTCGTAGCCGAGCGCCGTGACCAACAGCGAATAAGTACCCGCCTCGACATCGACGAACCGGAACTCACCCCGGACATCGGTCACCGTGGAGTGCACGACGCTGCCGGTACCTGTGATCAGCTCTACCTGTGCACCGCTCAGCGGCTCGGCGACCTCAGCGTCGAGGACGCGACCGGTGACATCCACGCCCTGAGCGAAGGCTAGCTGCGGGGCGACCAGGGCTAGGAGCACGGCGGCTGACGCACCGGCGAGCCAGCGGCTTGCTGCGCCGCGAGGCCTGCGGAGTTGGGGCAAATGCTGAGACATCGCTCCCTCCGTAGAGAAAGGACCTGTTGGGGCTTACTAAGAAGGCTCCCGTGGGAGCCCGATTTCTCCCGATTTAGCTCGTTATCTGCCCATCTGGGGGGAGGCGTGAGGGAATAAACTACACCTTTTTGCTGCAGTGGCTAGAAGGGGCGCCCCGGTATCCTTCTGGCCAGTGCCCTGGCCAAAAATCGCAGCCGATCGGGCCAGGGTAGTCGACCCAGGTTGGTCCGCACTACGCCTCGAGTGAAGTACGTGGCCTGCGAATAGTCGATGGCCACGTCGACCAGGATCGGCGCTCCGCCGTCGTGAACCTTCACTGCCTGGTTCAGCACTTCCTCGACCTGCGAGTCATCCTCCAGCGACAGGTACTCCACACCGAGGGCGCGGGTCAGTCCTTCGAGGTCATAGTCGGGTAACTGACTCGCCGTCTTCCGCGCCAGCGCCGTCTGCTGAAACTGAGCGATTTGGGCCAGTTCGCGGTCACGAAGAACCAGGATCGTGACCGGCAGATCGAGTTGAGCGGCGGTGAGCATCTCGAGACCTGTCATCAAGAACGCACCGTCTCCGGCCAACGCCACGCAGCGACGTCCGGGGCAGGCCAGCGCCGCACCGAGTGCGGCGGGCACGGAGTATCCCATACAGGAGTAATCGACGGGTGCGAGGAACGATCTGGGGTTATCCAGGCGCAAGCACTCCATGGCCAGGAATGTCCCGTTGCCGCTGTCCGTCGTGTAGACCGCGTCGGGCCCGTAGATCCCTTGGAGTTTGCTGATCAGATGAGGTGGCGTGACGCGAGCGGCGTCTGAAGGCTGCGACCAGCCTTCTCGTACTTCCTCGTGCCCTTGCCGAATGGCCGCTCTCAGGGCGTCGTCGGGAGATCGGGGCTCGAGACCCTCCAGTAGCGCCGTGACGAAGGCCCTGGCGTCAGCCTCGACCTTCAGCTCTGCCGGGTAGTTCTTGTCGAATACATCGGCATCGATGTCGACGTGGACCAGCGGACCCGGCGGCTCCAGGCCGTAGCTCGCCGTTCCGACTTCCGAGAACCGACAACCGATGGCAAGAGTGAGATCGCAGGACGTCGCGATCTTGCGGGCGAAAGGGGGTGCGGCGGCTCCGAACCCCGGCCAGAGCCAGAGGGGGTGGCTCTCGGGGAAGACGCCCTTCCCCTGAAACGTGGTGGCCACCGGCGCTTCCAATCGCTCGGCCAGGGCCACGAGATCTTCGGCGGCGCCCTCCGCTCCCAGCCCCAGGTAAAGCAAGGGCTTTCCATCGGTCAGCAACTTTCGAACGGCGGCCACGGCCTCCCGATCCGGCTCTACGGTGGGGCTCGGTTCCGGTCTCCAACTCTCGCTGGCCGGGTCGTGACGAAACAGATAGTGGTTGACCGGGATCTCGACAAAAACGGGCCCGGCAGGCGCAGCGCGGGCTATGGCGCAGGCGGCCCGAATCGTGGAATAGAGGTCTTCGCCGCGTTCGGGTCGAAGCTGGGCCTTGGTCACGGGCGTAACGATGCCGAGCTGGTCCACGTCGTGCAGCTGGTACGCCTTTCCGGTATCGGTGCGGACACCGCAGCCCAGCACGAGCAGCGGGATGCAGTCCATGAAGGCTTCCGCAATCCCCGACAGGGCATGCGTGAGCCCGGCGCCGGGCACTACGGTAACGCAACCGAGCTTTCCGGATGATCGAGAGACCGCATCGGCCATGAACGACGCGCTCTGCTCGTCGGTCACGAGAACGGGTTGAACGGCGGAGGAAGCGCCGAGAGCGTCGTAGAGCTCGATGTTGTGCGTGCCCGGGATACCGAAGGTGAAGGGGATCCCTTCGTCCTCCAGGGCCCGAACCACGATTTCGCTTCCCGGCATCTTGGTCATGGATGTCCGTCAGGCGAATAGTTCGGCGGCGTCCTGACGGATGCGCTGGGCGACCCGATCGGCCAACGCCATGATCGTCAGGTAAGGATTGATCTCCAGCGAGTCCGGGAAGAGGCTCGCGTCGGCCACGAACAGCCAGGGCACGCCGTGCACGCGACCGTAAGAGTCGGTGACGGAGTCGGACGACGTGAGACCCATCCCGCAGCCACCCTGCAGGTGTGCGGCCGAGACGGTGACACCGCCGGGCCGAAACCGGCCTTCGTCGATCAAAGCGTCCAGCCGGTCCACTTCTTCGGCGTCGACGACAGGGTTGTCGGCGGCAGGTACGTGAACTCTGAGGGCGCCGGCGGCGAAGAAGATGCGCGCCGAAGTCGCCGTGCCGCGGGCAAGCGCCCGGCGCACCTCTGGCGTGAAGCGATAGTCGACCACGGGCGTACCCGAGCGGTCGACAGTGACCCGGTTGTTCCGGTCGACGTGATCGCAAGCCAGGACCAGTATCATCTGAAGGCGTGGAAAGGCCCGCATGAACTCCGAATGTCGAGAACCGAAGCCGGAAAGGCTCTTCGCGGTCGTGAACGGGAAGTACATGCACGTCTCGAGGACGAAGGCGTCGCTCTCGACGAAGTCGTCCAGGTAGTAACTCTTGGGGTGGCCGACGAAGTTGGTGATCGCCTCGCGATGCTCGGCCACCAGGATCAGCGCTGGGTGACAGGTGAAACCGTGACCGAGACGAGGCAGTGATGCGGGCAATTTGGAGCGCAGCAAGAGCGCGGGTGAATTCACGGCGCCGCCGCAAACCACGACGATCCTGGCGTTGATGCGATACTCGCCGGGCGCCCAGGTCGGAGGTTCTCCCTTTGCGTCGGCGGACTTGGGATGCACGCGGGCGTAGATCACCCGCTCTTCCAGCCGCAGTACCTCACAGCGGGTGACCACCTCGACCCCATCCCGTTCGGCCTTTGGAAGCTGGACTCTGTGGGTACCCTGCTTGGCGAGGTTGGGACAACCCAGGTTGCAGAGGCTGGAACCACGGCAGCCTTTGACGTTGACCGGGAATTGCTGGGCGTTGTAGCCCAGACGGCGGCACCCTTTGACGAAGAGCTGGTTGTTATCGTTTATCTCGTCGTCGTTCAACAGGTGAATGTTGTTCTGCTCCACGAATTTTTTCGAGCGCCGCTCGACTTCTTCGTGGTCGAGGTCGGCAAGGTTCCAGCTGTCGATCACGCGCTTGGGTGCGATGAGTGATGTGCCGGTGTAAACGACGGTCGAACCGCCGTACGCGCTCCCCATGGCCAGGGTCATCGAGCCGTCGCGGGTCAGAAAGCCACCGCTGTCTTCGTAGAGCGCCTGGGCCATCTCGACCTCGCGACCCGAATACTCATCGTCGGATAGCTTGGGGCCTTTCTCCAGAACGGCGATGCGAATGCCGTGTCGGCATAGCGCGGCGATTTCCTGCGCTACGGTTCCGCCGCCGGCTCCCGAGCCGATGATCACGATATCGTAGTTGCGCTCCATCATCGGACAGAAGCCCAGCCACCAGGGTCAGGGGTGTAATCGATCGCCTTTGTGGCATCCGCTCGTCCGTAGTAACCGAGGAAGACGAGGGTGCGAAGACCCCAAAAGCCGACGCGGATGACATCGATTCGATGCTCCTGCAGCGCGGTGAGGAAGGCAGTCCGGCTTCCCTGATCCAGGTCGGTGAAACGTTTGCGGTGGCGCAGCATTGGGAGCCACTCCACGATGTTGACGAAGAGCTTCACCTTTCGCTGAATCGCGGGTGGTCGTTGGCGCAGGGAGTCGCGCACCAGGCTCTCCAGGTCTGCCCAGCCGCGCTCGTCGAGGTGCACGCATTCCGGGACGACGGTGGACGCGATCGCTCGAAATGCCGCTGGCAGATCAGGCCGCTCGGGTATGAGGGTGTCGGTACTGCTCATCCTCGGGGCACGTTCCGTTCGTGGTTTTCGTCGGGTAGCTGGACGTGAGGAAAAATAGAGTGGCGAGGCGTCGGTATCAAAGACCTGTTCGTCTTACAAGCGCCAGCTGCATGTAATAATCGTTATTCCATATGGACCCGTGGCATGTGCCGGGCGTATGATTAGGACAAGCACCAAGGGAGGTCCTCATGTCGAAGCTGATGCCATGGATCGGAGGAACCAGGCGTTTGGTCGGGCACGTCGGGCAGTCGGGCTTGCTGTTTGGCCCAATTCGCCGGGCGATAGTCGAGCCGGCGGCGGCTGCTCACGACGAAGCGGTGCGGCTGCTGCTGTGTTACCACGGGAAACGCGCCTGGGAGGCGGGTTTGATCGCGGGCTGGTGTGGCAATCTATCGGCGCGGCTTCGCAACAGAGAGTACATCTACATTACGCCGCGATCAGCCAACAAGTCACGGCTTCACGCGTCCGACATCCAGCTAGTGTACTTGGGTGCGGCGCCGGACAGCCTGGTCAACGTCAGCGTCGAGTTTCCACTGCATCGAGAGTCTTACCTGGCCAACGAGGAAGTGGGCGCGGTAATCCATACTCATGCACCGGCGCTCACCGCCGCAGGTATTCGTGGCATAGACGTGGAAGAAGTGCTACCGGTCGCCGCCGCGTCGCTTGGGGGCGTCGTGAGGATCCCGTATCACAACTCGGGGTCCGAGGAATTGGCGCGGGCGGTCGCCGACGCCGTCGCGAGTGGCGCCAAGACGCTATTGCTCGCCCATCACGGCGCCGTTACGGTCGGCCACTCTCTGACCGAAGCGTACGATCGGATGGAGTTCGCGGAGCTGACGGCGCAGACGGCGCTTCTTGCAACGTGAAGTAGGGTGGACAGTGGGCGGTAGACAGTAGACGGTGGGCGGTCGCTTCCGATGAACCGTCCACTGTCTACCGTTGTCTACCGTCTACCGCCTACTGTCTACCTATAACGCTCGCCGGACAGGCAATTCCACCAACGCAGCAGTATCGGCCCTACCCAGTAATAGATCAGGAACGCCCAGACCACACCTCCGACGGAGTCGATGGCGTAGTGGTTCTGCGTGTACACGGTGGAGAGTACGACGCCAAACGCCGCCAGTGTCAGCAACCATGCGGAAGTGCGCGATAGCCACCGGAAGCCGAGGATCGCCATCGTGGTTGAGGCGGCGACGTGAGAGCTTGGCATCGAGCATCCGAGGGCGTCACCGCCGCTCTGCAGGAACTGCTCGACCTTGTAAAAGAATCCCTGCTGATGGGGACCCTGAAAATGTTCGGTGAGCCAGTGCGGCCCGTCGACGGGAAACGCGATGTAGCAGATGAAACAAGACACATAAATCAGAATGACGCGGAAGACCATGTCGCTCTTCATCGCAGCACCGCCGCGGGTAAGCGCGTAGAGCAAGGGTACGATCACGGTCAGGTAGTAGCTGAAATAGGCGAAGTACATCAGCTCGCTGAACCAGAGAGCGTGAAGGTTGGGAAGGAACACCTGATCGAGGTGAGTCCCGAAGAGCATCAGATCGAGATCGCCGAACACTCGATCGAAGTTGGCGTCGTGCAGGGTACGACGGATCCAATCTAGCTCGGTCCACCATACGAGGATGTAGATCAGTGGGTAGATGTCACGTACAACGCCCACCGGCTTCGACAGCGGGTGGCTGGCCCTGCGCAATAGCATCGGCAGCGTGGCAGCGGCGGCGTGGGCCAGGAAAAGCCAGAATGCGTAAGGGTTCTGGGGTATGAGGTGCGCCCAGATGATGGCGACGAGCCCGTTGTATGCCGCGGCCACCTTGTCGACTAACCGGACATGGTCGATTTCCGGGTAAGGCGGCTCGACGCCCGGGACCTTCGATACACGCGGGGCCTCGACGGCCCCGGCTGTAGAGTCGTTCATGAGCGTGCTGTTCCGATCTAATCAGTGCTTTGGTTGGACATCCTTCGGCACGGTCTGCACGAACCCCCCGTACTGTATCGGTTCCTCAAGACGGCACGACCACGCGAGGCGACCGTTCCACACCGTCATGTCGGGGCAGCCGTCGCACATGTTCTGCCGGCCGTCGGGCAGGACATCGATGGGCTGGATGATCATCACGGATTGGTAGCGAAGGCGACGGGCAGCCCGCAGGGGGTTCTTTAGAATCGATCGCAGGTAGGTGCCTGCGGTCTTACGAAGGCCCTTGTCGAACGGCGCGAGAGCCAGGTACGAGCGGCCGCGCCTGAGAACTTTCGGCCGGACATAGGCCAGGTAGCGGCCGTAACGAAGATGGTGGAGCGTCTGGGTAAGCTCCATGAACTTCGGACCGACATACCCGAATACCTTGTCCTTCATTCCCAGGCGTCCGCTCAATAGCCACTTGAACGAGTCGGGCTGTTCGGTGCCGTTCAGATAGGCACAGGGCTGGAAGTCGGGGAGTCGCTCCTGAATCTTGGCCAGTATGTCGGTTGATTTAATGTTGATGCGGGGCGCGTCCGGATAGGCGTAGGGCACATCGGCCATCTGGATCTTTCCGCCGTCGACGAAGTAGTCGAATGATCCGCCGAGCATCGCGGCTCTAAACGCTATGAACACCATGACGTGCACGATGTCGATGTGCTTCTGCGACCATTCGACCAGATCGGGCACGGTATCCAGCGTATCGTCGTAGACCGTCGAATTGAAGGCGCAGGACATGTCGCCGACTTCGGCGATCATCTCGGCAAATTGTAGCCTCAACTCGTTCAGCTCGATCTCGCTCTTTCCCTTCCAGTGCGGACGCCTCTGCTTGCTGTCGACATGGAGCGTCAGGCCCTTGAGGCCGGCACGCTTCAACTCGACGAGGAGGGCTCGGTCGAGAGCCAGGCCGTTCGTGTTGAGGATCGGCTTGATCCCGCGCTTCGCGATCATGGCGACGATATCCGGCACCTGCGGGTGGGTAAGCGGGTCGCCGCCGGCCACGGAAATCCCGTCACAGGTCCGGAGCGATGTAAAGACGTTCAGATCCTTGTCTATCTCGTCGAGCGGCTTGTGCCCTTTTGGGTCGTTCGTGCGGTAGCAGCCTTCGCAGTACAGATTGCAGGCTGCGGTCGGCTCGAGCCACGAGATAGCGTTATCCGGCAGATTCCAGGGTAGTCTGTAAAGCGTTCGGTGATCGAGCTTGCCGTTCATCTCCAGGTTCCTTTGGGCCGATTGGGCATTCATGGATGACGCCCATCCGGTTCTATCCTGAACCGATTATCACTATCGATAACAGCGCTGATTGTGAGATCGACGGGTGGGGCCGGCCCGGCAAATCGAGTTAGCGGAACGCAGTGCGAACCGGGCATTTGCATGGTCGGCCCAACCTAGTGTGACGGCTCGGTCCGGGCAAGCGATATAGGGATTTTGCGGGACTAAACGCGATTCGAAACCGGGTTATGCACTCTGCCAACCTTTGAAGCGGTTAGGGCGTCTAACACGTAGTGAAGGAGCCAGAAGGACGCCCAAATGCTAGATAAACCGGGAGTAGTCAGGATATATCATGGCAGCCAAGCTTGGCAGAATGGCGCTTTTCACGGCGCTGTTCCTGTCCGCGGTGGGCATCGCCCCTGCCCTGGCGGACCCTGAAGGGAAAGACTCGAAGAAGAAAGCCGAACCACCGCCCTATCGGGCTCTCGCGTCGCGAGCGACGCCGGGGACCCCCGAGATCGATGGGCTTCTGGACGACGCGGCCTGGGCTTTGGCGGAACCGATCAGCGGTTTCGTCCAGCGCGACCCGGACGAGGGTGAGCCGGCAACGGAGCGCACCGAAGTCCGCGTGCTGTACGATGACGGCGCACTCTACGTCGGCATTCGGGCCTACGACAGCGAGCCCGACAAGATCATCGGGCAGCTGACCCGCCGCGACGCGTACTCTCCGTCGGATTGGCTCGTCGTCAGCATCGACTCCTATCTGGACCGTCGCACGGCGTTCGAGTTTCGCGTGAACCCGGCGGGTGTCGAGCGGGATTCGTATCTGTACGACGACACCAACCGGGACGATTCGTGGAACGCCGTTTGGGACGTGGCGACGTCGAAGGACGCGGAGGGTTGGATAGCGGAGTTTCGGATTCCGCTGACGCAGCTCAGGTTCTCCGACGCGCCGCAGCAGGTCTGGGGCTTCAACGTCCAGCGTGTCATCCAGCGGAAGAACGAGATCGACTTCTGGAAGCCGATCGCGAAGGACGCGCCCGGCTGGGTGAGCGAGTATGGTGATCTGGCAGGCTTGGACGGAATTCAGCCGAAGCGACGCCTAGAAGTCCTGCCCTACGTGTTGGCTCAGCAGGCCTTCACGCCCGCCGTTCAGGGCAATCCGTTCCAGGATGGCACCGAATGGTTCGGGAACGCCGGTGCCGATGTCCGCTATGGGCTGAACAACAGCCTGACGTTGAACGTGACGCTGAACCCGGACTTTGGCCAGGTGGAAGCGGATCCGTCGGTGGTGAACCTATCGGCGTTCGAGACCTTCTTTGCCGAACGGCGTCCATTCTTCCTGGAAGGCCAGAACATCTTTGATTTTCGGCTGAGCAACTTTAGCGGTGCCGAGCAGCTCTTCTACTCGCGGCGTATCGGTCGCGCTCCTCAGGGGTTCGCGGATCCGCGTGGCGGGTTCGTGAAGATGCCGCTCAACACGACGATCATTGGTGCGGCGAAGCTGACCGGGAAATCGGCCGACGGTTGGTCGATCGGCGTTCTCGACGCGGTGACGGCGGAGGAGAAGGCGACGGTCATCGCGGACGATGGTTCCAGATACCGCGATCCGGTGGAGCCGCTGTCGAACTATTTCGTAGGCCGCGTTTCGAAGGATTTCCGCGAAGGACAGTCGGCCGTTGGCTCGATCTTCACGGCGACGAATCGGAGCCTGCCGAACGAACTAAGGCACTTGCGTACGGCTGCTTATTCAGGCGGCGTCGATGCACGCACGCGGTTTTGGAATGGCAACTGGGAGGTCAGCGGACAGTTGCTCGGCTCGCGGATCCAAGGCTCGCGGGCGGCGATCGAGATCGCTCAGCTGAGCCCGGCCCGCTACTTCCGGAGACCGGACGCGGACCACCTGACGTTCGATCCCAACCGCACGAATATGATGGGAACCAGCGGTGCGTTCTCGTTCGCGAAGATCGGCGGCGGCCATTGGCGGGGCGAAGTGACGGGTGAGTGGGTGTCGCCGGGCTTCGAGACGAACGACCTGGGCTTCCAGCGGCGGGCCGATGTGATGCGAGGCTCGGCATGGATCCAGTACCGCGAATTCACGCCGGGCAAGATCTTCCGACGTTACTCGCTCAACACAAACTTCTGGAACATGCAGACGTTCGGCGGCGAGCGGACGGCGACGGGGACGAACGTCAACGGAAACTTCACGCTGCTCAACTACTGGGGCGGCTGGGGTGGATTCAACTACGAGTTCCCGGCGTTGAACATCCTGGTTCTGCGTGGCGGCCCGGCGATGAAAGCGCCATCGGGCTACAATGCATGGGGTGGCTTCTTCACTGACAATCGTAAGAGCCTGGTTGCAGAATTCGGCGGTTGGTTCTGGACAGATCCGGAGCGTTCCCAGGCGGCCGGCGTGTCCGTGAACTTCAGCTACCGTCCGACTTCAAACATTCGCCTCGCGCTGGGTCCGTCGTATAACAGGATGCACGATGACTGGCAGTGGGTGACGAATCAGGATCTCGATGGCACGATGCGCTACTTCACGGGCGTGCTCGACCAGAACACTTTCTCGGTGACGACGCGTCTCGATGTGACGTTCACGCCGAATCTAAGCCTGCAGCTGTACGCGCAGCCCTTTGTGTCTTCTGGAGAGTACACGGCGTTCAGCGAGGTCGTGCAGCCTAAAGCGGACGTGTACGATGACCGCTTCGATCCGTTGGAGGAAGATCGACTGAGTTACGAGCCGGGCAGCGGCGGCGACCCGGGGACGTACCATGTGGACCTCGATCGGAACGGCGAGACCGACTTCTCGTTCTCCGATCCCAACTTCAACTTCAAGCAGTTGCGGTCCACTGTGGTGTTGCGCTGGGAGTACATGCCGGGCTCGACGTTCTTCTTTGTCTGGTCGCAGGCGCGGACAGCGTTCGACTTCGACGGCAGCTTCAATCCGAGTCAGGACTTTCGCAGGCTGTTCGGAGCGGAAGGCGACAACATCTTCAGCATCAAGGTGAACTACTACATAACTCCCTGAGTGTTGGTGCCCGCTCCTCCGGGTACAGGGAAGAATGAGCGCCGTGGCACTCGAGTCGCGGCGCTCATTGCATCGGCCTTCTACCTCTCCTTAAGATCGAGCATCAAATCGGGAGCGTGCGATGACAGTCGGGCGTCATACTCCCGAGTTCCATCTCGGCGACTACGGAGGGGATATGCGGTTTGAAGGAAAAGTTGCGTTGGTGACCGGAGCATCGAGTGGCATAGGCAGAGCTTGCGCGATGCAGTTCCGGGATGAAGGCGCTTCGGTTTTCGCGGTGGCCCGCCGTGAGGAACGGATGCAGGGAACGTTCAAGGAGTATGCGGTCTGTGACGTGCGGCAGGATGACCAGGTGCGCGCTGTTGTCGAGGCATGCGTCGACACGTTCGATCGGATCGACTACCTGATAAACGCTGCTGGCGTGATAGGCACCGGCGGTGTTCTTGATACGCCACCGGAAGAATGGAAGAGGTTATACGAGTCGAATGTGGACAGTCTCTACTACGTGACCCGACATGCCGCGCCGCACATGATCGAAAACGGTGGAGCGATCGTGAACGTTTCGTCTGTCACCAGTTTGCGGCCGTACGGAAACTTGCTCGGCTACTGCTCGTCAAAGGCGGCGGTGGACATGTTCACGCAGTGCGTGGCACTGGAGCTGGCTCCGCACAACGTGCGAGTGAACGCGGTGAACCCGGGGGTGGTGGTTACCGAGCTACACACGGTGTCGAGTGCGGTGCCGGATTACGATGCGTTTCTGGAGCACTCGAAGACGACGCATCCGTTGGGGCGCGTGGGGCGCGCGGAAGAGATTGCGGCGTTGTGTGGGTTTCTGTGTTCGGATGAGGCGGGGTGGATTACGGGTGGGGTTTATTCGATTGATGGGGGGCGGCAGCTTTTATCGGCGCGGTAGGTTCACCTAACCAACATGAACGGCGATTTCCCCGGCGACACGCGCATTGTTCTCCAATAACGCCGCGTTAGCTGCCAAAGATCGTCCGTCCGTATAATCCACAACCTGCTCCAACAAGAACGGTGTCACCAGAGCTCCTTCAATTCCTTGCGCGCGTGCTGCGGCCAGGGCGCGAGCGACGGCAGCTTCGCTTTCTTCTCGGGTGAGCGCGGTTTCGGCGGGTGGCGGTACGCAGACCAGGATGGCGCCGGGCACGCCCATCGCTCGCGCGGCGCGCCAGAGCTCGGCCACCTCTTCGGCGCTTTGCACTGTCAGGTCGATGGGAAGGCCGCTTTCTGCCGACCAGAAAGCCGGGAACTCGTTCGTTTGGTAGCCGACAACGGTGACGCCCTGGGTCTCGAGCTGCTCGACGGTGGCCGGAATATCGAGGATCGCTTTGGCGCCGGAGCAGATCAGCACCAGAGGTGTTCTGGCCAGCTCGAGAAGGTCGGCCGAGATGTCGGGTGGTCCGAGGGTCACGTGGACGCCGCCGATCCCCCCGGTAACGGCTACGGTTAGGCCGGCGCGATAGGCCAGATGAAGAGTGGCGGCTACGGTCGTTCCTCCGCTGGCGCTGCCGGTGAGGGCGCCGGCCAGGTCGCGTGTGCTGAGTTTTCGTTCACAGCCTGCTATCCGCTGCAGCGCGTTGGGCTCGAGGCCGACGATCGGCTGGCCGTCGAGGACGCCGATGAACGCCGGGTTGGCTCCGGTCGCATAGACGGCGTTCGACATCCGCGTGGCCACATCGAGTGCCTGGGGTGCTGGGAGCCCGGTGGTAAGAAACGCCGTCTCCAGCGCTACGGCTGGAGACGACGCAGAGAGTACTAACGGGTCGACGGCGCTCAACTAGAACCGCGTTCGCTCCGGCTGGCCGGAGCTGCCGAAGTAGATGGCGTTGAACAAGAGCTTGAACGTCTCGTGCGGCTGACCGCGATGCTGCGGGCGGAAGCCGAACAGGATGACTCGTCCATTACCGGACCGCGCTTCCAAGAGTACGGACTTTCCGGTCAAGAAATCGGGCTGCAGGACGTAGCCACTCAAGAGTGGGTTCGCCTCTGTGTAGGAAGCGATGACGCTGACATCGTCGTTCTCCTCGGCCTGGAACACAGGGCTGTTCGAGTAGTAGATCGATGTCGTCGCGGGCATGCCGTAGCCGACCGGGTGTTCGGTATCGACGTTGACGCTGAAGATGGAACCGGGCGCGTAGAACGCTTCGCCAGAGCGCTGGTCCTGGGAAGATGGGCGCACCTCGTCGATGGGCAGATCGAGGAGATCGATAGCGAACTCGCAGGAAGAATCGAGGCAGACCAAGGTTCCACCGTTTCGGACGAATTCGCGGATCGCCGAGCTTCCCTCATCGCCCAGGCCGCCGGCATACTCGCCGGGGACGGTACCGGGCCTCCGCCCTTCGAGGATGGAGCCTGCGGAAAGATCGGGGATGACGATCACGTCGTAGCGTTGGCCGAGGTTGCCGACCCGGATCTCCGCGTCGTGAAGCGATTGGTACGGCAGCCCCCAGGAGTCGAAGACCCAGCGGGTCCACCCTTCATCCATCGATGCCGTCCAGGGTTGGTAGAGTCCAACGCGTAGCGATTCCATCGCCCTCGCGGTGGACGCGCCGGAGAAGGTGACCGCCGAGAGTCCCTGTGCTGCGGCCAATTCCTCCAGGACGGTTCTGGCGCCGCCGCCGGTGACTACAACGCTGCCGACTGGCCAGGTCTGGCCGCCGGATTCGACCGGCTCCGATAGAAACGCAGCGGAGCCGCCGCTGTCCATGATCCGGTTCACGGCCAGGTTGGCGGCATTCGTCACGTTGTCGAGGATGAAGGCGGGGCCCGTTCCGCTCACCGAGCCAGCCGGCGGTTGGATGGGCGCCGTGATCTCAGTGAGGTCAGCCTCGAAGGAAGCGCTGGCCTGCACGACGTCGACGCCCATCTGGAGCGGTAGGGTCCAACCGGCGGCGTCGTACGGCGTGATAGGCGGACCTCCGGGAAATTGACGACGATCGGGGTAGACCTGACGTTCCAGGAGATCTTTCACGTGAGCGCGGTAGGGCTGCGCCAACAAGATGACGTAGCTCCCGGCGGCGTACTCTAGGCCGTCGGCCGTGAAGGGCGATGTCGCCTGGTGAATATCGACGCCGCCGCGCTGAACGGTGGTAAGCATCGCCGCGGTGCTGGACGGATCCCGCTGATCGGCCGGGACGATGAAAGCATAAGGCGGGTCGTTTGTGCCGGCCTCGATGGCGCGGCGTCCGAGCTCAACGTAGTTGCGGATCAGCTTCTCGCGCTGACCCGCCGCCAGGCCAATCACGGCGTTGGCGGCGATGAGCTGATAGTCGATGATATCGCGGATCCGCCACCAGCCGCCGGGCCACGGGTTTGGGAAGTTGACCCCGCGGTCGGGCTGTCTGATCGACTGGCCGGGCTCTAGGAAGATGGGCGACGCGATGCGTGCGCTGGCCGCTTCCGAGAGAATACCAACCATGTTGTGCCGTGCCGGCACCGTTCGCAAACCGCCATGCCACCAGAGGTCGAAGCGCATCCGGTTCGCCACGCCCGACTTGCCGGCGGCTTCCAGATCGGTGGAGATCTGCAGCCCGAACAGCGAAATCGTTCGGACGAGCAGCGCGTCGAGATTGGGGTTCAGCGGGTCGCCGAACGGCGGAACGAAGAAACGCGCGCCGCTGCTACCCATCTGGTGAACGTCATAGACCACCTCGGGGAACCAACGGTCGTACAGCAGGTCGTTGAGCATCTGCGATTCGACCTGGGTGAGCATGAAGAAGTCGCGATTGTTGTCGTGGCCGACGTAGTAGTGGTAGAGCCACGGCATGCGGCTGCCTTCGTAGGGCGTACCCAGAGTGAGCTGGTACCAGTCGGTCACCATCTGCTGACCGTCGGGGTTCATCGACGGAATAAAGAGGACGACGGCGTCTTCCAGTGCCGCAGTCAAGTCCGGGTCGGTAGCCAGATTGTATGCGAGCTCCATTCCGCCCTGACTCGAGGCGATCTCGGTCGAGTGGATGTTGTGGGCGATGAGTACGACGGCCGGCTGAGATGCGACGATCGACTCCAGCTCACCCGGGGCGAGCCTTCGCGGATCGGCCAACTTGGCCTGGTTCTCCCGGATCTGCTCCAGGCGGGCCATGTTGGCCGGCGAAGTGGCGGTGATCAGCACGAAAGGACGACCCTGAGTGCTCCGGCCCAGTGTGTCCATCCGAATCCCGGGCGACGCGGCGGCGAGCTGTGTGAGGTAGCCCGTGATGGATTCCCAGCCAGCCAGCCTGAAGTCAGCGCCTACCGGGTGACCCAGATAATCTGCAGGAGTCGGTACGGAGGCGACCTCTGGGGCGGTGGAAGTCTGGCCGGTCAGCGGGCCGGCGGTGATCGCCAGAAGGGCGGCCAGGGCGAACGTCAGGTGACGAGTCTTGGTCATTGGTCAATCCGTTGGTAGTTGTGGGGGATCGCGAGCGAAAGGTTACTCAGCGGGGCGGACTGAGCAAGGTCAGTGACGGTGTCCTGAGGATTCGTGGCCCATAGAGACAAAAAAAGGGCGCCGCATGGCGCCCTTCTCGATTCGGTTCCACTTGAACTCAGGCGGCCGCGAAGCTGGCCAGCGCCGAGCCCTTGTCGCCCTCGCGAAGCTCCTTCAGCGCACGGTCGCGCAGCTGCCGCACGCGCTCTCGCGTGATGCCGAGCTGCTGACCGATCTCCTCGAGGGTGTGCTCGCGGCCGTCACCCAGCCCGTAGTAGAGCCGTAGCACGAGCGCATCCCGCTCGCGAAGCGTCGAAAGCGCCTCGTCGATCTGCTCCTGAAGCAGTCGCTCCTCGACCTCGGTGTGAGCGGAAGTCGCCTCTTCCGTCACGAAGCGCTCGACCAGACTGGAGTCCTCGCTGTCGCCAATCGGCGCGTCCAGGCGGACCTCGCCGGCGTTCAGCGCCTCGAGCATCTCCACCGTCGCCGGGTTCATCTCCAGCCGCCGGGCGATCTCCTCGCTCGTCGGCTCCCGGTCCAGATCCACCTTCAGCGACTGGCGCATCTTGAGGATCTTCGACAGTTCCGCGGCCCGGTTGAGCGGCACACGGACAGAGCGCCCGTGATGAGCCAGGGCCGACAGAATCGCCTGCCGGATCCACCACACGGCGTAGCTGATGAACTTCACGCCCTGATCGGGATCGAACTTAATGGCCGCCGTGACCAGGCCCAGATTCCCTTGCTGGATCAGGTCGCTGAGCGGCAAGCCCCGGCCCTGGTACTTCTTCGCGACCGAGATCACGAAACGGAGATTTGCCTTACAGAGGGCCTGGATCGCGTCCACATCGCCCTTCTGTGCCTTGCGGGCCAGACGGATCTCCTCGTCCGGTGTGATCAGCTCGTGCTGACTGACGTCCTGGAGATATTGATCGAGGGCCGAGTCATCCCCCGCCACCCGGCTCTTCAACGCCTGGCTGGCAATCCGCTTTGCCTTTCCAGCCTGTCGACCCATTAGTGTTTCTCTTGTTACAGTTCCATTACCCACTGTCTAATCTCCTGCGCCCAACCGATTACCCCACAAACCCAGATCGGGTTCCCGGCGGCTTCGCAACGGCTTGAGTGCGCCGCACGGGCGTTGCCGGCAGCTAGTTAGAGACTCGAACGACCTGAAACGTTAAAAGGTGATTCCGGTAGGGCGGGCAGCCATGGAATATAGGGGCTGACCGCCGTCTGTCAAGAAGCAGCGGTCGTCAGGTCCAGCGAAAAATCTTCAATGCTGTCAGAAAACTCACAAATCCCCAGGCCGCGACGATGGCCAGGGCGTCGAGATTCGTCGACAGCGAAGCGCCGTCGATCATGACGGAGCGTAGCGCGTCGTTGAGCTGGGTGAGGGGGAGGGCCTTGATGAAAGGCTGCATGGCGAGGGGGAAATTGGCGTAGGAGAAGAAGACTCCGGAGAAGATCCACATGGGGAACTGGATGAAGTTCATGATCCCGGAGACGCCTTCTACAGTCTGGGCACGGCTGGCGGAGAGGAGGCCGATACCGGCGAACGCGAGGGCTCCGACGACGGCTATAACGAGCAGGTCGAGGATAGAGCCGTGGACGCGGACGTCGAAGACGATCCAGCCAAAGCTGATGAGCGCGGCCAGCTCGCCGACCATGAAAGTCAGGCGCGAGAACATGAAGGAGAGCAGGAAGTCGCTCTTTCGCATGGGCGTGGCGAGGAAGCGCTTGAGGAGCCGCTTTCGGCGGAACTGAACGATGGTGAAGCCGATCCCCCACATGCCGGAGCCCATGAGGTTGAGGCCCAAAAGACCGGGTATGAGGAAGTCGATATAGCGAGAGCCGGGCTCGGTCAGGTGACGCTCTTCGGCGGGCCGCACGTCGGCGCGACCGGCGGCTCTCTGAAGCGCGTCGTCGACCAGCAAGCGGGCCATGCGGCTCTCGTTTCTGGCGGGATCGAACAGATATGCGACGGTGTCGCCCGGGATGACGACGAGGGCGACCCTGCCGGTCCTCAGTTGATTCTGCGCCTCCTCGGGGCCGAGCAGCGAGGCGCGGAGCTCGGGTGTAGCCTCGAGAGCCTGGACCAGAGCGGGCGCGCCCGGCCCGTCCTGTACAGCGACGTGTAGCGACTCGGCGGGCCGGTTTCGGAAGGCGATGCCGAGGCCCAGTGCGAGGAGCACCGGAAACACGAAGACCCAAAAGATGGCTTCCGGCTCGCGCAGGAACTCGAGGAGCCGAGCGCGGGAGAGCTCGCGGAGCGGGCTTAAGCTAGCCATCTCTGAGGTGTCTGCCGGTGAGGGCGACGAAGACGTCTTCCAGGCTGGCGTGATGGGTGGTCAATCGCGCGAGCTCCAGATCCTGCTTCTTGAGGGCGGAGAGGAGAGCTGGAACGGCGCGGTGGACCTGCTTCACGGTCAGGAAGATGCCCTCGCGCTCACGGCGCACGTCCTGAACGCCGGGGACCTGGCGCAGCCAATCGTCGGACGCTTGGTGGTCGTTCTCGAGGGCGAACTCGACGACGTGCTCGGCCCCGAGGGCGGCGATCAGCTCGGCGGGCGTGCCGAGAGCGATGATCTTGCCGTGATCGACGATGGCCACCCTGTCGCATAAGCGGTGCGCCTCTTCCATGTAATGGGTCGTGAGCAGGACGGTGCGGCCCGCCGCTTTGTAGTCGAAGATGAGATCCCAGAGCTGGCGTCGTGATTGCGGATCGAGTCCTGTGGTCGGCTCGTCGAGGAACAAGAGGTCAGGCTCGTTGACCAGAGCGCAGGCCACGGCCAGTCGCTGCTGCTGGCCGCCGGAGAGGCGGGAGACCCATGCCGACCGCTTTTCCTCCAGCTCTACGATCTGCATCACCCGCTCCGGCGTGTAGCCCCGATTGTAGAAGCTGCGGAACAGTCGGAGGGTCTCCTCGACGGTGAGCTTCTCGGCCAGCTGGGTCTCCTGGAGCTGGATGCCGAGATGCTGCCTCAGCGCCCGGTCGTCGTCGCCCCATTTCATGCCGAGGATCTCGAGTTCGCCGGCGTCGGGCTTGAGCAGCCCTTCGAGCATCTCGACCGTGGTGGTCTTGCCGGCGCCGTTAGGACCCAGGAGCCCGAAGCATTCGCCGACGTAGACCTCGAGATCGAGCCCGTCGACGGCCAGCACATCGCCGTAGCTCTTCGTCAGTCCACTGCAGCGAACGGCGACTTCAGGCTCTGAACTCACTATCCTCTCCGCTGTTCTTCGGGTACTACTCGCCGATTGACATCAACTCCACGTCGAAGATCAGCGTTGCCCGAGGCGGAATGACCGGCGGACGACCCGCTTCGCCGTAGGCGAGGTTGAACGGGATGATCAAGCGGCGCTGCTCGCCTACCTGCATAGAGCCAACACCTTCATCCCAGCCGGGAATCACAGCGCCGACGCCGATGGGGATGGTGATCGGCTGTCCGCGATCGACGGAGCTGTCGAACTTCGTGCCGTCCGTGAGCCATCCCGTATAGTGCACGCTTACCTGCTGGCCGGTCTGCGGCGGCTCGCCGGACCCGGTGCAGATGACGATGTACTCCAAACCGGTCTCCGTTGTTATCGTCTCGCCGGCCAACTCTGGCGGACCGCCTTCAGTGCTCATCAAGTGTGCCTCCGGGTCGCAAGCGTTGTCAGGCTGGCCGGCGCAGCCGACCGCGAGGGACAGAGTCAGAATCGCGATTCCTGCTCTGGTCAACATCGTATGCTCCTGTCTTCGTCAGGCAGTGGGGCACGCCGGGCGCGCCTGGTAACTAGGAATCCAAGGGCAGAGAGTATCCGCCCGTGAGTGGCCCCGCAACCGGCGACAGCTGATCGGGACCGCCGGCCGCGGTGTTGGGGTAGCATTGAAACGACTCGCGAAGCATTGTACGGCACCACAGAATCGACCATCAGCCCCTTCAAAGGGATGATCATGGATAAGACATCAGCCCGACTGGGGCTTCTTGCGCTTTTTGCGTTCGCACCGTCGGGGGCGTTGGCGCAGGAGGATGACATCGGCTGGCCACGCGAGTTCATGCATGACGAGTACACGATCGTGGTCTATCAGCCACAGCTGGAGACGTTCGACGGTGATCATTTAGTCGGCCGCGCGGCGTTCTCCGCCAATCGTGAGGGCGAAGAGCCGGGCTTCGGGGCGTTTTGGTTCGACGCGCTTGTGGAGACGGATCGCGATGAGCGATTGGTCACGGTGGTGAACATCGATGTACCGCGGGTGCGCTTCGGCGAACTCACTGAGGAGCAGCGGTCCGTGGCGGCGGAGATCATCGCCGAGGAAACGACGAGCTGGCACATGGTGATCTCGCTGGATCGGATTCTGACGGGGATCGATCTGGCTGAGCGAGAACGCGTGGCTTCGGAGGGCCTGGCAACAGATCCGCCGCGAATCATCTTCGCGACGGAACCGACGATGCTGGTGATTCTGGATGGCAAGGCGATCCTCCACGACATAGAGAACACGGACATGAAACGCGTGGTGAACACGCCGTTCACCATCGTCTACGATTCGCAAGGCCGGGAGTACTACCTGTATGCGGGAGAGGCCGCGTGGTTTGCCGCGATCGATGTGATGGGCCCGTGGGAGCTATCGGACCATACTCCTGAGAAAGTGCAGGCACTGATCCCTCCGGATACAGCGCAGGTGGAGGAGTCGCCCGAGGAGGAACCGGAAGAGCCCGTCGACATCGAGGACGTGAAGATCGTGGTTGCGACGGAACCGACGGAGCTGATCCAGACGGATGGCTCTCCGCAGTATGGATCGCTAACCGACACCGATCTGCTTTATGTATCGAACACCGAGAGCGATGTGTTCGTCGATATCGAATCGCAGCTCTTCTACATCGTGTTAGCCGGGCGCTGGTATTCGGCTGGCGATCTCGAGGGCCCATGGACCTACGTACCCTCCGATTCGCTGCCGGACGATTTCCAGAAGATCCCGCCGGACTCGGATCGCGGCAGCGTGCTGGTGTACGTGGCGGGCACGGAGCAGGCAAACGACGCGGTGCTCGACAACTCGATTCCGCAGACGTCGGCGGTGAAGAGAGACGCGGCGCTGGAAGTGACCTACGATGGCGACCCCAAGTTCGAGGCGATCGAAGGCACGGAGATGAGCTACGCGGTCAACACCGAGTTCCAGGTGTTGGAGATCGACGGCAGATACTACGCTTGTTACGAAGCGGTCTGGTACGAGTCGGACAGCCCGCAGGGTACGTTTACCGTCGCGACGGATGTGCCGGACGACATCCAGGAGATCCCACCGGAGAACCCGAACTACAACGTCAAGTACGTCTATGTCTATGACTCGACGCCGGAAGTTGTCTACGTCGGGTACACGCCGGGCTACACGTGGAGTTACGTGTACGGCCCGACCGTCGTCTACGGAACCGGGTGGTGGTACCGTCCCTGGATCAGCCCGTTCTTCTTCTACCCGCGACCGATGACGTGGGGCTTTCGCATCACGTACAACCCGTGGTGGGGATGGAGCATGGGCTTCGGGTTCAGGACCGGTCCGTTCTTCTTCGGGTTTCGCTGGGGTCCAACGATGTGGCGCCGACCGGTCGGCTGGTGGGGCCCGGCGGGTTTCCGGCACGGTTATCACCGCGGCTTTCACCGAGGCTACGGCGCCGGGTTCCGAGCGGGCTACCAGGCAGGTCAGCGGTCGGCCCGCAACTCCAACATCTACGGCCGCCAGCGGAACGCGTCGCGCAATGTAGATCGGGCGACGGCGCGGGCGAACATGAACCAGAGACAGGGGCGTCAAGGGACGGCCCGCACTCAGCAGCAGAGGGCCGGCGCGGGTACGGGAAGCCGCCAGCAGCCGCAGCGCGCTCAAGGGCGCGATAACAATGTGTATACGGGCCGCAACGGTGACGTCTACCGTCGCAACTCTGACGGCAGTTGGCAGATGCGCGATCAGCAGAACTGGCGGGGCGCCGATCGCTCGCAGGTTGAAGGCCGAGGCCAGGGCGGGGATCGAGCGGGCGCCGGGGCGGGCAATCGGGCGGGTCAGCAGCCGTCGACCCGGCAGGGATCGACAGGCTACAACCAGAACAGGACGACGAACCGTAGCGGCAATCTCAACCGCGAGTATCAGAATCGAAATCGTGGGACGTCGCGGACGCAGAGCTATAATCGGAGCCGGAGTAGTGCTAGTCGCAGCCGAGGCGGTGGGAGGAGGCGGTAGGTCGTGGGTGGTAGGTGGTAGATGGTAGGTGGTGGGTCGTAAGCGAACCGTAGTTAGTGTCGCGTACCACCTACCACTTACCCCGTTTCCTCTCCTTCGCGGGCAACACCTCGTTGCACGTCGTCCACCATCCCGTTCGGATCGTCTCGATAAACTCGTCGGGCAGGCCTTCGTCGGACATCTCTCCGGCCAGCGTCTCGTAGTCGTAGGAGACGGGCATGAGTTCGACTGCGGGGCCATTCTCGTCGGACGAGATGATCGCGTACCAGACCTCGGTGCGGCCATCGTTTGCGGGTCGGCCGATGGCGCCGACGTTGACGAACAGGCGTCCACCTGGTAGCTGACGGCTCCATGGGATGCCGGTGTGAGTGCACAGTATGATGTCGGCGTCGAAATCGCGGCAGAGCTTCTCGAGGAAATGAGTTGGCGTCGTCGTCTGCCAAAGAAACTCGTTCATGCGTCGCGGACTGCCGTGGCACATGAGCACGCGCCGTCCGTCCATCTCGATTCGCAGATTCTCAGGTAGCTCGTCCATCCACTCGCGCCACCTTGTACTGGTATTCTCGAACGTGTAGCGATAGGAGATGCGTGCGAAGTGGTTGTCTCGGGGATCGGTATAGCCGCACTGGCAGTCGTCCAGCCCGCGAGCTATCGAGTCGTCGTAGTTGCCACGTATCGTTTGGACTTCATTGTCGACCAGGAGGGGAAAGACGCGGTCGGGATGGGGACCGAATGCGCCGAGGTCGCCAAGACAGAAGAGATTCCTCGCGCCGCGGCTACGGGCATCGGCGATCACCGCCTGCAGTGCAAGGTAGTTCGAGTAGACGCCACCGAAGACAGCAATTGGGCCAACACTCATCGCTCTTCACCAATCCCGGCCGCGTTGGTGCAGATCGCTCCGTGCGCCCAGCAGGTGTAGCAGGCCGAATGGCGCAGCGGGAAGGGTCGGTCCGCCTCATCTAGGGTCTGACCGAGATTCGCGTCATCCGCGTCGAGTAGTATCGGGCAAACGTAGATTCCACGATTCGTCACGACACGGCCGGAGGAGCAGAGGAGTGTTCCGACATCGAAGCCACACATCATCTCGTCTGTTACAATCTCGACATCCGCGTAACCTCGCGATCTGACGGCCTCTCGTCCTAGATAGATAGACGGGAGGATCTTGACGCGCGGACGTTCATAGCCAACGGCGCGCAGCGCTTCGAAGAACTGTCCGAGCACCCGGTCGTTCTCAGCATGCTCCCATACTTGAGCCGCGGTAATGATCGGTAGGAAGCCATGCGCGACGAGCTTTCTTACTCCTTCCATCGCTCGCGCGAACGTACCGGCGCCCCTGATCGGGTCGTTTGTCTCCGGAGTTGGCCCATCCAGGCTGACCCTGAGTTCGAGAGAGTAGGGTGAGCCGGCATCGATCTCAGCCAGGCGACGAACCGTTCTATCGGGCAGCAGCGTGGCGTTGGTCAGCACGCTGCCAGGGCCAATCGCCAGCGTCTCCTGGAGCATCGGCAGCAGCTGCTTGTGCATGAAGGGCTCGCCGCCGGTGAAGTAGTACTCTTTCACACCCCACGCTCTGGACTGCTCCAGGTAATCGCGGACCGTATCCAGCTCCAGAAACCAGAAGCTGTGGTTGCGTGGCGCGCAGGAAATGAAGCAGTGAGTGCACTGCAGATTACAGACGGTGCCGGCCACCTGGAACCAGAGATAGTCCAGGCTGGCGAGTGGCACGTCGGGGACGCGTCGGGTTACGGTCTCGATCGCTTGCATGTCGTTTCTGCGAACGTGAGGCCGGGAGGCGCAGTTCCGCAATACCTGTCCGCGGTGAGGGCGCGTAACGCCAGCCGCTGGTGTGGAGCCGGCTGCGATTGATCCGCGGGGTAAGGTGGATTATCATGGACAGTTGCGGGGCCCGGGGCTAGTTTGTGGGCCCGATCGTTGACGGGCGGAGGCTCAATGAAGTGGACACACGCGGGTAGAAGCGACGTCGGAAAAGTCCGGCAAGGGAATGAAGACTCCCTCTTCGCGAGCGAGGAGAAGGGGGTCTTTGTTGTGGCGGACGGGATGGGCGGCCACGTGGCCGGGGAGGTGGCCAGCCAGATCGTCGCTGAGACCGTAGGCCCGGGCGTGTGCGAGGCGGTGGATCGGGGCTTGCGAGGTGCCGAGCTCGAGAGCCGGATGCTGGACCTGATCGAGGAAGCCAATCAGGCGATACTCAAGCGAGCCGACGAGGAGCCCGACAAACGGGGGATGGGGACGACCCTGACGCTTCTGGCGCTGGTTCCGGAAGGTGAATACGTGATCCATCAGGTGGGTGACAGTCGGGGCTACCTGCTGCGGAACGGCTCCCTGAGCCAGATCACCCGGGATCACACGGTCGTCCAGCAGCAGGTCGATCGAGGCGCTCTCACGCCCGAGCAGGCCCGTGAGCACCCGCTATCCCACATCCTGACGCGGGCCCTGGGCACGGAGCCAAACGTGGACGCCGACACGTACGGCTCGAGCTACGAGCCTGGCGATACGTTCCTCTTGTGCTCGGACGGATTGAGCGGGATGGTCCCGGATGATGATCTTGAGCAGATACTCAAGACATCGGGTGACGACTTGCAGGTCGCGGCTGACGCGCTGATCGAAGCCGCCAACGCGGCCGGCGGGATGGACAACATCACGGCCATTATTGTGAGAGTCGAAGAATAGGGCCCTGGTGCTGATCGAAGTCGAGGAGCGGAGTATCGCTCCTCTTTTTTTGGGGGGCGTGCAGTCTGCCTGTCAGGATCCTATCAGATTCTCGATTTCTTCCTGAGGAGCGGTTACCAACTCCAGAACCCTTTCCGGCTCCGGCATAGTAACACGTGGCCAGCAGAAGACGCGGAGCACGCGGGCTGTATGGTAGAGGTCGCGGCCCATGCGGGGCAGGTCGATCAGGCCGGCGCGCCCGGCTGAGGTGAGCCTCTGAACCGAGCCGTCTCTAGCCAGCATCAGTATATCCAGTTCCAGCATCCTGGCCTTGGCCGGGTAGTCGAGGAACAGCGAGCCGGGCTCGAGGCCGAACTCGACCGCCAGGTGATCCTCGAGCGCCGACCGTAGATCGGGCCGTTCGTGCAGCCAGGGTGCTACTTCGCGGCCGAGTCGGCCCAGAGCCTCGGCGAGGCTGTCACCGGACCATTCGGCTGCCCGTTTCGGCAGGCGGCGATTGCGGATCGCCGGCAACAGCCGTTCGCGCGCCCGTCGTGCGCTCTCGGAGTCGCTGGCCAGAGCCAGATTGCCTAGCGTGTCGATCAGCTCTTCATCGCCCTTCCCTACAACATGGTCGCGTACGGCCCAGCCGCCGGAAAGCGCTTCGCGAATCAATCGCTGGAACACGACGGAAGCCGCGCGGACGGCGTGATGCCAGTAGACGTTGCGAAACATCTGGTACTTGGCGAACAACAGAGACTCGAGTGCGGCGATACCGCGGACGGCGACCCCCAACTCGCGCCGCCCGGTTTCCGGATCGTCGAGCAGCAGCAATGAATCGAGTAACCGATCCACGTCGACCCTGCCGTAGGGGACGCCGCAGAAATGTGCGTCCCGGGTCAGATACTCGATCTTGTCCAGATCGAGTGATCCGGAGACCAGCCCCTGGAGCGGGCTCTCGGCGCGCCCCTGAATCAGCTGGTGAATCTCATCCGCCGCGCTCGACCCAAGCGACGCGAGCGCCTTAGCCACTTCCGGGTCGCCCAGGAATTGGCCAGCCTGCTGCTCATGATCGTCCGGTACCAACCCCGTCTCCAGCTCTTCCATAGTGTGGCTGAACGGGTAGTGGCCAATATCGTGGAGGAGCCCGGCGAGTCGCAGAATCGAAGACTCGCGATCGGTCAGCCGGCCAAGCTCACTCTGGTCTGCCAGCTGGCGGAGGGCGCGCCCCGTCAGGTGGTAAACTCCCAGGGCGTGATCGAAGCGTGTGTGCACAGCGCCCGGGTAGACTAGATAGGCCAGGCCGAGCTGTTTGACACGTCGCAGTCTCTGAAAGGCGGGCGTGTCGATGAGCTGGAGCGCTGGAGGCTCGATCCAGATGTTGGACCAGATCGGATCGCGGATTACGGTCATGGCCCTAATCTGAATACCGCGGCAGCGGCTGCAAGAAGGTCGCGTGTCTAGGCGAAATCGGGCCGTGGTCCTAGATCGAGGTTCGCTTTAGTGGAGCGCCTGATACTTCGCCAGCAGCTGTTCCTCTGACTCCGGGTACTCCGGGTTCGGGACGATGCAATCGACGGGGCACACCTCTATGCACTGAGGCTCCTCATGTGCGCCGACGCATTCGGTGCAGCGCTCACCGTCGATCCAATAGACCGGCACGTCGGTGGCGGCGCCCTCGTTTATCGCCTCGTTTGGGCAGACGGTTAGACAGGCTCCGCAGTCGATGCAGTCGTCGGTGATCATCATCGCCATGTTCAAAGACCTCCGGTCCTATGATCCAAGGCTTATCCTCGCTGTGTATAGTGCGAGATCGAAGCTAGGCCAAGAGTATCGGGCCGACCCCGACCTCGCGCTGGTATACCCGACGCACCTACCAGGCGGGAGCCTCGTAGCGAATCGGGCGATATTCCGGGAACCACATCGCTCTCTCGACAGCCGCTTCCAGGTCCTCAAGGGCCTCGGGTTTGGCGTGGCCCTCTTCGACAGCTCGCCGGATTACCGCGCATGCGACGGAGTGAGAGCACTCACGAATGCGCGTGAGCTGCGGATAGACCGCCACCTCTGCGAGATCCGTCTCGGTCACTTCGTTCGCAAGCGCCTTCGCCGCGGCGAGGAACATCCCGTCCGTTACCCTTTGTGCCTTGGCAACCCAGACGCCGAGGCCGACACCGGGGAAGATGAAGGCGTTGTTGCCCTGGCCGATCCGAAACCGCTTGCCGTTGTGCTCGACGGGGTTGAACGGACTGCCCGTGGCAACAATTGCTCTTCCGTCGGACCACTGGATGGCCTGTTCGGCGGTGCACTCGCTCTTGCTGGTCGGATTGGAGAGCGGGAATACGATGGGCCGCTCGTTGAATTGCGCCATAGCCTTGACCACGGGCTCGGTGAACATGCCGGGGGTGCCGGAAGTGCCGATCAGGATCGTCGGTTTCGCGTTGACGACCGTCTCCTCGAGGGTGATCTGGGAGCGGTCCGCGCACGCGTACGTCTCGACTTCAGAGATGTCGCGCGCATACGTCGCCTTGAAGTCTTCCAGTCCCTGGCGCGCCTTGGTGACGAGCCCGCGGCTGTCCACGGTCCAGATGCGGCTCCGAGCTTCCTCGAGACTCAGCCCTTCCTCCAGCATGGATGAGACCAGCAGGTCGGAGATTCCCTGCGCTGACGCGCCGGCGCCGGCGAACAGAATCCGCTGGTCGCGCATCGCCTGGCCAGTGATGCGTAGGCCGCTGTAGACGCCAGCCACGACGACGCCGGCCGTGCCCTGTATGTCGTCGTTGAACGTGCAGAGCTGGTCGCGGAAGCGATTCAGCTGTAAGATCGCGTTTCCTTTCAGGAAGTCCTCCCACTGCAGCAAGGCGTCCGGATAGACCGTCTGGACCGCCGCCACGAATCTGTCGATGAAGCTCTGATACTCTTCGCCTCGAATCCGCTCATGTCGGAGGCCTACGTACAGGGGGTCGTTCAGGCGATCCTCGTTGTCCGTGCCGACGTCCAGCATGATCGGCAGGGTGAGATGCGGCGGTATACCTGCGCATAGCGTGTAGAGGCAGAGCTTTCCGATCGGAATCCCCATTCCGCCAGCGCCCTGGTCGCCGAGCCCGAGGATCCGCTCGCCGTCGGTCACAACGATGACGGCAGGCGGTCGCGGGTGGTTCGCCAGCGCCGACTCGATGTCGTCACGCTGGTCGTAGTTGATGTAGAGCCCGCGGCCGCGTCGCCAGATCTGCGAGAAATTCTGGCAAGCTTCACCGACGACGGGAGTGTACACGATGGGCATCATCTCATCGATGTACTCGTGAAGCAGACGGAAGAAGAGCGTCTCGTTGCGATCCTGGAGGCTGGCCAGGTGGATGAACCGCTCAAGGTCGGTCGACTTCGCTTTGAAGTTCCCGTAGACGCGCGTGAGCTGCTCTTGAATCGTGAAGACTGCGGGCGGCACGAGCCCGTGGAGCCGTAACGATTCTCGCTCTTCGGGTGTGAACCCCGTACCCTTGTTTGTGAACGGGTTAAGCAGGACGGGTCGGCCCTGATGGTGGACCGCGATGTATTCCTCGCCCGTTCGCGGATCCGTACTCACAGACCACATCATTGCCTCCATGTAAACCTGCCGTAGCGCGTCAGCCGCGGCAGAGTGGAGCTATAAGTCAATTTCCGATACTCCAGGAGGGCAACGGCCCAGCCTGTCCCACTGTGTCCCAATAAGGAGTGTACAGAACTCTCAGGGCATAGTGGTAGGGTCTAAGGCGCAAAAAGTGTTCCCTGGGGGATTCTGGGATTCAGGGCTTACGAGAGTCGGGGCTTCGGGGTTAGCGGCTTGTGCCGAAGCCCCGAAGCCCCGAACCACCGAATCTCGTAATCCCCTAACCGAACAAGGTTAGGAAAACTCCAGCTGCGACGGCGGAACCGATTACGCCCGCCACGTTGGGGCCCATAGCGGGCATCAACGGGTTGACCCGGCCATCGGTTTCATCTGATACGAACTGCTGAACGACCCGCGCGGACATGGGCACCGCGGACACTCCGGCGGCGCCGATGCACGGATTGATTTTGTTGCGCAAGAACACGTTCATCAGCTTGGCGAAGACGATCCCACCCGCGGTGCTGAACGAGAAGGCCACGGCGCCGAGAACCAGAATCAGAATCGTGCGGTAGGTCAGGAAATGCTCTGCGTCCATGGTGGCGCCGACCGCCACGGCCAGGCCGAGCGTCACGATATCGATCAGGGCGCCGCCCGCCGTCTTTCGCAGCCGGTCCGTCACGCCCGACTCTCGCAGCAGGTTGCCCAGCATCAGCATGCCGATGAGCGGCGCGCTGGAGGGGATGGCGAGGGATGCGATGAGGCCGGTGACGATGGGGAACAGAATGACCGCCGTCTTTGAGACCGGTATGGCTTGCGGCATGTCAATCGCCCGCTCCTTCTTCGTCGTGAGCAGGCGCATGATCGGCGGTTGGATGATCGGTACTAGCGACATGTAGCTGTAGGCCGCCACCGCGATGGGGCCAAGCAAGTGAGGCGCCAACTGACTGGCGAGGAAGATGGAAGTGGGGCCATCGGCGCCGCCGATGATGCCGATCGAAGCGGCTTCCTCGACGGTGAAGTTCATCAGGTAGCCGGCTGTTAGAGCGGCGACGAAGATCCCGACTTGTGCGGCTGCCCCGAGCAGGAAGGTGAGCGGCCGACCGAGCAGGGGCCGGAAATCCGTCAAAGCGCCGACACCGAGGAAGATCAGCGGTGGCAGCAACTCCGTTCGTATCCCTGCGTTGTAGATGAGAGCGATGATCCCGTCTCCGTAGGAGCCGAGATTAGCCATCGGCAAGTTGGCGAGTATTGCACCGAATCCGATGGGGATGAGGAGCAATGGCTCGTAGTTCTTGGTGATGGCGAGGTAGATGAGTGTTCCGGCGATGGCGAACATCGCAATGTTGCCTATCGTGAGATTGGCGATGCCCGACTGCCGGATCAGTTCGAGCGCTATCTCCATCGGCCGCCCCTCAGGCGATCGTCATGATCGGCTTCGACGAGTCGATCTCATCACCGATTCTCACATGGATCCCCGTTACCTGCCCGGCGACCGGCGATTTGATGTCGTGCTTAGCCTTCATCGCCTCCACTGCGGCGACGACCGCTCCTACTCCTACTTTCTCCCCTTCCTTGACCAGGATGTCCACCACTTCCACCGAACCGGCGAAGGTCGAGTGAACGGGCGTTCCGCCGGACGGTGCGGCGGCGGCGCCAGCTGTGCTCTCGGTTGCTGTCGCCGGTTCGAGCGTCACCACGAACGTGCGCGACGTACCGTTCTCTTCGACCGTGCAGCGCGTGGTCGTGGGGCCGGTGAACGCGGGTGCGGCGCCGGGGGCGGGTGCTGCGGCGGCCGGTGCTGCGGTCGGCTCCTCTTTCTTCTTCAGCGGTATATCGATCTTCGAGTTGCCGGTCAGAAGACGGATTCCCTCGTTGAGCTCCATCTTCTTACCGGGGACCATGGCAGCGAGCACCAGGAAGATGTTCTCGTCGGTTGTGGGCAGGCCCCGTTCTTCGAGCGCTTCCTTCGCGGCCCCGATGTTGTTCGGAGCGGCCTCGAGCGGGTCGCCTTCGAATACGGGCATGTCTAGCTGCTCCGAGGCGACCTTCACCACGTCCGGGTCGGACGGCAACGGGGTCTTGCCAAAGTAGCCGAGCACCGACCGGCCGTAGCCGGCGTCGATCCTTTTCCAACGTCCGTACATCACGTTGTTGAACGCCTGCAGCCAGTACTGTTGGCTGCCCGGTGTGACGCTCGTCCACGCTCCGCCCGCCTCGACCACGATCGGGAATTCCGCGAGTACCTCGCTGTACTTATCGAGGATCCCGGCTTTCACCATCATGTGAACGTTGGGGCCGATGGCGCCACCAGGCATTGGGAAGCCGAGCACCCGGGCGTCCGCTGTAGTGGTCGTGGGGTTGAAGTCGTAGTCCTTGAACCCCTCGTTCATCAGGCTCTCGATCTCCGGCAGCTTGGAGACATCGATGTCCAGCGAGTAGCCGGTTCCTTTCAAGCCGTGGGCCAGCGAGCGGGCGTCGGGCTGAACGGTTCCGCTGGCCAGCGGCCGCAGTGAGAGGTCGACTCCGTCGGCGCCTCCGTCGATCGCCGCCATGTAGCAGGCGACCGCGGTGCTGGCTGTGTCGTGCGTGTGTGCCCACAGCGGCATCTCGGGCGGCATGATCTTCTTCAGACCGCGCGCCGTGTCGTATATGGTCTTGGGGTCCGTCGTGCCACTTGCGTCCTTCAAGCAAATGCTGTCGATGTGTACTCCGCTCTCCAGCAATTTCTTTCCGATATTGATGTAGAACTCGGGTGTGTGAACCGTCTTCGACTCGAACGGCAACCCCATCAGCGCAATGCACACCTGGTGGTGCATACCGGCGTCGACGATGGGCTGTCCCGTCTTTACGAGGTTCTCGGTGTCGTTCATGAAGTCGAAGTTCCGGTCCCACGTCGTGCCAGACTCGGCCATGAGCTTGCCCTGCAATTGCAGGGCTTCGATGCTCTGGGTCGTCAGAGTCACGCCGGACACCGAACGCGTGAGGATCTGCAAGTCCGCATCGGGGCCGACGGCGGCGCGGATCTTCCGCATGTCTTCGAACGGGTTCTCTCCCAGGTAGAAATAGGGCGCCTGGTAGCGAGCGCCGCCCCCAAACTCGAAGTGTCGGAAGCCGGCTCGCGCCGAGGCTTCCATCGCCGGGAGGAAATCGTTCAGACGGACCTTGCCGCCAAACGAGCTCTGCAGCCCGTCGCGAAACGGTGTGAACATGACCCTGATCTTCTTGGGGTCTTTTGCGAAGATCATTTTTCCTCCTCGACTTTAGTCACTTTCATACCCGGATACATGGTTGTCACCGCCGTTGTTACCGCTGCCAACAACGCTGAATCACTCTCCGCTAGTTTCTCGAGCGTTTCAGGGAACACGGCGATGAGTATGCGCATGGCGATGGCCAGAATCGTGAGCAAAACGAACACCGCCAGCAACGCTGAAAGACAGGCGAATAGGAGTTGAGACGATTCCATTTCAATTCTTCCTCGACGAGAGATCCTCGAGAGAACCGATGACCAGTCTGCCCTTCGTGAAGGGCTGGTCGTAGCCCTCGATCACTAGCTCCAGATCGTCTCCCAAGCTAACGACTCGGCCAGCCGCGATCGCCTCCGGTTGGTCACCAGAGTCATCGGTGCAGAGAACGACCTCACGGTCGATGATCAGCGAGCGCGAGCGATAGCGTTCCAGCAACGCATTGTAATTGCCGGCGGAGAGCTGGCGATAGTTACTGTCGAGGGCAGCGATCAGCTCCTCGAAGAATCTCTTTTGCGTGCACTCCTCGGGCTTGGTAGAGGCCAGGCGGAGCGCGGAGGCGAGCGGCACGAACGGAGTGGGCTCGATGTCGGGGTCGGTTTCTACGTTGACGCCGAACCCCAGCACCGCTCCGCTGATTGCCTTACCTACGCTTTGTGTATATGCCAGCACGCCGCCTACTTTTGCACCTTCGATAAGAATGTCGTTGACCCACTTGATACGGGCCGAATGCTCGAGCCCCGGCATCGCGTCGATTGCGTCCGTGACGGTAACAGCAGCGAGGACAGTGAAGCTGACCGCCGGGCACTCTATCGCGCGAGCCGGCCTGAGGTGCACCGAGAGATAGGTGTTACCTCGAGGTGCGGACCATGCGCGCCCCTTGAAACCGTGGAAGCGGGACCCCGCGCCGGCCAGGCACAGGACGCGATCCGGCAGACTTGCCTCGTCTCTGTTAAGCTCTATCAGAAGGTCGTATTGAGAGCGTTCGGATACCTCCGCCAAGAACAAGTAGTTCCAGGGCGAATCGCGTTCGACCTCGCACGCACGGAGCTCTGCTCCGCCGTAAACACCTTCTATGAGACGCCGGACACCGTCTGAGGGCTCCGACGCCGGCGCCGACCCGAGATCGGCGCCATGCCCGAGTATCGTCCGGGCGTAATCGACGCTATCTGTGTAGACTAACATTGCCTCTGGCACGAGCGAGGTAGCGGTGGGGCTAGGAGAGACCCTAATAGGGTGCCGATCTGGGGGGGATTTGTCAATTGCTAATTGGAATCTCTATGCGGGCCGCCGGGCCTGAGGCCTCGGCGAGAGGGTCGGTAAGACGGTGATCGACGCCACGATCGTCGTCGCCTATCTCGGCGTGATGCTGTTTGTCGGCTGGCGGGCGCGACGGCAGTCACCGGAGTCGTACTGGGTTGCGGATCGGCGCTACTCAGCGGGCGTTGTCGCTGTGTCGCTGGTCGCGACGATCTTCGGAGCCTCCTCGACGATGGGTATCATCGGGCTGGGCTACTCCGGCGGAATGACGGCAGCCTGGTGGTCGCTGATCGGGGCCGTCGCACTCGTGCCCTTCGGGCTGTTCCTGGCCGCTCGTGTGCGAGCGCTCCAGGTGTTCACACTTCCCGATATACTGCGCAGGACGTACGGTAATCGCGTGGCGGTTCCTGCGGCTTTGATGATTGCCATTGCCTGGTGTGGGATCGTTGCCGCCCAGATGACGGCGGGTGCTCTGCTGTTGAGTCGTACCCTCGAGCTGGACCACGGGTGGGCGCTCGCCGCCGTAGCGGTCGTCTTCGTGCTGTACACCTATTGGGGTGGTCAGCTTTCTGTCATCAGGACGGACTCTTGGCAGTTCGCGTTGTTTCTCGGCGGCCTGCTGGTCTGTCTCGCACTACTATTGATTGCTCTCTCCGGTCATGGTTCGACAGCCGAGATTCCGGAAGGTCATCTTCGCTTCCCGACCTCCGAGTCGTTCGGGTGGTACGACTTGTTGGTCTTCTATCCGCTGATCGTTGGACTGCCGTACCTGGCCGGCCCGGATATCTACTCTCGAGTTCTATGCGCGAGGGACGCAGGGTCCGCGAGAAAGGCGGCATTGATCAGCGCGGTCGTCGTCGTGCCGGTCTCGCTGTTGTTGGCGGGGCTGGGCGTTCTAATACGAGCGAGGTTCCCCGGGATCGCGCCGGAGTCGGCGTTGCCAACGGCTGTGGATGCTCTGGTCCCTGTTGGCTTGGCAGGCCTCATCGTCGCCGGCTTTCTCGCCGCTGTCATGTCCTCTGCGGATACGACGCTCATCTCGGCGTCGACGATCGTTTCATTGAATGTGTTCGGCGCGAAGGGGACGCTGTCGCGTGAGCGGGAACTCCAGCTAACGCGGATCGCGCTGGTGTTCGTGGGGCTCGCGGCGTGGGCCATAGCCAGCTTCGAGCGCGGGATCATCTCGGCGTTGCTATTGGGCTATACGGTCTTCGTCGGCGGCGTCGTGTTTCCTACTCTGGCCAGCTTCCTGCCCGAGCGCTTCAGGGCAGGCCGGGACATCGTGATGGTCGCTGTGATCGTGGGCGGAGCGACGGCGCTTGTCGGGGCGATCGCGGGAGGCTCGGTGTTGAGAGAGATCTTGGGTACGGGAGGGGATCGGCTGCTCGAGACGGTGCTGGGTTCGCGATATCCGTCCATCATACCGGTCTTACTGTGCGTTTCGATTCTCCTCGTCGGCTGGCTTCTATCACGAAAGTCCGCGGATCAGGCTCCTCAAGTGGTGGAGTAATGGAGTTGTGGAATTGGCGGTTCTACAGTGCCTCCATAGCATTCCACAACTCCATGGGCCCACCTGTCCGATTTGGGGTTCACCGATGGATCTTGGTCCAGCGAAGAATATCCTCCATCAGGCACCACTTCGTGATCGCTGACTGAATCAGGTTCAGTCCGACGAAGGCCGTGAACAGCAGCCACCAGGGACTGACGTACCAGGCGAGGGCCAGGCTTGCCAGAACGAAAGTTCCTGCTATCAGTCGAATCTTATGATCCATGCTCATCGCTAATCCTCGCTTCCATTAAAGTGCTCACAACAAACAAACTGCTCCACGTCGAGGATGGCCGCGCGTATCGGGTGCTGCGGATCCTCGACCCCCGTGCAGGTGGCGACGGCGTGCGTCAGTCGCGCGGCCTGCTCTTCCGGTAACACGCTCATCAACAGCTCCGAGCGGTAAGGCGCCGTCTCGCCGTACCAGCCACCCGAGGGGCCGGGCCGGTGACCTTCGACCGGCAACCGACTGAAGGACTGTATGTCGGTCTGCTTGAGAAGACGGTCGACGCATCCTTCGTCGCCTTTGAGGTACATCAGAATTGCTAGCTTCATACTCATCTAGTTCGTCTCCGGCTCTGGCGTGTCAGATGTTTGAACAGCGGCTATCGCTTCGGTCGCGCGGCCGCCTTTGGTATGTACCAGGAAGTAGATCGCGGGTACGACGATCAGAGTGAGGATCGTCGAAGCTATAGCGCCGGCGATCAGCGCCACGGCAAGACCTTCGAAGATCGGGTCGAACAGAATAACGATCGCGCCGATCACCACCGTTCCAGCTGTTAGTGCGATCGGCCGTGTACGCACCGCGCCCGCCTCGATGACAGCCTTCTGCAGAGGTACCCCGGCCTGACGGCGAGCGTCCAGATAGTCGATCAAGAGGATCCCGTTGCGAACCATGATGCCGGCCAGTGCGATCATCCCGATCATCGATGTCGCGGTGAAGAACGCACCGAAGATCCAATGTCCGGGAGCGATGCCTACCAGGGTCAGCGGTATCGCGGTCATCATCACGAGGGGGGCTATGAACGAGCCGAACCAGGCGACGATCAACGCGTAGATCAGCAGCAGGGCGCCGGCGAAAGCGATGCCCAGGTCCCTGAAGACCTCGTATGTGACCTGCCACTCTCCGTCCCACTTCATGACGGGGCGCTCCACGAGCCCTGGCTGTCGCGCGAAGAGCTGACCGACGGTGCCGGTGGGCATATCGATCTCAGCGATCTGTTTTTTCAGATCGAGTATCGCGTAGACCGGACTCTCGACCTCTCCAGCCACCTCGGCCAGAATGTAGACCACGCGCTGACCGTTCTTGCGGTCGATCGCTTTGGGTACCGACGTCATCTCTGGCTCGACCAGCTCGCCCAGAGGAACCAGTCCGCCGGTCATCGAAGCTACGTGCACGCCTCCCAAGCGGTCGACACCGGAGCGAGCGGCCTCGGTCAACCGAACCCTCACCGGCACAGTGTTTCTCGAGTGGGGCTGTGACAGGTGCGTGACAACCTGGCCGGAAAGGGCCACCCGGGCTGACTGAACGACGGCGGCCTTTGGCACGCCGCTGAACGCCGCCTTCTCTTCGTCTACGGCGAGCCGGATTTCACGCTGCGGGGCCGTGAGCGACCAGTCGACGTCGACGACGGAGTTGTGCGCCTCGAACAGACCGCGGATCTCCGTCGCCACCCGTTCCTGCGTCTCGGCGTCGGGACCGTACACCTCGGCGACGAGGGTACTAAGCACGGGGGGACCGGGCGGCACCTCGACGACTTTAACCCTTACGCCGGTATCCGACGCACCGGCAACAGCCTCTACGACGGGGCGAATCTTGAGGGCCACGTCGTGGCTCTTCGCGCTACGCTCCGATTTGTGGACCAGGTTGACCTGAATGTCTGCGATGTTGGGTCCGCGGCGCAGGTAGTAGTGCCGGATCATGCCGTTGAAGTTGAACGGCGCCGCCGTTCCGGCGTACAGCTGGATGTCGGAGACCTCCGGAACAGCGGCCAATGAACGGGAGATGTCCTCGGCGACCGCGGTGGTGGTCTCGAGCGGCGTGCCCTCCGGCATATCGATGATGATCTGCATCTCGTTCTTGTCATCGAACGGCAGCATCTTCACGGCCACGCCGCCGGTCACGAACATCGCCGCCGCCGCCAGCGTCAGGACGAATACGCCGCTCAACATTCCCCACAGCCACACCGGTCGCCTGAGCAGCGGGCCCATGACGCGCTCGTAGGCCTTGTAGAGCCTTGTCTCCTCGAGGACGTAAGCGGGCTTGTCATCCTTTGCGTGAGCGCCGCGCAGCAAGCGGAAGGCCAGCCAGGGCGTACCGATGAGAGCTACGGCGAGGGAGAAGAGCATGGCGACGGTAGCGCCGATGGGCATCGGGCTCATGTAGGGTCCCATAAGTCCCGAAACGAAGAGCATCGGTAGGACCGCCGCGATGACCGTAAGCGTGGCCAGGATTGTCGGGTTTCCAACTTCGTCCACAGCCGCCCGCGCGGCAGCCCGTGCGGGCCGGTCGCGCATGGCGAAGTGACGTTCGATGTTCTCGGCGATGATGATCGAGTCGTCGATGACAATACCGGTGACGAAGATCAGAGCGAACAGCGTCACGCGGTTCAGCGTGTAGCCGAAGAACTGATAGACGAAGAGTGTGAGGGCGAAGGTGATCGGCACCGAGATCATCACGATCACGGCACTGCGCCAGCCCATGGCGAGGGCGACGACGATCCCCACCGCTATGATCGCGAGCAGTAGGTGCTCTTTGAGAGTGTCGGTCTTTTCACGCGCTGTCTCGCCGTAGTTGCGGGTCACGACGGCATCCACGTCTTCGGGCATTAGGCGACCGTGCAGCGATTCGACCTTCTCCTCCAACGCTCGACCCAGCATGGTCGCGTCGGCACCGGGTCGCTTCGAGATGGCGATCGTCACCATCGGCGACAGCACATCCCCCGGCCTGCCATGGAACGTGTAGTTGGTGACTTCCGCGGGTCCGTCGATCACGTCAGCGACATCCGACAGCTGGATCAACTGACCGTCTCTAACGTCGATCACGACCGACTCGACATCCCGTGCGGACTCGAGGAACGGCCCCGCGGTAACGCGGACTACTTCGTCACCGCGCGTGTACGTTCCGGCTTCCATGTTCGTGTTGGCCATCCGCAAGCGCTCGGCGATCATTACCGGGTCGACGCCGAACGCGGCCATGCGGTCGGGTGCCAGTTCGACCCTGATCTCCCGGGGATAGCCACCGATTACCTGAACGTCGCGAACTTCGGGGACGGACTCGAGCGTCACTCGCAGCTCGTCCGCCATTGCCCGCAGCGTGCTGTGGTCGTAGTCGGCACCCGTGAGCGTTAGGGTGAAGAACGGAACGTCGTCGATCGTCACCGTCTTGATCAACGGCATGCTGAAGCCAGGCGGCATGCGGTCTGCGTACTTCAGCATCGTGGTGTAGAGCCGAACTAGACTCTCTTCCATGTCGCGGCCGACTTCGTAGCGGACGGTCACGAGACCGAAGCCGGGCTGCGCGTGGCTGTAGACGTACTCCACGCCTTCGATCCCGGACAGAACGTTCTCTACGGGGATCAGCAGCCGGTTTTCCACTTCGTCTGGCGTCGCCCCGGGCAGCGGCATGTAGATGTCGGCCAGGGGAACGATGATCTGGGGCTCCTCCTCACTGGGCATCGTGAAGACGGTATAGAGACCGAGCGCAAGCGCGCCGGCGATGAGCAGCGGCGTCAGCTTGGAATCGAGGAACGCGTCGGCGAGTCTGCCGGCGATCTGGCTTCTCATTGGCCGGCCTCCGTGCGGGCAGTTTGCGGAGTGGCGAACGGTGGATGCCAATCGACTTTGCGCACGTCAGCTACGGGTTGCCCGTCGACGAGCGACGGTGCCGGATTCCGCACCATGAGGCGATCGGGTCCGGGGCCAGCCAGTAGCTCTATCGCTTCACCGACTTGCTCTCCCAGCCGAACCCAGCGTAGTCGAAGCTCTTCGTGCTCGACAACAAAGACACCACGCAACTGCCCGCGACTCACGACCACGTCGGTTGGGATCCAGCGCGTCGTTGAAGCCGGCTCATCGAGCTCTATGCGTACGAACGTGCCCGGGGGCATGCCCTGCAGCGCCCTGGTCTCTGATTCGAAGCGAGCCTCGATTCTGAAGCGCCGACTGGATCGCTCGAGGGCCGGCGCGGCGCGGCTGATTCGCGCGGAGTAGCGAGCGCCGGATTCGGGCTGGTAGACCCCGATCAGGTCCCCGACCGCTACCCGACCCGCTAGCTCGCCGGGAAGGTCCGCTTCGATCTTCAGGTCACCCGACCCGATCATCTCGAGCACAGGCATACCGGGTACGGTTAGGTTGCCGGGATCGGCGTGCCGCGCTGTGATGACCCCGGAGAACGGTGCCCGTAGGACGACGTAGGCGAGCTGCGCCCTCGCGTCACGTAGCGCAGCATCCGCCATCTCCAGTCGAGCACTCGCGTCGTCGAGCTCCTGGGCTGTGGCGGCTCCGTCTTCGGCGAGGGCCGTAATCCGTTGGTGCCATTGACGGGCCAGTTGTGCGGACGCCTCGGCGCTGGCGATGCGCGCATCGACATCACGCTTGTCGAGTCTGACGAGCGCTTGCCCCTCCGTGACATCTGCGCCGATGTCCACGGCCACGCTACGTATCGTGCCGGCGATCCTGGTCGCCAGCTGCGCCTGCCGCGTCGCTACGACCGACGCAGGTGCGGTGGTGACCGCTGTGCCCGACGCCGAGGTCGATGCAGAAACGGCGACCGGCTCAGAGCTCGCTGGCAGTTCACCGGGCTCTCCGCCACAGGCGGCGGCGCCGATTGTCAGTAACGCGATCATTCCTGTTATCCGCTTCATATCCTTAGCTCACTGTGTTGACTTGTGACCGTACAAACTCGAGTTGGGCGACTGCGATATGGTAGGCGGCGAGTGCTATTATCGAGCGCTCCCGCATTCCAGTGGCTCGCGCCTCGGCCTGAAGTAGATCCGCGGCGGTCGCCAGGCCTTCGTCGAAGCGCCTCCTCATCAGTTCTCTGCCTGAATCTGCCGCTGTCGAGGCGGCGCTCGTCGCGGCTACCGCTTCACTGGCGGCCTGGACGGCGCGTTCGGCTTGGTCCAGTTCCGCTCGCGCATCCTTGACGGCTTTCTCGTACTCGATCTCCGCAACGTGCCGTTCCAACTCGGCGCGCTGGATCTCGGATGTCCGAGCGAATCCGGAGAAGACAGTCCAGCGGAGGGCGAGGCCTACGGTCCAGTTGTTGGCGTCGAATCCGAGGGCGTCGCTGCTGTGCGTGGCCAGCTCCGCGAACGCATCGAGCGCCGGGATCCACGCGAACGAAGCGCGAGACTTCGCCTTCGAAGCCGCCTCGGCGGCCGCCTCACGGGCCTTGATGTCGGCTCGGGCTCGCGGGTCGAAGACGCGTTCTGTGATGTCGGTCGGCGCCGTCAGAGTGTCGGTCAGGACGGGTCGTAGCTCCGGCCCCCAGCCGAGGTGAAGGGCTAGATCTTCCAGTGCATTGAGCCGCAGGCTGGACGCCTGGGCCACTGCTGCACGTGCCGCCGCCATCTCGGCCTCTGCCTGGAGCAGGTCGGCGTCGGTGAGCAAGCCTCGCTCGTGCCGCCGCGCGAATGAGGCGAGCGTCGCCTCGGCTGCGTAGAGGGCCGACTCGGCCGCCGCCTGTTGAGCCGTCGCGGTCAGCGCTCGGTAGTACAGCATCCGCGTCATCAGCACCGTGGCCTCGCGAGCGCGTACCGCGGCCCACTCCGCCGCCTCTGCCTGGCGTGCCGCCGACGAACTCCCGGCCCAGATCGTCGGGTCGAGCAAGCTCCAACGCAGGCCGATGCGCGCCGACCAGTCGTTTATAGGGTCGGGATTGTTGAGCGCATCGAGATCGAAATCGTCGGCCCCGAACGTGCCCTGTCGCAGCTTGGTGCCGAAGACGAAAACGGGGTCCGAGGACCGAACGTAGCTGCCGCCGGCCATGATCTGGGGCCAGAGCGGCGCCGCCGCGGACTTCTTGTGCTTGTCGGCTATCTTACGGCGCGCTTCGGCGACCGCCAGGTCGCTGTTTCCGGCTAGCGCCTCCTCGATCGCCTGATCGAGGGAGAGTTCCCGGACGCTGGACGTCTGGGCGAAGGCGCTGGCGGCGAAGACGAGCGTCAGAAGGAGAGCAAACGGTAATTTCATTAGAGTATTCATATTTGTGTATGCGTCGCGGTAAATGAAAACCGGTCACGTCGAACAATGGTCATGAATACAATCTATGACGTGGGTGATCCGGGGGTCGATGATCCGGTAGTGCACGTTCACACCGTCGCGGCGGCTTGCCAGTATACCCTTGTCGCGCATGAGGTTAAGGTGCTGGGAAGCCACGGCCTGCTCGATGCCCAGCGTCTCATAGATGGTCGTGACGTTGAGCTCGCCGGACGTGTCCAGCAGGTTGATGATCTGCAAGCGGATCGGATGACCGATGCACTTGAGCATCGCTGCCGCGGCCTGAACGGAGTCACTGTCTAGGGTCTTGGACTTTTCTGTCATGGGTTGCCTCCTGGCATGCGCTCAAAGATATATAGATATACATATGTGTCAACCCCTGGGCCAATCAGCGGGATCGGCCTGAACCGCTGAACCCGGTAATCCCAAAATCCCTGAATGTCCTCCCTTGCCTGTCTCTCCCGGCACGCCGAAGATTAGGCAGGCCAACCTGGTAAGCCGACATGGAGGCGATCGTGGACATCAAGCCGAACCGGCTGGTTCATCTGGGGTACGGGAAGTACTGGCGTTCTGATCAGATCGTCGGTCTGGTGCCGATTGAAGATGATCGCGGCCCCGGGCGGCGCACCTACGTTTACGTGGCGACGGAGTCAGAGCCCCACGTGGGGTCGCGGTCGGAGGAAGCGATACGTAGAGAGATGGCGGTGAGTGAAGAGGAGTTCAGGGTGGGCGAGCTGCGGAATGCGGCGGCGGAGTTACTGGAAGAAATAACCGATCTCTCACCTGTCCTGCGGCGGATGCTTCTGCACGAAGGCGGAATCGATATGCGCAGCTGGGAGCAGCGTCTGCGAGCTCTTCTGGGCCAGGAGGAAGCCCAGGCTGGTCAGGAAGAGCTATTCGGCCGGGAGATGTGAGCTGCCCGTATAAGCAAGAGCCCTTCCTTCGATTCATGACCGGCTTATCCGGCCGGGCGGACCCATCAGGGTGATGCAACTAATCCAGAACCCGTGGCGGAGAAAGCTGTGAGACGCCTGGCGCTTCTCATACCAATATTGCTGGGTGTGTGGGTCACGGCAGCACACGCGCAGGATGATGCTGAGTGCCCGGACGGTCGGGTAGCCAGCATCACGGTTGTCAGGTATCCAGTATTTGGGGGGGAAGAATCACGAGACAGCGCTAGCGGCATCGAGCGCGCTGCCATCGACGTAGCGGACTTCGTTCACACCGAGACCAAAGAAGCATTCATCCGCCGCGAGTTACTGTTCGAGGTGGGGGACTGTGCGGACCGCCTCAGGCTGTCGGAGAGCGAGCGCATCCTTCGTTTGTATCGCTTCCTCGAGGCGGCATCGGTCGAGGAGGAGCCTCGGCCTGATGGGGATGTGGACGTGACGGTAACGACCACGGACGATTGGTCATTGAGGCTCGAGCCCCGGTTCAACTTCGGCGAGGGCATCGCGTTCGGCGGCGTAAGCCTGGCGGAAACGAACTTCATGGGGCGGGGGCGCACCCTGGAGCTAGCGTACTTGATCCGTGACGGTACGGACGACTGGGTGTTTCGCTACGTCGACCCGCAGGCCTTCACCACGCTCTGGAATCTCGAACTTGCGGCGATTCGAGGTAAACCTGGGTGGATCTTCCTCGGGTCGATCGCTTACCCTTTTAGAGGTCTGGTGGGGAGATGGGCCGCCTTTCAGAACGCCTTCTACGGCGAAGACGACTTCCGCTACTTCGTGGGGGATGACACAGAGGATAGGTTGGATCTGCGGTTGCCGACGCTGCGGAGAACCTTTGGAATGGGTGGGGCACTCCGAACGAAAGGAGCGGTGCGAGGCCGAGCGGCCCGGTTGATATCCTACGGTTTCGTTGCCACGTATTTCTCGACGGAGTACGGAACGGAGTTTTTGGCGGATAGTATCCGTAGTATCATCGATTCCTTACCAGCGCCCCCCGATTTTCGAACCACAGCTTCTCTCGTCCCCATTGACGCGTTGCGGCTGAGCGCGGTTGGCGGTCTCAGAGTACTGGATTACGTGCAACAGACGGGAGTCATAACATTGCGGGGTGTTGAAGACATCCCGTTGGGCGGAGCCATCGATCTACTCGCCGGAGTGGCTCCGCAGTGGTTCGGGACATCGGATTCGCACATGCTTCTGGGACTCGATCTGTATGGCGGATCCCGGGTGTGGGGAAGCTGGTATTCGATTCTGCGTGCGAACGGCGAAGCTTGGAATGACCTCGACACTGGTGGTTGGCGGGATGTGTTGACGACGGCAGAGTGGAACAACTTCTGGATCATGAACTCGACCTTCACGAGTGAGGTGAAGGCCAGCTTCAGCGCTGGTTGGCGAACAACGGTGCCCTTCCAGCTGACCCTGGGTGGTCCGGAGAAGATTGCCGGCTATACGTTCGATCGTTTTCCTGGTGGCTTGCGTTTCGCGGCTCGCGTCGAGAGCCGGCAGAACCTGACGCGCCTTGGCAGGCTGATGGACCTGGGCAGCTTCGTGAACCTCGATGTGGGTCAGATGTGGGCGAACGGAGCGCTGTTTGGAGTCGACTCCGATCTGCGGGGCTCGGTGGGCATCGGAATCCGCTTCGCGGCACCCTCGGGCAGTCGCCAGGCCTACCGGCTGACCATCGGCATCCCGTTCGAGCGAGACCTGCAGTTTCGTAATCTGGTCTTCTCTTTCAGTCTCGACCGTCTCTTGCAGATCGAAGGACGGCAACCGCTGGACCCACAGGTGTTCCGCAGCCGCGATCCCGCCATTCTCGACGCGAGGCGATACCTGAAGTGAGTTCAGGCCGCACCGCGTATCGGGCGAGATGGGTCATACCCGTCACCTCTCAGCCGATTGAGAACGGTGTGGTGTGTGTGGCGCAGGACGGTCTGATCGAGGCGGTAGGCAGCGCCAGCGAGATCGACACCAGCGGGGCGCGTGTCGTCGATTTGAGGGAATCGGCTATCATGCCAGGTTTGGTGAACGTGCACGCTCACCCCGAGCTCACCGTGCTGCGCGGCACGATCGAGGATCTTCCTTTCACCGACTGGATCAGCCGTCTCACCGAACAGAAGTACGAGGTGCTCACGCCGGATGTTTTGCGTGCCTCGACCTGGCTGGGTGTGGCAGAGGCAATCGCTGCGGGTGTCACTTGCCTGGCAGCTCCCGATGATGCCGGACACCTTGCGCTTGCGATGAAGGAGACGGGGTTGAGAGGTAGGGTCTACCGAGAAGTCTTCGGCCCTGCTCCGGATCAGGCGTCGGCGGCTCTCGCTGAGCTGACCGGGGAAGTCGATGCGATGAGAGCCGACGTTGATGGTAGTCGAGTCGAGATCGGGATCTCTCCACACGCTCCGTTCACCGTGTCGGCCGACCTGTTCAGTGATCTGAGCGCTTACGCGATGGCCGAGGCGCTGCCCGTGTGTATCCATGTCGCCGAATCGGCGGCGGAGGAACTGTACATTCGTGATGGTGCCGGCCCGTTCGCCGAGCGGCTCAGGTCACGAGGCATCGACGTCGTAGCTCAAGGCGTGTCACCTGTTGCCTGGTTGGCCAAGACGGGAATTCTGGGGGCCCGGGCGCTGTTGGTGCACTGTGTGCGCGTGGACCGCGACGACATAGCACGAGTTGCGGACAGCGGGGCCTCCGTCGCTCACTGTCCAGTATCGAACGCCAGATTCGCCCACGGCGTCGCGCCGCTACCGGCCTTCATTGAGGCGGGGATTCCGGTTGGGCTCGGTAGCGATTCGGTTGCCAGCAACAACAGGGTGGACATTCTGGAAGAGGCGCGGTTCGCCTCACTGATGCAGCGCGCCCTCCATCACGATCCGACGTTGCTGAGTCCGAGCGAGCTTCTGCAATTGGCGACGCTCGAGGGTGCCCGCGCTCTGGGGCTGTCTGAGTGGGTCGGTTCGTTGGAACCTGGTAAGCAAGCCGACCTCACGGCGATTCGTCTGGATGTGACACATTCAACTCCTCCGGGTGAGCCGGTGACCGCTCTATTCCACTCGGCGCAAAGCAGCGACGTAATCTTGACCGTTGTTGCTGGACGTGAGCTCTACAGAGAGGGAGAGTTTAGGACGCTGGATTGGTCGGCTCTGGTGAAGGAGTTAGGGCCGGCCTGACTCGACCCATCTCGACTAACGTGGTCTAGTTGAGGCCCAAGAACGCCACGCTGGTCGGGTTCATGAACAGGATGGCTACCTTCTCGATGAAGGTCGTACCATTTCTCCTCATCCGCTGCGTAATCATGTGGACAGCTTCTCCTAGAATCGCGCCGGTCGTCGGCGTGATGATGAGGTCCTGAATACTCGGCTGTTCTGCAACCGCCTCGAAGGCGTATTCCCACTGGGTCGACATGAAGGCGCTGAAGAAGAAGGAGCCAAACCAGCCCGCTCCCTGGCATCGCACGGTGTTGTAATAGACGCTGCCGCCGTACGGGTGACCGACGTAGTTGTGGAACCAGTGGTCCCCGTCCATCACCGGCGGCTGGCTCCAGGCCCTGTTCAGGTTGCGCAGACCGTCCTCGACGAAATCGTCGTGCCAACCCGTCCATTCCTTGGGGGCTGCCATCGTGACCGCGAGTAGACCGACCTCCACCGATGTGATGAGTGCCCAGCCCTTGAAGAACTGCTTCGCGAAATCCGAATTGTAGAGTTCGGCCGCGTCGGCGGAGTACAGGGTGGCCATTCCGTCAAACGGCTCTGCGTACGAGCGGTAATACATGAGCTGGAGCTGTTCCTTAGGCCCGGCGAGTTCTTCGATCTCGCCTTTCCCGGGGAGCAGTGGTGGCTGAAGGGCTGGAAGCCAGTTGTAGTCGGGTCGGAGCCTCGACGCGGAGGGTACGTCGATTTCGGTGTCCCAGTAGCCGCCATCCCAGAGGCCGCGGGGGCCGTTTGGGCGCACGGAGGCCGAGGTCGGAGCGTGGGAGGGGGGATCGGCCCACACACCCGCTTTCACGACCAACACCTCTTGACTTGAACAGGGCGTCGCCCAGACGCAAAACGCCAGTCCTAGGGCCACACACCTAAGAGATTGTCTAGATACCATTCGTTCTCCCGGGGCCAACACGGGTTGGCTACATTCTAGCAAGTCCGGCGGTCCGCGGCTACGGGTGCCGATCGGCAGAGAAACCGCATAGGGCCTGTGGAGGAGGCTTGCTCAGATAACGAAGTGAGGGGTAATTGCGGGAACTCCAGTCGGGGCCCAAGGTTTGTACGGGATGAGCCAGGTTGAGCGCGACGGAGCAGGGCGAGGAAGCTTTATGACCAGGTTACCAGCGATGTTAGCGGCGGTGGTACTGTTTGTGCCGGGATATCCGTCCCCTACGGTGGCACAGTCGTTCGATCATGCGGTTCTCGATACGGTGCTCGTCCGCTTCGTGCGGGACGGCCGCGTGGATTACACGGCGCTTAAGATCGGGCGGGAGCCCCTGGACGCCTATCTGGATCAGGTTGCGTCTGTGGCGCCAGATGAATTCGCCGGTTGGCCGGAAGCGGAACGCATCGCCTTCTTGCTCAATGTCTACAACGCATACACGCTTCAGACGATCATCGACAACTATCCGATCAAAGCGGCGGGGTTCTTCAAGAAGTTGACGCATCCGAAACTGTTCGCGATGCCGGACAACTCGATCCGCCAGATTGACGGCGTATTCGATGGCATCAAGCATGAGGTTGCCGGTCGGGAGCTAACGCTAGACGAGATCGAGCACGGTACTTTGCGTTCGGATTACAACGAACCGCGGATCCACTTCGCGCTTGTCTGCGCTGCGGTGAGCTGTCCGCCGCTGCGAGAAGAGGCGTATAGCGGTGAGCGGCTTGATGAGCAGTTAGATGAACAGGGCCAGCGGTTTCTAAACGACCCCCGCCTCAACCGGATCGAGATTGACGGTGGGCGGGTGCATCTCTCAAAGATCTTCGAGTGGTTCGGTGAGGACTTCCACCAGTTCGCCCGAGACGGGGTTGGCTACGCGGGCGACGAGTCGATCAACGGAGTGCTGACGTTCGTGTCCCGCTACTTGTTGGATAGAGATGTTGTGTTTCTCGAGGGCGGTGAATACAAAGTCGACTTTCTGAAGTACGATTGGACCCTGAACGACCAGGCGATCGCGGCTGTCCGATGAGGCGCTACCTGTGCGCCGTTATCGCCCAGTTGGCGATCGCGATAGCGATTGCTCCTCCAGCTTTCGGGCAGGCCGTATCCGGTCCGATTCCTTCATTTCAAGATGGTGACTCGAGACAGGATGGTTGGAATGGTCCTCGGGCGATGGAGCTCATCCATCGAGCGATTGATCGGCGAAGACGCTGGGCGGTCGACAGTGATCTAACGGATTATCGGGCTCACGCCCGTGGCCATATCTACTTTCTCTACGATTTGGGTTCCAATACAGAGCGGCACCTGATCAAGGCTGACCAGTTGGCGCTCGATCTCTACTGGCGCAGTCCAAACTGGGCGCGTCAGGTCATCGTTGGCCGTCGCGAGCTCAAAGTCCTTCCCACGAACGTCCGCTACCATCTGGACCATCTTACGGTGGTGATGGATAACTATGCCGATCTGATCCACATGGGCGAAGGCGCTGAGGTTCGTGATGTTCGCCATCCGACGGCGGTGGGCGCTGTTGCGGTGTACGAGTACCGGCTTGCCGACTCTCTTACGCTGGTCATGCCGCAGCGAGAGATCCGGGTGTACAGAGTCGATGTACGGCCGGAAGATCCGACTGAGGCTGCGATCGTTGGGTCCCTCTACCTCGACCGGACGACGGCCGACATCGTCAAGATGGAGTTCACGTTTACTGCGTCCTCCTATATCGATGACACGGTGGACTACATCAACGTCCACCTCGAGAACGCGATGTGGCAGGGGCAGTATTGGCTCCCGTATCGGCAGGGTATCGAACTGCGTCGCGAGTTCGAGGTCCTGAAGTTCCCAGCCGGGAGTATCATCAGAGCGGAGCTAGGCATTCGGGATTACGAGTTCAACACATCGTTCCCCACACCGGCATTCCGGGTCCGCGGTGTCGCGTCGATGCCCAGAGACTCACTGGAAGCGTTTCAGTTCGAGGAGGGGCTTTACGATGCGCTGGATCCGGATGTAGCGCTTACCTCGCCGTCGCTGAAGGAGATTCGTGATGAGGCGACGCGCATCGTTTCTGAACGATATCTGCGAACGGTGCAGCCTATGCGGTTCGCCGTGCCGGGAGCTTCATCGGTGTTCCGCTACCGCCGAGCCGAAGGACTGTACCTCGGGCCCGGGATCCACTTCGGGTTGCCACGAGGTGGAGACTTCTTGGTAATGGGTGGCTACGCCGTGGGTGCGAAGCGAGTCGAGCTGGAGGGGAGGGTCAGGGTTCCCCTACCCGGTTCGCTCGAGATTGGAATTCTGGGCTACTACCAGCGCGTAGAAGACACATCGGCATGGCCCGCGAGCTCGGGCGCCGTGGCAACGCTTGCAGCCCTGGCGGAAGGTGATGACTTCCGGGAACCCTACTGGTACAGCGGTGGACGCCTGTTCTTTAATTGGCCGCTCCTCGCTTCTCGCGGCCGAGCGCTAGTGGCGTGGGAGAGTTGGGAGGCTGCGAGTTTGGAGGCAGAAGAGCTGTTTGCCACATATCGGCCGGTGCGGCAGCTGGACGAGGGTGAGGTCGTACGACTCGAGCTTGGTCTTGACCGGCCGCCGGTAGCGGCGGTGGGAGAGGTCGGTGGTGCGAGTTGGAGCGTGCGCGTGGATGCGGCGAGTCCGACGGTTGGCGGAGACTTCGAGTACGTGCACGCTACGCTCGACGCCCAGCAGTTCTGGCCGTCACTGGTCGCGAGGGTGGGGCTGCGGCTTTCCGGTGCGGTTGGTGGGGTTGGTGGAAGTCGGATTCCGGCGCAACGGTTGTTCCCGACTGGCGGACGGGGGAGCGTGCGGGGCTATGCGTTCCACAAGTACGTTGGCAACCTGTATGCTACGCTCGGGATGGAACTGTCGCGGCAGATCCACTATCCCTACATCTCAGGCATCCTCTTCGCCGACGCCGGTTGGGCCGGGATCGAAGGAGAGAGCGCCGGCGCGGCGGTGGCGCGATGGAACCGAGTGGGCGCGCAGGCTGGCGCGACGGATGGTGCGATCGTCGGTGTCGGTGCCGGTGTGGCCCTCTTCTTCGACATCATCCACCTGGACATAGCTCGAGGGGTGTCGGGTGGTGGGGAGTGGGAGTTCATCTTCAGGGTCAGGCGCGAGTTCTGGCCCTGGCTGTGACTGCAGTCGCGTCTAGTCAGCCTTCGTCTCGTACCAGGTGTGGCCGGCGCCCATATCGACAGCGATGGGCACCGACAGGTCGAGCGCGCCCTCCATCTTCGATTTGACGAGAGTCTTCAGGTCGTCCAGCTCGTTCTCGCTTACCTCGAATAGTAGCTCGTCGTGAACCTGAAGGATCATCTTGGCACTTCCACCACGCTCGGCCAGCTGCGCGTGGATGTTGATCATGGCGAGCTTGATGAGGTCGGCGGCCGTTCCCTGGATCGGCGAGTTGGTGGCAACGCGCTCGCCGAAGTTTCTCTGATTGGGATTCTTGGAGTTCAGTTCTGGTATGTATCGGCGGCGTCCGAAGAGCGTCTCGACAAAACCCTGATCCCGAGCTGTTTCGACTTGCCGGTCGAGGTATTCGCGAATCGAAGGGAAGCGCTCGAAGTAGGCTCTGATGAACTCACGGGCTTCGGCGACGCTGATGCCGAGCTGCCTACCAAGCGCGACCGGGCCCTGCCCGTAGATCGTCGCGAAGTTGACCGTCTTCGCTTGCGCGCGCTGTGCTGGCGATACCGCGTCGACCGGCACGCCGAAGATGAGGGCTGCGGTGTCCCTGTGAACGTCGCGGCCGGCGTTGAACGCCTCGGTGAATGCGGGGTCGCTGGAGAGATGTGCGAGTATTCGTAGTTCGATCTGCGAGTAGTCGGCGCCGAGTAACAGCAATCCGTCGCCTGGGACGAAGCCTTTGCGAATCTCGGCGCCCAGCGGAGTGCGAATCGGAATATTCTGCAGATTGGGTTCGGAACTGGAGAGTCGTCCCGTGGAGGTAACCGTCTGGTTGAACGAGGTGTGAATTCTGTCGGTCTTAGGGTCGGCAAGCGCTGGCAGCGCGTCGACGTAAGTCGATTTGAGCTTGGCCAACTCGCGGAATTCGATGATCAGGCGCGGCATATCGTGGCCTTCGGCGGCGAGATCCTCGAGCACTTCCGCGTCGGTTGAGGGTCCGGTCTTGGTTCGCTTCTTCACCGGCAGTCCCAATTGATCGAACAGAATATCGCGCAACTGAAGAGGCGAATTGATGTTGAACTCGCGACCGGCAAGCTTGTAGATCTCTTCTTCGACGAGCTTGAGCTCGCGGTCTATCCGCTCGGCCATAACGGAGAAGAATTGACGATCGATCGCCACGCCCACTCTTTCCATCTCGGCCAGTACCGGCATGAGCGGCATCTCGATCTCGTTGAACAGCCGCCGCAGGTCGAAATCATCCAGCTGGCGCGCCAATCGCTCATCAACCCCAAGCATCGCCGCCGCGCGTTGGGCCGAGAAGCGAGCGGCGCGCTCGGGCGGAATATGTGAGAAGGGAACCCGGGACTTCCCTTTCCCGCAAAGCTCCTCGTAGGACATCAACGTCGTCCCTAGCTCCTCGAGAGCGATGGACTCGAGGTCGTGCTGGCGACGACCCGGGTCGAGGCAATAGGACGCGATCATCACGTCGCGCATCGGACCGCGCACGGGGACGCCCGCTGTGCTCAGCGTCAGGATCGCTTGTTTGAGATCGTGTCCGACGATCTCGATCGTGTCGTTGGCCAGCAGATCGCGCACCGGACTGATAGCCTTCGCGTCCAGCTCGGGCAGGTTCCCGACCTCCTTCTCCCGGACGTCGTCCAGCGCGAGTTCGCCGGGCCGACCGGCCGCCACGTGAGCGAGCGGCAGATAGGCCCCCTGGCGCGGATCAACGGCGAGGGATAGCCCGACAAGCCGACCGGCGCCCTGGCCGTCGGCCCGTACATCGATGCCAACGCGTCCGGCGGAGCGTGCGGCGGTGACGATGGCTGCCACCCGTTCCGGGTCGGTTACGAGTTCGTGCTCTGTTGTTGCAGCCGCGGGTCGTGAGGGAGACGATTCGGCGGGCGCGAAGTCGCGGACCAGGGAGTGGAACTCGAGCTCCAGAAAAAGATCGCGAAGCAGCTCGTGGTCCGGTTCGCCTACACGGAGCGCATCGAGCGCGAAGTCGACGGGGACATCCGTTCGGATCGTCACGAGCTCCTTGGACAGCCGCGCATCATCGGCGTGTTCTTTGAGAGCTTCGCGCGCCCGCTTTTGCGTAACGTCATCGGCATGGGAGAGGATGCTCTCCAGTGCCCCGAACTGGGTGATGAGTTGAACCGCCGTCTTGGGGCCGATGCCACGGACGCCCGGGATGTTGTCCGACGAGTCACCAACCAGAGCTAGATAGTCGATGACGCGTTCAGGTGGCACGCCGAGTCGTTCAACGGCGTTCGACTCATCAACGAGCTCTTCGCCGATCGCGGCGGGGCCTCCGCGCCCCGGGTTGAGCAACGCTACGCCGCCGCCGATCAGCTGATAGAAGTCCTTGTCTCCGGATACGATGACGACCTGAAGGCCTTGATCGGCAACCTGCCGAGCGATGGTGCCAATGACGTCGTCGGCCTCGAAGCCGCGGACTTCGATAGTGGGGATGTGGAATCCTTCGAGAATCTGACGGATTCGATCCATCGCCGTATCGAAGTCTTGCTGCAGCGTTTCGTCGAGCTTTTCGCGGGTCGCCTTGTAGTCCTCGTAGACCTCGTGTCTGAAGGTCTCGTCACCGCCCGCGTCGAAGATGAAGCCGATGAAATCGGGCTTTCGTTCGGAGAGCACCTTGCGGATGAACTGCGTGATTCCCCAGGGCGCAGAAGTGTTTTCGCCGTGGGAAGTGCGGAGCGGCCGGCTGATCATCGCGTAGAAAGCGCGATAAACCAGGGCGTGGCCATCGACCAGGTAGACCGTCTGCTTCGACATGTGAGGGTGAATATGCTGCCATGTGGGGCTCAAAAAAAGCTCGCCCGGATGGGCTATCCGGGCGAGCAACGGCCGAGTGAGAGAGGCCGCTACACCGACTCTACGTTCGCAGCCTGTAGACCTTTCTCAGTCTGTCGCAGCTCGAACTCCACTTCCTGGCCTTCAGTCAGGGTCTTGAACCCTTCCATGTTAATGGCCGAAAAGTGGACAAACACATCCTCGCCGTCGGATTGTTCAATGAAACCATATCCCTTGGCATCATTGAACCACTTGATACGCCCCCTGGCCATCCACACTACCTCCTGCATGGGTAAGAACTTTTGAATCTACGACGCGCCCACGATAGTGATGGAGTGAGAGTCTGTCAACGTGCCTGTTTCGGATTTGCTTCGGGCGTGTTTGCGGCCTCGCGGCTGCCGATTTGGTCGCCGTAGAGGTACCGATAAATGCGCACCTGCCGTTGCACACCGCGCACGTAGTTGCGCGTCTCTGAGAGAGGGATGCGTTCGACAAAGAGTTCGGGATCGATGGCGTACTCCGGACGCTCGCGCCAGCGACGCGCTCTGGTCGGGCCCGCATTGTAAGCGATGAGGGAGACTTGCAGATCATCGTAGCGCCGCAGCAGGTCGGCGAAATAGGCGGCTCCGAGGTGAACGTTGATCTCCGGGTGGAATAGCAGGTCGTCGCTGTAGTCGGGAATCTTGAGGCGACCCGCCCACCAGCGGCCGGTCGATGGCATGATCTGGAGCAGGCCGCGCGCGCCGGCGCGAGAGACCACATCGGGTGTGAACGCGGACTCCTGTCGAGCGATGGCGGCGACGAGTATCGGGTCAACTTTGGAGGCTTCGGACTCGGCCCAGATGATTTGCTCGAAGCTGAGGGGGTAAATGGCGCGAAGCACGCTGGCGCTCCAACGGCCGCGCAGTCGGGCATGCACCGTCCAGCCAACTCTAACCGCTCGATCGCCGAAGCCGTATTCGACGAGGGCGGCGGAAAGACCAAGAAGGTCCTCCGGCTGCTTCGGCCGCGAGCTCATCATGGCATCGAACGCGGCGGTCGCCTCGTCATCCAATCCAGCGCGCCCCAGCAGTTCGATCAGGTCGAGGGTGGCTCTGACCTCCTCGTCTACCGGGGCCGGATCCGGTCCGGGCTCGAGCCCGGACCAGGGATCGATGCCGACGCGCTCGGCGGCCAGCAGCCCGTAGTAGCCAAACGGATCTCTACCGTACGTCTCGCGGAACAGGCGTTCGGCGCCGGGCTCTTCGTCTTCGCCCAACTCTAGCCGTGCCTTAGCCGCCCAATAGGTGGCCCGCAGCTGGAGATCATCTTTGCGACCCGCGCGTCGCAAGCGGTCGAAATACGCCTTGGCGGTTTCGTGGTCACCGTCCATGAAGGCCAGAATGCCCAACCGGTAACGGGCGCTGCGAGCGGTTGATGTGCCGCTGTAGATCTCGACGAGCTCTTCGTAGACCGCCCGCGCCTGTGGGATGTTCCCGGCGCCTTCATAGAGATCACCGAGCAGCCAGAGTGATCGAAGAGCGGAGGCGCTGCCCGGATGGTTGTCGGCCACGCCTCTCAGGCGCGCCCGGCCTTCGCGGCGCCAGCCGCGCCGGTAGGTTGCCCGAGCGATGTAGTACTCCGCTCGTGCCGTGGTCGCTGAATCGACGTCAGTCTCGACTAGAGCCTGCAGGTTCCTGATCGAGGCATAGTAGGAGCCTCCACGAAACAGAAGCTCACCGATCTTCAGTTGGAGACGCTTGCTTTCAGACTGGGGGACGTCCGTAAGATCGAGATATTTCCGGTACTCTTCGGCGGCCTGGCGCGGAGCGCCCGAGCGCTCGAAGGCCACGGCGAGGTTCAGATGGTCGTCGGCTCCGACTCCCGGCAGGATCGAAAGCAGCTCCGCCGCCTCGCGCGAGTGTCTAGGCTGGGAGCGTATTGCCGTTCGGAGGGCGCGCATCGCGCTGGCCGTATCGCCTGTGGCGAGCAGGTGCTTTGCCGCTCTGGCGCGAAACACGCCGGCGTCATTCCCGGCGGACTTTGAACGCGCCGCCTCCAAAAGAACGCGCACGGCACCCTCGAGGTCGGCCGCCCGCTCGTAGGCAGTTGCCGCCGCTTCGGTGCGTCGCGAAAGCGGCGCGTCGGTTGCCCGGTCGAGCAGTTCCGCCACGGCGGCGGTATCTCCAATGCCGGCCAGGCTCTCGGCAGAGCGAATCGCCGACCATGGGTCCAGTGAGGGCATCGTTGCCGAAGCGCGGCCGTAGGCGGCGGCGGCTTCCTCGGCCCTGCCCAGGGCGTCCATCGCTCTCGCCAATCCAATCTCCGCCAGCGCTCGAGGCTCTCGCTCGAGGGCGTAGCCGAGAAAAGCGATGTAGTCGTTCACTGCCCGACCGTACTGGCCGGTTTCGAGTCTACCGCGGGCCAACAGCGCTCGGCCCTCTCCGTAGCTGATCGAGTCGAGCCAGGTGGTGCCGCTGAGGCGGCCGACGACCCTCTGCCAGGCGCCGCGACCGGCGTCGGCCCGGGCGGCGAGCAGAGCGCCTTCCGGGGTGCCGAGGGCGTCGCTATCAAGCCTTCGTAGCAGCTGGGCGGCATACCAGTGACGTCCCTGGACGAGTGCTTGTTCAACCTCGGCGAGGGGGTCATCCGGATCGCGCGCGTGCAGCGCCACCGCGCCTAGCACGGAGGCGACGAAGAGGCTCGCGGCGTAGAGTCGAGTACGGCGCATTCAAACAGTCCAGTTGTTGCGGGGGCGGCGCGGACTGGGACTAGCGGAAGCTAGGAATAGAGCCTCTCAACGGCCTGTTGGAAAGCCCGGCGCGAGTCGCTGGAAAGCCGGTACTCGCCGGTTCCATACAGGTCGTGAAACGTCAGGCTCAGCCCTAGACCAAGCGAATCGCCGTAGATCCAGACCTGGCTTTGTCCTTGTCCTTGCCGCGTTTCGAGGTGGCGGGCGACCTCGTCAGGGGGGCCCAATGTTACATACACCTCACCGCGGTCTGTGAGCCATCCCGGGCTCGCGAAGTCGGAAAATCGCTCGTTCGCCTCCTGGAGCCGACTGAAGTAGCGATCGAAGAACTCGTTCTCCGACGTATTGGGGTCCGGGTCCCTACGAATCCAGAACGCGCGCAACCGGCCTGATCGTTCCCCGGCAGGCGCCTCACGAAGACTGTCTATCTGCGAGAACGTCCCTGCATATCTCAGATAGCTAACGGCTTCCGCGTAGCTCGAGGTCACCCAATCGGGCGCGAGGGCGACGACGAGCGAAGCGGAGTCGGCCGGCTGCTGATTCAGAAGCCCGGCGTGCAGCGTCAGCACACCCGGCGGTAGCATGCGAGCATCAATCGAGTCGATGACGGCGTTAAGCATCGCCATCGAATCGGCGCTTTCGAGCGTGTCGAGCAGGACAGTCGCTGCCTCTTCCTTGAGCTGGAGCTGAATCGCGGCTTCGGTGGTCGTGCTTTCCAGATAGACCAGGGGGCCAGGGTCTTCTAGCGACACGGTAGCCCGGGGGTTGAGGATGAGCGCCGGTGGCGCGTCGCTGGATGTGCGTGGATCGGCACGGTAGACCAGGATGGGTTCAGTCACAGAGCTGAGCTCGAAACTCTTCACATGGAGGTCGAGGCTGACTTGGAAGCCGTCCCGGGTAGCCTGATCGCGCACCTCGACGGTAGCCGGGTAGGCCCCGGGCTCGAGGATGAGGAAGCCTTGGAAGAGAACGCTTTCGTCTCTTCGCGCCGTTTCGCGGAACGACCGTACTCTGACCTCCTGTATCGTCTCCAACTCGGCGAGGGGGGCGCGGCTGTCGCCGACCGTGACTGATACTCGGTAGCGGGCGAGGAACCCCTGATCGTCGCGGCGGAAACGAAGCGCGCTATTCGGCATCGAGAAGGTGAAAATGGCATAAGTGCTATCGGCGGGGCCGGGGAGGTAGACGAAGCGGCCGACCGCTGGGAAATCGTAGTCGCCGACGATGAAGCCAAGCTCGCTATAGACTTTCAGGGGGTCGGGGACCCGAGTGATTTCGGGCACCAGGTCGGTGAGGCCACTCTCGGGGGGGGGCTGTGGTGCGCAGGCGGCGGTCACCAGAGCGGCTGAGCAGAGGAAGAAAAAGAGGCCACCTCGGAGGTGGCCTCTTTCTCGAAATAGGTGTTCGACGGGGCTCACACGGTCGTCGTTTTGGCTTCGATCTCGTGAAGAGCGTCGATCATCTTCTGAGCGCTCTCTTCCATCTCGAGCACCAGCTTATCGATCTCCGTCACGAAGTAGTTGTGTGCGATGTTGATCGGGATCGCGATCGTCAGACCGGAAGCCGTCGTGATCAGGGCGACCTTAATACCGCCGGCCACCGTCGTCGCTTCAACCTCACCGGCGAGCTCGATCGCCTGGAAGGCCTGGATCATTCCGATCACCGTCCCGAGGAACCCGGTTAGCGGCGCCACGTTAGCCAGTGTCGCCAGCCATACCAGACCGCGCTCGAGTCCCGCGAGCTCAATTAGCCCAGCGTTCTCGATCGCCTTCATGACCCGATCGGTGCCTTCGGCGCGCCTCCGCAGACCGGCGAGCAAGATCGAGGCAGCGGGCGCCTTGGACTCCTGGCAACGCCTCACGGCTTCGTCGATGCGATGCTCGGCCAGTAGCTGATCGGTCTCAGACAGTAGACTCCGGTTCCGACCGCCCTTGATCTTGAGGTCGATGAACTTCCAGATGATGATGATCGCGCCGGCGAGTGCGAAGAACGCCAGCGGATACATCATGAAGCCGCCGTCCTTGAACGTCTGTACCAGGTCGAGTCTCTGACCCTGGCCGAGAGCCTGGACCGCCATCAGTGCGGACAGAGTGATACCGCCCAACTTGAGCCTCCTGCGTTACAGCGGCTCGGCTAAGCCGCCGTCTATGTAGTCCGTCTAGGCTGGGGAAATGCGGTGCCAAAGCTAGAGAGAGGCCCGCAGGGTGTCAAGGCTAGTCCAATCCGGGTCGGGAGGCCGGTCGGATCTTATGGCAGGAAGCCATTCTCCGGGGCTTTACGGCCTCCAGGCGTGGGGGCTCGGTTCGGCAAATCGTATCGACGGAGGGGTGCGGACAGCGGGTATGGAACGGGCATCCGGATGGCGGGTCGGCGGGACTCGCCATTTCGCCGCTCAGACGAATCCGCTCACGGCCGTCGCCCCCCATCGTTGGGACGGCCGAGAGCAGGGCTTGTGTGTAGGGATGGAGAGGGTCACTGAACACCGCTTCGCAATCGGCCGTCTCCACGATGCGACCCAGGTACATCACCGCTACCCGATCGGCTACATGGCGGACCACGGACAGATCGTGTGTGATGAAGAGGTAGGTGAGGCGGAAGCGTTCCTGAAGGTCGGCCAGCAGGTTGAGAACCTGCGCCTGAACCGAGACGTCGAGCGCTGAGACGGGCTCATCGGCGACGATAAACTCGGGCTCCACAGCCAGGGCGCGGGCGATGCCAATCCGCTGACGCTGACCGCCGGAGAACTCGTGGGGGTACTTTCGGGCGTCGTCCGGGTGCAGGCCGACAGCGTCCAGCAGCTCTTTGACGCGCTCGTCCTCGCTACCTTGAGCCAGGCTGTGTACCCGGAGTACTTCGCGGAGCGTTCCGCCTACTGTTAGTCGCGGATTCAGCGAGCCGAAAGGGTCCTGGAAGATGATTTGAGCGCGTCTGCGAAACTGCTTCAGCCTGTCTCCCTCGAACTCCAGAATCTCTTCGCCGTCGAACCTCATGCCTCCGCCGGTCGGTTCGAGGAGTCGGAGGATCAATCGGGCCGTCGTCGTTTTCCCCGATCCGGACTCGCCGACGAGGGCCAGAGTCTCGCCGCGCTGGATCTCGAACGAAACGCCGTCGACGGCGCGAACTGACCCGGCCCGTGCGCGGAACAGCCCCGTGCGAACCGGGAAGTGCTTGACAAGTCCGTCGACGCTAAGGAGCGGCCCGTCGCTACTCATCCCGCTCTCCCACGCGTGCCGCCCGACGTTCCGGTTCCTCAACCAGCCAGCAGCGGCTGGCGTGCGCATCGCTACTCAGCGGCGGGCTCGACGCCTCACATCGTGCCCACGCATACGGGCAGCGCGCGTTGAACCGGCAGCCATCCGGCCAGCGTCGAGGGCTGGGAACGACGCCGGGGATGACGGCGAGTCGCGACTGTTTCTCGGTGATGCGAGGGATGGATTGGAGAAGGCCCTCTGTGTACGGGTGGCTTGGTCGAGCGAAGATGTCTTTGGCCGTGCCGCGCTCGACGACTTGACCGGCGTACATGACGAGCACCCGATCCGAGACTCGGGCTACGACGCCAAGGTCATGACTCACGAAGATCATCGCCATGCCCAGGCGCTCCTGGAGTTCCGCCAACAGGTCGAGGATCTCGGCCTGTATCGTCACGTCGAGCGCCGTGGTGGGCTCATCGGCGATCAGGATGGCCGGGTCGCAGGCGAGCGCCATGGCGATCATCGCCCGCTGGCGCATTCCGCCGGAGAACTCGTGCGGGTAATCATCTACTCGGCGTTCCGCGTCGGAGATGCCCACCAGCCGCAACATCTCGATGGCGCGAGCGCGTGACTCGGCGCTCGACACGCCGCGGTGCAGCTTCACGGTCTCGGCGAGCTGATCCCCGATGCTCCAGACGGGGTTGAGACTGGTCATCGGTTCCTGAAAGATCATCGAGATCTCGTTGCCACGTACGTCTCTGACGTCGTCGTCCGAGGCCTTCACGAGATCGCGATCGCGCAGTCGGATGACCGAACCCGCTTCTATGCGACCTGGTTGATCGATCAGCCGCAGGACGGAAAGGCAGGTGACCGTCTTGCCGCAGCCCGACTCGCCGACGATCCCCAGCGTTTCTCCGGCTGCCAGCTCGAAGTCCACTCCGTCGACGGCGCGTACGAGTCCATCCGACGTGTGATAGTACGTCCGCAAGTTCTCGACGGTGAGGAGTGTTTGTCTTTCGTTCATGCTCCTATCGCGGCCGTCTAGCATTGACGGGCTACCGATTCAACCGTGGGTCCAGAGCGTCCCGGAGGCCGTCTCCCACCAGGTTGAGTGAGACCACGGTGAACACGATGGCGAAACCGGCAAACGTGGTGACCCAGGGCGCCGCAGTCAGGTTGGGGTAACCATCTTTGATGATGACTCCCCACGTAGGAGCCTGGACCCCGAAGCCCAAGAAGGATAGCCCCGCTTCGATCAGTATGATGTTACCGAGCCCCAAGGTCGCGGCGACGATCACGGGTCCCATCACGTTGGGTACGATGTGACGGAAAATGATGCGTGGAGCGCCGAGCCCCAGCGCTCGGGCGGCCTCGATGAACTCCCGTTCTCGGAGCGACAGCACCTCGCCGCGGACAATGCGCGCGGTTGATGGCCAGAGCGTGAACCCGAGGACGAGGATGACTATCGTCAGCGAGATGTCGAACAAGGCGATCACGGTGATCAGCAGCACCAGCCGCGGAAACGAGATCAGCATGTCGACGATACGCATGAGCACGTTGTCCACCGCGCCGCCGAAGTAACCCGCTACGGCACCGACGAAGGTGCCTAGGGAGATTGAAATACTCACTGCGATGAAACCGATGGTGAGGCTGACACGGCTTCCGTATAACACGCGCGTTAGTACATCGCGGCCAAACTTGTCGGTGCCCATGGGGTGGGCGAGCGATGGCGGCAGGTTGCGGGTCGCCGCTATGTCTCCGATGTGCGCCGGATCATAAGGCGTCAGGAACGGCGTCAGCAGCGTCGCCAGACATATGATGACCAGGAGATACATGCCGATCACGGCCAGACGGTTCTTCTGGAACTCACGCCAGGCGATCTTCCACTGCGAGCTACCCCAATCCGCTTCGAGCTCGATATTCCTTGTGAACCACGGCCCGATTCCCCAGGCGATCGCGATTATGATGACGAGGGTCAGCATAGCGACCCATTGATCGACGCGCCCGACGGAGAACGTTCCGACGACCCGCTCGAGCCCGAAGGCGATCACGACTACCGCTGACAAGCCCAGGGCCATCATCGAGAACCCGGAACGACGCCGTCCCGAGAGGATGAGGGTGAGGCCCGGGATCAGCGTCGCGGGCGAATGGGAGCGGGATCGCTCTGGTCGCTCACTCATACCTGATCCTCGGGTCGATCGCGGCGTACAGCAGATCGGCGAACAAGTTGCCGATGACGACCATAACAGCGAACAGGAAACTGGTTGCCATCACAAGCGGGTAGTCACGCTGCAGGATGGCACCTACGATCGTGGTTCCCATACCGGGCCAGGCAAAGACCGATTCAACCAGCACCGCACCGCTAAACAAGAAGGGTAGATACAGTCCGACCAGAGTGATGATCGGCAGCAGCGCGTTCTTCAGCGCGTGCTTGAGGATGACGGTTCGTTCTGACAGCCCCTTCGCCCGCGCCGTTCGGATATAGTCCTGACGGATCACTTCGAGCATCGAGCTTCGCATATAGCGAGCGACCGCCGCAGCGGATGAAACACCGAGGGCGATGGACGGCAGTACGAGATGGTAGAGTCGATCTCCGAGCTTGCTCCAGAAGCCCATCATGTCATAGCTGACGCTCGTCATCCCGGAAATGGGGAACTTCAGCCATCCCGGCCACCATGAGATCAATTGGGGTCCGTAGGCGAAAGCCAGGATCAGCATGATCGCCAGCCAGAAGCTGGGCATTGAATAGATGAACAGCGTCCCGAACGTCAGTGTGTTGTCGAGCAGCGAGTACTGCCGCACCGCCTGCACGATCCCCACGGCGATTCCAATGGCGAATATCAAGATGAGCGACGTGCCGCTCAGGATGAGCGTGTTCGGAATGCGATCTGCCAGAATCGTCTCAATTTCTCTGTGCTGGGAATAGCTGTAGCCAAAATCTCCCGAGAGAAAGTTCGTCAGCCACTTGAGGTACTGAACGTGGATGGGGTCGTTGAGGCCCCAATTCTCTCGCAGTTGCTCAAGCACTTCAGGCGATACGTCCGGGCGGATGAGCATCGCGGTGGGGTCGCCGGGGGCCAGGTGCATGAGCAAGAAGATGAGCGTCAGTATGCCGAGGATGAGCGGGACGGCTTGCAGAAGACGTCGGGCGGCGTAGCGGATCATCGCGATCGTGACCGGTCAGCGGCGGGGCCCAATGTCGAGGCCGTCACCTGTCGATGGTCCACTCATGGAGGTTTTGGTAGACGCCGTAAATATCTATCGTAGCTCCACTTACGCGATCACTCATTCCCACTGTTTCGGTGAAGAACCATAGGAACGCGTAAGGCCGGTCGTGGGCAATCTGGACGCCAGCGGCGCGCCAATAAGGGATGGCCTCGGCTGGCGTTCCAGCCTCCAGCGCCTTGGGAAAGAGCGTGTCGAGCGCAGCGCTCGTGTAACCCGTGATGTTGTACGGAGCATCGACGGGCCAGAATTGCAGCGTCAGGTAGTCAAAGTTCAGGGTCACCGAAAAGCCGAACAACGCGGCATCGAAGTCGTTCTGGTTGAAGATGAGATCGATGGCGGCAGAACGATCCAGCATGCGCAGAGTGACGTCAATACCGATCTCCCTCAATTGCGCCTGTATGATCTCCGCCGCCGAGCTGCGGCGTGTATTACTTGCGTCGGTCACCAATACGAGGGCGAACGGTTCCCCATCGCGATCGAGGGTGGCGTCGCCGTCCGAGTCGGACCAGCCGACGGCGGCAAGCAGCGCGCGTGCGCTGTCCGGGAGATAGGGGTCTGGCCGCACGGATGGATCGATGAGTGCGGGGAAGAGGGGTGACAACGGGCCCGGTGCGGGTGTGGCGTAGTCTTCCAGCCCCAGCCCATCGATGATGCTGTTGCGGTCGATGGCGTAGGAGAGGGCGCGCTTTACGTGCTGGCCACCATACTTGTCATAGCGCGCGGAATTCCACGCGACGAAGTCGTAGTAGCGATACCCGGTTGTCCTCACATGGATTCCGGTTTCCTGATCCAATGCCCGAGCGTCGGTGAGCGAGACCGGGTTGATGACGTCGACGCTTCCGTTCTTGATAGCGAGCACGCGGGTCGCGTCGTCCGGAATCACGCGAAAGACGGCGCGGTCCAATTTCGGAGCGCCAGCCGCCGAGCTTGGGTTGGGTATCAATTCGAGTTGCTCACCGGAGCGCACGGACCCGATCTTGAAAGGACCGCTAACCACAGTTTCGGGGCCGGGATTGACGATGCTTGCGTGACTCGCGAATGCGTCACGGTTGGCGGGGAGAGATCCGTAGACATGCTGGGGCATGATGCTCATGCCGGAATGCATGAACATTCTGGGGTGCTGTCGCTTGAAATAGAAGGCAACCCGTCGGTCATCTAGCGCAGCGACCGAGTCGAGCTCTTCCCAGAACGATTGGTAAGGCGAGCCGAAATCTTCACGTCCTACGAGCTGATAGCTAAAGACAACATCGTCCGCATCTATCGGCTCACCGTCAGACCATACCAGATCTTGTCTCAGGTGATAGACCAGGACCGTGGAGTCCTCGTTGAGCTCCCAGCGTTCAGCAAGCGACATTTCGCTGATCGAATAATCGGGCATGCCGTCGTTCCAGCTAG